>JBPOJD010000044.1:0-54571 GCA_052033955.1 Candidatus Hydrogenedentota bacterium
CGAGCAGACCGCGTCATGAACCTGGCAAGAATCGGCAACTACTTCCTACAGCTATACCAATGCTCACTCAACCACGCATTTCGCTCCCTGCAAGCGTTGCCTACCTAAAACTGGGGAGCACTGAGGGTCCGGTGCCCCGAAAATTCTTGACTTGGCTGCGATGCTGGTGTACAACCGTAGATAGGAAAGAGTACTTATTTTGGCGCTTTGCGCCTTTTTGGGGCGTGACGTCAACGCGGGTCTTTGACGCCGTATTGGCGCGCCAGGGTTCGGACATAACGTAGGGGTCACATGGGGAATCGCTTCACGTGGGCGGTTGCAGGCCACCTTCCTCAGGGGGCTGCCGGGAGTCGTTACATGTCAAGACACAGATCTGTCTGGTGCTGGACCGTAATCGGCGTTGTGCTGGCGGGATGTGCCAGCGCTGCACTGGCCGTGGGGCCCGCGGATTACGACAACCTGTACCGCTCGCTGAGCGGCGTCACGGCCCAGGAGGACGTGCGCCTGATGCAGACCGGTGACGGGCATGCGCGGTTCGTGGGGGCACCCCCCGGGGCGGCCTTCCAGCCGTCCGCGCCGCAGCAGAAGGCGCTGCGGCCCGCGGAGAACGCCCGCGTCTTTGTGCAGACCCATGCCGAGGTGTTTGGTGTTGCGGACAGCCGGCTGGATACCCGCACGAAGTGGGTGAAAGAAGATGTCGGCCGGTCCTATGTGCGGCTGCAGCAGACCTACGCGGGCCTGCCCGTGTTCGCCGCCGAGATGGCCGTGCAGATGAACGGCGCGGGCGGCGTCGAATCCGTCTTGAGCGACGTGATGCGCACGGGCGCCGCCGGGCTGACGGCCATCAACACACAGCCGGGTCTCACGGCCGCCCAGGCGGTCGAGGTGGCGAAGGCCTACATCAGCGTGCAGCGCCGGCAGGATCTGCGGGGCGCGGGGCTGGGGGCGTCAACGCCCGAGCTGATGGTGCTCGATCCGGCGGTGGTCGGCGGGCCAGGCCAGCCGGCTCTGGTCTGGCGGGTGACGGTGAAGGCGGAAGGCGCGAGCATCGTCCATGAGGTGGTCTTCGTCAACGCGCACACCGGCGCGGTGCCCTTTGGCTACCCCTTGGCCCATCCCGCGCTGAACCGTACCATACGCGATGCAAACTACACCTTCAACGAGAATTTGATTGAGATTGCGCCGGGTGAGCTGGCGTGGTGGATCGCCGGGCAGGTGGTCCGGACCGAAGGCCAGGCGCCGTCGGGCCTTCCCGATGCTGACTTGGCCTATGACTACCTGGGCGACACCTACCGGTTTTATTTCGAGCAGCACGGCCGCGATTCCCTGAACGGCCTGGGCCTGCCGCTGGATGCGGTGGTCCGCATTGGCTACGGACCGGGCATCGGCGAGCAAAATGCCTACTGGACCGGGTGGCAAATGGCCTTTGGTCCCGGTTTCGTTGTGGACGACGTGGTGGCGCACGAACTGACGCACGGCGTGACCCAGTACACGACGAACCTGGTCTATGCCTTTCAGTCGGGGGCCATCAACGAGTCCTTCTCAGACATCTGGGGCGAGTTCGTCGACCTGACGAACGGACGCGGAAATGACAGCGACGCGGTCCGCTGGCTCATGGGCGAGGACTTGCCCATCGGCGCGATCCGCGACATGAAGAACCCGCCCGCGTTCGGCGACCCCGACCGCATGAGCCGCTATCTGGATCTGCCCTGGTACTACGACAACGGCGGCGTGCACTTCAACAGCGGCATCGGCAACAAGCTGGCCTACCTGCTCACCGATGGCGACTACTTCAACGGTTACACGGTCAGGGGAATGGGCATCCCCGACGTCGCCAAGCTTTTCTATGAACTGCAGACCAAGCTGTTAACCGCCGGCAGCGATTACTTCGATCTGTACGCCCAGTTGTACCAGGCGTCGGTGAACCTCGGGTGGAGTTACTCGGACCGCCTGAATCTGCAGATGGCCAGTCAAGCGGTCGAGATTGTGCCCTACTCGAGCAGCAGCCAGATCGGCGCCTTCCAGGCGGTTCCAACGGTGTCCACGCAGGGCAAGCCGGTGGTCGCCCTCACGTGGAAAAATCCCACTGGCGGAGGGCTTCGCAACAACATCCTGGTGCGCAAGGAGGGCTCGTTCCCATCGAGCATCACGGACGGCACCGAGGTCTACCGCGGCATTGGCACGTCGTTTGTGGACGGCATCAACCGCCCGCTCAGCACCGGCCGGAACTATTTCTATGCGATGTTTTCCGATGTGAGCGGCGCCCTGCCGCAGTTTGCCTTTGCGCGCGCGAAGACGCCGGGGCCCGAGAGACGGCTGACCGAAGCCTTTTCCGCGCAGACCAATCCGATCGACCTGGCCTACACGCAGCTCCTGTTTTCGCCGGTGGGTTCGTCCGTCGACGCGTTCGCGTCCGGTCAGCGCTCGCAGTACTACAACTACTCCAACTACGATCTCACCGTGACCAGGGGGGTGTACGAGCTTCCGGTCGCGCGCGACAAGGAGTGGCGCCTTCACATGACCGACGACGGGTACATCGCGCTCAACTCCGGCACGGAAACGGGATTCCCGTTCTTCGGCGAGCGCTACAGCAGCCTGCTGCTGGCGTCCAACGGCTACATCGTGCCCGCGGCGTCGGGGAGCGGCGGAAATTTCCCGTCGCTGGCCGCGCACTATGCCGTCCCGCGGCTGTCGTTCCTGTTTGCCGACCTTGCGCCGAACATCGGCGGCAATGTCTGGGCGCGCTCGCTGGACGACCGGTTCGTCTTGACCTATGACCATGTGCCCGAGTTCACGTATCTTGGCGCGCCGAGGGGGACGAACACGTTCCAGGTCGAGCTGTTCGACAGCGGCCACATCCGCATTACCTACCTCGGTCTGAGTGTAAGCGAGGCCATCGTCGGTCTGTCCAATGGCCGCGGCGTGCCGACGGATCCCGCGGAACTCCGGTCGGACCTCGTCAGCGTGCCGGCCACCAGCGACTTGTCCGCGATGGTGAGCGATCCGACGCAGGTCCGGTTCTGGCCGCCCGTTCCCGAACAGGTGGCCGAAGTAGGCGAGTGGGTCACCTTCACGGTGACCACGACCAATTTCGACACGCCGCCGCGCCTGTCGGCGCAGTGGGATCGCAGCGCCCCCGTGCCGTTCACGGATAACGGCGACGGCACCGGCACCTTCCGCTGGCAGCCAGGCTATGCGGACGCCGGCATCTACCGGTTGACCGTATCCGCGCAGGCCGCGTCCACCTCGGCGTCGCTGGATGTGGGGATGTTCATCTACCGGCCCGACATCGCGCCGACCGCACAGAACGTCGCGCTCCACACCGATGACCTGAACGAGAACCCGAGGGTCTCGCGCGAGGTGCCGGATACGGCGCTGCTGCGGGCGTCCTATGACTACTATCACCCGCAGGCCGGTCTCTCGGGCCGTCTGTACGGCGAGGGCTTCAGCACGATCACCTGGTACCGCAACGGGGCCGCCGTGCCCGCGTTCCTCAATGCCGACACCATTCCCGCGTCGTACACCACTCCGGGCGACACGTGGATGTTCCAGGTCACCCCGAAGACGGCGTTGGGGCTTTCGGGCGAACCGGTGAGTTCGCCGCGCGTGACCATCGTGGCAAGGCCGCAGGTCACCGCGATCACGCCCGCCTATGGGCCAACCACAGGCGGCACCGAGGTCGTCATACAAGGAACGAGACTGTCCTATCCGCTCAACGTATACTTCGGCGGCATCCGGGCGTTGACCTTCCGCGCGTTGAGCGACACGGAGATCCTCGCGACGACCCCGGTTCACCTGCCCGGTGATGTGGACGTCAAGGTGGTGACGGTACGCGGCGAGGTCGTGGCGCCGGGCGCCTTCCGCTATGAGAACGACCCGAAGATGACCGAGCGGGCCGATCTCAATGGCGACGGCCGCGTGGACGCCGTGGACGTTCAGATTGTGGTGAACAGTGTTCTCGGCACGCGCATGCACGTGGCGGCGGACGTGAACCAGGACGGCAGCGTCAATGTCGCCGATATTCAGGCCGTTGTGTTCATGAGCCTGCGGCGGTAGCCCTGCTTTCATCGCTGAAACCGGGCCGGGACACCTGTTCCGGCCCGTTCTGCATCATGCGGGTGATCGTTTGCCCCCGGGCGTGTCATTCCAATGACAGGAAGAGGGAGCGATACCGCGAGCGATTTCCTTGTCCAAGCTTCCTCTCCCAACACCGCCGCAGGGTGGGCGGCTCCGCCCTGCGGCGGCGGCCATTTCCTTCCCCGGCGCGTGAATACCGTTGCGTTGGCCGCGTCCATCTTGTAGGCTCTCCCCGGCAGCCATGATGTGCCCCCAAGCAGCCAACATCCACCGGAGGTCATGCCGATGCGACGCCGACTGCCCCTGTCGATTCCCCTGTTGATGCTCGCCGTCACAATGCTCGCTGCGAGTCCGGTCCGGGCCGAGGTCCTGCCCGGCGTCGAGGTGCTGGTCAAGGACCAGCCCGAACTGCTCATGGGCAAGCGCGTGGCGATTCTCACCAACCCGACCGGCGTCGACCGCAACCTCGTGTCCACCATCGACCTCGTGCGCGCGCTGCCCGGCGTGCAGGTGGTGCGCCTGTTCTCGCCCGAGCACGGCCTGCGCGGGCTCGCATACGCCGGGGAAGAGGTCGACAACTTCGTTGACCCAATCAGCGGCCTGCCCGTGATATCGCTGCACGGTCCGACCAAGATGCCCGAGCGCGCGGCGCTGGCCGATCTCGATGCGGTCGTGTACGACATCCAGGACACCGGTCACCGGACCTACACCTACGTCTCCACCCTCACGAATCTGATGGCCGTATGCGAAGACGTGGGCGTCGAGGTGGTCGTGCTGGACCGGCCCGTGCCCATCGGCGGGGACAAGGTGGGTGGGCCCGTGCTTGACGAAGACCTGTACTCCTTCATCGGCATCCACAACGTGCCGCAGGTGTACGGGCTGACCCCCGGCGAGTGGGCGCGCCTGATCAAGATCGAGCGCACGCCCAAGGTGAAGCTGACCGTCGTGCCGATGACGGGCTGGCGGCGGAATATGGTGTACGGCGACCTGGGCTGGCCGTGGGTGGCGCCGTCCGAGCACATCCCCCACTGGGAGAGCAGCTTCTTCTACGCCATGACCGGCACCCTGGGCGAACTGGGCGTCCTCAGCGAAGGCGTGGGCACCTCCGCGCCCTTCCAGCGCGTTGGCGCGCCCTGGCTGAACGGCCCCGAGCTCGCGAACCGGCTCAACGCGGCCGGACTGGCCGGGGTGACCTTCCGGCCCATCGCATTCCGGCCGCGCTACTACCGCTACCAAGGCGAAGTCTGCGAAGGCGTGCAGATCCACCTGACCGACCCGAAAGTCTGCAATCCCGCCGACGTGTGCTGGGTGCTGTTGAAGACCCTCCGCGAGATGCTCCCCGAACGGAATCCGTTCCGGGCCGACGGCAGCAACCCGTACAAGATGTTCCTGTGGGCATTGGGCGACAAAGAACTTGCCGCCGCACTGTCCAGCGGTGAGATGTCAGGCGCCGATGAAAGAATTGCACGTGCCGTGGCCGCCTACCTGCCCCGGCGACAAGCCGTGCTGCTGTACCCGGAGTAGATTGCGTGCGCATCGGCGTAAAGGCGGGCGAAAGGGTACTGCCTCGAAAACGGTTAGTCGCTATATAGTGGCGTTGCTCGAAGGCATAAGGTATCCTGGCTCCCTGAGTGAAAAAGGTGTTGAACGGGGTAATTGCGCCAATATGAGAGACCTACCTGCGGGACTATATGAGCTTCTCAAGACGCCACAACTGCGTAAGCGCATTGAAAGAGCCGGCCTCACAGATCGGGCGACATGGAGAGACGTGGATCAGGAGTACTTCTCCAGTCGTCTGGCTACCCATTTGGCACGGGAAATTGCCGACTTTCTCGCTGAAATCCTCACCGGCACGAATAAGGAGAACTGGCTTGCGACTATCTCCCAGAAGCTATCCTCTCCTGAGTGCCTAGGCGAGTTTCTGACTGCGGCGTTGCCTGAGAGAGCAGCGCTTTTGTGGGAGATCAACGAAAAACGAGACACCGACACCCCTCGACCAGATACGCCCTTGGCTGTATCTGCCTTGCTAACCGGGGCTTCGCGCAGTCCAGCATTGCGCATCCAGCTGCAGAAGGAACTAGCTAGTTGTGACCGTGCTGATTGGCTGGTTTCATTCATCAAGTATGCCGGTATTGTCCCCCTCATGGAGACCCTGCGACGGTTTACGGCCCGGCCAGCCCCCGATGGCGGCCCACGTCTTCGGATCGCAACCACCTCGTATATGGGGGCCACCGAAGACAAGGCCATTGAGGAGTTGCTCAAACTAGCCAACACAGAAATCCGCGTATCGTACGATACGAAGCGTACCCGCCTTCATGCCAAGGCATACCTGTTTCATCGTGAGACCGGCTTCAGTGCGGCCTATATCGGTTCGGCAAATGTATCCAAGGCGGCGCTCGACGAGGGTTTGGAATGGACGGCCAAGATCAGCCAGTATGAGACATTGCACCTCTGGCAGCATGCTGTGGCCACGTTTGAATCGCACTGGGAAGACTCAACAGAATTCAGCCCATGTCAGAGCGTGGACCTACCAAGACTTCGCAAAGCGATTGCAGCGGAGCGAGGGATTTCTGGAGATGAGACAACCACCTTTTTCGATTTTCATCCCTACGAATACCAGAGGGCGATCCTAGAAGATATTGCCGCCGAGCGCGTCGCGGGTAAAGACAAGCATCTAATTATCGCGGCAACCGGCACAGGGAAGACCATTGTCGCGGCCTTTGATTACAAGGGATTTTGTGAGAAAGTAGGTGGGCGCCCACGGTTACTGTTTGTGGCCCATCGCGAAGAGATCCTGAAGCAGGCTCGCGCCACATTCCGGCAGGTACTCCGTGATGGAAGTTTCGGAGACCTTGTCATCGGAGGTGCCGATGCTTCCCAAGAGGACCATCTCTTCTGCACAGTTCAGAGCTGGAACAGCCGAGATCTGGATCAGTATGCGCCAAGTTATTTCGATTATGTGGTGCTTGATGAGGCCCACCATGGAGCTGCCAAAACATATCAGAAACTGATTTCCCACGTGAAGCCGAAAACACTTATTGGGCTGACGGCTACTCCCGAGCGCACGGATGGCGCAGACATACGAAACGATTTTGACGGGGCCTTCACACACGAACTTCGGCTGCCCGAAGCTATCGATCGTGCCTTGCTGAGCCCGTTTCATTACTACGGGATACCGGATCTGGAGGGCCTCGATTTCTCAGGTGTTGCGTGGAAACGCGGCGGGTATGATTTTCGGGAGCTTGCAGGTTTACTGGAAGGCAATAGGGCGCGCGCCAATTGGGTGCTGTCCCAGCTGGATCGCTACATGGCTGGCATCGATCAGGTTAGGGGTCTGGGTTTCTGTGTGAGCGTCAACCATGCAGTATTTATGGCGGAGCACTTTACGCAAAACGGTTTGCCCTCATTGGCCTTGACGGGGGAGTCTTCAAGGGAGGATCGACGTCAGGCACAGCGGCGGCTTGAGCAACGAGACATTCGATTCATCTTCACTGTGGATCTCTATAACGAGGGCGTGGACATACCCTGCGTCGACACCGTACTGTTCCTGCGGCCGACCGAGAGTCTAACGCTTTTCTTGCAGCAGCTGGGTCGGGGTTTGCGACTGCACGAGAGCAAGTCTCACCTGACCGTTCTAGACTTTATTGCTCCACAGAGCAAAAATTTCCGGTTTGCGAAGCGCTTTCAAGCGCTTTCAAGCCGGCCAGAACTTCGAGTGGACACACAGATCGAACGCGATATGCCCTTTGTGCCGGCAGGCTGCTTGATTCATCTTGAGCGTCAGGCCCGCGAGTATATCCTCAGAAACATCAAGGAGGCCAGCCAGAGCCTGCGTGGTGAACGGCTGCTCGAGGAGCTTCGGGAACTCAAACGTCATGTGACCGGCAACCCCAATCTGGGAGAAATACTCGATTTTCTGCATCTGGATAGTCCGGATGATCTGTATCGCCGCGGCATGCCGTGCGAGCTCCTTGCGAGGGCGGAGGGCGGCGAGCCTGACGCAGCCGTTGTCGAGTTCCAGCTAGCCAAAGGATGCCGTCGACTTCTCTTGATGGACGACACCACACTGATTGGGCAAGCGCGTGATCTTGTGAAGGAAAATCCAGACTCGTACGGAGTGACGTCATCACTGGTTCACACCGTTCTTTGGGGCGACAAGAAGCCTGAGCGAGGGACACTTCAGGACGCTGAGGAATTTCTTCGCGTCCGACCTGCGCTGAGAAAGGACCTGCAGGAGTTGTTTGAATGGCTTCTGGAGCATCGCACGCCCATAGGCCCCACACGGTTTCAGGAGAAGAGCGGCCCGTTGGTGTTACATGCATCCTACACTCGCGAGCAAGTTTTGTTGGCACTCGGGTGCGGGAGCTTCGAACGGCCCAGAAGTTCGCGCGAAGGCGTGTTCCATGTGTCTGACCGAAAGCTCGATGTTTTTTTTGCAGACGTAGAAAAGACAGAGTCGGACTATTCGCCGACGACTATGTACGAGGATTACGCCATCACGGACCGGCTTTTCCACTGGCAGAGCCAATCAACCACAAGTGATACGTCAGAGACTGGTCGTCGCTACATCGAACACGCTCAACGCGGGTATACCCCCCTGCTTTTTCTTCGCCACCGGAATAGGTTAGCGAACAAGCTTACCGCCCCGTACGTCTTTGCGGGTCCGCTGCAATACGTGAAGCATGAAGGTTCTCGCCCGATGTCTGTTATTTGGCGCCTCGAACATCCGCTTCCCGCCAAGATGCTGTCTTGGGCACGAAAGATAGCGTGACGCGCTCTGTCTTGCGAGTGGGCGCTCTTCGGAGCAGACGGCACTACCCGCGCATGAGCGCCAGCACCTTTTCCAGTTCGCCTTCGGTGTTGTAGAAGTGCGGGGAGAGGCGGAGGAGGGGCTGTCCGGCGCGGTCCTGGCGGAGTGAGGCCGTTACGTTGTGGGCGGCGAGGTGGGCGTGGAGGGCGCGGAGGTCCCGTTGTGGATGGGTCACGGTGACGATGCCGGAACCGTGCCGGGCAACGTCGACGTCGCGGTGTTCCCAGGGTCCGTAGAGGCGGAATCCGAGCGGGCGCAGCAGGTCGATGAGCAGACTGCGGAGTATCAGGATGCGCGCGGCGACGTGTTCGATGCCTGCGCCCAGCAGGAGCGCCAGCGAGGCCTCCATGGCGGCGATGCCGGGCAGGTTGAGCATGCCGGGCTCGTAACGCCGTGCGCCGCCGTAGTAGGCGATGCGGTCCTGGGCGACGAACTCGGGGCTGCACACGTTCCAGGACCCGAGCAGCGAGGGGCGCAGGAGGTCGTGGTGGGTCCGCTTGACGTAGACGATCCCCGCGCCGGCCGGGCCGAGCATCCATTTGTGGCTGTCCGCGCTCAGAAAGTCGATGTGCTCGACCGACAGCGGGAAGGCCCCGAGGGTCTGGATGCCGTCCACGCAGAAGAGGATGCCCCGCTCGTGCAGGCGGCGGCCGATCTCGTCCAGGTCCAGGCGGTATCCGCTGAGAAAGTGACACGAGGCGAGCGCGACGAGCCGGGTGCGCGGTGTCAGGTGGCGCTCGATGAGGTCCCACGACAGGTCGCCGGGCAGGTCCGGTTCCAGCGCAACGGGTGTTACGCCAAGGGGTTGCAGGCCGCGCCACGGATAGACGTTGGCCGGGTAGTCGTCGCGGTAGAAGACCACTTCGTCGCCCGGCTGCCACGGTAGGCCGTTGGCGACCAGGCTCAGGCCCAGCGCGGTTGGCCCCAAGAGGGCTATTTCATCCGGCGCGCCGCCCACCAGTGCCGCACCGGCTTCGCGCGCCCGCTGGACCTGCGCCCACACGGCCGGGGATTCCTGGTTGTCGTGCGCCGCGGCATCGGCGAAGGCCGTCAGGGCGTCCGCCGCCACGCGCGGCAGCGCCGTCACCCCCGCGTGGGCCAGATAGACGCGCTCCGCCGCGACGGGAAAGGCCCGTTGCCGGGCGGCCTCGTCGTGGACGAGGCGCTCGATGGGGTACTGGTGGGGGGTGGTCACCGATCCGTCAGTTGTCGTCGTAGTTGACGCGCTGGATCAGCCATTTGGGCGGATTCTTGCCCAGGGAGTAGACCTTGACGTGAATGGTCCCCGCCGAGGCGTGGAGTTTGCGCATGGCCGCATGGCTGAGGTCGATGACCCGGCCGCCGATGTAGGGGCCGCGGTCATTGTGGCGCACGATGACGGACTTGCCGTTTTGGGCGACAACGAGATAGTAGGTCCCGAACTCGCCCTGCATCATGGCGCAGGTGAAGCGGTCGTCCCGCATGATTTCGCCAGAAGCCGTAACGGTACTGCTGCTGGCGACGGTGTAGAAGGACGCTTCGCCTTCCATCACCGGTGTAACCGGCTGCTGTGAGAGCAGCACCAACGCGATCACTTCCAACATTTCAGGATGCCTCCCGTGGCACGCGGTCTCCGACTGCCCGCCGCCGGTCACCGGCAGCGTCTGGATCCGAATGCTTTGGGGTGTGTGAAGGCCCCGGATCGCCCAAGGCCGGCCTTCCCACAATCCCAGGTCCCTTGGCCGAGGCGCTTGCCGCTATCCGTGCGGCGCCTCCGCCATGCCTTTGCCGCAGCCGTCCTGGAACTATGTCCAAGCCGTTCCCTCGGCATTGCCTGCCTCGGGCGCCACGGTCCGCTACGCTTGGTCCTCCGAGCGTATCAGAAGACGCCGGAACCATTCCAGCGCCCCAACGGCGCCCCTGACCTGGCCGAGCTCGGATGTCTCGGCCCTGCGCAGGCGCCCGGTTGTGTCCCCATTGGGGGTACAACACGCCACCAGACCTTGACCGGAATCGGTTTCAACACCGACGGCCAGGGCACAGGTGGTCTTGTACTGTAGCAAAACCTCGCGGGCCGCGTCCAATTGGCAACCCCCGGCGGCCTCGGGCGCCACCGACCCGCCGCGGAACGACGCGGCCCCCGCGGATACCAGCCGCCTCGCCAGCATGCCGCCCGTCCAGCTTTCGGCGACCGCGAGGGTCCAGCCGCGGGCGCGCAACAGGCCGTCCACGACGCCCTCGAGGGTGTCGTCATCCGCGCCCATGACAGCGTCGCCAAGAATCTCGCGCACCTGGCGCTCGAGTACCGCAATGAGCAGATCCGCCTGTTCGCGGGACGGCGCGCGGGCGGTCAGCCGCACGCGGACGTGGTCCGGTGAGGCCAGCAGACCGATGGTCGGGTTGGACGAGGCGGCGATGAGTGCGGCCAGGTCCTGATCGACCTGTGATTCGCCCACACCACAGACCTTCAGGACGCGCGAGTGGATGACGCCCTGGCGTCCGAAGCGTCTGTGCAGGAAGGGGATAACCTGCTCCGTGAGCATCGGGCGGAGTTCGGAGGGTACCCCCGGCATGCAGATGATGATGCCGCGCGGATCGTCCACGATGAGCCCTGGGGCCGTGCCGTGGGGGTTGGGGATGGCCTGAGCCCCGGCGGGCAGCATGGCCTGTTTGAGGTTGTTCGGCGTCATCGCGCGACCGATGGCGCGGAAGCGCTCCTCGAGTTGGCGCAGCAGGTCGTCCCGCTGCCCGAGGGGCCGGTCCAGCAACTCGGCCACGCACTCCCGGGTCAGGTCGTCTTCGGTCGGCCCCAGCCCGCCCGAGCACAGGACGACGTCCGACCGGTCCAGGGCCTCGTCCAGCACGCGGAGCAGCCGTCCGGCGTTGTCGCCCACGGTGGTTTTGCGGTAGAGGGGGATTCCGTGTTCGGCGAGCGTCTGGCCGATGAAGGCGGCGTTGGTGTCCACGATCTGCCCGAGCAGCAGCTCGGTGCCTATCATTACGATTTCGGCGTGCATGGGGTCCTTTCGCGGAAAGCCGGGTGAAGGACAAGCCTAGCGGGGGCGGAGGGCGCAGTCAACTCGACCGCCGGGCCATGGCATTCCGCCGTCCGGTTCGTGTACGCTTGTGACCCAGTACCATTCCCTTTGAGGAGGAGCCATGGCCGACGTTCGTAACTCCTTTGCCGCCAATCCATATTCCGAGGTGGCGTTTCCACTTTCCCGTCACGCCTGGGAAACGTGCGGCCTGGCCTCTGTCTTTGGCGACAGGCAAGGCGGGGTGTTGTCCCCGCAGCGCGCCCGCGCGTTGGCCAGTCACCTGATCACGAACCGCCGCGAGAACGGTGAGGACGCCGGGGGTATCACGGCGGGCCGCGTGCTTGCACTGGATCTGTTGCACGCGATCTTTCGCTACATGGCCGACTGGTACTGCGCCGACCAGTACCCGCGTGTGCTCGAAACAGGCCTTCGCTATGCGGTTCGTGAGCTTTCCCCCGCGGTGGTGGCCCACACGGTGGAGGCCTGTCCGCAATTGTACCCGCCGTCGGCTGTGCTCAGGGGGGAGGCGCGGATCGATGAGTACCTGGAGCGGGGCCAGGCCCCGTACACGGGCCGGGAGGTGGTCGCGCGCGAGCTGCTGTTGCTGCATCTGGCCCTGTTCAACCGGGCCGCGCGCCCGTTCCGGTTCCTGTTTGACGACGCCGAATTGAGGGCGCGTGCCCCGTATGAGGCCTGCGTGGCGGCGCTGGACCGGTTCTTCCTCGACCAGCCGCCTTATCCCAAGCTCGGTCTGCCCCTGCTCAAGGCGCTTCGCGCGCCGATCGAGGCCGCGCCGGATTCGCTTGAGGGCCAGTTGGACTACGTTCGCGAGCATTGGCAGGCCTTTCTGCCTGCGGAACTGCTGGCCGAACTGGTTCTCGTGCATGACATCATCCGTGAGGAGACGGCCATGCGAAGCTGGGGTCCCGGACCGGCTCAGGTGCTGCGTTTCGGCGCGGCGGCCGGGGGGTATCCCGAAGTCGAGGCCTTCAGCAAGGACATTGACTGGATGTCCAATGTGGTGCTGATGGCCAAATCAACGCATGTGTGGTTGCACCAGCTTTCGCTGAAGTATGGGCGGGACATTGACCGGCTGGACCAGATTCCGGACGAAGAGCTGGATCAACTGGGCCGGTGGGGCTTCACCGGGCTGTGGCTGATCGGGCTCTGGGAGCGTTCCGCGGCCAGCCAGCAGATCAAACAGATGACCGGGAATCCGGAGGCCCTGTCGTCGGCGTACTCGCTGTACGACTACGAAGTGGCGCAGGACGTGGGGGGGCACGGCGCCTACGAGAACCTGCGCGACCGTGCCTGGCAACGGGGTATCCGCCTGGCGAGCGACATGGTGCCCAATCACATGGGCATCTACTCCAAGTGGGTAGTGGAGCACCCGGACTGGTTCGTGGGCCTGCCGTATCCGCCCTATCCGGGCTACCGCTTCACCGGCGCCGACCTTTCGCGCGACGACCGGGTCTGCATCCAGATCGAAGATGGCTACTGGGACCGCACGGACGCCGCGGTGGTGTTCCGGCGTCTGGACAAATGGACCGGCGACGCCCGCTACATCTACCACGGTAACGACGGCACGAGCACGCCGTGGAATGACACGGCCCAGTTGAATTTCCTGCTGCCCGAGGTGCGTGAGACGGTGATCCAGACCATTCTGCACGTGGCCAGGATGTTCCCCATCATTCGTTTTGATGCCGCCATGACCTTGGCCAAGCGCCATTTCCAGCGCCTTTGGTTTCCGCAGCCGGGCGACGCGGGCGCGATCCCGTCGCGCGCCGAACACGGGATGTCCAAAGAGGCCTTTGACGCCGTGTTTCCCAAGGAATTCTGGCGGGAAGTGGTGGACCGGGTCGCGCAGGAGGTGCCGGACACGCTGCTGCTGGCCGAGGCCTTTTGGCTCATGGAGGGCTATTTTGTCCGCACGCTGGGCATGCACCGGGTGTACAACAGCGCCTTCATGAACATGCTGAAGATGGAGGAGAACTCGAAGTACCGCCAGACGGTCAAGAACGTGCTCGAATTCAGCCCCGAGGTGCTCAAGCGCTTCGTAAACTTCATGAACAACCCCGACGAGCGCACCGCGGTGGAACAGTTCGGCCGGGGCGACAAATACTGCGGCGTGGCGCTGCTGATGGTCACCATGCCCGGTCTCCCCATGTTCGGCCACGGGCAGATCGAGGGTTTTACCGAGAAATACGGGATGGAGTACGGCCGCGCCTACCACGACGAGACCGTCGACGAGCACCTCGTGTACCGTCACGAGGTCGAGATTTTCCCGCTGATGCGCAAGCGCCATCTGTTCAGCGGAGTCGAGAACTTCACCTTCTTCGATTTCGAGATGGGTCAGGGAGGGGTGGACGAGAACGTCTTCGCCTACAGCAACCGCGCCGGGGGCGAGCGCGCCCTGATCGCCTACAACAATGCCTACAACAGTACGAGCGGCTGGATCCGCCGGTCCACGGCGATCAACACGGGGTCCGGGGATGCGCCCCATCTGGTTTTCCGCAACCTGGCCGAGGCGCTTGCCCTGAATACCGAGCCCAACCATTTTTATGTCTTCCGCGATCACCGGTCCGGCCTCGAATTTCTGCGCGAGGGGAGGGATTTCCAGGACGGACTGTACATCGAGCTCGGGGCCTACCAGTACCACGCCTTCATCGATTTCCGCGAGGTCTACGACCACGACGGTTCCTGGCGGGATCTGGCGGCCCAGGTCAACGGGGCCGGCGCGCCCGACATGTTCGAGGCCTATCGTGAGCGGCAGTTGGCGGACGTGCTGGAACCGTTGCGCGCGCTGATCAACGGTCCGCGACTGATCGCGCTGGTGCCGGACGAGGCCGCGCTGCCCGACGATGCCCGCGAGTCGGCATGTGCCGACGCCGGGAAGTCGCTGTCGGTATTCCTCGATGCGGTCATGCACAAGCTGACCCTCAAGGCCGAGACCAGCGCGATAGTTGAGGAAGTCCGGCGTGAACTGGCCATCGTGCAGGACGGCACGGCGGGACTGGCGCGTCGGACGCCGTCCCGGGCGGCGCGGGGCCGCATCGTCGATGGTCTGCCCGTTGCGTCCGAGGACCGCACGCGGTTCGCGCGCGAACTCGCGGTCTGGGCGCTGCTGCATCGCACCGGCGCGGTGCTGTGGCCCGAGGATGGCGACCGGCAGACCGGCCAATGGATGGACGAATGGTTGTTCCGCAAACCCGTGACCGAGGCGGTCGCCGGAGCGGGCGCGGACGCGTGGATGGCGCAGCAGGCGGGGCGTTTGCTGAAGCTCGTGCTCCGTCACGACGGGGTGCTCGATGCGGATGGCGGCGAGGCCGTGGCGCGGTTGACGGCGCTGTTCGAGGATGACGACGGTCAGCAGTACCTGGGCGTGAATCTCCACGAGGGCGTGGTGTACTTCAACAAAGAGCGTTTCGCGGACCTGCTGCATCGTTGCGTTTGCTGCCGCGCCGTCGTGGCGCTGGGGCAGTCCGGCGACGAGCCGGTGCTGTCGGAACCGGCTCTGGATACCGCCGTGCAGCGGGCGGTTGCGCTGGAACGGGCGGCGGAACGGGCCGGGTATCAGGTGGCGGCCCTGCTGTCGACGCTCGCGCCGCAGCGGGCGCTGCCCAAGGGCGCGGAATGCAGGACGGAACCATGAGTGTCGAACACCGGACAAAGGGCCAGATCGAGGCAGAGATCTCGGAGGCGATCATCCGCTTCGAGAAGGAGTATATGGGGCGGGGGCCGCTGGAGACGAAGTCGTATGTGCTCGACGACATCATCCTGGTGCGGCTCAAGGGGGTGCTCACGCAGGCGGAGTACCAGTTGGCCTCTTCCGGGGACGGATCCAAGGGGCGCGAACTGATCAAGCAGGTGCGCATCGAGTTGTTGGAGAAAGGCCGTCCGCTGCTCGAGGCCGTGATCGAGCGGATTACGCGGCGCAAGGTCAAGAGCCTGCACACCGACATCAGCGCGAAGACCGGCGAGCGGGTCATTCTCTTCACGCTCGATTCGCCGATGGCCCTGCCCGAATCGCGCTGATCCGGTCGCGACGCAGGTCAGTTTGCATTTTGCCCGCGCGTGTTGGTAGACTCCCGCCTCACCCAGGCAGAGACTCCGGGGGGCGGTGTATCCGCCTGCCGAAGCCGGGGCCCCGACGCGGCGCATGCCGGACACGGGCAACAGCTTCTCTGTCTCGCGAACGCGGTTACACGTTCTACCAGGCTCCCTTGCGGAGTGTGGGACAGAAATTGGGCCGAAGATTGTTATACCAGCGATCTTCGGCCCGTTTTTTTACCCTGTGGGGTACAGAAAGGAACAACTATATGAGCCTCGTGCAACAACAGAACTGGAGTGGCCTCAAGCCGGATGAGTTGCGGTCGATCCTGGAGCGCAGTCCCCGCGTGCACGTGGCGAACAGCGTCGAGCAGTTGTTCGACATGGCCTGTGGGTCGCGCGAGTCGAATGCATTGGAGGTGGCCTATCATCTTCCGGATGGCCGTCTGGTGCCCGAAGTTACCGTCGCGCGCGTTCGCAATGGGATCGCGGTGAACTACGTCGACCCCTACATGCGCCGGCGCGATCCGGACTGCATGGTGCTGGGCGACTTGCAGCCGACGGACAAGACGCACTACTCGGAACGCTTTCATGCGGACTTCCAGACGCTGCGTCAGGAGACGCTGGACTGGCTGGCGACGCAGGAGCTGGCGATCTTCGCCTTCCATACGGGACAGCAGCGCAAGGGGACCGAGGCGCTGGCCGTGGTGCCGGTAAATGCCGCGTTCTTTGCGCTGGGGCTGGCGCTTCTGCAGGGGATCGTGAGCTACCAGGATCTTGGGGAAGATTTTGCCCCGAGGACGGTGATCTATGTGGCGCCGCCGTTCCGGCATACGCATTTCGACGGCAAACAGGTCGTGGTGCACAACCGGTTGCCCGAGGTGCACGAGATCTTCTCGTTCAACCTGTACCCCGGGCCGAGCGCGAAGAAAGGCGTCTACGGGTCCCTGATCCAGCAGGCGTCCAAGGAGGGCTGGGTCGTGGCGCACTGCTCGGCGGTGCAGGTCGTCACGCCGTACGACAATACCCTCACGATCATGCACGAGGGCGCGAGCGGCGGCGGCAAGAGCGAGATGCTCGAGCAGCCGCACCGTCTGGGCGATGGCCGTATGCGCAAGGGGCGCAACGTCGTGACCGGCGAGGAGCGTTTCGTCGAAATTCCGCGCACTTGCGACCTGCGGCCCGTGTGCGACGACATGGGGCTGTGCCATCCGGGCATTCAGCGGAATGACGGGCGGTTGTGGCTCGAGGATGCCGAAGAAGGCTGGTTTGTGCGGGTAAACCACATCCATGAGTACGGCGTCGACCACGACCTTGAGAAATTGACCGTGCATCCGCCCACGCCGCTGGTGTTCCTGAACATCGATGCCGTGCCCCAGAGCCGTGCGCTGATTTGGGAGCACATCCAGGACAAGCCGGGGGTGTCGTGTCCCAATCCGCGCGTAATCATTCCGCGCTCCATCGTGCCCAACGTCATGAACGAGCCGGTGGGCGTGGACGTGCGCAGTTTCGGTATCCGGACCCCCGTCTGTACGCGCGAAAACCCCAGCTACGGGATATTGGGTCTGTTTCACGTGTTGCCGCCCGCGCTGGCGTGGCTGTGGCGGCTCGTGGCCCCGCGCGGGCACGCCAACCCGAGCATCACGGACGGCGGGGCGCTGGCGTCGGAGGGCGTGGGCAGCTATTGGCCCTTTGCGACCGGCAAGAAGATCGAGCAGGCCAACCTGCTGTTGCGCCAGATTGCCCAGACGCTCCGCACGCGTCATGTGCTGATTCCCAACCAGCACGTGGGCGCGTGGGAAACGGGCTTCATGCCCGAGTGGCTCGCGCGCGACTACCTGGCGCGCCGTGGCAGCGCGAAGTTCAAGGAAGGCCAGATCAAGCCTGCGCGGTGTTCGCTGCTCGGATACGCCCTGCAATCCATGCGCATCGAAGGCGTGCAGATCTCGAACTGGTTCCTGGAGGTGAACACGCAGCCCGAGGTGGGCAACGACGGATATGATGCCGGCGCCGCGATTCTGCGCAAATTCTTCCACGAGCAGATCCGGGGATTTCTCGAGAACGACCTGGATCCCTTGGGGCGGCAGATCATTGAATGCTGTCTCGAGGACGGCGGCGTCGAGGACTATCTGCGCCTGATGCCGACCCAGGAGCTGTAGCCCAACGGCAGGAGACGCCCTAACCAATGGACGGATCAACGGCCCTGTACGGCGGTCCCCGGCGTTACATCGTGCTCGTCGCGGCGGTTGTTGTGCAGTTATGCCTGGGCGGCGCGTATGCGTGGAGCGAGTTCGCGGTCAGCCTGCACGACGACTACGGCATGGCGGCGGCCGAGACCCAGGCCGTGTTTGGCGCGGCGTTCCTGACCTTTACGGTGACGATGCTGCTGGCGGGGCGGCTCGAGGCGCGGCTGGGGCCGCGTATCAGTACCTTCATTGGAGGGCTGGTCACGGCGGCGGGCTATCTGACGGCCTCACTCAGCGGCGGGTCGTTTCCGGTGGTGATGGCCGGCGCGGGCATTCTGGTCGGAATCGGGCTTGGCTTCGGCTATCTGGGGCCGTTGGCGACGGGTGTCAAGTGGTTCCCGGACCACCGGGGCATGGTCGCGGGCATTTCCGTGGCGGGATTTGGCGGCGGCGCCATCGTCCTGGCCCGGATCGTGGAGACCCTGCTGGCCGCTGGATACGATGTGCTGGCGATATTCCGAATTGTCGGGATTGCGTACGGCTGTCTGGTCATGGCGGCGTCATGGTTTCTCTTCACGCCCAACGGGCTGTCGGCGCCGGTCGAGCGCGTATTTGGCGTGCGTGCGCTGCTTCGGGAACGGCGGTTGTGGCCGCTGCTGGCGGGGATGTTCGCGGGGACCTTCGCGGGTATGCTCGTGATCGGCAACATGAAGCCGATCGGTTTGGCCGCGGGCATGGATGCCGGCGCGGCGTCGCTCACCATCACGTTCTTTGCCGTGGGCAACGTCCTTGGCCGCATCATATGGGGCCGCATCTACGATCGTGCCGGGTACCCCGCGCTGCCCGCGGCCATGGCCGTGGTCGCCGGATTCATTCTGCTCCTTACCGCCGGATCCAACCATCCGGTCATGCTCTACACGGGGTGCACGGGCGTGGGATTCGGGTTTGGCGCGTGCTTTGTGCTGTACGCGGCGCACTCGGCAACGCTGTTCGGCACCGGCGCCATTGCACGGGTATACCCGTGGATCTTTCTGAGTTACGGCGTGTCGGGGCTGGCGGGACCGGTGCTGGGCGGGGCACTTTTTGACGTTACCGGGAGCTACCGCCTGGCCATCGTGCTGGCCTCAGCCGTGGCCGTCTCGGGGTTGCTGGTCCTGATCCGGCTTCGTCCCCGGCCGCAGGGAACGGTTGCCTTTCAGCCTCCAGGCACTCTATAACAAGTAAGGCGGAATCGGCAGGGGGGTATCCGCCAGAACGGAGGAGGCCGCCATGTCCGCGCACCACGCGCCGTCAGAGCAGGATCGCCTGACCGAGTACGAGCGGGCGATTTGCTACTACACGTTGCCCAAGGTCACCAGCACGACGACGGTGGGTCTCCTGGTGGCCTATCTGGTGTGTCTGTTGGAGGCGGCGGGCGTGCTGGCGTATGGGGTGATCGCGGAAAAGCCGGCGTGGACCCGCGCCGGGGTGATCGCCCTCGGGGCAATCATCATCTTCGGCATCGTGGCGTTTCTTGCCCGGGCGCTGTACCACGAGATCCGGCAGCGCAACTTTCTGCGTCAGGGCCGTTGCGTTCCCGCAGGCGCCCCGGCTCCGGGGAACTTGCCCGATCCCTTTTCCGATCATCTGCTGATCCGACACCCACGCTACATCCCCGGCGACTCGTTTGTGTGCACCGGAAACGACGGCCGCGTGGTCTACCATGTGGATAGCGTCAGCCAGGGCGCCTGGTGGAAGGTGTCGGACACGAATGGCAATGAGGTGGTCCGGGTGCGCATCGTGTCCGGCGCGCCCAGTTTTTCGCTGGTCTCCCGAACACCGGGCCGGCTGGCCGCTTTCCAGGGGGACGACGAGATCGCCCGCATCACCCACCATTTCCGCCTCGGGGACCCCGTCGTCGAACTCCGGTGCTCGTCCCCCTCGGAGCGAAGGTATATCATCCGCCGTCGGGCCATCTACCACGACGAGCGGCTGATAGGGCGCATCTATTTCCTGCGGCATTTCCTGTATCTGGACGTAAAGAAGGACGATTGCCATCCCGCCATTCTGGCCTATTTCGTGACCATGTCCTGACGGACATGCCGCAACCCGCTGCAATAATTCGAGTTAGCGGAAATGCCGGTCTGTTGCCCTGCGTCTTGTGATTCCACCCCATATATTGTATAGTGGACACCGTAACAAGCACTATATATGGCGTCATCATTCGCCAGCGCAGACGGGCTTGTGCCGGGCGTTCGCCGCATCGCCACCCCCCGGCGCCAAGTCCCAGCGGTATGGGGACGTATTCCGTGAGACGAAAGCACTTGCGACTCTCCGTGTGGTTTGCGGCGGTTTTTCTGACGGCCGCTGCGTGGGGCGCGGACACCGCGCTGATCCGTGCGGCGATTGGCCCCGGGGCCTACGCCTACCTGAAAAACGGCACCAGCCTCTTTCTCGAGGTCCGTCCGCCCGCCGTGGGGGCAGAGGACTTCCTGAAGCAGTTTCTAAATGAAGGCGCAAACTGGCGGCAGTACACCGGGCTCCGCGCGGTACCCGTGGATTTTCACCACCTCAACGCCGAGACCCAGCGGCAGGTGCTCCTGACGGTGTTCGCGCGTGACGTCGTGGATGATCAAGGGTGGCTGCACGTCATCCAAGGGGACAGTCCGGAAAGCCTCCAGGCGCTGTGCCGGTGGCTCACCGGCGACCCCGAAGGCCACCGGCGGGTGGCCCTGCCCTCGACGGAGGCCCTCACGGCGGGCCGTCACGTCCGTATTCCGCGAGAGCTGCTCCAGCCCCACCTGCAGACGCCGACCCCTGACCGCGCCGTGCAACCCGAATCCGCCACTGCGCCGGTAGTGGTGGCCATGGCCGTTCCCCAGTCCCCGCCACAGGCCGCCCCGCCACCGGTTCCCGCCGCGTCGACGCCCGCTCCGAAGGCGGAACCCCCGGCTCCGGCCACGCCGTCTCCGGCGCCCGTCGCCGAGGCACGCGCGACGGCGCAGCCGGTGCTGGTGCCTGCCAAGCACAAGGCCATCGCAAACGAGCCGGTCCCGGTCCGAAGCGCGGCCTTGGCGGACCGTACCGCGCGGTCGAGGCGTGGCGTGCACACGGACGAACCTGTCCACGAGACCGTAGCAGCGGCCATTGCGCAGCCCGTGCAGGTCACGGTGGACGAGGCCGAGGAGGTCAAGGTTTCCCCGTCAACGAAGGAGACCAACGGCGACGACCAGTTCGACTGGGCCCGGCACGCCGGCGACCTCCAGTATGGCCAGGACGCTGAAGGCCCTTACGCGCTGTACCGTCTCAAGGAAGGGGAAGCGCTGTACACCGCAGTCGTGGTCCGCTTCACCAACCTGGAGACCCACGAGGTCATCAGCAAGGCGTGCGAACGCGTGCAGGCGCGCAGCGGCATCACGGATCCCCGCGACCTGAAGGTGGGAACGCCGGTCAAGATTCCCCTGGACATGCTCGCTCCGCAGTACATGCCCAAGGGCACACCCGAACGCGAACACTACGAGGACGTGCTGCAGACCGCCGCCAATCTACGTCAGACCCGTGTCACAACCCGCGACCTGCGCGGGGTGGTGGTGATACTCGATGCCGGTCACGGCGGGCGCGATCACGGCGCGTCGGCCAGCGAGTACGGGCTGTACGAAGACGAACTCAACTACGACATCATGTGCCGCGTCAAGCGGATTCTCGAGCAGCAGACCCAGGCCAAGGTGCATGTCACCATCCAGGACCGCAGCCAAGGCTACGAGCCGACCAGTGCCAGCCGTTTCCAGCACGATACCGACGAATACCTGCTGACCAACCCGCCCTACGACAACACCGATGCCAAGGTGTCCGCCAATCTGCGCTGGTACCTGGCGAACTCGATCTTCCGGCGCGAGCGCGCCGCGGGCGTGGACGAGCGCAAGATCATTTTCACCTCGTTCCACTGTGACAAGTTGTACAACGGCCGTTTGCGCGGCGCGATGGTGTACATACCGGGCGCGCGGCTGCGCAAGGCCGAGGAAGGCCACTCCGGCGCCGAATACAGCCGCTACGCCGAGGTGCAGGAGGCGCGGTACGTCCGCACAACCAGCGCCGAACACCGGCGCGACGAGGCGTTGTCGCGGAACTTTGCCGTGGTGCTGCTCGACGAGTTGGGCAAGCACCGGATTCAGCGGCACAAGGAAAGCGACCCGATCCGGGCGCAGATTCGCCAGAACGGCGGCGTCGAGTATGTGCCGGCTGTGCTCCGAGGTAATCTGGTGCCCACGAAAGTGCTGATCGAGGTCGCCAACCTCAGTAATCCCACGGACTGCGAGCGTCTGGCCGATCCGGCGTGGCGGCAGCAGTTTGCCGAGGCCTATGTTGCGGCGCTGAAGGCCTTCTACAACGGTTCATGACGCGGCGCGCAGCGGTGACGATGCGGCCAAGGAGCGGTGCCCCCATGGATATTCTCGAACGCGTGCAACACGTCCTCGAAGAGGAGGCGGCGGCCATTCGTTCCGTAAAGGTCACGCCGGTCTTCGAGGAGGCGGTGCGCGCGCTGCACGCCTGCCAGGGCAAGGTGGTTGTCACGGGGATGGGCAAGGCGGGGCTTGCCGCACGCAAGTTTGCCACCACCCTCTGCTCCACCCGCACGCCGGCCGCCTACATCCATCCCGGCGAGGCCGCGCACGGCGATCTCGGACTCATCGGGCCGGGCGATGTGCTCGTGGCCTTCAGCACCAGCGGCAAGACCCGCGAGGTTATCGAGATGCTCGAGCTGAGCCGCCATCTCGGGGTCGCGTCGGTCATTGGCGTCACCTCGCACACGGACTCCGAGCTGCGCGGGTTGAGCGACATCCTGCTGGACATGGGCGAAGTGCGCGAGGCATGCCCGCTCGGACTGACCCCCTCGGCATCGATTGCCGTCATGCTGGCCATTGGGGACGCCCTGGCCCTGGCGCTAATGGAATTCAAGGGGGTGACGCGCGAGGACTACGGGCTGCGCCATCACGGGGGGTATCTGGGGCGCAAAGCCCGCCGCGACAACCTCTGAGCGGATAGCCGGCCCTGACCACAACATATTGCGTGCCCCGGGGGGCTGTGATACAATCCTCGCCAACAGGAGGTGTCCGCTGTGCGTTTCGGACGGGCCAAGAAAAACTGGGGTTTTTTGCGCCATCAGACCAAGGAAAACGGCTCGATGGCATCCTCCGGCCGCGTTGCCGGTGAAGAACGCAGCGCCCTGCTGTCGGAGTCCGATGGCGTGTCGGCCCAACAGAGCCCCGGCGAGTCACGCGTGGCGCGGAACGACGCCATCCAGGACCTTCAGAGCACGCTGGGGCGCTTCCATCGCGGCATCATCCGCGGGCGCGAAGGCGCTCCAACGGACCGCTGGACCGCGGACTGCATGGACGAGTTGATCGTCGCGGTAGAACTGGCGCGCGCGCAGCGGTGGCCGGAGGTCCTCAAGGCCCTTGTCGACACAGGGCGCGTGCTCCAGAGCTGCGAAGATGCCGGTCTGGCCGAAGAGGCCCTTCCTTTTCTCGAAGACAGCCATGATCTCCTTGCGATGATTGCGGTGGACCTGAGTGTAGGCACCTTGCGTCCGGGCGTGATGGACCGCTGGCGCGAGCATTATCACGACGCGTTGCAGGATCTCGAGGAACAGGGGATTGACGTGGTCACAGACGACGGCGAGCCGGAACGGGCCGCCGCTGTGCCGCGCCAAACCGCTGCCGACGAGGACGGTATGCCCTTCACGCCGGTCGGCGTGACGCCGTCGGCCGTGGACCCTGGGGACGCGTTGCCGGTTTTGGACGAGTTGCCTCCTCTGGGAGTGCTGGGCGTCCAGGACGCGCCCGTTGTGTCCGTGCCGGACCCCGGCGCGTCGTATGACGACGAAGATGACGAAGAGGATGACGAAGACGACGATGATTTTCCCTTGCTCGAGGCCTTCGGCGAGGCGTCCTATATGCATGTGGATGAGGACGCTTCCGAGGCGCCCGCATCGTTGACGGTGTCCGAGGCGGGCGGCCTGCCGCGCGAGGTCGAGAATCTGCTCGATGTGTTGTGTGCCGAACTGAACACGCTCGAGGGCAAGGCGGCCGGGGCCCGCGACCCCGAGGCGCTTTTCGACTACCTGGCGCAGCTCAGAGAGTACGCGCGCGCCATGAAGTCGCAGCCCGCGGAGGCGTTGTGCCAAGGTTTCGTGGTCCTGTGCCAGATGCTTTCCGAGGACGTGGGCGCTTGGGGCAACGATCGCTTCTTTGAGATCGCCTACAGTTTCTGCGGGGCCTACGGCGAGGCCTGTACGCTGGGTGAGACCGCAACGGTCGCGGCGTGGCGAGATGAGGCGGAGAGCTTTGTTGAGTCGCTTTCCTCGCCGACCGTGCAGGACGACACGGCCCTCGTCGACGAGGAGATTGCGGAGCAGGTGGAGGTTGTGGCCCCTGCGACGGCGTCGGACGGCGACGGGCTGTCGCTCGAGGACTACATCGCGGCGCAGGCCGCTGGGATCACGCCGGAGACGTTGGAACTGGAAGAGCAGGATGCCGTGGATGCGATGCCGGACCCGGCGCCGTACGATGTGGCGTCCCCGGCGCTGGACCTGATGCCAGAGGAAACGTCCGGGACCGCACCGGAAGCCGGTGACGATTTCCCGGAGATCTACGCTTCGGGAGTCGCCGGGAGTGACAGCACGGCACACGACGAAGCGGACAGTGTGTCATCGCCGGAATCCGCGGCCGTGGAGCAGTTGCTCGAGACGGCGCGGCAGGCCCTGTTGAAGGGCGACGCGGGCGACGCGAAGCTTCTGGCGCTGCGGGCGGCGGCCCAGATCGCCGCCGTCGAGACCGCCAAGGCCGAGGCATTGGTGCATCAGACCGAACGGCGCCTGCGCGAGAACACGCAGGCGATTGACGCGGCGCGGTCCGACGTGCAGCATGTCGAACAGGAGGTCGTCTCCGCCGAGCACAGCGTGATAAACGGCCGCGAGGCGGTGCAGGCGCGTCACGGCGATATCGCGGCTTCCCAGGCCGGTCTCGAAGCGATCGACGTGCGCATCGCGCAGATCGAAGATGAGATGCGCCGACTTGATGAACAGCGCCGGGCGGAGCTCGACCGGCGTGTCGCGCAGGAACGCGAGTGCGAAGCGACGCGGCAGGCGGCCGTCGATGCCGAGGCGCAGTTGGAGGCGCTCCGGGCGGCCGAGGATGCGGCGCGGGTGCGGCTTGAGGAGGCGCGTCAGAACGTCAAGCACCACCAGTTGCGCCGTTCGGAACTCGAGGCGGCGGTGACCCAGGCGCGCGACGCGTTGGTGACCCAGCGGAATTCGCTGGTGGACTTGGACAAGACGATCGCGCTGGTCAAGGGGGAGGTCCCTTCGGAGACAGAGCCCGGGGACGAGCTTTTCTGAGCGGGACGGTCGCGGCAACACAGGGAGAAACCGGCACAGGTGGGCAGACGGGGCGAAATCGTAGGCGCGGTGGATCTGGGATCGCGTGAAGTACGGGTGTTGATTGCGCGGCTGGGAGAAGGGGGCGCGCTCGATATACTCGGCCACGGCACCGCCCCGGCCAAGGGGTGCATCTCGCAGGGCGTGATTCAGGACCTCAATGCGGCGGATCAAGCGCTGAAGACGGCACTCTCCGCGGCCGAGAAGGAAGCGCGGGTGCGCGTGCCGTCGCTCTTCTGCGGGATCAACGGCAAGAACGTCGAGTCCTTTATTCGCGAGGGTCACGTCAAGCTCGAGAGCGATATCGTCGAGCAGCAGCACATGAACGAGGCACTCGATCTGGCGTCGCGCGACATCCTGGCGCCGGGCCGGCGGGTGACCTCAAGCGTGACCGCCCAGGAATGGTACGTGGACGGACTGCGGGTGCAGGACCCCATCGGAATCCGCGGCCACGTACTGAAGGCGCGGGTGCATTTTGCTCGGCTGCCGTCAGTGATCGAGGACAATCTTATTTCCTGCATCGAAGGTCAGCGGCGCGAGCTCGAGGATCTGATTTTTCTGCCCTTGGCTGCGGCGCTCGGATGCCTCACGCCCGAGGACATGGAACTTGGTGTCGCGGTGCTCGACATGGGACGGACCACTACCGGCCTGGCGGTGTTCCGGGATTACCGGATTTTGGGCACCCACAGTTTCGAGTGGGGCGGCTATCACGTGACTCGGGACGTCGCGGCGGGACTCCAGGTTTCGTTTGACGAGGCCGACGAACTGGTGCTCGAGTACGGCATAGCCGAGGGACTCATCGGCCGCGAGGAGTCTGGAGAGGACGGGAGGCCGACATCGCCGGGCCGCAGCGATCGCAGCACGCAGATCAAGCTGAAGACGGTCGTTCCCGGCGCGCCCTCGATTGTGGATCGATCCGAGCTGGACGAGATCGTCTACGAGCGCGCCAAGGAACTGCTGACCAAAGTGCGCCAGCATCTGCATGCCCGCGGCCTCATGAAGAACCTGGTGCGCGGTCTGGTGCTGACCGGCGGGGCCGCCACGATCAAGAACCAGGTGTCGCTGGCTGAACACGTCTTTCAGGTGCCCTGTCGCTTAGGCATGCCCGACAACCTTTCCTCGATGCCGCATGGCGTGAAATCGCCCGAGTTCTGCAGCGCGGTGGGCATTGTCCGCCATGCCGTCAAGTATATGGCGGTCCGGAACGGGCGGCTGGATTCTCCGGGCGCGGCCGCGCGGGGCGTGCGCCAGGTCGGCAGGCTGTTCCGAAAGTATTTCTTCTGATCCGGTGCGGGTGGCGCGGACTGCCGCCGATCCCTTCCCGAATCGACCTGAGTCCTTCCGATACGGTAACATGCCTGTCATGCGACATCTGCGGCTGCGACGGCCGCTGGGAGACTGTCCTATGCCGAACGTAACGACCTTCACCGTGATCCCGAAGCTGCCGGCCTCCCTGGAACGGTTGCGGGAAATAGCCACCAACATGTGGTGGTGCTGGGATCCGGAGGCCATCGAGCTGTTCTTCCGCATGGATCGCGACCTCTGGACCAACACGAATCAGAACCCACTGTGCGTCCTGGGCCGTATCAGCCAGAACCGGCTCGAGGAACTGAGCAAGGACGACAGTTTCCTGTCGCATCTGGACCGGGTCCATGACCGCCTGAGTTCCTACATAAGCACGAACTCGTGGCGCCAGCGCAATCCCGACGCCCCCGATGACTTTTGCGTGGCGTATTTTTCCGCGGAGTTCGGGTTGCACGAATCCGTGTCGCTGTATTCGGGCGGTCTGGGCGTGCTCGCGGGCGATCACCTCAAATCGGCGAGCGACCTTGGACTCCCTCTGGTCGGGATAGGGCTGTTGTACCGCGAGGGCTATTTCCGCCAGTATCTGAACGCTGACGGCTGGCAACAGGAGCTGTACCCGAAGAACGACTTCTACAATATCGCCGTTGCCCAGGTGCGCGGGGCGGATGGCCGGCAGATGACGGTCGACGTGCCGTATCCGGGGCGCGTTGTGACGGCGCGCCTGTGGAAATGCCAGGTTGGCCGCGTGCCGCTGTATCTGCTGGATACCGATTTCGACGCCAACACGCTCGAGGACCGCGAGATTACCGCGCGCCTGTACGGCGGCGACCGTGACGTGCGGATCCGCCAGGAAATCATGCTGGGACAGGGCGGCGTGCTTGCGCTGCACGCACTGGGCGTGAATCCGTCGGTGTATCATATGAACGAGGGCCATGCCGCGTTCATGACGATCCAGCGCGCCAAGGAACTTGTGCAGGGCGAGGGGCTGAAGGTCGAGGAAGCCATCGAAGCCGTCAAGGCGGCCAGTGTATTCACGACGCACACGCCCGTGCCGGCCGGCAACGACGTCTTCTCGCCGGACATGATGCGGCACTACTTCGCGTCCACCTGGGAAGAGCTGGGCATGGGCGAAGAGCAGTTTCTCGGGCTTGGACGGCAGGACCCCCATGACACCCGCGAGCCGTTCTGCATGACGGTGTTGGCCCTGCGGCTGTCCGCGGGCGCCAATGGCGTGAGCGCCCTGCACGGCGTCGTGGCCCGGGCGATGTGGGCGCGGGTCTGGCCCAATGTGCCTGCCGAAGAGCTGCCGCTCACTTCGATCACCAACGGCGTCCACACACAGTCGTGGATTTCCCGCGACCTGGCGAGTCTGTACGACCGCTACATGGGGCCGGGGTGGGTGTCGAGTCCCGAGGATCAGACCATCTGGAAGCGGATCGATGAAGTGCCCGATGCCGAGCTGTGGCGGACCCACGAGCGGCGGCGTGAGCGGCTGGTGAATTTCGCGCGGCGGCGTCTGTCGGCACAACTCGCCCACCGGGGCTTGTCGCGCAGCGAGGTCGAACGCGCGGGCGAGGCGCTGGACCCGGAGGTCCTGACGATAGGCTTTGCGCGGCGTTTCGCCACGTACAAACGCGCCACCCTGCTGTTCAGCGACCCGGAGCGGTTGACGCGCCTGCTCAAGAATGACGGCAAGCCAGTGCAGATCATCCTCGCGGGCAAGGCCCACCCCGCCGACACCCAGGGCAAGGACCTCATCCGGCGGATCGTGCACTACGCGCGCAGCGCGGAACTCGATAACCACGTCGTGTTTATCGAGGACTACGACATCAACGTCGCGCGCTACATGGTGCAGGGCGTGGATGTTTGGCTCAACACGCCGCGCCGTCCAATGGAGGCGAGCGGTACCAGCGGTATGAAGGCCTCGGCCAACGGCGCGCTGAACATCAGCGTACCCGACGGCTGGTGGGTCGAGGCCGAGAACCTGGGCGAGAATGGGTGGAGCATCGGGCGCGGAGAGAGCTACCGCGATCCCGATGAGCAGGACCGCGTCGAGAGCGAGGCGTTGTACGAGATCCTCGAGAAGGAGGTCGTGCCGCTTTTCTATGACCGGGGCCGAGACGGGCTGCCGCGGGAGTGGGTCGGGCGCATGAAGAGCGCGATCCGCACCATCTGCCCCGTTTTCAACACCAATCGCATGGTGCAGGAATACACCGAGCGGTTCTACCTGCCGTGCACGATCCGGCGCCGCGAACTCTACAGCGACGGTCGTGCCCGCGCCAAGGCGCTGGCAGCCTGGAAGCAGGACATTCGCCGCAACTGGGACAAGGTCCGTATCGCGAGCACCGACAGCGGCCCGACGGAGGGGCTGCCCTACGGGTCGAGCCTGCAAGTGATGGCCGAGGTGGTACTTGGCAAGCTGTCGAAGGACGACGTGACGGTCGAGATCTACTTTGGCGACACGGACGGCTCCGCTCAGGTCATCCATGGCAAGACGGTTACCATGGAGTGCGCCAAGAAGCTCCACGACGGAGTGTATCGCTATGAGGGGGCCATTACCTGCGAGAAGACCGGGCTCCAGGGTTTCACGGTGCGGGTAATTCCCAGCCACGACGACCTGGCCCAGAAACACGAGACGGCCCTCGTCACCTGGGCCTGAGGCGCCAGGCGGCGTTGCACTGCTTCGCGGCGGCGCGCTATACTCGCGCCATTGGTGGGCGGGCTGCATTTTTCGCAGTCAGCCCGTTTTATCGCCGTTCCAGCGGCAGCTTACCCGTACATCCTCCAGCGGCGCGTCCATCACAGCCGTTGTGGTACCGATGAAAGGTCGAGTCCATGATCATTGTAATGGCCACACGCGATCAGGCCGACGTCGATTACGTCGTCGAACGCGTGAAAGAACTGGGCTACAAGCCCCACATCATCTACGGAGTCGAGCGCACCGTCATCGCGGCGGTAGGCGACGAACGCGAGAAGTTCCGCCTCCAGTCGCTCGAATCCCTGCCGCACGTCGAGAAGGTCGTCCCGATCCTCAAGCCGTACAAGCTGGCGGGGCGCGAGGCCAAACCCGACGACACGGTCATCAAGGTTGGCAATGTCCAGATCGGCGGCGGGCACTTCTGTGTCATGGCGGGGCCGTGTTCGGTTGAATCGCGCGAGCAGATCATCGAGACGGCGCGCGAGGTCAAGCGGCACGGTGCGCACGTGCTGCGCGGCGGGGCATTCAAACCGCGCACGTCGCCCTATGCCTTCCAAGGACTCGAAGAGGAGGGGCTGCGGCTGCTTCAAGAGGCGAGCCGCGAGACCGGGCTCCCGTTCGTGACGGAGGTCATGACGCCCGAGCAGGTGCCGCTGGTGGCGGAGTACAGCGACATTTTGCAGATTGGCGCGCGCAACATGCAGAACTACGGGCTGCTCAAGGCGGCTGGCAAGGCACGAAAGCCGGTCTTCCTGAAGCGCGGGATGATGTCGACCATCAACGAGATGCTGATGTCCGCCGAGTACATCATGTCCGAGGGAAACCCGGACGTGATTCTGTGTGAACGCGGCATCCGGACCTTCGAGACGGAGACGCGCAACACGCTCGACATGAGCGCGGTGCCGGTGCTCAAGAAGCTGTCGCACTTGCCGGTGGTGGTTGACCCGAGCCACGGCACAGGGCACTGGGATCTGGTGATCCCGATGGCCAAGGCCTCGGTGGCCGCCGGAGCCGACGGGCTGATGATCGAGGTGCACATGCACCCGGCCGAGGCCTTCAGCGACGGCGCGCAGTCGCTCACGCCGGACAATTTCGGAAAGATGATGCGTGAACTGAAGCCGTTGCTGGATGTCTGCGGGCAGACGATCTGACGGTATTCCATAACGAAAGAGACACGGCGCACATGGCGAATGAACCTCTGGAAGAGGCCCAGCAGGACAACGAGGAACTGGAGCCGGTAGAATCGCTTAGCCGGGAAGACTCGCGCCGGGCGTTGTATGCGATGCTGTTTGCGAGCGACCGGCCCCTGAGCGCATCCCGCCTGGCGGAGGCCCTGGGCGACACCGATGCCGAGATGACGGCGACGCTGCTGGACGAGCTGCGCAGCGAGCTTGACCGCGGAACGCAGCCGTTTGTGTTGCGCGAGATCGGCGGCGGGTACCAGTTGTCGACGCTGCCCGAATATGCGCCGTACATTCGCCGGCTGTTCCAGATCAAGAAGCGCAACCGCCTTTCCAAGGCCGTCCTGGAGACCCTCGCCATTATCGCATTCAAACAGCCCGTCACCCGCGCCGATGTCGAGGCCATTCGCGGCGTGAGCGTGTCCCACGCCTTCCAGGTGCTCGAGGAAAAGCGGCTGATCAAGGTCTCCGGTGTCGCCGAGGCACCCGGACGGCCGAAACTGTACCGCACGACGGATGAATTCCTCATTCATTTCGGCCTGAAGAGCCTCAAGGAGCTGCCCAGCGTCGCCGAACTGCGCGAACTCCGGTGACGCGGCACAACCGGCATGGTGCGCCTGCAGAAATATCTGGCTGAATGCGGCGTGGCTTCGCGCCGGAAGGCCGAGGGGCTGATCGAGCAGGGCCGGGTCGCGGTGAATGGCGAACGGGCCGTGCTGGGGCAGACCGTCGACCCGCTTACCGACGAGGTGCGTGTGGACGGGCGCCCTGTATCCCAGGACACCCCGCAGTACCTCGTCCTGAACAAGCCCGCCGGGCTGGTGACCTCCGCACACGACGAACTCGGGCGCAAGACCGTGTTTGCCTGCCTCAAGGGCCTGTCCACGCGTGTCTACTCCATTGGCCGCCTCGACCGCGATGTCGAGGGCGCGCTCCTGTTCACCAACGACGGCGATCTGGCGCACCGGCTGATGCATCCCCGTCACGAGATTCCCAAGCTCTACGAGGCCACTGTGGACGGCGTGTTTGCCGACACGGCCGCGGATGCGTTGCGGCGGGGGGTGCCGCTCGACGATGGCATGACCGCGCCCGCGAAGGTGGATGTGCGGCACCGGCGCGCGGACCGGTCCGTGGTTCGGTTGACCATCCATGAGGGCCGGAAGCGTGAGGTGAAGCGCATGTTCGAGGCGGTGGGGCACCCCGTGCGGCATCTGGTCCGGCTGGCCTTCGCGGGAATTGGCGTGGACGGATTGGCGCCGGGGGAGTGGCGCCACCTGACGGACGCGGAGGTGGCCCGGCTGAAGGATGCGGCGGGCGGCCCGCCTACAGCACGCGCATGAAGTAGCGTTCGCCTCCGGCGACCGCCTCCACGACGATCCCATCCATGTCTACCGCTATCACGCGCACGGTGCTGTTCGGGATGACCTCACCGATTTGCACCGGCACAAGGTTGATGATGACCGAGGCGTAGGGGTTGGCGTCCGTCACCGGCCGGACCATGTTGATCTTCGTTCCCGACAGGCCAAAGCGCCGCCGGTCGGTCTCATTCATCAAGGGGAGCGAGGAGCGCTGTGACGCGTCGTACGGCACACGCTCGGCTCTCGCCGGTTCGGCGGGCGGAACCGTGACCGGTGCCGGTGCGACCCTCGCCACGTTCACAGGTTCTTCCGGCAGTGGCCACTGCTGTTCGCTGGGAACGGGTGGTGCAGGCGTGTCCGGCAACTCTTCCACGACAACTGCAGGCACGGTTTGCGCGGCCATGTCGTCCGCCGCCGTGGCGGGCGGTGGCGCAGGTGCTGCCGGCGCGGGCACCGGCGGAGGCGTCGGCGCCGGTTTGGGCGCCGGAACCCGCACCTCGGGCGACACGGCGGCCGTCACGACGGGTACGGGTGGGGGCGACGGCGGGTCGGCTGCCACCGGAAGGCTTGCGGCTTCGGTCACGGCCGCCTCGGCCCGTTGCGGTTCGGGCATTGGCAGGTTCGGCGGCACAGCCGTCGCCTGCAGGGCGGCGGTCGCGGCGGGGCGCGACGCGAACCACTGGGACAGGCCGACGGATACGCCAATGATGACGCATCCGGCAATCGCGATGCCGGCCATGAGGTGTTTGGGGGACAGTTCGACCGTGGCCTTGCGGCCGTAACCGCCGACCAGTTCGCGTGCGGCCGTCGCGTCGTCGACGGGGGCGGCGTGCTGGCGGCGTGCGGCCTTCTTCTCGCGCTCAACCTTGCGCAGGGCGTCCAGGATGGTGCTCATTATTCCGCGTCTCCCGGGGCGTCCGCGGCAGACGCTGCCGTTTCCGCGGCGGGCACCGCGCGCAGGGTTGGTGTCGTTTGGGCGCCGGACCAGCTGGCGAGCACCATCCGCGTCCGGCGGCCGGCCTTGCCGTCCGCCTCGAGCCCGGTGTCCTGCTGAAGCTGCGCAACGGCCGCCGCCGTCGACTCGTCATAGACGCCGGTGGCCGCACCGCTCAGGCGGCCCAGCGCAATCAGTTGCTCCTGGAGACGGCGCACGTCGTCGCCGCGCATGCCGGGCATGAGCACGGGAGGCGTGGGCGATGGCTCGCGCCAAGGCACGATGGCCTGACCGAGGTAGCGGCGCTCGAGTTCGTCGCGCGAGACGATGATCGTCTGGCCGACGCCGGTCGTGATCTCCGCGTCCTGTTCGCCCCAGCCAACCAGCCCGACCCAGAGGGAACTGTGGTCGCCGCCAAGCCGGACGAAGGCGGGCAGGTTGATGGCCGCGCATTGTTCGAGCGAGATTGGCAGCACCTCGTAGGCGAGTTCGTTGGTCGTGATGAATGCTGTAATGCTCGCCAGCGAGTCATCGGCCGGATAGTTGCTGACCAGGGCCTTGTTCCACATGCGCAGGAGCGCGACGCACGCGGCGTTGCAGGCGCGCTGCGGGTCGAGGGTGTCCAATGGACCCGGCAAAGGCAGCGCGGACCGTTCCGTGCGCGCAGCGGCCTGCACGCGTACGCTGTCCTCGATGCCGGCGATGACCTTTGAGACATCGGGGAAGGCCGGTGCGCCGGTCAGGGACCCGCGGGCGTCCGGCCCGTCGCCGCGGAGGGCGCCCGAGGAGGTCAGGACGATGTGGGCGAGAATGACGAGGAGGATCGCGCTCATCGCCAGGGCGGGCGTCGGCAGGAAACGGCGCCAGACGGGCCGTTTTCCGAACCGTTCGCCGCGGATTTCCTTGGCTGCCTGCTTGATGATGCCCTTGCCGATATAGCGCGTCTCGCGCGTGTAGCCGATGAGCAGCGCGCGGTCGCACACGGCGTTGATGACGCGGGGCGTGCCGCGGCTCGCGCGGTACACGGCGCGGACGGCGGGGCGCGAGAAATGGATCTTGCCGTGGCCGCCCGCGGCCTTGAGGCGCGAGGCGATGTAGTGCAGCGTTTCTTCTTCGTTGAGCGCCTTGAGATGATAACGGGCGGTGATGCGCTGATTGAGCTGGCGCAATTCAGGAAGCTCGAGCATCTGGCCCAGTTCCGGCTGGCCGATCAGGATGATCTGGAGGAGTTTCTCGCTCTCGGTTTCGAGATTGGACAGGAGCCGGATCTGCTCGAGGACATCGGGTTTGAGGTTCTGCGCCTCGTCGATGACCAGCACGCAGTTCTTGCCTGCGGCGCGGCGCGCGAGCAGGTAGCCGTTCAGTTCATCGACCAGCCCTTTGACGCTCGTGGCGCGGGAAGGAATGCCAAAATCCTCGTTGATCTTGCGCAGGAGTTCGACCGGATCGAGGTACGGATTGAAAATGAACGCGATTTCCGTGTCTGGGTCAAGCTGGCTGACGAGGGTGCGGCAGATGGTGGTCTTGCCCGTTCCGATCTCGCCGGAAACCATGACGAAGCCCGACCGGTTCCGGATCCCGTATACCAGATGCGCGAAGGCGTCCTTGTGCTTCTCGCTGAGATACAGAAACCGGGGGTCCGGCGTCAGATTGAACGGTTTTTCGTCGAGCCCGTAGAATGCCTCGTACATGGATACCTGTTCCTGGCCTGCCCAATGACCACGGAGCGCAGTGGCGTCAATGTAGCATGACGGCCAGAGCGTGTCAATGGACGGCGGGGCACGCGCCGCCCCCGATGGCCGACAAAAAGGCTGTGGCAATCACCGCATGGCCCCTCAAATTGACGTGGATCCTGTCCTCGGTGATGGCATCGGGCGCGCGGGCGGCGATGTAGCGGTCGAAGGCAGCTTGCGTGTCAACAAAGATGGCGCCCGCTTCGCGCGCAAGCCGTGCCGCCACCGCGCCGTAGGCGTCCACCATCGCGCGCATCGGGTCCGAGCGGCCGGGCTCGACCATGTACGGCGCCATGACCACGATTCCCTTCACCGTGGGCTGGGCCTGCGCGAGGATGCGCCGGTAGACCTCCTCGAAACGTTCGATCGTAACCTGGTTAGGGTCCTGCGCGCTGTCGAACTGCCGCCACACATCGTTTACACCGATCATGATCGAGAGCCAGTCGGGCGCAAGATCGAGCACGTCGGTCTGCCAGCGTTTCTCCAGGTCGATCACGCGATTGCCGCCGATTCCCGTATTCAGCACGCGGATCCGGTGTTCGGGCGCGCGCGCAGCGAGCAGGGCATCGACCAGCGCGACGTAGCCGTCGCCCAGTCCCGGACCTTCGCCCACGGGCCGCGTGCGGCCGCAGTCCGTGATGGAATCGCCGGTGAACAGCAGCGTGCCGGTGGCGGAAATCTGCATGGCAACGTAATCCTTTCCTGAACGTCCTTACCCGGCCTCTGGACGAAGCGGTCCGCCCAAGGCCTTTTCCAGATCCGCGACGGCCTGATGATAGACCAGCAACGCGTCCAGGCGGTCCCGGCGTGCGCGGTACAGGTCCCGCACCGCATCTACCACGTCGAAGTAGGTTGCGCCACCCAGTTCCGCGGCCCTCTGCACCGCTTCGACGCTCCCGGTCATGGCCGGGATGACCTCGGTGTCAAAGATTGTGATTTCGGCGTGGGCCGCGGCCATGAGCGCGCACAGATTCGCGATGTCGCTCCGGACACGCACCTGCGCCGCGCGCCCTTCCGCATTCGCTTTGGAGGTCAGCGCGTGCATCTCCCGGATGGCGCCCTGGTTGCGGTCGAAGATTGGCAGCGGCACGGAGAATTCAAGCAGGAGCGTGTTGTCCCGCGTGCGGTCATAGGAAATGCGGCGCTGCTCCAGCTCGATCCGGTCCGGGCGCAGGCCGATAGCGCGGGTCTGGCGCGTGCGAAGCATGTCCGACTTGTAGGCGACGGTCATCTCGACATCGGGTACGGCATTGGCCTTCTCGAGCGCGACAGCGGCCTTCCGGGCCTCCAGCTCGGCGGCCCACCGCGCCACCTCGGGATTGCCATCGATCCGCTGCAACACCTCGGCCACCGGCGGGGCGGGATGCACCGGGGCCAGGTCGCCGACGGCGCGGTCGAAGGCGGGCGCCGCGGAACCCCATGCCGCGGCCAGGCGCACGCGGGCCGCGTTGAGCTCATATCGCGCCCGTTCGCGCTCGATGCGGGACTCGGACAATTCGCGCTGGGCCGTGTTGAGCGTCACCACATCCAGTCCGGCGCGCGTGACCCGGTCGACCAGTTCCTGCGCAGCGTGCACCGGCTCACCGGCGACCTGCACGCGCTCCTGCAGGACCAGTATCTCGACGAAGTCCCGTCGTGCGAGGTTCAGCACCTCGGCCTTGGCCACCTCGTAGTCCCAAGCCGCGACCTCGCGCTCGTGCTCGGCGAGCCGGCGGCGTTTGACGCGCTTTCCCCCCAGTTCCAGGTCCTGCGAGAGTTGGAGTGTGACCTCGGCGTCGCTGAATCCGGATCGATCGCCGCGCTCGGTGCGTTGTGCAATCTCCGGCCCGTTCCCGAGCTGGAGGATGCGGGTGACGGTGTCCGGTCCGGGTTGCCACCGGACTTCGTCGAGTTCGAGGGAGAATTCAGGGTTGGGCCGCAGACCCTCCTGGAGTGCGCGCGCCTCGGCTGCACGGATCTCCCACGAGAAGGATTCAAGATACGGATTGTGGTGGACGATGAGTTCCGCCGCACGGGAGAAGGCGAGGGGTCCCGCCGGCTCGTCGATTACGCTGTCCGGCTCGCCGCCAAATCCGCCGCATGCGGCCAGAAGCGCCACGCCCGCCGCGATGCCCATTCTGATCATGTCCATACCCCCAACGGTAGTGAGCGCACGCCGCGCAATACGGCGCACCGGCCTGTCTGAACGGCATTTGACCACGATTCGGACCGGAACATCAACCGCCGGGCGCCGATGTCCGGCAACGTTGCATTCGGGGGGCATTTCCCGTCTAATAGGGCGGACTTTCGGGCGGTTGCTCACTTTTGTGTCTTGTGAGGGGTGAGATCTGCTCGCCAACAGCGAAACGACGAACGAAAGGAATGCCGATATGCCCCGCCGGGATGACATCCACAAAGTGCTGATTATCGGGTCCGGCCCGATTGTGATTGGACAGGCCTGCGAGTTTGACTACTCGGGGACGCAGGCGTGCAAGGCCCTGCGGGCGCTCGGTTACCAGACCGTGCTGGTCAATTCGAATCCGGCCACCATCATGACGGATCCGGCCATGGCGGACGCCACCTACATCGAGCCGCTGAACGTGCCGACGTTGCGCAAGATCATCGAAAAGGAGCGGCCGGACGCGCTGCTGCCGAACCTGGGCGGGCAGTCGGGCCTGAACCTCTCGTCACAGCTCGCCAAGGCGGGTATTCTCGACGAGTTCGGCGTGAAGATCATCGGCGTGGACATCGATGCCATCGAAAGGGGCGAGGATCGGCAGACCTTCAAGCAGACCATGAACCAGCTCGGCATCGAAATGCCCGCGAGCGAGCTCGCGTACAGCGTCGAGGAGGCCGAGGCCATCGCGGGACGGCTGGGGTATCCGGTCGTGATCCGGCCGGCCTACACGATGGGCGGTACCGGCGGGGGGCTGGTGTACAACGTTGAAGAGCTTCAGACCATCGCTGCGCGCGGGCTCGCGGCGAGCCTCGTGGGACAGGTGCTGATCGAGGAATCGGTGCTGGGCTGGGAAGAGCTCGAACTCGAAGTGGTGCGCGACGCCAAGAACCAGATCATCACCGTCTGCTTCATCGAGAACGTGGACGCGATGGGCGTGCACACCGGCGATTCATTCTGCACGGCGCCCATGCTGACCGTGTCCGAGGAGGTTCAGCGCCGGCTCGAGAAGCAGGCGCACGCGATTGTCGAGGCGATTCAGGTGATCGGCGGCACCAATGTGCAGTTCGCGCATAACCCCAAGACCGGCCGCATTGTCGTGATCGAGATCAATCCCCGGACTTCGCGGTCCAGCGCGCTGGCGTCCAAAGCCACTGGATTCCCGATTGCGATGGTGTCCGCGATGCTGGCGGCGGGCCTGACATTGGACGAGATTCCCTACTGGCGCGACGGCACCCTCGACAAGTACACGCCCTCGGGCGATTACGTGGTGGTCAAGTTCCCGCGCTGGGCCTTCGAGAAGTTCCGCGGCATCGAGGACAAGCTGGGTACGCAGATGCGGGCCGTCGGCGAAGTCATGAGCATCGGCAAGACCTACAAGGAGGCCTTCCAGAAGGCCATCCGGTCGCTCGAGAACGGACGGTACGGACTCGGGTTCGCGAAAAACTTCAACGAACTCTCCCTTGACGATCTGCTCGCGCTCCTGAGCACCGCCACCAGTGAGCGTCAGTTCCAGATGTACGAAGCGCTGCGCAAAGGCGCGGACGTCGAGGAGCTTCACCGGCGCACGTACATCAACCGGTACTTCATCCAACAGATGAAGGAACTCGTTGAACTCGAGGAGCAGGTGCTGCGCCACCAGGGTGGGCTCCTGCCGGACGACCTGCTGGCCCGGGCCAAGAAGGACGGGTTCGCGGACCGGTATCTGGCGAAACTGCTCGGCGTGGCCGAGGCCGATATCCGGGCCCAGCGCAAGCGTATCGGCATGACCGAGGCGTGGGCGCCTGTCCCGGTGAGCGGGGTCGAGAACGCCGCGTATTACTACTCGACCTACAACGCGCCCGACGAGGTCCCCGCCCAAGACGGCCGCAAGGTGCTCGTGCTTGGCGGCGGCCCCAACCGCATCGGGCAAGGGATCGAGTTCGACTACTGCTGCGTGCACGCGGCATTCGCGCTGCGCGACCAGGGCTTCGAGTCCGTGATGGTCAACTGCAATCCCGAGACCGTATCGACCGACTACGACACGTCGAGCCGTCTCTATTTCGAGCCGCTGACCGTCGAGGATGTGCTGAGCATCTACGAGAAGGAGAAGCCGCTCGGGGTAATCGTGCAGTTCGGCGGGCAGACGCCCCTCAACATCGCCGAGGAACTGGCCGCGGCGGGGGTGCCGGTGCTGGGCACGCCGGTCCAGACGATTGATCTGGCCGAGGACCGCGACCAGTTTGGCAAGGTGATGCAGCGGCTGGGCATTCCGCAGCCGGAGTCCGGCATGGCCAGCACCCTTGACCAGGCGCTCGTGATCGCGGAACGGATCGGCTATCCCCTGATGGTGCGCCCATCGTATGTTTTGGGCGGCCGCGGGATGGAAGTGGTCTACGACGAGGAGATGCTGCGGCGTTATGTGGCGGCGGCGGTGGAAGTCACGCCCGAGCGTCCCATCCTGATCGACAAGTACCTCGAGAATGCCCTCGAGGTCGAGGCGGACGCCATCGCTGACGGTACCTCGGCCTTCGTGCCCGCGGTGATGGAACACATCGAACTGGCGGGCGTGCATTCGGGCGATTCGGCCTGTGTGATCCCGCCGGTCAGCGTACCGCCCCGGCATATCGAGACGATCAACGAATATACCCGGCGCATCGCCGTCGAACTGGGCGTCGTGGGGCTGATGAACATCCAGTACGCCATCGCCCAGGACACCGTGTACATCCTCGAGGCCAACCCGCGCGCCTCGCGCACGGTGCCGCTCGTGTCCAAGGTGTGCAACATCGGCATGGCGGCGCTCGCCACCCAGGTCATGCTGGGCGCGCGGCTGGCGGATCTGGGTCTCAACCACAAACACGTGCCGCACCACGGCGTCAAGGAGGCCGTGTTCCCGTTCAACATGTTCCCCGAGGTGGACCCGCTGCTCGGCCCCGAGATGCGGTCCACCGGCGAGGTGCTCGGCATGGCGCCGGGCTTCGGGATGGCCTTCTACAAGGCTCAGGAAGCCACCCAACTGATCCTGCCCGTCGAGGGCGCGGTGCTCATCACGGTGGCCGACCGCGACAAGCTGCCGGTTGTCGACGCCGCGCGGCGGCTGGCCGGACTGGGCTTCCGCATCCTCGCCACGGAAGGCACGGCGCGGTTCCTGCACGACCAGGGCGTAGCCTGTGAGACCCTTCTCAAGGTGCAGGAAGGCCGTCCGAACCTGGTCGATGCCATCAAGAACGGCGAGATCCAGCTCGTCATCAATACGCCGCGCGGCAAGCACAGCCAGTACGACGACAGCTACATCCGCAAGGCGGCCATCAACTACAAGATCCCGTACATCACGACCACCGCCGCCGCGACCGCCGCCGCGCGCGGCATCGCCGAACGCATCAGCGGCGGCACCGCCGTCAAGAGCCTCCAGGAGTACCACGCGGACATCAAGTAGCCGTTGACACACGCCAGAAATGAAAAGCGCCGGAAGCCCTGTAACAGGGTTTCCGGCGCTGCGTTTCTGGTGAACGGGGCGGGGCTCGAACCCGCGACCACCGGATTAAAAGTCCGATGCTCTACCAACTGAGCTACCCGTCCACGTTTGGGTCCCGGTTGGGAAACCCAATCTTACCACCTGACGGGGGATGCTTCAAGGATGCGAGCCTGTTGACGGGCGGCGGCGGGGCCGGTATTGTGGTGGCGCCGGGATGGGACCGGCATGTGTCAGATGGGGACGTGCCACTAAATCGGAAGCTTGGGAGGGAGCCATGTCAGCAGCCAATGTGGGAAGCGGAGGACTTGCGGGGGTGAATTCCCCGCGGTTGTTTCTGGGGAGTTGTTTTGCGCTGATCTCGACGTCGGTGGCGTTTGGCGTGATCACGTCCATGATGGGCGCGTTCAAAAGCGAGTTCGCGCTGAGCAACACGGAGGCGGGGCTGATCGGCGGCGCGGCCATCTGGGGGTTCACGATCTCGATTTTCGTTTTCGGGCCGTTGGTCGACCTGCTGGGGATGAAGCGGTTGCTGAATTTCGCCTTTGTGGCGCATCTGGCCGGGCCGCTCGTCATGATCTTCGCCAACGGTTTTGGGATGCTGTTCGCGGGCGGTCTGTTGATCGCGATGGCGAACGGCACGGTCGAAGCCGTCTGCAATCCGCTGGTGGCGACCATCTACCCGCAGAGCAAGACGCACAAACTCAACCAGTTTCACGTGTGGTTTCCCGGCGGCATCGTGATTGGCGGGCTGCTTTCCTATGCCATCGACAATGTGATGCCGGCGGGCGTCGGGCCGCTGGCCGCGTGGCAGGTCAAACTGGTCCTCATCTTTGTGCCCACGATTGTCTACGGATTGATCTTCCTGGGCGAGAAGTTCCCGGTCACCGAGCGTGTGCAGTCGGGGCTTTCGTTTGGCGACATGGTGCGCGCCTGTCTGCGCCCGCTGTTCATCGTGCTGTTTGTGTGCATGGGCCTCACGGCCTCGCTGGAGCTTGGGCCGGGACGCTGGATGGGCGAGGCGATGAACGCGGCCATGGCCTTTGCGGGCGCGGGCGCGGGCATCCTCGTGCTGGCCTACGGCAACGGGCTGATGGCGATCCTGCGCTACTTTGCCGGGCACGCCATCGACCGCTTCTCGCCGACGGGCATGCTGCTGATTTCGGCGGTGCTCGCGGGCGTGGGGCTGCTGGCGCTGAGCTTCGCGACGGGCGTGGTCGCGGTGATCGTGTGCGCGACAATCTTCTACTGCGGCGTGTGCTATTTCTGGCCGACGATGCTGGGCGTTGCGGCCGAGCGTGTGCCCAAGGGCGGTGCGCTGGGCATGGCGCTGCTGGGCGGCTGGGGCATGGCGGCGGTCGGGCTGATCACCGCCCCGCTGATGGGCAATATCGCCGACCACTACGGCCACCGGACCTTCGAGGTCGCGACGGTTCAGCAGACCCTGGAACAGGGCGTGGCGGACCTGACGCAGCGCGGGGCCCCGGCGGCCGTGACGGCTGGCGTGGCCGACACGCTGGGCGTGGTGACCGCGACCCAGGAACTCCCGCTGGGCGTCACTGCGGCGTCGCTGCGTGAAATCGTGAAATACGCGCCCGAGGACGACTCGGGAACGGCGGCCCGGTCCACCCTGCGCGAGGCGGACGACTTCGGCGGCAAAATGTCGTTCCGCTGGGTGTCGTCGCTGTCGATTGTCCTCGTGATAGTGTTCGGGTGGCTGTACTTGCGCGACAAGGCTTCGGGCGGCTACAAGGCCGAGCACATCACCGAACAGGCCGTGCCCACCGCAGCCGAATAGCCTCCATAGACGAGTCACCGGCGCGGCGCGGGTCCAAACCCGCGCCGTGCCCTTGTAAATGAACTGATCATTATCTACTATTGCAGCGCATCCTGTGGCGCAAACTGGACAGGCCTCTGACCTGCGGGAGACGACGGCATGAGCAAGAAGACGGGCATTTCGCGGCGGTCATTCCTGAAACGCGGGGCAGCGACGACGCTGGGAGCCCTCGCGGCACCGGCGCTGTTGCCGTCCGCGGCCTGGGGGGCGGCCGGGGGCGTGGCGGCCAGCGAACGCATCACCGTGGGCTTCATTGGCATGGGGATGCTGGGGATTGGCACGCACTTGCCCTACTTCCTGGGCGATTCCCAGGCCCAGGTCGTGGCCGTGTGCGATGTGGAAGAGAAGCGGCTGCTCGAAAGCCAAGCCGCCGTCGACAGCCATTACACGGCCCAGTCAAGCGGCGGCACCTACAAGAGCTGCGCCGTCTACCGCGATTTCCGCGATCTCCTGGCCCGCGACGACATCGACGCCGTTGTCATCGTGACCCCCGACCACTGGCATGCGGCCATGTCCGTGATGGCGGCCAAGGCGGGGAAGGACATCTACTGCGAAAAGCCGATGAGCCATGATATTGCCGAAGGGCGCGCCGTCGCTGACGCCGTGCGCCGCTACGGCCGTATCTACCAGACCGGGAGCCAGCAGCGTTCCGAGTACAACGGGATGTTTCGCCGGGCGGTCGAGCTGGTGCATGCGGGGGCCATCGGCGAGCTCAAGTCGATCGATGTGGGGGTGAGCGGGCCGCCGAACATGGACTATCACCTTGCGGCCGAACCTGTGCCGGAAGGACTGGACTGGGACATGTGGGTCGGACCGGCACCGTTCCGGCCGTACAACGCCGTGCTGTGCCCCATGGTGAACAACGGATGGCCCGCCTGGCGCTACCACCGTGATTTTGGCAACGGGAGCATCACCGACATGGGCGCCCACCACTTCGATATCGCCCAGTGGGCCTTGGGCATGGACGACAGCGGGCCTGTCGAGATCATCCCGCCCGACGGCAAGGCCACCACGCGCCTGGAGTTCCGCTACGCCAACGGGGTGACGATGTACGATCACGGCGCGACCGACGACATCTTCCACGGAACAGAAGGCACGATATTTGTTTCACGCGACCATATCCGGACGGAACCGGAGGGCATACTGGAAACACGGATCCCGTCGGACGGCCCGCAGTACAACCGCAACAAGGGGCACCAGGCGGACTGGCTGCATTGCATCCGCACCCGGCAGCGCCCGATCGCGGACGCGGAAGTGGGACATCGCAGCGCGACGGTCTGCCACCTGGCGGTCATGGCCTACCGGCTGGGCCGGACACTGCGCTGGGATCCTCAGGCGGAGGCGTTCCTCGGCGATGACGAGGCGAATCTGCTCCGCTCGCGCCCGATGCGCAGTCCGTGGCACCTGTAGGCCGTAGGCATCATCCAAAACCAACGACGGGAACGAGCTATGAAACACGCGACAATCTGGACGGCAATGGTCTTGGTAGCGGCGTGCCTCGGCGCGCTGTGGTCCGATGCCTCGGCACAGACCCCGGAACAACTTGATCAGATGCGGGCGGCGCTGCCGGAACAGGCGCGCGTGGCGCCCGCCGCGCCGCGCACGCTGCTGGTGTTCAACCTGTGCCGGGGATACCGGCACGAGGCGGTCGGACTCGGCGCGGCGACGCTTAAGGCGCTCGGCGAACGCACCGGGGCCTTTTCTGTTGTGATCAGCGACGACATCGCCATGTTCGAACCGGAAAACCTCGCGAAGTTCGACGCGGTTTGCTTCAACAACACAACCGGCGAGCTGTTTCTGCCGCCGAATCTGGCGGAGTTGTCTGCGGAGGCGCAGGAGGCCGCGCAGGCCTACGATGCGGCGTTGAAGCAGAGTCTGCTCGACTTTGTGCGCGGCGGCAAGGGGCTGGTGGGCATCCACGCGGCCACGGACACCTTCTACAAGTGGCCCGAATATGGCGAGATCATGGGCGGGTACTTCTGGGGGCATCCGTGGGACGAAGAGGTCGGCATCAAGGTCGATGATCCGCTGCACGCCCTGACGGCCGCTTTTGAAGCGCCCACCTTCCGCCTGGCGGATGAGATTTACCAGTTCCGCGAACCCTACTCGCGCGACAACCTTCGTGTGCTGCTGAGCCTGGACGTTGCGACCACCGACATGAACAAGGGCGACCAGATCCATCGCACGGACGGCGATTTCGCGGTGGCATGGGTCCGAGGCTATGGCCAGGGGCGCGTGTTTTATTGTTCGCTGGGTCACCGTCCCGAGGTCTTCACCGATCCGGCCGTGTTGCAGTTCTACCTGGACGGCATTCAGTTTGCCCTGGGTGATCTCGCCGCCGATGTGACGCCGAGCGCGGCCTTGTCCGAGGAGTATCTCGAACAGACCAGGGCGGCCGGTGAGGCCAAGGCGCTCGACCACGCGCTGCAACAGATCAGCCGGCTCGAATACGGCGACGGCGTGGCCGCGGCGCTTGTGGTGGAGCATGCGGTCCGGCGCGCCCACGGCGACGCGGAACGTCTGGCCGCCCTGACGTCGAGACTCGCGGATACACTGGGGCAGGAAGGTGTGACGCCGGCCGGGAAGCGGTTTCTGGTGGAGCAGCTTTCCCTGTGCGCCACCGAGGACGCGATCGGCGTGCTGGTCACCATGCTGGACAACGACGATGAGTCCGCGCTGGCCTTGTTCGCCTTGGAGCGGATTCCGGGCGGGGCGGTAGACCAGGCGCTGTGCGCGGCGCTCGATGGCGCCAGCGAGACCACGCAGATCGGCATCTGCAACGCCCTTGGCCGACGGGCTCAGCCCGGCACGGCCCGTGCGCTGGCGCGGTTGATGCGTTCGGACGCGACCCTGGCCGTGCGGCATGCCGCGGCGGCCGCGCTTGGGAAGGTGGGCGGTCCCGCCGCCGTGCGGGCGCTCGGACGGTCGGATTACGCGGCCGATCCCGCGTTTGCAGCGGCCTACATCACGGCCGCGGACAGTCTGGTCAATGCGGGCGACCCGGGCCGTGCGCTGCGTCACTACCGCCGGATCCTTGAGAAATCGGGCGCGCCGAGTGCGCGGTGGGCGGCCTTCGCCGGGATCGTGAACGCGCGGGGCGCGAACGCGCTTCCGCTTCTGATCACGGCAATCGAGGGTGACGACCCGGTCTTGCAGCAGGCGGCCAACCACTGCGTGCGCGAGATCGGCGGCGCGGATGCGACGCTGGCGTTCGCATCCGCCCTGCCGGGGCTGGCGCCGTCAACGCAGGCGCTGCTCATCGCGGCCCTCAGCGACCGCGGCGACCCGGCGGCGGCGCCGGCGGTTCTTGCCGCAATGGAGAGTCCGGACGCGGACGTGCGGCTGGCGGCTGTCAGGGCCTTGGTGGCGTTGGGCGACCACGCCGCGGTGCTGCCGCTTGCCGAAGTGGCGGCCACGGCCCGCGGCGCGGAACGCGACGAGGCGCGCAGAAGCCTGTCCTTGCTGCAACCAGACAGCGTCGACGGCGCCATCGTGGCCCATATTGCCGATTCCGGCCCGGCGGCGTGCGCCGAACTTGTGCGGAGTACTGTTCCGCGGTCCATCGTTGAGGCGGTGCCCGCCCTGCTGCTTGCCGCGAAACATGCCGACCCGTCGGTCCGGGCGGAGTCCTTCAAGGCCTTGGCGGTATTGGCCGGACCGGCCGAGCTGCCGCAGCTTCTCGACCTGCTGACCGGCCTTGACGGCGACGCGGGGCGGAGAGAGGCCGAGCGTGCCGTCACCGCCGTCGTGCGCCAGGCACCGTCGCGGGACGCGGCGGTGGACGTCATTTGCGGCCGTCTGGCTGGTGCGCCGGCGCCGGCGCGGGTCTCCCTGCTGACCGTGCTGGGCCAGATCAGTGGCGACACGGCCCTGCGGGCGGTGCGCGAGGACGTGACGCACGCGGACCCGGTGGTACGCGAGGCTGCGGTGCGCACCTTGACGACGTGGGCGGATTCGTCGCCCCTGGAAGACGTGTTCGCGCTTGCGAAGACGGCCGACAGCGAGACGCTGCGCGTCCTGTGCCTTCGCGGCGCGCTGCGGATGATCGAGCAGGACAGCCAGTTGGGCGGAAAGCCAAGTTTTATGTCGACGCGGACGTTCGATGAGGCCTTGGTGCTGTACAAGCGTGCCATGGCGTTGGCTACACGGTCCGAAGAGAAGAAGCTGATCCTGGCGGGGCTCGCCAACGTGCCGACCCCCGAGGCCGCCAAGTATATCAAGACGTTTGCCGCTGATCCGGACCTGCGTGTGGAAGCAGAACAGGCGCTGGAGAAGGTAACGCGGACGGGTCCGCAGGCGTGGGCTTCGGACAATTCCGAGGCGGCCAACAAGGCCTTGGACGGCGTCCGGGAAGCGTACTGGGACTCGCAGACGCCGCAGCGTTCCGGTATGTGGTTCATGGTGGATCTGGGGCGTGTGCAAACGGTACGTGGCATCACGCTGCACTCGCAGCGGTGGAACCATGTCAACGACTATGCTGTGCGCGTCTCATCCGACCAGAAGGAGTGGAGTGCTCCCGTTGCCACGGGCAGCGGCGAGGCCTCGACCGTGATCCAGTTTGACCCCCGGAAGGCGCGATACATCGCGATCGAGGTGACGGGTTCCCCCAACAACAACTGGTGGACCATCGAAGAACTCGAGATCGACTGAAGACGACAGAGGAGTGCGCCGAACGGGCGCCACGGGCAGTAAGAGGAACAGTGTCATGCATGAGCAATCAGGCGCCGCCACGGGCATCGGGCGCCGGGAGTTTTTGATGTCGACGGCGGCCCTCGGCGCGGGTCTGGCGTTCGCGCAGGCGGGCCGGGCCCAGGACCCGGAGCCGGTACCTGCCGCGCCGCGTTCCGACGACCTGAACATCGCGATGATCGGGCTCGGGGCCGAGGGTATGGTCCTCATGGACGCGTGCCTGCGTATCCCGGGCATCCGGTTTCAGGCCGTGTGCGACATCTGGGAGTACAGCCAGCAGCGCGGATCCCGCACGCTCAAGAAGTACGGGCAGCCCGTCAATGTATACGAAGACTACCGGGACATGCTCGACAAGGAGACGGGGCTCGACGCGGTCATCGTGGCGACGCCGGACTGGATGCACGCCGAGCAGTCGATTGCGTGCATGGAGGCCGGCATGCACGTGTACTGCGAGAAAGAGATGTCGAACTCGCTCGAATTGGCGCGGCAGATGGTGTTGTCCTCGCGCAGTACGGGGAAGCTGCTTCAGATCGGGCATCAGCGCCGGAGCAATCCGAGGTACCACCACGCGATCAACCGGCTGGTACATGGCGAGAAACTCCTCGGGCGGGTGACCCAGGCCTACGGCCAGTGGAACCGTGCCGCGAGCGAGGACCTGGGCTGGCCCAGACAGTACGAGATACCGCCTGCCATCCTGAGCAAGTACGGCTACGAGAACATGCACGCGTTCCGGAACTGGCGCTGGTACCGGCGTTACGGCGGCGGTCCGATCGTGGACCTGGGGTCGCACCAGATCGACATCTTCTCGTGGGTGCTGGGGGCGCATCCCAAGTCGGTCATGGCCGGCGGCGGCATCGACTACTACCACCAGCACGAGTGGTACGACAACGTCATGGCGATCTACGAATTCGATACGCCCGAGGGCGTTGCCCGGGCCATGTATCAGGTGCTCACGACGACCAGCAACGGCGGTTTCTACGAGAGCTTCATGGGCGTGAACGGGACCCTGGTCATTTCCGAGGTGCCGCAACGCGCCAATCACTTCCTGCGCGAGAACCACGTGCCCGAGGCGGATTGGGAACGGCTCGTGGCGCAGGGGCTGCTCGCGCAGACGGTGTCCGCGCCGCCCGTCCAGTCATCCGACAAGACCACCGACGTGCTGGTGGACGTGCGCGTGTCCGCGGAACTCGGGGCCTGGGGCATCCCGGTCGAACTCAACAAGCCGGTCCATCAGCCGCATCTCGAGAACTTCTTTGACGCCGTGCGGTACGGGACGCCCCTGAATTGCCCGCCGGAAGTGGGATACGAAACGGCGGTGGCCGTGCTCAAGGTCAACGAGGCCGTTGCCGCGGGCAAGACGCTGCAGTTCGCGCCCGGGGAGTTCACGGTGTGAAGACAGTGATCGGTGTCTGTCTGCTGGCAGTCGTTGTGGGGGGGGCGTGGGGCGAGTGGGATGGCAGCCGCACGCGTGCGGTGCACCTGTTCCCGCTCCTCGACGAACAGAACCACAAGATCGTGCCCGGTGCCGGTCCCGCGCCGCCGGTGTCGATGCGCATGACCTGTGGCCAGTGCCACGACTACGAGGCGATTCAGTCCGGGTGGCACTTCACCACGGAGGGCGACGACGGCCGTCCCGGCGAGCCGTGGGTGCTCGTGGACGAGATGACGGGCACACAGATCCCCCTCTCGGACCGGGACTGGCCCGGTGTGTGGAAGCCTGCGTCGCTCGGTCTGACGCCATGGGACATGACGCGGCTGTTTGGCCGCCATGCGCCGGGCGGCGAGGTCGACGACCCGGATCCCGGGAACGCCCTTCGCTGGGGCATCTCGGGGCAGGTGGAAGTGAACTGTCTGGCCTGCCACAGCGCCGCGCCGGAACAGAACATGAGCGAGTGGGCGATCCAGATCGCACGCGAGAACTTCCGGTGGGCCGCCACGGCGGCGAGCGGACTCGGGATCGTGGACGGCGTCGCCGCGCGGCTGCCGGATTCATATGACTTCTTTGACGGCCCCAACCGGGACAATCCGTGGCTGGCGCCTCCCAGCGTTGCGTACGATCCGCGGCACTTCGACCAGAGGAACCGCGTCTTTCTCGACCTCCGGCGCCGTCCTCCGGATGACCGCTGCTATTTCTGCCATTCGACGCAACAGGTGACGAACGAACCCGCGCGGCCGGCCTTCGATGTACACCACGCCGCGGGGCTGCAATGCGCGGACTGCCACACCAACGGTATCGACCACCGGATCGTGCGCGGCTACGAAGGCGAGACGAGCGAGTCGTCCTGCCGCGCCTGCCATATCGAGGACGGGATGAACGCCTCCGCGGGTCGCCTGGGCGCGCCGATCGCCGCGCATCGCGGGATTCCCGAGAGTCACTTTGAGAAATTGAGCTGTACGGCGTGCCACGCGGGGCCGTCTCCCTCGGAGCACGCGGGCCGCGTGCGCACTGCCCGCGCCAACCGCCTCGGCATTCACGGCAAGGCGCGCTGGGATACGGAGCTGCCCGTGATCGTGTCGCCCGTGATGCTGCGTCAGGATGACGGACCCATTGGTCCGCACCATGCGCTGTGGCCCGCATTCTGGGGACGGCGCACCGGCGACGACGTGACCCCGCTGCCGCTGGACCTCGTGCGGCCCGAAGTCGAGGTGGTCCTTGCGGCGAAGCGGGCTGCCCAGGAACCGCCGCCTCCCATGGAAGCACAAGAAGCAGCGCCGCCCGCAGACGAGTCGGCCCCAGCAAAGGTTGAAGTGACGCTTGAGGCCGCCGACATCGCCGCCGTGCTGACGCAACTCTCCGAGAATGCAGCGGTTGAAGGCACCCCTGTCTACGTGAGTGGCGGGGCGTTGCACGAGCTGGATGCCTCGGGCGAACTCGCCGCCACGCGTCACGCGGCGGCCGAGCCTTATGTGTGGCCCTTCGGGCACGACGTGCGCCCCGCCGCGCAGGCCTTGGGCGCGCGCGGCTGCGCGGATTGCCACACGGACGGCAGCCCGTTCTTCTACGGCGAGGTGGCCCCCGCGTCGCCGCTGGCGACGGCCGTGGCCGCGTCCATCCCGATGTATCAGCTTCAGAATCTGGATCCGGCCCTGCTCGACGCCTGGACGCAGGCCCAGTCCCGTCACACGGCGTTTCTGGTTTTCGCGTGGATCGTGGCCGGGCTGCTCGCGCTGATACTGGCCCGCTACGGCATCCTGGGGCTTGAATGGATTGCGCGTTCCTTCGTTGCGCCGCGCACGAGGGACTGAGCCATGTATCGCACCGTTTTTTTTGTGGCAGCGGCGGGCGTCCTTGCGGTGCTGCTTGTGCACTGGCTTCTCATCGCCGGGCGACGCGCACGGTCCGGTTCTACGGGCGAATTGATCCACCGTTACGGTCTCGTCGAACGGCTGGTCCATGCGGGGAGTCTTGTGGCCTTCCTTGTTGCGGCCGCGACGGGTTTCTGGCCGGTCCTGGTGCATGGGGCCGGTCCGGCCGGATGGACGAAGCTTGTTCACACCGGGGCGGGCGGCCTTCTCGGGCTGCTGGTGGCCGCGATGGGGCTGTTGTGGGCGCTGGATGCCACGTTTGCGCACTTGGACTGGCCATGGATCAAGGCGCTGGGAGGGCATGTTTCCCGCACGGGGCCGCCGCCAGCCGGGCGCTTTGACGCGGGACAGAAAGTGTTCTTCTGGGCGACACTCGGTCTGGCGCTGGCGACGCTGCTCTCCGGGGTCCTGCGCGTGTCGTACGGACTTCCGCTCGAGGTCCAGCGTTACGCGCTGGTCATTCACCAGTACACGGCCCTCGCGTTTGGTTTGTGTATCGTGGTGCACGGCTACGTTATGATGATCGCCAAACCGGGCGCGCTGGGCGCGATGATTACCGGGAGCGTGCGCCGCGCGTGGGCGGAGCGCTATCATTCACTGTGGTACACGCGGAACAAGTAAGGGTCCCGGCGCATGCCGGGGCACGTTGCAGCAACCAGGGAGAATGGCAATGCAGTATCGAGGGCTTTCAAGGATGATTTTCGCCGCGCTGGCGGCGGTGATGATGGTGAGTGCCACGTCCGTGCTGGCCGAGGAGGCTGAGGTGGCCGCGGGCGGCGCCGGGATGGTCGCGTTGCAGCTCGAGTTGCCCAAGCCGATGTTCGTGGGCACGCCGAAGAACATCGTCTCGGCCAATCTCGAGAAGCCGTCCGGCGACAAGCCGGCCCCCGTCATGGTGCCCGAGGGGACCGTGAACGTTGCCTTGGGCAAGCCGGTCACCGCGAGCGACGAGGAGCCCATCATCGGCGATGCCGAGCTGATTACGGACGGCGACAAAGAGGGCGCCGAGGGGTATTTCGTCGAGTTCGGGCCGCAGTTGCAGTGGGTCCAGATTGATCTCGAGGACCGCTTCGCGATTCATGCCATCGCCCTGTGGCACTATCACTCGCAGGCGCGCGTCTACCGCGACGTCGTCATCCAGGTCTCCGACGACGCCGATTTCGTGCAGGGCGTCACGACGGTCTACAACAACGACCACGACAACTCGGCTGGGCTGGGTGCGGGCGAAGACAAGGAATACATCGAGACCTTCGAGGGGCGCCTCATCGCCGTCGACGGCGTCACGGGACGGTATGTCCGGCTGTACAGCAACGGCAACACGTCGGACGACATGAATCACTACATCGAGGTCGAGGTGTACGCAACGCCCGCGGGCTGATTCGCCGCAGGCCGCCAGGGGCGGGTTCCCCATGCGCAGACACATCAGGCAGCAACACCCTCGCGTCGCGTTTGGCGTGCTGGTGTTGCTGCTTCTGTGTGTGGGCGGGTTGCTGCGATGCGACGGCCTCGGGCGGCGGCCCATGCACACCGATGAGGCGGTGCATGCCGTCAAGCTCGGCGAGTTTCTTGAAACGGGCGTGTACCGCTACGATCCGCACGATTACCACGGCCCCACGCTCTACTACCTGACGCTTCCGGTCCTGTGGTGGCATGGCGTGGACTCCCTGCGCGACATGGAGGCGCCCATGCTCCGCGTGGTTCCCGCCGTGGCCGGCGTGCTGCTGGCCGCATTGGTGCTGGCGCTCGCGGGCGGCATCGGAGCGCGTGCGGCGGTGTATGCGGCCCTGTTCACGGCGGTGTCGCCCGCGTTTGTGTTCTACAGCCGCTACTACATTCAGGAGCAGTTGCTGGTCCTGTTTACCTTGGCGGCAATCGTCGCCGGTTGGCGCTACGCCCGGACGCGGGCGTGGGGCTGGGCGGTGGCGGCGGGCGTATGCCTGGGACTGACGCATGCCACCAAGGAAACGGCGGTCCTGGCTTGGGGGGCGATGGCCGGGGCGATGGTCCTGGCGATGGCGTGGTCGCATCGCCGCGGCGAGACGCCCTTGCGGCTGCGGGGTGCGGCGCCGGGGCACGTCCTTGGGGCGGCCGCTGTCGTGGGGCTGCTGGTATCGGCCGTGCTCGTATCGGGCCTTCTACGCCACCCGTCGGCCGTCCTCGACTCCTGGTGGACCTATGTGGCCTATGTGGCGCGCAGCGGCGGCGCGGGACTCCACGACCACCCGTGGCACTACTACCTTGCGATGCTGCTGTTCACCCGTAATGCCCCGGGGCCGTGGTGGAGCGAGGGGCTGATCGTGGGGCTGGCGCTCGTGGGCACGGCGGTTGCCCTGGGCGAGCGCATGCCTCCCGGGGTGCAGGGGCGGGATGCCCATCCTTGGCATCTCCGGCGCGCCCTCGCGTTCTACACCCTCCTGTTAACCGGTGTGTACGCCGTCATTCCCTACAAGACCCCATGGTGCGTGCTCGGGTTCCTGAGCGCGATGACGATCATGGCAGGCATCGGCGCGGACTGGTCGGTACAGCGGCTGCCCCGCCGCGGCATGCGCGTCGCGGCGATCCTGCTGCTTGCGGCGGGAATGGTGCACCTCGGCCACCAGGCGCGACGGGCCACGTCGGCACGCTACGACGCGGACCCGCGCAACCCGTATGTCTATGGTCACACCTCGCGGGATGCCGAGCGCCTTGCCCGGCGCGTCGAGGCGCTGGCCGCGTGTCACGCGGACGGCGAAGGTACGGTCGTCAAGGTGATGGGCGAGGAGTATTGGCCGCTGCCGTGGTACCTGAGGCATCTCGAGCGGGTCGGCTACTGGACGGCCATGCCGGAATCACCCGAGGCCCCGCTCGTGATCGCGTCGGCCGAACAGGCGGCCGATCTTGCACCCAGGCTCGCGGGGAGGTATCACGAGGAGTACTACGGGCTGCGTCCCGGCGTGCTCGTGGTGTTGTTTGTGGACAAGGCCCTGTGGGCCGCCTACATGGATGCGCAGGTGACGCGTTGACGCACGACAGCAGGCTGCCCGATCTCCACCGCTTCGCGCACGCCGCGATGGCGACGTCCTTCGAGTGCCTGATCGCCGGTGAGGAGGCGGAGTACGCGCGGCAGGCCGCGGCAGAGGTGTTCCGCCTCGTCGACCGCATCGAGGGCGAGTTGAGCCGCTTTCGCGAATCGAGCGACGTGTCGGCCATCAACCGGCTGACGCCGGGCGTGCCGCTTCGCGTGGGCGTGCACACGTTTGCGTGCCTCCATACGGCCGACTTTGTCTGCCTGGGGACGGCGGGCGCCTTTGACGTGACGGCGGGCGCGCTGATGACGTGTTGGCGGGACGCCGAGGGGAACGCGCGGGTTCCTGCCGAGGCCGAGATTGAGGCCGCGCGTGCGCGGGTGGGCATGGACGGCCTCCGTCTCGACGAGGCGGGCATGACGGTGACCGTGACGCGGCCGGGTCTCCAGGTGGATCTCGGCGGCGTCGGGAAGGGCTACGCCCTGGATCAGGCGGCGGCGCTGCTGCGCGAGTGGGGCGTGACGCGTGTTCTCCTGAACGCGGGCGAGAGCACGGTGCTGGCGATGGAGGCGCCCGAGGGCAAGCAGGGGTGGCCGGTCGGCATCGGCGGCAGCCGCGCGGCGTCCCGGGAAGTCGAAACGCTGTTGCTCCGGGACCGGGCGCTGAGCGGTTCGGGCGGGGACGTGAAGGGCGCCCACATCATGGATCCGCGCACGGGCCATCCCGCGGACGGCGCCTTGGCGGCATGGAGCCTGTGTGCGTCCGCAGCGGTGGCCGACGCGCTGTCGACCGCGTTCATGGTGATGACGCCCGCGAATGTCGAGCAGTACTGTGCCGCGCACCCGGACACCGCGGCGTTGGTGCTTGTGCGGGACGCCGATAGCGCGAAGGCGATCCGGTTCGGCGTGTGACGCCAGCCCGGACCGCCTTCGGAATGCCATCGCACGCGTCAGTTCAGCGGCGCGATCCAGATGTTGCGGTACTGCACGCGGTTGCCGTGTTCCTGGAGCATCAGGGGGCCCGTGGGTGCCTCGGTCCGGCTCACGCCGCCCGGGGTGGTGTGCGGCAGCTCGATGTCATCGTGAATGACGAGGCCATTGTGCCGGACCGTGATGCGCGCGTTCGCGGTCTTTTCGCCCGCCGCGTTGAACTTCGGTGCGCGAAACTCGACATCGTAGGTCTGCCACTCGCCCGGCGGCAGGTCGGCGTCGACGGCGGGCGTGGCGATGCTGTAAATGCCCCCGCAGTGATTGTCCGCCGGGGGCAGACCGAAGCTGTCCAGTACCGGGATCACATAGCGGCCCTGAATGTAGACCCCGCTGATTCCGCGACCCTGGCCCTCAGCTTCCGGCAAATAAGGCGTGC
>JBPOJD010000012.1:0-51368 GCA_052033955.1 Candidatus Hydrogenedentota bacterium
TAACTTGACTCTTGCCGCGATTTTGGGGTAGCCTGACACCATGAGTCGGATTGCACGAGTGGTGGTACCTGGGTTTCCGCATCACGTGACACAGCGGGGGAACCGGTGTGCCGAGGTGTTTGAGGACGACGAGGACCGGCGGACCTACCTGCGCTTCCTCAAGCAGTATGCCACGCGCCGGGGCCTCGCGATTTGGGCGTACTGCCTGATGACGAACCATGTTCATCTGGTCGTTGTGCCCGAGCGGGAGGATTCGCTGGCGAAGGGGTTGCGCGATGCCCACACGGTGTACGCGATGCGGTTCAACTTGCGCACGGGGCTCAGCGGCCATGTGTGGCAAGGGCGTTTCCACTCCTGCGTGCTGGACGATGCGCATCTGTGGGCGGCCGTGCGGTATGTGGAGCGCAACCCGGTCCGCGCGGGGGTGGTGGAACACGCTGAAGACTACCCCTGGTCGAGCGCAGCGGCGCATTGCGGATTGCGCGCCGATGCGTTGCTCTCAGACGAGTTTCCTGTCAAGGGCGTCGTTGAGGATTGGGCCGCGTGGTTGCGCAACGAGGAAGACGAAGATGCCGTCACCCGCATCCGGCGACAGACCCATACGGGCAGACCGTGCGGCGCCCCCGCGTTCCTGACGCGCCTGGGATCCCTCCTCCATCGCGACCTGCACCCAGGCAAGCGCGGCAGGAAGCGCAAACAGGTGCAGGAGCGGGAAGACGGGGATTAATTAGTGGTCCGTCCCTTTATTTCGTCCCGCCTGCGCGGGGGATGACGGGTAGCTAGTTAACTTGTGAAAATGGCCAGCGTCAAAACAAAGGAGTTCATGGATGAGAGACAAGGCTGTGCCCAGCGAGCACTGGGCACATAGGGCTCGCCATCTCTTGTGTGTGGTCGCGCTGCTGGGCACAGCGAGCACGGCCCGCGGAAACGTCGTCTGGCCCGCATTGATTGCTGAGAACAAGGTCAATTCTATCCCGATCATCGCGTTGAGTCTGACCCTTGAATACCTCGTCATTCGATGGCTGTTCGCGGTCGACCCCAGAAAGGCCATCGTCTACACCGCCGTGGCGAATCTCGCGTCAGGCCTCCTAGGAATGGTTCTTCGACCCCTTACGGGAATTGGATGGGAGATCACGCTGGGCGGATTGATTCAGTCTGTCTCGGGGTGGGGGACCTTCAACCCTGTTACGTGGGTCTTTGTGCCCATCTTGGGAGGGGCCGTGAACACCGCTATTGAATTGGGCACTATCAGACTTCTGTGGAAGGAGGGTTTCACCACAAGAAGGTTTCTGTTGCTGTGGGCGATTAATGGGCTCACCGTTGGCCTCGCCACGGCATGGGTGATCTTCGATCCGCCAGCGATATAGCCGCTTGGCTTTGAACCGGTGACCGTCTCCCGGGAAAGACTTCCATTCGGAATTAGAGGATTTTTGGGGGAGGCCGCCGGGACGGGAGGAGGACCGTCCCGGCGGCGGGACTCAGACTACCTCCCAATCGTCATGGGCTCGGGAGGTGGCTTGGAGGAAACGCTTGTTGTCGAGGCCGATGGGGCGCTTTTGCAGTGCCTGCTCGATTCGCGGGAATTGCGCGAAGGGCTGTTTACTCTGTTCGTAACGGCCGACGAGATGCAGGTAGAGCATGAGGCGGGCCGTGCGGTACTGGCGCGGCGTCATGTAGTACAGGGTGAGGCCCTTCTCGACGGCGTGCTGGTACCGGTCCGTGAGCGCGGCCGGGCGGTGCGCGTCGATCTGTGACCAGGAGAAGAGGTCGAGGTCGCCCGAGCGGCTCCGCTCCTTGAACGTGTGGTGGTCGAACTCGCTCTCAAGGCGCTGGTAGAGGGCGGTCAGGCGGTCGAACCAGTAGAAGATTGCGCGATAGCCTTCCTCGGTCACGTCCACTTCGAGGCGCACCTGGTCGATCGTTTCCAGGGTCTGCCGGTGCAGATGGGTCTCGCGCTCTTCGTCGTGGTCGGGCACCATGCGCACGCGGGCCTTTTCCTGGGCATCGCCATGGTTGAAGCTCTCGAGAATCGTGGCGATGCTGAACTTGGTGGCGCTGAGCAGGGCGAACTCGCGCAAGAGGGGCACGGCCAGGGCGTCCTTGCTCAGGGCGGCGTCCAGGCCCGGATGCGCCGCGAAGAGATCGGCCTTCCAGTCAAACCACATGTCGTGGAACAGGCCACACAACGTCGCGCCGACGCCGGTCCCTTGGCCCTCGAAGGCCATCTGGATGACGTCGCTGAAGCGTTTCTTGATGCGCCAACCCGCGCGGCGCAGGATGTCGTGGTCGAACAGGTAGCGCACGACCAGCAGCCGGTCGATGACCAGGGCCGCCTCTTCGGCGGACGTGCGGGCCTCGGCGGCCAGGGCCTCGGCCCAGCGCGTGCCCCATTCGCGCAACTGTCGCGCCGCGACGCTGCGGGGCTGGCGCCGGATTTCCTCCAGGCAGCCGCGCTCGATGCCGTCCTTGGAGAAGACGTCGGAGAAATCGCGGTCGAAATCCGAGGGGGCGCTGGCGTGCAACAGCAGGTCGTCCGTGCGGCAGTCGTACAGGTAAGAGCGGTATAAATCCGTTATGAAGACATAATCGACCTGCACGGAGCGGCTGACGTTGACGAGGAGCCGTGTGGTTTCGCAGAAATCCAGGCCGCGCTCGACCACGATCGCCGGCGGGTCGAGTTGTCCCGGGACCACGAAGTGCGCGGCGAGGCTCGTCTGTGCGCCGGCGCGCAGCAGGTACGAGGCGGTCGTCAATTCCGCGGTCCTGCCCTTGCGCTCGACGGGGCGCGCCTTCTGCCAGCCCAGCAGCGCGAGGAAACGCTCCACGAAGCGCTGGTGCTCGGCCTTGTTGGCGTCGGCCACCTGGCCCCACCACGTCTCACAGAGCCGGGCGATTTCGCTCTCTGCTCTCATCACGGTATGCCCCTTTCTTTTTGCACGGTGAATCCCATCGCCTCAATGCGCCGCCAGATGACGTCGTCGCGCCGTCCGAGCAAATCGGTCCCCTCGGTCAGGAAGGGCGCCACGGTGGCCGGGTCCTCCTGCAGCGCCTGCAGAAAGGTCTCCCCGGCCATGGTCTCCATCGCAATCCCCGGAGGCGGCGTCACCGATGGCCGGGCCTGCCCGTATGCCACCACCAGGACCCGGTCCCCGAGGAGAAACGCCAGGCGCACGGCGTCGTCCATCGCCAGCAGGCCCCGCAGCCGCTCCACCGGTCCGGCCGCCTTCAGGAAGATGCCGCGCAGTTCCGGGTAGAGCGGGAACTGCATGTCCACCTGGTAGTAGGTCCGGTTGCCCTCTTCGCGCCGGAACAGCAGGCCCACCTCGGACAGCCGCGCCAGCTCGCGTTGGATGGCGCGGATCGCCAGCCCGGTCGCGGTCTCGAGCTGGCGCTGGTAGTAGGCGCGGAGGGGGTCGAGCATGAAGACTCGAAGCAGGGCCACCCGCGCGGTCGATGCGAACAGCGCGGCAAGGGCCTTGGTTGGGTTCTTTTGAACACCTTCTGCTGTCAAGGAGACGCCTTCATGTAACGGGTGCCGTCATGTTATCCATAGTCAACGTCGTAAAGGGATATGTAAACTCCTCTTGAACAAGTATAATATATACAAAATGCAGTCAGAAATGTCAAGGGGATGACGGGCAACGGGCCTGTAAGATCGTCAGAGAGCGCCGGATGGCGAAATTCGCCCTTTTGCGCCCAGATCCGGGTTGTCCGGCGCCCCCTTGACCTGCGCGGGTCCCGGGCTTAGTGTAGAGGGACGACAGACGGGAGGGCGCTCAGATGGAATTTCGGGACAAGACGGTGGTGGTCACCGGCGGCGCGCAGGGGATCGGGATGGCGGTGGTGATGGCGTTTGCCCGGAGCGGGGCGTGGGTGGCCATCGCGGACAAGGACGTGGACGCGGCGGAGGAGCTGGCCGACATGTTGCGGGCGGGCGGCCAGCAGGTCTATGCCGTGGCGGCGGACGTCAGCAAGGAGGAGGACATTCGGGTCATCTTCCAGGAACTCGACCTGATGTCGCGCAGCACCTGCGACGTCCTGATCAACAATGCGGCCATCATGGACACCCAGTCGCTGCTCGAACGAACGACGGAGACATGGGACGCCATACTGAACGTCAACCTGCGGGCCTGTTACCTGTGCGCCAGGCACGCCGTGCCCTTGATGCCGCCCGGGAGCGCCATTGTGAACATCGCGTCCACGCGGGCGATGATGTCCGAGGCCGACACCGAACCCTATTCGGCATCAAAAGGCGGGGTGGTCGCCCTGACGCATTCGCTGGCGGTCAGCCTGGCGGACCGGCGTATCCGCGTGAACTGCATCAGTCCCGGCTGGATTGACGTGAGCGACTGGCGCAAGCGTTCCGAGCGCGAACCGGCCGAGCTGCGCGACATCGATCACCGTCAGCATCCGGTGGGACGGGTCGGGCGTCCGACGGACATCGCCCACGCCTGCCTGTTCCTCGCCCACGAGAAGAAGGCCGGGTTCATCACCGGGCAGAACCTGGTCGTGGACGGCGGCATGACGATCAAGATGATCTACGAGGCCTGACCGCGCAGCGCGCGGTAGATGTCCACATAGACTGCCGCCACGGCGGGCAGGCTGAAGTGTTCGCGGGCCCACTGCGCCGCGGAAGCGCCCATGCGTTCGCGCAGTTCCGGCGTCAGCAGCAGGTGGACCAGCGCTTCGGCCAACGCCGGGGCGTCGTCCTGGGGGACGGCCAGCCCGGTTTCGCCGGGGCGCATGACGTCCCCGGTTATCCCCGGCAACTGCGCCACCACGGCAGGGACGCCGGCCATCTCGGCCTCCACGACGGCCGTGCCGAAGCCCTCGGCGCGCGAGGTGAACGCGAACAGGTCCGCGCACCGCAGGTAGCGCTCGGGGCGGCCACACGGTCCCAGGAAATGGACGGTGCCAGCGGCGCCGGCGGCCAGGAGGTCGCGTTCCAGGGCCGGTTTGAATGCGGGGTCGGCCGTTTCGTGGTCGTGGGGTCCGATCAGGAGCAGCCGCGCCTCCGGGACGCGCTCCAGGACGGTCGGCCATGCCTCGACGAGGACATCGACGCCTTTGCGGCGCTCGATGCCGCCCAGGAACACCACCAGCGGGGCGCCATCGGGGATTCCGAATTCCGCGGAGACCTCCCGGCGCATCCGTGCGCGCTCCTCGGGTCCCGGCGGCGAAAACCGGCCCGCGTCGACGGCATTGGGCACGCGCCACAGCGCTTTGCCCGCGAGGGGCGAGGCGGCCACGGCGTCGGCCAGCGCCGTCGAGATGGCGATGAGCCCGCTCATCATGCCGAGCACGCGCAGCTTCACGCCGCCGAGCCGCGTCGCGCCCACGGTAATGGGGTCATCGTCGCCGGCGAGGGTAAACTTCAGCAGGGAGGGCCGTCCGAGCAGGCGGGCAGCGAGCGCGGCCGTGTAGGTTGCGGGGCTGATGCCGTGGACATGGACGATGTCCCACTCGCGGCGATGCGCCAGCATCCACCGGAACGCGCGGAGCCCAAAGCGCCGCAGCCGCCGGGTGCCGGAGGCGTTCGTGCCCAGCCGGTGGACGGTCACGCGACCGTCCTGTTCGGTGCGATCGCCACGGCCGGCGTGCGAACAGAGCACCTGAACCCGAACGCCCTGTTCGATGAGTTCGCCCGCGAGCGTGGCGAGTTGACGTCCGGCCCCGCTGAACTCGGGGGGATAGGCCCAGATCACCATCAGTACACGCGGAGTGGCGGTCATCGCGGCGCACCTCGCGAGAGGGTGCTTCGCACCAGTTGGCGGTCGAAGGCGTCGATGCCGCCCACGGCGTACAGGACCGCGAAATAGACCAGTGCGCCGAACGGCACGGTGAGCCCGATGAAATAGCCCCGGACGCCCAGCAGCAGGACGCCCATGACGCCCGCCGCCAGCAGCGGCCGCGCCAACAGATGCGCGAGCCGCAGCAGGGAGAAACCCGGCACCAGACGCGCGGTGATGGTGGCCAGCGCCACCGTCATGCCCGCGGACAGGACCATGTTGAGCGCCAACAGTCCGCTGTCGCTGTAGCGCTGGATGGCGACGTAGCCGATGCCCGCCTTGAGCGCGAGGGCCGCGGCGAAGACGTACACCAGCAGGTGTTGCCGCGCGCGTGCCCGCAGGAAGACGACGAAGGCGCGGTCAATCATGGCGAAGGCGATGACCCACGTGAGCACGATGGCGGCGGGGGTGCCCGGCGCCCAATCCTCGCCGCAGAGGGCCACGATGATGTCGTAGCCCAGCGCGGTCATGCCCACCCCGATGGGAAGGGCCACGACCGCCATGAAATGGATGAACCGCTCGAGGATCATCTGCTGCGCGAAGGCATCCGAGCCGGCGCGGCGGCTGAGCACGGGGTAGAAGAGCGTCTCCATCGTATTTGGCAAGGTGGTCAGGAGCGAGAAGAACCGGATGCCGAGCGCATAGAACTCATAGATGCCGGGCGCGGCCAGCGCTTCGAGCAGCGGCACGTCGAGGCGGTAGTACGAGGCGCTCGTGAAGCGGCCGGCCGCCATCGGGATGCCCTGCCGCAGCAGGTTCGAGGCGTCCGCGCGCCGCGGCCGGAAGCGGTATCCTCCGGTGACGCGGCCGACCAGCGCGAAGGTGACGAGCAATTGGAGCAGCGACACGGGGATGAAGAACGCCACGATGGACGTTACGCCGTACCCGAGCCTCAAGAGGACCACCCCGCCCGCGACGATGAGCGTCCGCGCGATGAGGTTGGCGATGCTGAGGTACTTGAAGCGTTCATGGGCGATGAGCACGCCCTCGTGGATGCTGGTGACTGCCCAGAGGTAGGCCCCGAGCACCGCCAGCAACAGGATGCGCTGTAACGGCGCGGGATAGCCGAGCCACGCCGTGAGAAGATGGATCGCCGGTATCAGCGCGAGCAGCAACGCGGTCTGGATGAGCAGGGCCGACGAGAGCAGCTCGCCGAGCCGGCCGGAACGCTGCGCGATATCCCGCCCGACGACGTCCTGAAACCCCATCGTATTGAGGACGACCAGGATCGGGAAGTACGAGACGTACATGCCGTACCAGCCGTTCTCGGCGACGGAGAACTGGCGCGTCAGGTAGGCGAAATAGAAGATCCCGAGCGCTTTCGTGAAGATCTCGACGCCGGCCATCCAGGCCAGGTTGCGTCCGTGGCGTCCCAGCCCCTCGCCGGCGTTGTCGCCATCGGCCATCAGACCGCGCCCTTGCCCGTCAACACGATGCGCACCGTCGCCAGCAGGATGCGGAGATCGGTCGCGAACGACATGCTGTTGATGTAGATGAGGTCATAGCGCAGCTTGTGGCGGTAATCGGTGTCGTACCGGCCGTGGATCTGGGCGAGGCCGGTCAGGCCCGGCCGCACCTGAAAGCGACGCTCGTAGAGCGGGTTCTCGGTGACGAACTGGTCGGCAAAGGCCGGCCGCTCGGGCCTCGGGCCGACGAGGCTCATGTCGCCCCGGAGGACGTTCCACAACTGCGGGATCTCGTCGATGCGCAGCCGCCGCAGCACGCGGCCGGCGGGGTAGATGCGGGGGTCGTCGCGCGTGGACAGCACCGGCCCGGTGGATGCCTCGGCGTCGGCCACCATCGTTCTGAATTTGTGGATGCGGAACGGGCGTTCGTGGCGTCCCTTGCGTTCCTGCGAGAAGATCACCGGTCCGGGGCTCGATATCGTCACCGCGGCAGCGGCGGCCAGGGACAACGGCAACGTAACCAGCAGCCCGCTGGCAGCCACCGCGACGTCCAGGCCGCGCTTGACGAGCCGGTAGAGCAGCGCGTGCGCCAAGGGATTGAGCGAAACCACGGGAAGGCCGCCGATGCCGAAAACGCGGGTGCTTGTGAGCAGACTCAACCCGAGCGATGGGTACAGATACACCTCGGTGCCGGTGCGGTCGCATTGGAGGAGAAAGTCGCGCAGGAAATGCTGCGGCAGGTCGGTTTCGGCCAGGATCACGTGATCCGCCGCACCGCCCGACAGCGCCCGCTCGCCATCGGCGAGGGGATTGACCCCGGCATCGATCCGTTCGCCCGTGTCGATGCAGTGCGTGCCGGCCACCTCGACGAAGGCCGGTGCGTAAACGCCGATCTCTCTTGCGAGCAGCTCGCACGCCGTGGACGGCCCCACGAGGAGCACCCGGATCCGGTAGCCCGTGTGCCGCAACCACGCCAGCATGGCGGTGCGGGACACGGCCAGCCAGCCCAGCAAGAGCGCGAAGTCGATGAGCGCGACGGCGCGCGACAGCCGCCAGTCAGGCATGTAATAGAGCTGCACGAGCGCCAGAAAGATATAGCCGCCCAAGACCCCGGCAAAGGCCGCGCCCGCGCCCGCAAACACATGGTCCGAGATGGTCAGGCGGTGCCGGAAGTCATAGAGGTGGGCGCCGTAGGCCGCGACCATGCGCCACGCCACAAGTGCCGGCCATAGCGTCAGGTAGGGCAGGGCATGGGTGTGCGGCAATTCGCTGCCGAAACGCAGCGTGAGGGCCAGCATCGTGGCCCCGAAAAACGCGGCAATGTCCAAGGCCGCCAGCAGGACCTCCCTGCGAACGGCCGGGCGTGTTGTGACCGATGAACGCACGCGGTTCCCCTTTTCCCGGCGTGATTATACAGGAACCGGGGGAGTGGGGCACGTCGCAGGCCGACGCGCTTCGCGGGGAACCGCGTGGTTACCGCGATGTCGCCACGGACCACTCTCAGGATGCGAACGCAGCGGTTGCCACGACCTGCGCATCCTGGAAGCTCAGCGTCATACGTACCAGACCGTCGGCGTTCGCATCCCACGTGGCCGATGCGCCCGTGACGCGCACGTCCTCAAGGGTATTCCCGTCCGGAACGTGGATCCAATAGCTTTCCGTCGTGCCGGGGACGCCCGCGAGCGTCAACCGGAGCGTGGTGGCGTCCCAGTGCTCGCCCAGGATGCTCACGGCGCCGACGCTGACGTGGCGCGAGGCGCCGACGACCTGCGGGCGGCCCTGGAGCGGCGTGAACGCGAGGATTTGGCAATGGCCGAGTTCCAGCGCGGCGCACGCGAATGTGCCCGTGGCGGCGCCAAGGTAGCGCTGGGCCCAGAAATCGAAGACGTGATAGTAGCTTTCGGATTCCAGTCCGGCCGCTTCGAAGGCGAGCGTCGAGGCCTTGAGCGGCACCGTGGCGAAACGGGCCAGGACGTGCCACTGGCGGCCGTGCTGGTCGAAGTGGAAGGACCACAGGCTCCCGAAGGGGTGGTCTTCGTGCATGGTCGGGTAGTCGCCGGCCATGTTCAGCGCGTCATCGAGCGTTACGTCTTCGGCGGCGACCACGTTCTCGCGCGGCACGGCAAAACCGTGGAGCTTGGTCCACGTGAAGGCCGGGTAGGAGACATCGAGCGGCCCGGTCTCGCCCGCGACGGTGGCGACGGGCGGCAGGCACCGGCGCAGGACCTCGAGCCGGTCCTCGTCCTCGTAGGTTTCGAGCGGGTCGCTCAGCATGAAGAGGCCGCCCGAAAGCGACACCAGGCTCGATACGCTGCGGGTCCACTCCAAGCGGGCGCGGGCGCAGATGTGGTCGGGATCGATGGTGAAGAGGATGCGCTGCGCGTGGAACCAGCGCGCCGTCTCGACGAGCTGCATGCGCACGCCCGCCCAGGTCGGGTTGGCGTCCATCGAGATGCGGCACGCGTCGGCGAGCCCCACCACCTGCGACAGGATGCCCCAGGACGAGAGCAGGTAGATGTCGTCGCCGAGGCCTTTCCGCACGCATTCGACATAGGCGCGGAAGAGGCGTTCGGCCTCATCATTGGTCAGTTTGCCGGCGGCGACGGCCTTCTGCAGGCCGTCGTAGAGCAGGTGGCGGATGCCGTCGATCTTGAGGTAGCTGTAGCCGGCGGCCTTCATGCCTTCGTAGATCGGGAGGACGTGCTTTTCGAGCGCGCCGGGGTTGCCGTCGAGCAGGTAGCCGCACCAGTCGCCCGTGATGAGCGTTCCTTGGGGATCCGTCATCATCTCGTCACGATGGGCCTCGGCAAAGGCGTCGTTGATGATGGCCGAGCAGGTCCAGACACCCGGTTCGAGTCCGTGCTCGCGGACCGACTGGACGATCCCCGCGTGGCCCGCGGGAAAACGCTCGTTGGTGGTCAGCCAGGAGGCCGGCATCGCCTCGTCCGCGACGGCGGGGACGGGCATCGGCTCGTAGCCGTCGTCGAGCTGGATGTATTCGAGGCCGTAGGGACCAAGCGACGCGCCCAACTGGCGGGCGGCACGCGTCACGTCCTCCTGCGAGACATCGCGGCGGTAGGCCTCCCACGAGCACCAGCCGGACACGGCCTTGGTGTCGGGGCGCCGTGCCCAGGGGCGATGGTAGGCGTAGCCGAGATGCGTGCGGTAATAGTGCGGCCGCACGTTGACGAACCACGGCTTCGGCCCGAGCGTGACCTTCAGGCGTCCGACGAGGTCGCCGTCCGCGTTGGGAGTGAGCCGTGCACCGACCCATGACCAGGGGCGGCCGTTCCAGTCGATGAGCAGGTCCTGGGTGACGTCGTAAAGGCCATTGACGCCCGCCGTCAGCGGCCGGCCCGCCTGGCCGCGGATGGCCTGCCCGGCCAAGGCGCGGTGGGGGCGCATGGCGACGGCATCGCGGCTGAAGGTCAGCACGACCTCGACCTCGGCAGGCTCGTCGAGCATGAAGTAGAGCTGCTGGTAGAACGGCCAGCCCTGCAGGTCGCCGTCGGAGGTGTGCCGGTATCCCGGCTCGAGCGTCCCCGGGATGACCATGCGCATGATCTCGCGGTTGTTGTAGGTATAGCTGAGGACGCGCGTCTGCGGGTCCCAGTGATCGGCGGCATGGACCAGGGGGGCCTCGGTCATCGGGGGAGCGGGGCGATCAGCGTTCACGTCGAAAAACCTTTCCATGGGTTGGTTGACGGGGTTGCCGGAAGCGGGAGTGTAGGCCACCGCCGCGGTCGGACGCAACAAGGCGGCGCTATCCGGCGCTGCGATGCTGGTGCAGATGACCACAAAAGACCCATTCCATGCGGGCGCGGGGAATTCGGGGGTGTATCCCGCGCGGCCGGGGCGCTATAATGAGGAGAATCGAAAGGAAGCGTAGTACGTGCACATTCCGCTGGTGTTAACGCTCCGCGAGCTCGATCGCGGGCCCCGCAAATTCCTCTTTTTCACCTGCTTCAACGTGATCTCGTGGCAGTGCATCGCGGGCGCGGTGCTGGTGCTGTTTGCCCGGCACATCGGCATGCCCGCCAGCGGGGTTGGCGTGCTGATCTCGTTCATGCCGCTGTCCACGGTCCTGGTGCTGCTCACCTTTCCCCTCGTCACGCACATGGGGCCCAAACGGCTCATGATCATGGCGTGGACCCTGCGCAACTTCATGGCCTGCGCCGTGTTTGTCATGCCGTGGGCGATGGTGCAGTGGGGGCCGCAGGCGGCGTGGTACGTGCTCTCGGCGGCCACGCTCGGTTTCTGCCTGATGCGCGCCTTGGGCTCCGGGGCCTGGTTCCCGTGGCTGCACGAACTGCTGCGGGACGAGCAGCGGTCCACCTTCTTCAGCGCGGAGGCGGCCCTGGCGCAGTTCGTCAACGTCCTGATCACGCTCGCGCTGGCTTTGGTGCTCCGCGGCGAGCCGGGCGTCGAGCGGTATCTCGTCATCTACGGGATCGGGGTCGTTGCCGGGATCATCAGCGTGTCATGGATGCGCCGCGTGCCCGGCGGCCTGCCCATGCCCGACCGCAACGCGATGCACGGAAGCATGGGGGCCTACCGCCGCGTGCTGGCGGACAAGGAATACATGCGGTTCCTGCTCGTGGTGGCGCTGTGTTTTTCGGCGGTCTCCTGGCTCGGCGCGAGCGTGGTCCTGTACATGCGCGACGTGCTGGGGCTCAGTTCCCTGACCATCATGACCATCACCTCGGCCGGCGGGGCCGGCGTGTTCCTGACTATCCGCGCCTGGGCGCGCTTCACCGACCACAGCGGCAGCGGGACGGCCATGTACAAGAGCATGCTCGGGCACGCGGTCATCGCGGCCCTGTTCCTGCTGCTGGTTCCGGGCGCGTGGTGGACGCTCTATGTCGTGCCCGTGCTGGTGGCGCTGGCGTCCATCTTCAGCGCCGCATGCTTCCTGGCCGCTCACCGTGCCATGCTCGGCCGGGTGCAGACCGAAGGGCGCGTCGCGTACACCAACCTCTGGACCTTCTGGACCGCCGTGGCGGGCGGTGTCACGCCCATCCTGGCCGGATTCTGCATCCAGGCGTGGGACATGAACGGATTCCGGCTGTGCTTCGTCCTGGCCTTTACCGGCGGCTTGGCGGCATCCCTGCTGTCGTTGCATACCGTCGAGCCCGACGAAGCCGTCGACCGCGACTGGAAGGATCTGTTCAGCCCCGCGCTGCCCATCCGCACCATGGCGCGGATCCTGTGGATCACGGTGGGGATGCACGAGAGCAACCGGGTTGCCCCGGAGGACCCGGCTGGCAAGTAGCGGTGTCCCGCCCGGCTGTTGTCAAGAGATTTCCCCCTCGAACGGCCCCGTCGCAGCCCCCCGTTTTCCGCGCTTTGGGTGCTTCGCATGCTTTCGTTGAATTCGCGCCGTGCGCACTTCATGTCATGTAGTGCACGCGATCTGGAGGCAATTTGGGGCGCAATCCGGGCTAGTGCGTTGGGGTCAGGGCACTTAGTGCGGGCGGGAGATATGCAACCCATGGTATTGACAGAACCGGGCACCCCCTATATAATGGGGTTTGTCGCGGGAGAGCGAGAATTAGTTCACTTAAACGCGAATAGTGCGGGTTCTGCAACGGTAGCCGCGACGGTCCACGCGCCTACGGGGACTTCAGGCGTTGTCACGGCATCGGCCCGCGGTCGCAGTTGAGTCCATTGTCTCTATCCTGAAGGGGAAAGGCTCCCTCCCGGTTTCGGTACCAGCGGGGGCGGCTTTCCGTACATTTTCATTCACAGCGCCAAGGGAAGTGCCGTTACGTCGTCGCGCGGCCAACCGCAGTGCCAGGAGAATTGCCCATGTTCGATCAGATCCGCAAGCGCGATGGAAGTATCGAGAAGTTCTACCCCGAGAAGATCACGTGGGCCATATTCAAGGCGGCGGCGGCGTGTGGGGGCGATGACTTCGCCCGCGCGGAGGAATTGTGCCGGCAGGTAGTCGCGCTGGCGGCCAAGCGCTACGGCGACGGCCGGATCCCCGAGGTGGAAGAGATTCAGGACTGCGTCGAGAAGGTGCTGATCGAGAACGCGCACGCGAAGACGGCGAAGGCCTACATCATCTATCGCGAGAAGCGCGCGGGGGCCCGTAATCTCAACGCGCTGATCGGCGCGACGATCGACATGTTCACCGATTACCTGGGCGACCGCGACTGGCGCATCAAGGAGAACGCGAACACCCAGAAGAGCATCAACGGGCTGAACAACTACGTCCGGGAGTTTTTCACCAAGCACTACTGGCTGCACGAGGTGTACCCGGCCGAGGTGCGCGATGCCCACGAGAACGGCGACGCGCACATTCACGACCTCGGGTTTCTCGGGCCGTACTGCGCGGGCTGGGATTTGCGCCAGTTGCTTACGGACGGATTTGGCGGCGTGCCGGGCAAGGTCGAGAGCAGTCCCGCCAAGCACCTGCGGTCCTTTCTGGGGCAGATCGTCAACTCCACCTTCACCACGCAGGGCGAGTCCGCCGGCGCGCAGGCCTGGTCGAGCTTTGACACCTACTGCGCCCCCTTCGTCCGCCACGACAACCTGACCTTCGAGCAGGTGAAGCAGTCGTTGCAGGAATTCATCTTCAACATCAACGTGCCGACGCGCGTGGGGTTTCAGTGTCCCTTCTCGAACCTGACCTTTGACCTGACCGTGCCCAAGACCCTCAAGGATCAGGCCGTGATCATCGGCGGCGTGCCGCAGAAGGAGACCTACGGCGAGTTTCAGGCGGAGATGGACCTGTTCAACAAGGCCTTCTGCGAGGTGATGATGCAGGGGGACGCCAAGGGCCGGGTGTTCACCTTCCCGATTCCGACGATCAACGTCACCAAGGACTTCAACTGGAATTCGCCCGCCGTCGACGCCTTCATGGAAGTCACCTGCAAGTACGGCATTCCGTATTTCGCCAACTACGTCAATTCCGAGCTGTCGCCCGAGGACGCTGTGTCGATGTGTTGCCGGTTGCGGCTGGACACCAGCGAACTGCGCCGGCGCGGCGGCGGTCTCTTCGGCAGCAATCCGTTGACCGGTTCGGTGGGCGTGTACACGATCAACCTGCCGCGCATCGGCTACATGTCCAAGACGCGGCAGGAATTCAAGGCGCGGCTGTGGCGTCTGGTGCAGGTCGGCAAGACCTCGCTCGAGATCAAGCGCAAGATCATCGAGAAGCAGACCGGCGAAGGACTGTACCCGTATTCGGCCAACTACCTGCGCCACGTCAAGGAGCGCACCGGGGAGTACTGGCACAATCACTTCAGCACGATCGGCATCGTCGGCATGAACGAGGCGCTCCTGAACTTCATGGGCAAGGACATCGCTTCGGAGGAGGGCCGCGAGTTTGCCCTCGAGATCATGCACTACCTGCGCGACCTGCTCAAGGACATCCAGACCGAGACGGGCCACGTCTACAACCTCGAAGCGACGCCCGCCGAGGGCACGGCCTACCGCCTGGCGCGGCTCGACAAGAGCCGGTACAGCGACATCGTCGCCGCGGGCAACGGCACCCCGTATTACACCAACTCGACCCAGCTTCCGGTCTGTTTCACGGATGACGTGTTCGAGACGCTCGACCTGCAGGACGACTTGCAGTCCCTGTACACCGGCGGCACGGTGCTGCATCTGTATCTGGGCGAGAGCATCGAGGACCCGGAGGTCTGCAAACGGCTCATTCAGAAGGCCTTCGAGCAGCACAAGCTCCCATACATCTCGATAACGCCGACCTTCAGCATCTGCCAGGACCACGGCTACATCCGCGGCGAACACTTCGCGTGTCCCACGTGCAGCGCCGACACCGAGGTGTGGTCGCGCGTGACGGGTTATCTGCGGCCCGTGGGCAACTACAACGAAGGCAAGAAGCAGGAATACAAGGAGCGCGTGAAGTATCAAGTGCGGGAGGCCCAGCTCAACTGATGCGGATCGGGGGGATTACGAAGAGCAGCTTTGTGGACTGGCCCGGCCGGATTGCGGCCGTGCTCTTCACGCCCGGCTGCAACCTCGATTGCGGCTACTGCCACAACCGCGCCCTGCTGTGCCGTGCCGACGCCGGCACGGGGCACGATCCCGGACTGGTGCTGCAATGGCTGGCAACCCGCCACGGCCGGCTCGACGGCGTGGTGATCAGCGGCGGCGAGCCGACGATCCAGCCCGGCCTCGAGGATTTCATCCGGGCCGTGCGCGCGCTTGGATTCGCCATCAAACTCGACACGAACGGCACCCGGCCGGAAGTGGTGCGCCGGCTCATCGACGCACAGCTCCTCGATTACATCGCCATGGACCTCAAGGCGCCGATCGCTAAGTACGACGCCGTGTGCGGCGTGTCCGTCGACCAGCGTGCGCTCAACGAGACGATCGATCTGCTGCTGCACGCGGGGGTGGCGCACGAGTTCCGCACGACCGTGCTGCCGGGGCTCACCGGCGACGACCTGTTGGCCATCGCGCGGCGCGTGCGCGGCGCGCACCGCTTCGTCCTCCAGCAGTACCGTCCCGTCGACGGATCCCCGGCTGCCGTCGGGATGATCCCCAGCCCGGCGGCCTGGATTGGCGAGCAACTGCCGCAACTGCGTCAGATGGCCCAGCATGTCGATACGCGCGGCTTCATGTTACCCCCAGCGTCCGGAGCGGTGGTGCTGTAGTCTATGCCCCTTCTTCGGAGCCGGACGCGGACCGGACCGGCAACAAGGCACCGCAGGCACTCGTCGAGGCCTGCAATCCGAAAGGAGCGGGCAAATGGGAACCAGCCAACCGACCGTTTTTGACCAGGCCCTGGGCTACCTGCGGCAGGTGTTGAACGGGTGCATCCAGGAAGGGCTGCCGAAATCGACCTCCCTCGCGGCGCTCGGCATCACGCTCGTGTTCCAGATGTACCTGCAGGGGGTCGCGTGGCCCTTCGCGCGGATCGACACCGCCACGGGCGCCGTCATCCCCAACCTGCTGTTCCCGATCGTGCTCGGCATCGGCGCGACCCTGCTGCTGGTCGCGATCTTCAAGTCCGGCGGCGGCATCATGGACTCGCTGCTCTACTGGCTGTGCGGCTACCTGCTCATCCGCTACCCCCTCGTCGAATGGCCCAACGACATGTTCTACCTCATCACCGGCGCGTGGCTGTGGTCCACCGTGGTGCTGTTTCTGTACGCGATCCTCGTGCGCGGCGGGGCCGCCGAACGCACCGACCTCCGCACCGATGAGGAACGCCAGCGCCGCCGCCGCTTCTTCGAAGAGGCCTTCCTGCGCACCGACACCGTCGTGACCACCGCCGAGGAAGCCGAGTCGCTGACGGGCGAGGAGTAGGGCGGGGGCGATTCCCCTGCGGATGGCTATTGCTTCGCGAGTGCCGGAAAGGAGACCGTGTGTGCCCTCCCTTGACTGACGAGCAGAAGAGGAAATACCGGAAAGAACACATTCCGCACCGGTTGGCCCACCTTGAGAATCTGGTCTGGGCGTGCCACGCGATAGAGACGTATGACACGAGCGATCCCCTTCCCCCCGCGACGGTCACGGTGGGCGATGAGTGTGGTGGGCGTCTGGAGCATAGATCATTCCGGGGGGTGACAAACTCGCTCTTCGATATCGGAGTGGTGTCCTGCCGCGTATTGCTGAACTTCATGGGTGTCTACTACGAGGGCAGCTCGGATAGACTGACCTACAATGGCAGGGCTTGGGAATCAGACGTTTTCTGGCGCGACGTGTTTGGTTCCGGTTGGGTTCCCGAAACGGTCGTCAATCTCAGTGACCAGTGTCCGGAGCTAACACGTGACAGACTGGAGGGAGCGTACAAAGGTGTCTTCGAGATGGCCAACAAAGCGGTTGCACACCTGACCATGGGACATCGATCGGGAGATGACGTGGGCAGGGCCAAACTTTGTGCGCTCGCGATTCTGAATATTTTCGACAAGTATGCATACGGAGGCGCCATGCCATGCCTGTTGCTCTGCGACGGCAAGCCGATCTGGGAACAGGAATTGGAGGAGTTTGTCCGGACGCGAGCCACAGCGGGGAACGCGATCTCGCCCGAGGCCGCGCGGGCAACCAGTGCCGCAGCTCCGGCAATCGTTACGCGCATGGGGCAGGCGCCAACGCGGGCGGAGGCTTAGTCGGCCCGTCCCTGGCGCCAGACCGTGCTCAATCGCTTTGGGTCCCTCTTGGGTTGGCGGAAGGTCTGAGCAGACGAGGACCTGTCGTATAGTTCACTCCTGCCTGCCATGGCGCTCCCCCGGCTATGGGCCAAACGATATCTCTCGCTGGCGCTCCGAAGAAACACTCCTCTGTTCACGTGACGCAATCTCCCAGAAGACGGGCCACTGAGACATACCGAACGCTTCATGTGCAGGAGGATGCGCCCCGTCCTCGTCACCCCCGCGCATGCCGGGGGTCCAGGACGCCATGGTGGCGCTGTTCCTCTGCACCGAATTCTGGATTTCCGCCTGCGCGGGAATGACGGTACCGGATACGTTCCACGAGGTCTTTCAATACCGGACGGGCACATGCGGTCGTCGGGCCTGGCTCTTGCCACAAAAGGACCGCGCCCCGCAGCCGCCGGATCGCTATGACAGGGGGAGGGAGTTTGTGCTGGCAGCCATCAGGAGTCCGCTGTCACGCGTCCAGATGCAAACCCGCCGATTGATGGGCTACAATGCGGGCACGGAGGGTTAGCGTAATTGGCAACGCACCGGTCTTGAAAACCGGCGCCTTCGGGCTTGTGGGTTCGAGTCCCACACCCTCCGCCATTCCCGTCCTTATTCCGAATCAACAGCGCCATGCCGTTCCGTGGACGGCCAGCCCCGGCGCGGCAACCCGTGACGTCATCGTCTTCCCGACGCGGCGACTGCGGGACGCGGTTTTTTGTGACGAAGAGCGCGCCGCAAGGGGGGACAGACCCGGCCGCTCCTTCGTCGCTGGGTCAGTCCCGCCTTGCTGGGCTGTCTCACAGGGCTCTTTGCGTAAAGGCCCTGCGCGGCATCCGCCAACCCTATTGTCATGCCGAGCTTGCGAGGCATCTCCGCGTCCTGGCCTGCGCGAGTGTTTCTCACCCAGCCCCCGGGCTGTTCCGCACCGTTGCGTCCGTCCCCCGTGCCGCTATAAGCTGAGTGGGCACGTACCGAACCGGACGAGGACCACGATGGCCGAGGAAATCCGCGCATTATCGACCGATACCCGACAGCGCCGCCGCTCGGCGTATGTGGGCCGGTTGGCGTTGTACAGCATGACGGTGTTCCTTGTGGCGCTGCTGGCGGGGTCGGTCACCTCGATGTTTTGGCTGACGACGCCACTGGGGCACGCGCCGTGGTTTGTGGCGCTTCACCGCACACTGCTCGCCGTCGCGGGTGTTTCCTTTGCGATGGTGTTCGTCGCGTTGTTTGTGTTGCACCGGTTTCTGGTGCCCCGGCGCGACTACGCCTTTCAGCCGCTGGACGGCGCGCGGGTGCATGTGGGGCTCACCGCGTGGAACGACGAGGCGTGCATCGCCGATGCCGTGCGCGAGTTTCTGGCCAGCCCGCATGTGCACAAGCTGGTGGTGGTGGAGAACAACTCGACCGATCGCACCCGGGAGCGGGCGTTGGAGGCGGGCGCCCACGCGGTGATCACGGAGACGGTCCCGGGCTACGGCTCGTGCTGCATGCGCGCGCTCGAGGAGGCCGCGCGGGATGCGGACGTGGTCATCCTGTGCGAGGGCGACATGACCTTCAGCGCGCGCGATATCCCCAAATTCCTGGCCTACCTGGACAACTGCGACCTCGTGCTGGGCACCCGCGCCACGCAGGAGCTGCGCGAGAGCACGACGCAGATGGACTGGCTGATCAATCCCGCCAACCAGGTGGTCGCGAAGCTGATTCAGACGCGCTTCTGGGGCACGCGCCTGACCGACGTGGGCTGCACCTACCGCGCGATGCGGGTGGACTCGTACCGCCGCATCAAGGACCGGCTGCGTGTGCGCGGCAACCACTTTTCGCCGCACATGTACATGGAAGCGCTCAAGCTGCGGATGCGGGTCATCGAGATACCGGTGGTCTTCCGGCATCGCGCGGGCGCCTCGAAAGGGGTCGGCGCGAACAAGCTCAAGGCGGCCCGGGTGGCCCTGCGCATGCTGGGGCTGCTCTACCGCACGTAGAAAAGAGAAACCCCGTCCGCGAGGGACGGGGTCAATCAGCAGGTTGCCGCGAGCCGGATCCGGCCGGCGTCTACTTCACCGAAATGAGTGACGGGTCGTAGGCTTCGGGTTTCTGGAACCCCAGCAACGTCAGGAGCGTCGCCGCCACGTTGCTGAGCCCGGCGCCCTCCACCTTGTTGACGGCCAGCGTGTTGCGGTCGTTGTAGTCCTTGACGATGAACGGCACCTTGTTGAGCGTGTGCGCGACCATGGGTTCGCGGACGCCCTTTTTCTCGGTGAACATCTCGTCGGCGTTGCCGTGGTCGGCCGTCACGACGGCGATGCCGCCGGCCGCCTGGATCACCGGCAGGAGCCGTCCCAGGCACATGTCCACCGTCTCGACGGCAATGCGGACCGCCGCGGGCTTGCCCGTGTGGCCCACCATGTCGCCGTTCGCGTAGTTGGCGCGGAGAAACGCGTACTTCCCGCTGCGGATCGCGGCGATCAATGCGTCCGTGATCTCGGCCGCCTTCATCCAGGGGCGCTGATCGAAGGGAACCCTGTCCGAGGGGATCTCGACATACTGCTCGCGCGTCTCGTCGATGTAGCCCGAGTTGTTGCCGTTCCAGAAATAGGTCACGTGGCCGAACTTCTGGGTCTCGCTGATCGCGTAGGAGGTCACGCCGTTCGCGCACAGGTACTGGCCAATCGTGTGGTCGATCGCCGGCGGCTCGACGAGGAAATGCGCCGGAATCTGCGCATCGCCGTCGTATTGCATGATGCCGGCGTAGAAGACATCCGGCCGGCGCCGGCGGTCGAACTTGTCGAAGGATTCTTCCTCGAAGGCGCGCGAGATCTCGATGGCGCGGTCGCCCCGGAAGTTGAAGAAGATCACCACATCGCCGTCTTCGATCGTGCCGACGGGCTTGCCGTCCTCGACGACCACGAAGCTGTCCATGTACTGATCAGTCATGGCCGGGTCTTCGTTGTAGTAGGTCTGGATCGCCTCCGACGCCGACGCGAAGGGCCGCGCATCGCCGAGGACGTGCGCCTTCCAGCCCCGCTCGACGATCGTCCAGTCGGCCTCATAGCGGTCCATGGTCGTGATCATGCGTCCGCCGCCGGACGCGATGCGGAAATCCGCGCCGCCGGTGCTGAGCGCGGCCAGGTGGGCCTCCAGCGGCCCGATATAGCTCAGCGCGCTCTTCTCGCCGACATCCCGGCCGTCCAGCAGGGCATGGACGCGGACGCGGCGAATGCCTTCGTGCTTCGCGCGATCCAGCAGGGCGTAGAGCTGGGTGACGTGGCTGTGGACATTGCCGTCGGACGTCAACCCCATCAGATGAAGCGTGCCGCCGGCCTTGGCCTGCTCGACGGCCTTCTTCCACGTGGCCCCCTCGAAGATGGCGCCCGACGCGATGGCCTCATTCACGAGGCGGGCGCCCTGGGCAAAGACCCGGCCCGCGCCGAGGGCGTTGTGGCCGACCTCGCTGTTGCCCATGTCCTCGTCCGAGGGTAGGCCCACGGCGGTCCCATGTGCCTTGAGTTCGGCGTAGAGGGGTTCGCCGAGCAGCGCGTCCAGATTGGGGGTGTACGAGAGCCAGACGCCGTCCGACTCATCGTGCCGGCCAATGCCGACGCCGTCCAGAATAAGAAGCACGACCGGTCCCTCGAAGGCCTTGTAGCCGGCCAGAGGTTGAAGCCGAAGATCACTCATGGTGTCCGAATCCTTATAGGTGAGTTGGCCCGTGCAGGCCCCGCAGCGGCGCCCGCATCACGCCGGGCGAAGGAGCCGTAATGATAGCGGTTGCCGCGCGAGCGGGTCAAACAGGGTTTGACTACCGTACTGGGCCGTGGTATCTTTTGATCCACGTGGCGCGCTTGTCCCAGGGCGGCAAACGAGTTCGCGCGGCCGCGGGGATCCAGGTCTGCCCTTCAGCCCGGACGGGCGGGAGTCTACGGGATGATATCGGTACGCTTGGCACTCCTATTTGCCCTCGAACTGTTCGTGGGCCTGCTGCTATGCCTGCTTGTCTGGCCGGTCACGGTGTTTGGCGTGCCCGTGGGCGCGGCGCTGGTCCTTCTTGTGGCGGCGTTTATCCTGGCGCGCGTCGCGGTGGTTCTGATCGAGTTCGTCGTTGCCTACCTGTACCGTTCTCCCCGGGAACCCGAGATGCAACTGTCGCCTGCGGCCGTCGTGATGATGGTCGTCAACGAAGTACTGTACTTCCTGATGGTCATGATGCTGCTGCTGCCGCTGGCCCGCCGGCTGGTGACGCCGCGCCGGGGCATGATCACGGCGTCCAAGCAGCTTCCCGTGCTGTTCATCCACGGGTACGTGTGCAACAAGGGGATCTGGGCGCCCATGCTCCGTTTCCTCTGGCGCCGCGGGCTGTCCAATCTGTTCACGCTCGACCTCGAAGTGCGTTTCGGCGACATCGAGGATTATGTGAAGCTGGTGGCCGCCCGGGTGGACCGCATCTGCGAGGCCACGCGCGCTCCCAAGGTGATCCTGGTTGGGCACAGCATGGGCGGACTGGTCGCCCGGGCCTATATCGAACGCGGGGGCGGTCTGAACCGGGTGGCGAAGCTCATCTCCGTCGGCGTGCCGCATCACGGCACGATCATGGCCCGGCTGGCGCCCGGCGCGAACGCGTCGCAGATGCGCGTGCACAGCGTGTGGCTCGATGAGCTGAACCGCGACGAAAACGTCCGGTCAGACGTTCAGCACGTCAACATCTACAGCGTGCACGACAACATCGTGGTGCCGCAGGCGAGCGCTGAACTCGGGGTTGCCCACAACATTCCGCTCCGGGGCAAGGGGCATTTCGGGCTGGTCTTTGCGCGCGAAGTGGGCCAGATCATCTACCGCGAGGTCGCCGCGACCCGCGTGGACCAGCAGGCCGCCTGAGCGGGGCCGCCGGTTCTCCTGTCCTAATGACCCTTGACCTTCCGCCGCAGGCGCGTGGCGATCTCGGGCGGAACGAATTCCTCGATGTCGCCGTCAAAGCGGGCGATCTCGCGCACTACGCGTGAACTCAGGAACAGGTACGGCTCGCTTGGCATCAAACACACCGTGTCGATGTCGCTGTTGATCTTCTGGTTGGTGATCGCCATGGACAGCTCGAACTCGAAGTCCGAGATCGCGCGCAGGCCGCGCACGATCGCCGACGCGTTGATGTACCGCGCGTAGGCCGCGGTCAATCCCTCGAACGACGCCACCGTGACCTGGGGCATGTCCTGGGTGATCAACTGGAGCATTTCCATGCGCTCCTCGACACTGAACAGCGAGGTCTTGGCCCGGTTGACGGCGACGGCGACGATGAGTTTGTCGAAGATCTTCGTGGCGCGCTGGATGAGGTCCAGATGGCCGTAGGTCGGCGGATCGAAGCTTCCGGGATAGAGCGCAACACGGCCGTCCATCGTCAGGCCTCCTTGTGTCCAGCGGCCAATGCGGCCTGGTAGACCGCCATGACCGGCACGCCCGCGGCCTCGGCCACCTTGCGGCAATCCTCGAACTCGGGCGCGCGGCTTCGCACCTTGCCGTTCCACAGCCCAATCTTCACGCGCACCGTGCCCCACGCGGTGACCGCCGTTTCCCACTCGCGATCCAGGCACAGGCGCGACTCGGTGCGCATGCGAATGCCGAGAGTGGACGAATGCTCGAAGAAGGCGGACGTAACCGGTGCCAGCTTGTCCTCGTCGCACAGCGCGGTCACCATGAAGGCGGGCCGTCCTTTTTTCCCGTAGAGCGGCGTGAGAAAGGCATCCCGCGCGCCCGCCTCGAGCAGGGCCTCGATCAGCGGCGGCATCAACTCGGGCAACAGGTCGTCAATGTTCGTTTCTACCACCGTGATGGGGTGCTGCTGGGCACCGCTTTCGGTCCCAAGGACTCCGCGAAGCACGTTCGGGCGGTCGGGCAGATCGCGCGTGCCGCTGCCGTAGCCGATCCGCTCGGGGACCATCAGGGGCATGGGGCCAAACGCCGCCGCCACCTGCGCGATCAATGCGGCCCCGGTGGGTGTGGTCAGCTCGAAGGGACACTCGCTGCCGTAACTGGGCACGCCTTCCAGCAGAAGGACCGTCGCGGGAGCGGGCACCGGCATCAGGCCGTGGGCGCATTGCACCGTTCCCGAACCCGTGTTCACCGGGCTGGCGACCACGCGATCGACGCCGAGCAGGTGCAGGGCGAGATGGGTTGCGACGACGTCCACGATCGAATCGATCGCCCCGACCTCGTGAAAGTGGATCTTTTCGACGGTCGTGCCATGGATGGCGGCCTCGCACTCGGCGATCCGGCGGAAGGTGGCGGCACTCGCCTCCCGGACGGACGCGGGCAGGTCGCCCCGCTCGATGATTTCGAGAATGTGACGCAGATGCCGGTGCGGCTTGTCCGTGGTGTCCTGTATCACGCGGAACTGGGTGGCCGTGACGCCCTTCTTGAGCACCCGTTCCGCGGCAATCTCGAATCCGGGCACCTGCAACGATGCGAGAGTGCTGCGCAGCCGTTCGAGGTCCGCGCCCAGGTCGATCAAGGTCCCGACGAACATGTCGCCGCTGATGCCGCAAAAACAATCCAGATAGAGCGTCTTCATGTGCTTCTCTTGCCGTTGGCGATGCGGTTGATGGCGGTGGCATAGACGCCCGCGCCAAATCCGTTGTCGATGTTGACCACGGCGACGCCGGTGGCGCACGAGTTGAGCATGGTGAGCAGGGCGGCGACGCCGCCGAAGCTGGCGCCGTACCCGACGCTGGTGGGCACGGCCACCACGGGCTGATCTACCAGTCCGCCGACCACGCTGGCGAGCGCGCCTTCCATGCCCGCGCACACGATGATCGTGTTGGCCTTGAGGAGGTCCTCCTGGCGGCCGAACAGCCGGTGGATTCCCGCCACGCCGACGTCATAGACGCGCTTGACCTGGGAGCCCATGGCCTCGCACGTGACGGCGGCCTCCTCGGCGACCGGGATGTCCGACGTGCCCGCGCAGACGACCGCGATGTAGCCGGACAGGGGCTCCGCGGGCGTTACCGTAATGGTGATGCAGCGGGCTTCGCTATGGTGGACGGCGTCGGGATGTTCCGCGAGGACGGCCGCGACCACTTCGGTCGAGCACCGGGTGGCGAGGACGTTGCTGCCATGATGGCGCATGCGCGTGACGATGGCCACGACCTGCTCCGGGGTTTTCCCCGCGCAGAAGATGGTCTCCGGATAGCCCTTGCGCAGGTGGCGGTGATGATCCACCTTCGCGAAGCCGAGATCCTCGAACGGAAGCCGCCGCAATCGCGCCACGGCCTCCTCGGGCGAGGTCGTTCCCTGAGCGACGCCTTCCAACAGCATTTTGAGACTTGCTTCATCCATGGCGTGGGTTATGCCTGTCTTTTTTTGGGGCCGCGACTAACGACGGACGCTATCTTACGGAAAACCCCGCGTCAATAAAAGCGCATGGCGACGGCATTGCCTTACCGCGCGGCGGCGGGCGCAGCACTGCGGCCTGCGGCCGGCCCGAGCACGGCATAGGTGCCCGGATACGCATCCAGCGCGCTGAAGGTGCGGGTGCCGGCGTTCAGTCGCTGTCCGGTCATCTGTCGCCAGCCGTCATCCGGCGAGTATGCGTACAGCGCGGCCTTTCGCAAGGCCTCGGGGGAGCAGACCTCGCTGGCCACCGGCATCGACACGGCAACACCCGTCACCACCCCCGCCCCGGCGGTATGCTGGACAGTGACGACGGGCGAATACAGCGCCAGCCCGTCGGGGACCGGGCCATGTTCGGCGTTCTCGTGCACGATCCGTGCGCCGATACGTTCCCGCGCGGTCAGCGCGAAGATCGCGCCCCAAGGCGTCTCGAGCGTAATCTCCGCACCCCACCGCATCTGCCTGAGTGCCTCCCCGGTCAACGGGCGTTGGGCAGGCGCCGCGTTGTCCGTTCGCGCGAGATCCGGCGGTATTTCGGTGATGACGACGCGGTTCGCGGCGGATTCGGTTTCCGCGACCGGCGATTCCGGAGGCAGGTCCGATGCCGGAAGGCGAAACTCGATCGGTTCGCGTTCAGGGCGGCGTCCCGGGATGAACACCGCTTTCGGGGCCGCATCGAGATCGCTTCCAGACGCCGCCGGGTCTTCCTGGGCGGCGGGAGGGGCGGCGACGGGCCGGGCGGGTACCAGAACCGGTTCCGGAAGCGGCGGCGCCGCCGGAGTGTCCAATGCGGCCGCTTGGCGTGCCGCCTCGGAGCCGAGGAGGGCGAAGGCGGCGCCGCCGCCGGTCAACGTCGCCACGCTGGCCTCACCGGGTGCGCCTATGGGTTCCCAGGGCTCGCCGTTCCGGCACACCCAGAGTTGACTGGCCGTGGGAGCTACAGCGCCGCCCGACGGTGACTCCGCGCGGACGGAAACCGAGAGCGGGACTGTCGCCGGTTCCCACGAAAGGCTCGCGTACACACTGAAGGCCGCCGTACCCGCTGGGAGCGGGACCGGTGGCGCGAGGGCTGTCGCGACCCGCACGGTAACAGGCTGGTCCGCCACGGCGGTCATCTCGCCCGCCCAACCCGGTGGCGCAAAAAACAGGGCCTTGCCCCGGGCCTCGACGGCCTGGCGCTGCACGGCCTCGGCCGTGAACCACGCCGTCTTCATGCGGCCGTCCAGAAACAGGTCCATCTGGTCGTCAAAATGCGGGGAGGCGGGGTCGTCGCTGCCGCCAAAGGGGACGATGGTCATCGCGCGCGGCGGGTCGGACAGTTCGACGACCATGGCGAAGGCCGGTCCGTACAGGGCCTGCCAGTGATCCGAGGCCGCGTGGAGGTCGGACATCAGGAACAGCGGTTCGCCGCTCAAGGCCCCGCCCACCGGTTCGCTGCGGTCCCCGCGCGGCAGGCGGTGGACCTCTCCCCATGGTTTTTCCAGCGCGCCAAAATCGTTGCGGAGCGTTCGGGCGGCATCTACGATGGCGGCGAGCATGAAGGGGCGCAGGTCCGGGTTGCCCTCACGCAGCAGCCCGTGGAATACGCTCGGGGCAGGATAGGTCTGCTGCGCCCGCGCGGCAAAATGGCTCCACCAGACGTGGAAGGCCGTCATGGCCGTGCTGGAGGTCGTCGCGCGGCCGTCCCACTGCCCGAGAAGCCCGACGAGCGCGCCTGCATCGGGGTGGAGGCCTTGTGCCTCGGCGCCAAGCTGCTGGAGTTGCGGAATGACCAAAGCCGCCACCGGCGCGTAGGTGTCGAAGATCATCGCGAGGGCGTCGTGCGCGGCAAGCTGCGGCGCGCCGAGCAGATCACGCGCCCGCTGGGCCCGGTGGGTGTCGCGATCGGTGACAATGCCCGGAGGTAGGACCGCGAGGTCGGCGATGCCCGTCGTCGCGCCCTCGGGAGGATTGCCGCAGGCCTGCACAAACCCCGAAGCCGGGTTGCGGACCAACGGCAACTCGGCAAACGGCACCGGATCGGGTGTGATCGCCCGCCATACGGCCGGTTCCAGCGGTCGCAGGAGTTCCGTTCCGTCCCGCCCTGCGACGCGCGCCGCGGGCGCGGCGGTGTTGTACAGGTAGGCGATCGTTCCGTTGCGGTCCGCGCAGATCACGTGAAAACTGGGCAGATGGCGTTGTGCCATCGCGGCCAGAAAGGTGTCCGTGTCCTGTGCCTGGCCCATCGCGAGCAGTTGGTGCAAGGCGGCGAAATCACCGTACCCGGCGGCACGCCAGACGAAGGCGCTGGCGCCGTGGAACGCTACCACCGGGCCCTGCTCGCGTGTGGCCACGGGTATGTGGCGGGTCTCGAACCCGGCAGCGGTCTTGACGAGGTAGGGCCGGATATCGCCGCCCAGAAACTCGATCAGCAGGGCCGGCGGCGGGACCTTCGTATGGCCGACACTGCCCGGTTCGGGACGGATACGCGGCATCGGTTCGACATAGATGTCCGCGAAATCAGCCTGGTTGGGCGTCAACGCCCACGCCAGCGTGCCGTTGTGTCCTTGCAGGATCAACGGCAACCCGCACAGGGTGGCGCCGTACACATCGTAATGGGGGGTGGTGAGATGCGCCTCATACCACTGAAACGGGCCGGTGTAATATGTGTGCGGGCTGGCGGCGAGCAGCGCGCGGCCGCTGGCGCTCTTGGCGGGTCCCACGGCCCACGCATTGCCGGTCTCGGCGACCGGCGCGAGGGCCGCCGGTTCGCGGAGATCGAGCCGGGCCTGAGCCATGAGGAAGAAGTGCAGCAACGCCAGCGGGTCATGTGGGGTGACGCCCTCGGCCCACGCGGGCAGTGCGTCCCGGTGTTCGACCATCCAGGCGTTGACGCCCTTTGCGAAACCCGAGCAGAGATCGCGGGTGTCCTGTGAGACGGTGTCGAAGGCCGCCTTGGCCAGGTCGGCGTGACGCAACTGGAGGGCCCGGGCGTCGTAGTCCGCAAAGGCCTCGCCCCACACCTCGGCGGCACGGCCGTTGGCAATCCGGTACGCGCGCAGCAGGGTCGTCAACTGGTCCTGGGCCTGGGCGTAACCGAAGGCAAACGCCATGCTTTCCAAGGAACCCGCGCGCACGTGGGGCACGCCCCATTCGTCGCGGTACACCGACGCGTCCGCCCACGGATCATCCGGAAGCGCGACCGGCTGGGCGTAGCACCATCCCGCCGCACACAGCACACTGACAATCAGCCAAATCTTCATCATTCCACCCGCAGACATCCTGCGGGCAGTGTACACGGCGCCACGAGACGTTTCTAGGTGCCCGCCGGGCCGGGCGGAGGCGTTTCGCCCACGTGCGCCGCCATCTCGACCGTCGGGACCGGCTCCTCGACCAGCGCGCCGAGGACATCCCGGAGCTTGGCGGTCGCCAGGCACACGCAGGTATCCGCGGCGCCGTAATACATCCACAGGTCGTCGCCGCGGAGCAGCGTGCCGGTCGGAAAGACCACGTTGGGGACGAATCCGCGGGTTTCGTAGGGCGCCTCGGCCTGGAAGATGCAGTCCCTTGTCCGCGCGATCAGGCGATGGGGCTGGTGCTTGTCCAGCAATGCCGCGCCCACGCGATACACCAGTTGGCCGCCGTAGGCCTTCACACCGTGGTAGATGACCAGCCAGCCGCTGTCCGTGAGGATGGGCGGCGGCCCGCACCCCACCTTGACCGCGTCCCATGCCGGGCCTACGCCCTCGACCAGGACGCAATGGGGTTCGCCCCAATGAATCAGATCGGGCGAGTACGCGGACCAGATGTTCTCGAGACCGCCCGCGTCCGGCCGGTGCAGGACCGCCCACCGGCCGCGAAACTTCGTCGGGAACAGGGCGGCATCCTTGTTGCTCGGGGCGAAGATCAGGCCGATGCGCTCGACCTTGCGCAGATCCCGGCTTCGCGCGATGGCCACGGCCGCGCCCATGGGCGAGTAGGCCGTGTAGGTGATGTAGTACATCTTCTGCTCTTCGAGGTACACGACCCGGGGATCCTCGACTCCCCACACCTCATAGCGCCAGCGGCGCTGTCCGTGCCGGAGGAAGGGTTCTTTGGCGACGACCCAGTCCGTGACGCCGTTCTTGCTGCGCGCGACGTGAATGTTCGAAAAGCCCGTGTCCTGCTCGACCCGCAGCAGCAACACCACTTCGTCGCCCTGCATGACCGCGCCGGGGTTCAGCACGGCCGCGGCCCGGAAGGGCAGGTTGTTCGCGCCAAGGATGGGGTTCCGCTCGGACCGGCGAAAGATATCCAGGTACATGATGTACTCCTCTTGTTCATAGCGGCGCGCGCTGCCTTGCCTCCTTTGGGAGACAACACCTCGCGCCCGCCGCACGCTTCCACCGCCGGTACCGGCGATGGCGGTTTGCGGCGCGTCACCGGGGTGGGGTAAGATCCTCCTTATGATTGACACGTCTGCACATGACGGGCTTCGCACCGCCCGGATCCTCACCGTCCTGGCGATTGCGGTGCTGTTTGTGGGGCTGGCCGCCTGGCCGGCCGCCGCACAGGCGTCTCATCTGGGTGACCGGCCCACGAGCGTGACCACGGCTCTCCTCGTCGAGGGGACCTGCGCGGCTGTGCCCAGGGTCAGCGACTCGCGTGTTGCCTGCGCCTGGACCCAGGTCTGCGGCAACCGCCTGGGCGCGTTGCCGCGTGCAACGGGCCTCGTGCCCACCACCGTCTGTCCCTGTTCACGGCCGCCGCGCGCCGTGCTTGCCCTGCACCACGTCCTCCTGATTTAGACGCGCTTCCATCGCATTTCCGTTCCCTTTTCCCGCGCGGAGTCCCTGTCTCGGGCACGCCGCGACGGGTATGTTCCACACAAACTCCAGCAAAGGAAGCGATCCATGGAAGCGATATCGAATACATGCATGTGTACCCGCTGCAAGCGGGAGGTTCCCTTTCACCACGCCCGCGTCAACCACCTGGAACACTTGGGGCTCACGATCTGCACGCTGGGCCTCTGGCTGCCGTTCTGGATACTGAGCGCCCGCGCGAAGTCACGCATCTGCGATATCTGTGGGACCGACCTTCCCAGCGACTAGCCCACGGTACGGCCGGGCGAGGGCGGCGCCTTCGCCCGGCTTCCTCCCTCCCTGGAGGGGATTGCCCTGCACGCGGCGTGGTGCTACCATGGCGGCGGGTCAGTTGGGGCGAAAACCAACAAAGAGGGGGGTGCATGGCATTCGGGAAGCTCGGTACCGGTGTCTTTCTTGCGGTCATTGTCATCGGGGTTGTTTCCTGCGGCCCCGACAGCCACACACTGGCGCTATCGCTTGACGAAGGCGCCAACCTGAAGCAGCGCGAAGAGACGGTTTCCAGTGTGACCTTCCGGGTGCAGGGTCAAAGCATCCGAATCACCACAACATACCGCGGCGAAGAGACCTATGTCGTCGAATCGGTGGCGCCAAAAGGGGCCGCCACGCTACGCCAGACGGTGGACGTCCACGAACTGACCATGACCTCCGGCGGCAGTCTCGGGGGCTTGTTCGAAGGGGCGTTTTCCAACACCGAACTGCGCGATGCGCTGCGCGAGCGCCTTGGCGGCCACGTGTTCACCGTTAGCATCGAGCCAACGGGCGAGGTCACGGCGGTGACCGGCGGTGACGAGTTTGTCGAGGCGCTGCTGACCGAGATGGCGGTGCCGGTCGGCGTCCAGCAGGTCAACACCCGATACGCTCTCCGTGAGGCCGTCGGCAACGAGGGCCTCAAAGACGCCTTGGAAGAGCGATTCGACTACCTGGCCAGCACCCCGCTTCACGTCGGCGACACCTGGACCGGCGAGAGCGTCCTGCGTGATGAGATGGCGTTGAAGCTGACCACCACCTACACCCTCGAGTCGGTGGAGAACGGTATCGCCACGGTGCGGTTCAAGGGCAATGCGGAGGCCCTTCCCTTCCGCGCAGATCTTGCGGGGCTTCCCGCCGGGGCAAACATCAAGATCACCGCTACGGGCACACATTCGGGGCTGCTCAAGATCGATACCGCTACCGGATGGCTTCAGGACAAGGACATGACCATCAGTGCCGACGGCACGCTGGGCATTTCCATGCAAGGAGTGATCGAAGCCAGTCTGGGTCTGCCGTTCGAATACCAGTATACCGTGACGTCGCGGCGCACGTCGTAAGAAACCGGAAAGGAACACACCATGTCTCATCTGTTTGCGTACGGCACGCTGATGTGTGAGGACATCCTGGTTCAGGTTGCGGGCTGCCGGCTGGAAGGGGGGCCGGCGACCGTGCGGGGCTATCGCTGCGCGCGCGTCAAAGGCGAGGACTATCCCGCGCTCGTGCCCGATGGTCCAGGCCGCGTGGGGGGTGTGGTGTATTTCCATCTGCCCGACACCGCATGGGCCCGCCTCGACCGCTTTGAGGGCGACATGTACGCGCGGGAACTCGTCGAGGCCGAACTCGACACCGGCGACTGCGTGACCGTCACGACCTACGTCGTGCGCCCGGAGTTTTTGTCCTGTCTCGACGCGGCCGACTGGAGCTTCGCCGAGTTCCTGCGCGAAGGCAAGGCGCGTTTCCAGGCCGGCTACAAGGGATACGAGGCGCTGGAAGCGTAGTCTCTAGGCGAATCGAACACGCACGCGCCACCACACGACCGCGAACATGCCCAACACGCCTACGGCCAGGGCGCCGAGCGCGACTGTCGTGGCAGTGCGACGGCGTGGTCCCGGGTCGACAGGCTCCACAACGCGGCCCAGAAAGAGAAGCACGTCTAGTTACCAACCCGGCCATGAAATGCCGGTCATATTGGTCTAAGTGTCATTTTAGCGCATGTCGCACGGTCTGCGCGTGAAAAAAGCGCCGGACGGTGTCCATGTCCTGCTGGCGCCGGGTGAGGTAGCGGCGCACATTGGACAGGAGCTGCACCCTGTTGGCGGCGCGCTTGCGTCCCACGGCGTTGCTCTTCACGTCGTTGTTCAGCATCTCGTCGGGGTTGAGCTCGGGGCCGTAGCCGGGAAGGAAGAAGAACTCTATGTGTTGGCTGTGTTCGGCCACCCATTCACGCACTTGGCGGCTGTGATGGACGGGATGGTTGTCAACGATGAGGCACGATGAGGTACGCCCTTCGCGCGGCCTACTTGATGAGTTTGCGCAGGAAACGGATGAAGACCGGCGCCGCGAACGGCCCCTTGAACACGATGAACCCAATAGGAATGACCCGCACCGCTCGATTGTTGCAGAGAGGTCATGGGCAGTGCGCGGTCTCCCTCCAAGCATGTGGAGGCCGGGTGTTTGGCGTAGTTGAAGCCCTCGTGTGTCTCGATCTCCCCCCTGTTCCCCATCCTGTTGGCACTCCCAGCCTGCCAAGGAGCATCTCGCCATGTCATACCAGAATGCCGTTCAGCGACTGTACCGTCTTGTGGCCGCACTCGTGATGTCGTGGGCGCCGCTGTCCGCCATGCAGGCCCACGCCGCGTCGGACTATCAGTGGGCTTTCACGGATGACGGCGGGTATACCGGCGTCACCCTCGACTATATCCTCCAGAGTGTATCATCTCCGGACGTGTATGACGGCGCCTTGGGCGCGGGCGACCCGGTCATCACGCTGCAGGTAGGCAAGCGCTATGAGGTGACGGTTGTGGACAGCGCAATGCATCCCTTCCAGGTGCTGGCCAAGGCAGGCAATCATGCCTCGGATGTCGTTCTCCTGGCGATGGGGACGGCGGCTGGGTCACTGGAGGCAGACGCGGGGATCAACTGGGTCGACAACCTCGCGGGCGTGAATGGCAAGGTGGAGTTCACCGTCACACAGGGACTTGCCGCCGCCATGATGCAGGGCGGACGCATCCCGGGCTACCGCTGCGCCATGCATTCGGCGGACATGCGCGGCAATTTCACGGTCAAGGGATTGCCCATCGCCAATCCGATTCCAGCGGCCTTGCCCAAGGGCGATGTGGCCGTCGAGCTGGAGACGGTGGCGTCAGGCCTGGTTTCCCCGTTAGGCGTGCTCTTTCTTGATGACGGCTCGGGGCGCGCGCTGATCTTCGACCAGGTGGGGGTCATCCGGGTCGTGAGCGGCGGTTCCCTGCTCGCAACGCCTTTCCTGGACATCAGCGCCCGGCTGGTAGCCCTGAGCCCGGGGTACGACGAGCGCGGGCTGCTCGGGGCGGCACTGCACCCGGCGTTCGCGGCCAATGGCAGACTGTACACCTACACGTCCGAGCCGGTGTCCGGCGCGGGAGATTTCTCGTTGGGTGTCGCCGCCAATCATCAGAGCGTCGTGGCCGAGTGGGTGGTTTCGGGCAACCCCAACCTGGTGGATACTGCTTCGCGGCGCGAGATCCTGCGCATCGACCAGCCCCAGAGCAACCACAATGCCGGGGCCATGCATTTTGGGCCGGATGGGCTGCTGTACATCGCTTTGGGCGATGGCGGGGGCGCCCATGACACCGCGGCCGGTCATGGCGCCGCCGGAAACGGCCAGAACATCAACACGATCCACGGATCGATCATCCGTATCGACGTGGACGGTGGCGGCACGTTGTCCGCGAACGGCCAGTACGGCATCCCGGCGCCAAATCCCTTCGTCGGAACGGCCGGTGTGGACGAGATATTCGCCTACGGGTTCCGCAATCCCTATGCCTTCAGTTTCGACGCGCAGACCGGCGAGCTATATGCCGCGGACGTGGGCCAAGGCGCTATTGAAGAGGTCAACATCGTGATCGCGGGAGGCAACTACGGGTGGCGCGTCAAGGAAGGCAGCTTCTATTTCAATACTGCTGGCTATGTCACTGACGTGCCGCAGGTGGAACCCGTGCCGCCGGATCTCATCGATCCCATCGCCGAATATGACCACGACGAGGGGTTGGCTGTCGTCGGCGGATTTGTGGTGCGCAACAGCGCGGTGCCCGGCCTCGATGGACGCTACGTGTTTGGCGATTTCGCTACGTCATTTTCGTCGCCGTCCGGACGTCTCTTCTATCTGGCCGCGGGGAACGAGGTGCGCGAATTGCAGATCGGCGCCGACGACCGGCCGCTGGGTCTCTGGCTCAAGGGATTCGGGCAAGACCATGACGGCGCAGTCTACGTGTGTGGTTCGGGGACGCCCGGCCCTTCAGGAACGACTGGGGTGGTGCTGAAGCTCGTGGCGGTCGACGGCGGTCCCGGCGCCTTGGCGGTGGGCTCGCAGTCTTCCGGCCAGTGGATTGCAGCCAACCATCCCATACAATTGTACGTGACGGTCCGGAACGCGACGCCGCCAGTCACGTACCAGTGGTACAAGGACGGTGACGCGCTGCCTCTCGCGGACGCTCACTACACCGGCGTCGATTCCGATCGGCTTGTCGTGCATCCGCCGCTCGACCCCATAGCCGACAGCGGGGCGTACTGGTGTGTCATCGAAGATGCCTCGGACGGCGCGAAGACACTCGTCACCACCCAGCCGATCATGGTCCAGGTGTTTCCCGAGGGGGCCCTGCCGGTCGCGGGTTTGGTCGCACTGACCGCTCTCGGCGCTGCGTTGGCCTTGGCGGGGGCACGCCGTCGACGGTGATCGGGGCCGCCGGAGCCTTGCCGCGCCCCGGGCACGCAACTTGCTCCTCTGGTGCCGGGTGAGTGCGTTCCGGGCGAGAAAGCTACGCGTGTGTCGTTTGGGTTGGGGCCAGACTACGCACGCGTAGGATCTGCGGCTAGCACCGGTGGTGGCCACGGCGCACTTTCCTTCACGTCGAAAACGTACAACTGCAACGAAGGAGGACTGTGCGTGCACACACGAGCCATCACAACCGCGAGCAATTGGAGACGCCCCGGACGTCTCGTGACGGCGCTGGCCTTGACGGGCTGGGCGCTGTCGGCCGGGGCGCAGGAAGCCCCGGCGCTGGATTCGGGCGACACGGCCTGGATGTTGACATCCATGGCGCTGGTGCTGTTCATGACCATCCCGGGTCTGGCGCTGTTCTACGGCGGCCTGGTCCGGACCAAGAACGTCCTGTCGGTACTGATGCAGTGCCTGGCGCTCACGAGCCTCGTGACGGTGCTGTGGGCGCTGTTTGGTTACAGCCTGACGTTCAGCACGGCGGGCATGACGCCGGGGACGGTGTCGTTGAACGCGTTTATCGGCGGCCTGGACCGGGTGTTCTGCCGGGGACTCACGCCGGACGGGATCTATGGGTCGCAGACCATTCCGGAGACACTTTTCTTCAGTTATCAACTGACTTTTGCCATCATCACGCCGGCCCTCATCATCGGGGCCTTCGCGGAACGCATGAAGTTTTCGGCCATGCTGTGGTTCATGGCGTTCTGGGTCACCTTTGCCTATTTCCCGATCGCGCACATGGTGTGGGGCGGCCCGGGGGCCTTTCTGGCTGACCGGTACGTCCTCGATTTCGCGGGCGGGATTGTGGTGCATCTGAACGCGGGCATCGCGGCGTTGGTCTGCGCCGTCATGCTCGGGAAACGTCAGGGGTATCCGACGGTGCCGATGCCGCCGCACAGCCTGACGCTGACCGTGGTGGGCACGGGGATGCTGTGGGTGGGCTGGTTCGGGTTCAACGCCGGGAGCGCCATCTCCGCGAACGGCGTGGCGGCGATGGCCATGCTGGTGACCCAATTGAGCGCGGCCGCGGCGGCCCTGACCTGGATGACCATCGAGTGGCTCAAGCACGGCAAGCCGAGTGTGCTGGGCGCCAGCACCGGCGCGATCGCGGGGCTGGCGACGATTACACCGGCCGCGGGCTTTGTTGGTCCGATGGGCGCGCTTGCCATCGGCATTGCCGCCGGCGTCGTTTGCTTCTACATGGCCGTAACCGTGAAACGGGCGATCGGGTACGACGACTCGCTGGACGCGTTCGGCGTTCACGGGGTGGGCGGCACGCTGGGCGTCCTGCTCACGGGCGTCTTTGCGTCCAAGGCCCTGGGCGGCTTCGGCCCCCACGACATCGGGATGGCGGCCCAGGTCATGGCCCAGGTCAAGGGGATTCTGCTGACCCTGGTGTGGTCGGGCCTGGTGTCGTTCGTTCTGCTGAAGGTGATCGACGCGACCCTCGGCCTGCGCGTGAGCGAGCAGGTGGAACGGCAGGGCTTGGACCTGTCGGAGCACGAGGAGCGGGGGTACGACTACTGATGCTGAGCATGGCTGGTCACTGAAAGGGAGGCTTCCATGAAGATGATTGTTGCCGTCATCAATCCCGCCAAATTGCAGAGCGTCAAGGACGCGGTGGCGGAGTTGGGCGTCCGGGGGATATCCGTGTCGGAGATCAAGGGATTCGGCCGCCAGAAAGGCCACAAGGAGGTCTACCGCGGGGCCGAGTATGACGTCGAGTTCCTGCCCAAGACCAAACTGGAGATGGTGGTCGACGACGATGCGGTCGGCGGGGTGGTCGAAGCGGTGCAGAAGGCCGCCCACAGCGGCAAGCTGGGCGACGGGAAGATCTTTATCATCCCGGTCGAGGAGGCGGTCCGCATCCGCACGGGTGAGACCGGAGACGCGGCGATCGAATAGGCCGCGGCTGACCCACTGAGCGCGGGCGCATGGGGTTCTCCCGCCTCATGCGCTCGCGCGGTGTCCGGCGGCGGGTTGCCCGGGGCGCCGGCCCGTGCGGTCAGAAGCCGGCCACGTCGATCCCCGGGATCGACGAATCGAGGGGAATCGTCTCGATGCCGGTGGCGCCGAGCTTGGCGAGTTCGTAACGGACGCGCGCCAAGGGCAATTCCTGCGAGGTGGCGTCCAGCTGGATGCTGAATTCCGTGAACCGGGCGCCCTCGTTCATGGTGGGTTCATCGGCGAACAGCTTGTTCTGCTGGAGGTACTCCAGGATGCGCGGGGCGTCGTCCTTCTTTCCGTTGAAGGTGAGGATCACCTTGTTTTCCGCGAAGACGGACCCGTAGAGATTCAGCAGGAACATGCGTGCCAAATCGGCCTTCCGGTCGTTGGCCTTGAGGGCGGGATTGATCCAGATGCCCGTCTCGGACCGCATGACTTCGTCCGCGATGACCAGGCCGTAGTTGCGGATGGCGCTGCCGGTCTGGGTTATTTCCAGCCCGAAATCGACGGCCCCGTTTTTGACTTTGGCCTCGGTCTTGCCCCACGTCTCGTAGATGACGATGCCGCTGTCGACCTTGGGGGGCGTGTGGAATTTCTGGACCGAGAATCCCCCGTGTGAGTCGCCAAATCCGAGCGCCTGGGCCTTCTTCTGGAACCACTCGAGCGCGAGATAGGGCATCTCGGACACCATCGAGACCAGCGGCTTCGAGGACAGCAAGGCGCGCATCCACTCGTCCGCCGAGGCGCTCGGGTCGCTGTTGTGGATGATGACGATGCGCACGTGGCCGCGTTCGAGGCTCAGCACCTGTTCCAGCGCAACCTCCTGGCCGTATTCGTAGCGCAGCTCGAGGATGCGCTCGCGCACCCAGTCGCTGCCGCCGATGGCGATGTCGATCTGGCCCAGGGCAAGCTGCGAGCCGAACTCCTGCGGCCGCCCGTCCCAGCCGAGCAGCATGCTGTGCAGGGGGAAAGTCGTCGGGCCGCCGCTGTCATAGCCCTTGGTGGGGAACCCCGCGTTCCGCAGCAGGGTAATCAGGTTGCCGCCCCGGTTCGGGTCGGCGAGGGAACCGGCGGGCATGCCGATCACGAGCTTGTCGTCGTACATCGTCGTTGGTTTCCTACGGTTGGCTTCGTGTCGCATCGAAGACTGGGGCGCTCCGCCGAGGTGTGCGCAGCGCGCGAACAGGCGGCGACTATACCACAGCCCCGCGAAAGGATGCCAACGCTCGACCGGGCCGCTACAGGTGCAGCGAGGCCCGCCGTTGCAGGAGCGCCTCGAACTGGCTGATGCGGGTATCGAAAAAGGTCATCAGCTTCTCGTGGAGTTCGCGGTTCGCCGCTGCCAGGAGCGATTGATGGTTCGAGGCCGAGCTGTCGAGCAGGCGCAGCTCGTCGAAGCCGTTGCCGTAGGCGTCGGTGAGGATGCACCCGGCCTCCTCGGCAATCAGCAGCGCGGCCACCATGTCGTAGGGCGCGATGCCCAGCGGCGCGCCGCGGCCCGCGTTGATGAACTGGTCCGCGACCACGTCCGGGATGTCGCGCATGAAGCGGTTGGCGAAATCCACGCAGGCATCGAGCTGGTTGGTCAGCAGCCGGGTGATGCTGTAGGAGGTGCTGTTGCAGGCGAAAAACCCGCCTTTGAGGCTGCTAAGGTCTATCAGGCGGGCCGCGGTCGGGAAGATGAGTTCGGCCGGCCGCGCGGGGACGGTCATGGCCCAGGAGATGCTCTCGAGATTGGCGTTCGTGGAGGGCTTGGGCTTGCGCATGGCGCCCTCGGTGTAGATGCGGGCGCCTTTTCCGCGTTCGGCGTAGAACACGCGGTCGCTCGTCAGCTCCATCACCATGGCGCTCTCGAGATCGGCCACGCACGGCTGCTCGATGACCGGCGTCACGGCCACGCACACGGTGCATCCCTCAAAGCCGCTCTTGGCGGCCCGGGTGCCGTCGATCGGGTCGATGATCAGCAGTTGCTCGGGCTGGGAACTGGTGAAGGTGGCGTAGCCCGCATCCTCGGAGTAATAGGCCACGGGTTTCTGTGCCCGCTTGAGAAAGTTCAGGAGTGCCTTCTCGGCCACGCGGTCCAGCTCGAAGGTGGCGTCGCCGCTCGCGGCTAGGCCCACCACCTCGCGGCCCTTGATGGCACGGATCGAGGGCAGCACCGCCTCCTTGATCGCCGTGCAGAGTTCGACGAGAAAGCCGCGTTCCAGTGGATGGCGCCTGACACGGGGCGCCGCCGGCTTCTTGGCAGGCGCCGGGATGGCTTCGGCCACGGGCGGTTTCGGGGCCGGCTTTGACGGTTTGGGCTCTATCGCGGCGACCGGCTTGGGCGGGGCCGCCTTCTTTGGCGGCGCGGTCTTTGCCGCGGGGGCCTTCTTTTTGGGCGCGGCCGCTTTTGATGGCTTCGGTTTCGTCGCGGGGGACGGTTTCTTGGCGGCGGCCTTGGCCGCCGGAGGCTTCGCAGCCCCCTTCTTCTTCACAGGGGCGCTGCGGGACGACGCCGGGCGGGACTTGGGGGCCGGCGCCTTTGTGCGGGCCGACGGCGTGGCGGTCTGGACGCTCTTCTTCGTAGAAGGGGCCTTTTTCGCGGACGCCTTCTTCACGGCGGCCTTGGTGCCCGTCTTCGCCTTGGATGTGGACGCCTTCTTCTTGCTAGTGTTTCGAGCCATGTCCCCTCGCAAGCGTTGTCCCGTCTTACACCATCAACGCGGCATATTTGTGGAACCGGGAAAGCCCGGAAAATGCCCGGAAACCGGAAAGGAAACAGGCGGCGGACAGACGGGGTGCGTCATGGATTCCAAGTGGTCCCACCGGACGGCCTGGCGCGCCGCAATTTCTTGCCGCCTCACCACTTGCGTAGCCTTCGATGTGCCGATGCGCCACTCATCGGCCCCCTCGACTTTGGCTTCAACCGTCATTCCCTCCGCTGTAAAATCGGCAACGACGTCGGTCAACGAGGCCGATTTTATCATTTCTCGTTCGGGAAGTCCAGTTTTTTCGCGATCCGGACCGAAAAATCGTCGCCACCCGGGGTGGGTGGCACCCCTCACGCGCCCAGTCCGGCCGTCCAGAGCTCGACGCGCTCACATTGCACAACAGCTTGGCCCGCAATGAGTTGGGTTGGATCATTCTGCAAGATGGCCGCCACGGAGGCCTTTTCAGGACCGGCAACGAGGAAGATGAGGCGTTCGACGCGGGCCAGGAAATCACCTGTCACGCTGACGCGATCGGGGCCTTGTGCGCGCGGCACCGGTATCGCCAGCCGCCCGCGTCCGCGGAGGACGTCTTCCGGGGAAAACAAGGACGCGGTATGGCCGTCGGCGCCGACCCCCAGGATACCGAGGGAGACGCGGCCGGGCGGGGTTATCAGCCCACGCAGCCGGTCCTCGTAGGCCGCTGCGGCGTCGTCGAGGGGGAGCGCGGTAGGTGCGGCAAGCGCCCGGCCGTTCTGCTCAAGACCGAGCGCCAGGAACATCGGGCGGGCGGCGCCGTAATTGCTCTCGGGGGAGTCCAGCGGGACCATGCGTTCATCGCTGAAAAACGCCGTCACATTCGGTGCGGCCATGCCCCCGCGCCGGGCGACCTCGGCGTAGACCGGCAGCGGCGTGCCCCCGCCGGACAGCATGACGGCCGCAGGGGTGGGAGAGACCGCCTGAAACGCATCACGGAGCGCGTCGGCAGCGGCGGTGACAAGTGCCTCGGGGGTCTCGAAGGTCAGGGTCAGCATGGAAGGCCCCATCAACCAGCCAGACCGACCGTGATCTCGGCGGAGAAGTTGTACCCGGTGCAGTCGGGCTCACCATCGCCGTCGTGGTCGAGGGGGGAGTTCTTCACCGGGAAGTCCTCTCCATAGCGGATGTATTTGACATGACCGTCCAAGAAGAGGACATTCGCCCCGCCAGGGAAGTGGTTGAACACCTGAATGCCGAGGGTATAGCTCCTCGGGGACTCCTCGGGGATGCGCTCGTCGGTCCAGGCGTCCCACATGACCGGTATTTCGGAAGCGGCCACGCCCTCGGGCGTGGTGAGGTCGCGCATGAGAAATCGTTCAATGCCGTGTCGCGTGCGGTAAAGGATCGAGGGCAGCGGCGCGAGATTGTCGTCGATGATGGACGTGGGTCCTTCCTTGAGCCGCCACACCGTCAGCACATCGCCGGACGGCGACATCATCCGGCTGGCGGGATCCGGATGGGTGGATCCCCATTCAGCCCGCTTGTTGCCCGGGATCAGATAGTTGCCGACAAAGGGATTGCCCTGGTCGTCGAGCAGGTGGGGGACGTAGGTAAGCCCGTTGTAGGGGCACTCGGGGCCAGAGTCAAGACGGTTGCGGTCCACGCCGCCCTGTTTGAGGTAGAAGAAGCCCGAAAGGGCCCAGCTCACGAAGGCGGCCTTGGCCTGTGACGGGGTCCGGGTCGCATACCCCAGATACACATAGGAACGCGCGAAGCTCAAATGGGCCAGCAGACAGTTGGAGGTTGCCCGCTCGTTCTCCATCAGGAAGCGGATGCGCTCCACGCCGATATCGAGCGGGAGGACGATCTCGCCGACTTTCGTGTCGACGTGCGGATCCGAAGGACAGAGGAGTATTTCGGAGTTGGTAAAGTAATCCGGGAAGATGGACGGAATATGAGGCGTAACGGAATCGTACTTGGACGCTGGGGCCACGTCGGACATCTTCGGATACAATCCGTTGGCGTCCTCGTCGGCGTACATGTTGAAGATGACGCCCCACTGCTTGAGGTTGTTCTGGCAGGAAGCCCGCCGGGCAGCCTCCCGTGCACGTGCGAGCGCAGGCAACAACAGCGATGCCAGGACGCCGATGATGGCGACCACCATGAGGAGTTCGATGAGTGTAAAGCCTTTGGGTCTGCTCATGCAGCCTCCAAGGTATCACGAAAATACCGGTAACCGGGCAAATGCCTCCGAGGTTCAAGGGGCCAGTATATCACACTTGCACCTCAGTGCGGAGGTTGATGGGCTGGCCGGGTTTACCCGCAAGGGGCCGCCCGCGACAGGGTGACATCCAGAACGGAGGCGCGGCCGCCAGTGTTTGCCGGCGGCCGCGCCCGTTCAGTCACATCAAGAAAACGCTAGTCTTCTTTCAGAAACCAGATGCCGATCAACCGCCGTCGTCCGTGCCGGTGGCAATGTCGTTAAGCCAGTTCTTGCCGTCGCCACCGGAGCCTTCGCCCGTGGGCGGCGTGACCTTGATCGGGAACTCGTTGCCATGAGGCGGAGCCCAGCGGATGAAGGACACGTGACCGTCCATGTACAGGACGTTCGCGCCACCGGGGACGTGGTTGGAGATCTGGACACCACGAGTCGGGTCCTGATTGGCGGGGCTGGAGCCGACGCCGGTGTAGATGGCGGCACGCGGAGCGAAGATGTCAAACATGATGGGCAGTTCGCTCTGGGCCAAGACGCTGCCTGCCGGCTGCGTCAGGTCGGTGATGAAGAAGCGCTCGATGCCTTCCTTCATGCGATAGATGACGTCCGGGACGCGCGAATTCAGCTCGGGGTCCCAGCCGAAGCCGCTGGTGGCGTTGATGTCGCCGCGCCAAGCGGTGAGCACATCGCCCGACCGGTTGGTGAAGGGACCAGCCTGCGAACCAGGAACCGAGGCGAAGGAACCGCCCAAGAACCGGCCGTGGATGTAGTACACCGTGCCCGTGTACGGGCAACCGGCGCCCAGGTCAACGAGACGGCCGAAATCGCCCGCCTCATAGCCGGGAACGGGAGCGCCCATGGCAGCACTCAGGGCCGCCGTGCCGGCGCCCTTGATGCCCCACGCATTCCACGCCACCTGGCCCTGGGCCGGGGTGCGGACGGCGTAGGCGAAATAGGCATAGGACCGCGCCCAGCTCAGGTGAACCAGCATGCAGTCCTGGGTGGCCTCACCGGCCTCCATCGCCTGCCGGATCTCTTCCATGCCGGACTCGAAGGGCAGCGACTGCGGGCCTTCCCAGAAGCCGCGGTCCGCACCGCTGTCCGACGGGCAGATGCCGATGGTCGGGTCGCTCATGTAGTCGGGATAAATCGACCGCATGTCGGGGTAGGTGATCCACGCGTTCACATCGTACGTGTAGTTGGACATGTTGGGATAGTAGCTGCCCTTGGACTCGCCGGAATACATCTTGAAGACCAGACCCCACTGCTTGAGGTTGTTCTGGCAAGAAGCACGCCGGGCGGCTTCGCGGGCACGGGCAAGCGCCGGCAGCAGAATCGCTGCCAAGATGCCGATGATGGCAATCACCACCAACAGCTCGATAAGGGTGAAACCTCTCTTCTTCATGCCTTCTCTCCTAGGTATGAAATCAGTTTGTTCATGTCGCCGCTTCGGCGACCATCATATTAATCCCTGGAACGATTCAGCCTTTTTCCTCGCCCGCACCACCTCCCTTCGTGGAGGACCCACGGGTGTCGTACCCGATCACCCGGTTGAGGAAAAGGCGCGGCCGTCAGTTGACGACCGCGCCTTCTTTTCAATTTGGTATCAAACCAGCATCAGACGGAGATCAGCCACCGTCCTCGGTGCCAAGCGACACGTCGTTGAGCCAGTTCTTGCCGTCGCCGTTGGAGCCGTCACCCGTAGGCGGCGTGACCTTGATCGGGAACTCGTTGCCATTGGGCGGAGCCCAGCGGACGAAGGACACGTGACCGTCCATGTACAGGACGTTCGCGCCACCGGGGACGTGATTGGAGATCTGCACGCCACGGGTCGGGTCCTGACCGCCAGCGATGCCAGCACGCGGGGCGAAGATGTCCCACATGATCGGCAGTTCGCTCTGGGCCAGCACGCTGCCGGCCGGCTGCGTCAGGTCGGTGATGAAGAAGCGCTCAATGCCTTCCTTCATGCGATAGATGACGTCCGGGACGCGCGCGTTCATCTCGGGATCCCAGCCCTGGCCACCGGTCGCGTTGACATCGCCGCGCCAAGCGGTGAGCACGTCGCCCGACCGGTTGGTGAACGGGCCAGCCTGCGAACCAGGAACCTGAGCGAAGGAACCGGCCAGGAAACGGCCGTGGATGTAGTACACCGCACCGGTGTACGGGCAGCCGGCGCCGAGGTCAACAAGGCGGCCGAAATCGGTCGGCTGGTAACCAGGAACCGCAGCGCCCATGGCAGCACTCAGGGCCGCCGTGCCGGCGCCCTTGATGCCCCACGCATTCCACGCCACCTGGCCCTGGGCCGGGGTGCGCACGGCGTAGGAGAAGTACACATAGGAACGCGCCCAGCTCAGGTGAACCAGCATGCAGTCCTGCGTGGCCGTCTCGGCTTCCATCGCCTGACGGATCTCTTCCATGCCTTGCTCGAACGGCAGGGCGAGCGGGCCATCAAGGAAGCCACGGTCCGCGCCGCTGTCCGACGGGCAGATGCCGATGCTCGGGTCGCTCATGTAGTCGGGATAAATCGACCGCATGTCGGGATAGGTCGTCCACGCATTGGCGGAGTAGGTGAAGTTGGACATGTTGGGATAGTAGCTGCCCTTGGACTCGCCGGAATACATCTTGAAGACCAGACCCCATTGCTTGAGGTTGTTCTGGCAAGAAGCACGCCGAGCGGCTTCGCGGGCACGGGCAAGCGCCGGCAGCAGGATCGCCGCCAGGATGCCGATGATGGCGATCACCACCAACAGCTCGATAAGAGTGAAACCTCTCTTCTTCATCAAAGTGTTCTCCTTAAACATTAGGATTTCGTGCTGTGTCGCTTTTCGCGACCGTCATACGACATGAATCCAAGACTGATTCGTCTCACATCCGTTCCCTCGCCCGCACCACCTCCTTTCGGCCGCCTGCACGCGGTGTTTAGTTAGCAGCTAACTGCTGCGTGGCTGGATGTTCTTCCAAGGCCGTTGCCTTGATGAAGCGATGTTGGACGGGCCGCGCCGGGGCGGCGATGCGCGCAAGCAGCAGCTCGGCGCCCAGTTGGCCCATCTCCTGGCCGCGTTGCGACGCGGCGATGACCGGCACCTCGAGTGCCGCGGCAAACTGGTTGTCGTCCACGACCGCCAGCTCGACCTCTCCGGGAATGCTGTAGCCCAATTCGCCCAGTACTTCGATCAATTCATCCGCGAGGATGTCGTTGCTGCAGAAGAAGGCGGTCGGGCGGCTGCGGTGGGCCATGATCTGATTCGCGGCCTTGCGCACGTGGTCATTGAAATCGAGCGTGCCCGTCAACTCTTCGACGTAGGGAATGCCGGCCTCCTGCAAGGCCCGAAGATAGCCCTGGAAACGGTCTTCCACCGCCGTCAAGCCCCGGCGTCCGATAAAGCCAATGTTGTAGTGGCCCCGTTCGATCAGCCGCTGGGTCAGCCGGTAGCCCAGATCCTCGTTGTCCGTGACGACGAAGTCGGTCTCCAGGCCGCGCACGTAGCGGTCGATCAGCACGAAGGGGAAATGGGAGCGCTGGAAGCGATCGAGCAACCCGGCCAACGCGGCCGGATGCTGGGGCCAGATGGCCAGTCCCTCGACGCCGCTGTTGCGCAGGTCGCTCAGGAAACCCGTCTCGGAATCGTCCTGGAAGCGCAGGAAATACACCATGGTGTGGTACCCGCGCTCGGCCGCATAGCGGATGAAGCCCTGGATGACCGTGCGGGTGAAATGGACGTCCAGCTCGGGACACGCGAGGGCGATGGTGTGGCACTCGGACTGGAACAGCCGCTGCCGGTTGTTCGCGGGCGCCACAAAGCTGCCGCGCCCCGGAGTGCGGACGATGTAGCCTTCCAGCTCGAGGTCGCGCAGGGCCTGACGGGTGGGATTGCGGCTGACGCCGTAGAGGCGCGCCAGCTCCAGCTCGGACGGTACACGGGCCCCTTCTTCGAGTTCCCCGTTCTCGATCCGGTTTTTCAATTCACGCTTGAGATACGCGTAAATTGGCATGTCAGGTGGCACTTTCACCCTGCGAAAATCCCCTACCCGGCGCCCGTGTCGGCACCGCCTGTGTTCGCAGCCCTCCGAACCGGCAGATGGTCCCGTTTGCGTCGATCTGTCGCAGCCGGGGGCACCTGCCCTGTCGCTGGTAACGTAACACATTTACCGGGTTCTGTCAATATGCTCCGGCGGTGTTCATGACAGATGGGGCGCGGCGGCCCGAAATGTCATGACATTGTGGTCCGCCGCGGCCCGCGTTGACACCCGGGATAAGGTGTGTTACAACGGTAAGGCTGGCGGTTCATGGCATGGTCCCTATAACGGCCGGCGGACAAACGGTGGGAGAAGTGGTTTGTTGCAGCTACGGGCCACCGTGATGGTGTGCGTCGCCGTGGGATGCGGGCTGTCCTGGGGCGCTTGGGCCGTGACGGTGGATTTCTACAGCAGCAGAGGGCCGGCCGGTTCGGCGACGGGCCTGAATCTGGCCCATGCCCTGATCGCCGACGGGGCCGATGGGGACCGCAACGGTCCCTCGGACCTGTTCCGGCCCGCGGACGCCCCGGTCTACGTGGGCGACGGCATCCCGGACGGCGTCCAGATGAGCGTGCTGGAACACCTTTATGCGACGCCCAGTGCCCCGTACCACGGTCTCGCGGTGGATGCCTTCGCGCAGAACCGCCAGGGGCTGGTGGCCTGGAACAACGGGGTGTGCAGTTACCCCGCGGGCGACGGCCCCGGCAGCACGCTGGAGAATCCCGTGTACGGGCCGCTCTTCGCCTACGCGGACTTTCCGTACTGCGACCTTTTCGGAGGGGGCATCAACGTGCCCGTCTGTTTCCCCCGGTGCAGTCCGGACAGCGCCCTGATCCTGGAACTCGCCGCGTACATCACGGTCAGCGAATACATTCTGCACGCGAACTCGAAATGGCACCTGCTCAACTACGGCACGCCCACGGAGGCGCTGATCGTGGATTTCGATTCCGACCCGTCGTTCAACCGCGAGGCGGCCTCGGTGCTGGGCATCCACGGTGACCTCGACGGAGACGGGCTGAGCAATCTTGCCGAATACCTGAGCGTGGCCCGGGCCGTCATCGCGGAGACCCCCGGCTTGGCCGGCGCCACGCCGGCCACCTTGTGGGGCCTGCTGACGCGGACCGGCAAGGACACGTTCATCGGGCGCTACATCGATGTCGCGGTGTACGTGGCGGGGCCTGACCCCGGCGACCCGACTCCGCCGGCCTTCGGCATCGACCGTCAGAGCAGCAGCCGCTGGCTGGAGGCCGGACCGGAGCGGTCAACCACCCTCGAGGTGACCACGATTCACGGTGTTCCCCCGGTCGCTTTCCAGTGGCACAAGGACGGCGCCCCGCTCAGCGACGGCGCGGGCGTAACCGGCGCCACGGCTTCGCACCTGCATCTCGGGCCGCCGATCGACGCCGGGACCGCCGGGGTCTATCGGTGCGTGGCCACGGACGCGATTGGGCATTCCGCCTCTTCCCAACCCATCGAGCTGGCGGTTTTCGAGGCGGGATCCCTGCCGGGCCTGTCCGGCGTGGGGCTGGCGTTGCTGGGGGCCGCGCTGACCATCGCGGCGGTCCGCCGCAGGCGCTGACGGGCCGCCCCCGGCGAATTGTCATTACCTTTGGCGCCGTGGCCGGTCCGGACGGCGGGATCCGGCGGAATTCGGCCCGTTCTCCCGAAAATCGGGCCCTGGCCGGGCGGTTCCGGGGCAAGAGGGGCTTGCAATTTTCCGCCTTCTGGTCCATAATAGGGACGTTGTAATAGCGTTTACTGAGGTGTGTTTGTGGTATCGAATGCTGTGTGTGCTCTGGCTTTAGAACCGTTGGTGCACGTGCACGGGGAGGAGTGATTATGATGGCAAGACCTTGGCTCATCGCGGCCATGGTGGGTGTGGCGCTGTTCAGCGCCGGGACGGCCCACGCCGTGGAAGTGTTCATGTACCGGCCGCCGAACAACAACTGGTCGTATCAGGCGGCCATGCCGGCAGGCGAATTGGGCTTGGTGCACATGACCATCGCGTTGGCGAAACACGAAGTCAACGGCGAGGGTTCGGTGCACCTCGGTACCCAAGAAGCCAGCCCGAACCCGGATACGTGGCACATGAACTATGTGACAGAGGAGGGCAATGGCATTCCGGATGCGTGGGAACTCGGGGTGTTCGAGTATGCCTACCTGAATCCGAGCGCGCCGGGCCATGCCCTTGCCAAGGCCGCGTTTGACTTCAACATGGCCTCCCTCTACGGCTGGACCAGCAACGGCGACCCGTGCTCGGGCGCCGAGATGACCATGTTTGTCGACTTCCTGTACCGGGACGAGTACGGCAACCACGCCGACAACCCGCCGGACATTCTCTTCCCGACCTGCACGACCAGTGCGGCGCAACTGCTGTTTTTCGCCGCGCACGCCTCGGTGTCCGAGCATGCCGTCGGCCCGCACGGCTATGTGTCCGGGTACTGGGTGATGTTCAATCGCGTTCGCCAGAATCCCATCGACTTCAACACCGACCCGCGTTTTGACCGCAGCGCGGTGGCGCTGTTCGGTGAGAACGGCGACCTGAACGGCGACGGTATTACGAACAAGGAAAAGCACGCGAGTTTTCGCCGCGCATGGGACGCTGGCTGGCGGCCTGACGGTCTGGAAGCTGCCTTGTTGGCCATCCCCGAGAACGACCCGATCGTGTTGACGAAGCGAAGCCGCACGGAGCAGGATTTCCAGCTTGGCGCGTACATCGACCTGGTGATGTTCACGAACGGCTATCACCCGGCCGATCCCAATGCGCCGCCGCCCCCGCCTCCTCCTCCTCCCACGAACTTCCGCGTCGCGTCGCAGTCGCAGAGCCAGTGGTTCCTGGCGACGCCGGGCACGCCGCTGGAACTGTCCGTGACGGTGGCCAGCGCGGAAGGCGCCGTGACCTACCAGTGGTACAAGGACGGCGCGGCCCTTTCGGCGAGCGACCCGCACTATTCGGGCGTGCAGACCGCGAACCTGACCGTGAACCCGCCGCTGAGCCAGGCGGTCGACGGCGGCAACTACTGGTGCGTGATGACGGATGAGTCCGAAGGCAAGGCGACCATCTCCAGCGCGCCGATCGAGATCACGATCTTCGCCGAGGGCGAGCTGCCTGCGGCGGGCGCGATCGGGCTTGCACTGCTGGGCAGCGCGCTGGCCCTGGCCGCGCTGCGGCGCGCGAGACGCTGAGCCCGTTGACCATGGCATAGACGCGAGGCGCGCGTTGTGGGCAAGAGGGAGCAGGCGCTCCCTCTTGCTCGCTTTCAGGGAAGGTGTGGCATAATGGTTTCAGGGCGTGTGGCCTTGTCTGTTCATTATGGGGAGGAGCAAGCACGATGAGAGTCAGCAACGTGGTGACAGCAGTGGTCCTTGCGGCGCTGCTGCTCAGCGCGGGCGCGGCGTACAGCGTCGAGGTAATCATGTACCGGCCGCCGAACGACGACTGGTCCTGGGACGGCCCGATGCCCGAGGGGCAGTTGGGACTGGTGCACTGCCTGATCGCCCGCTTGGGCGGCGACCGGAACGGGCCGGACGCAATCCACACGGGCATCCGGGACAACTACGTGCCGGGAGAGCCGTTCCCGTCGTGGGCGATCAACATGGTGCAAGAAGACGGCAACGGCATCTCGGACAACTGGGAGTTTGGCGTGCTCGAGTATGCCTACCTGAATCCCGACGCGCCGGGCCACGCCATCGCCAAGCAGGCCTTCGACCACAACCTGGACACGCTCTACTTCTGGACCGGGCCGGAAGGGCCGTGTGCGGGCACGGATGTGATGTTTTATGCGGATTTCACCTACCGCGACGAGTTCGGCAACACGGCCACGGTGGACCCGGACGTCGTGTTTCCCCCATGCACGCCGTCCACGCAATGGATATTGTGGCAGGCGGCCCACGTGACCGTCTCGGACTATGGTCTGGGGATCGACGGCTACGCCACGGGCTGGTGGGTCTGGGCGAATAATTTCCGTGATTATCCGATGGATTTCACGACCGATCCGCGCTTCGACCGTTCGGCGGTCGCGCTTTTTGGCGGCAACGGTGACCTGAACGGCGACGGCATCACCAATCTGGCCAAGTACCAGAGCTTTGCCCGGGCGTGGGAAGCCGGCTGGCGGCCGGCGGGCTATGACGCGGCCTTGGCCGCGATCCCCGACAGTGACCCGATGGCCGGGACCAAGCGGGGCCGTTTGGGCAGCGACCTCCAGTTGGGCGCGTACATCGACCTGGTGATGTTTACCGAGGGCTACCACCCGGCCGACCCCGATGCGCCGCCGCTCCCGTGTTGCACGAATTTCCGCGTCGCGTCGCAGTCGCAGAGCCAGTGGTTCCTGGCGACGCCGGGCACGCCGCTCGAGCTGTTCGTGACGGTGGCCAGCGCGGAAGGTACCGTCACCTACCAGTGGTACAAGGACGGCGTGGCCCTTTCGGCGAGCGACCCGCACTACGCGGGCGTGCAGACCGGGAACCTGACCGTGAACCCGCCGCTGAGCCAGGCGGTCGACGGCGGCAACTACTGGTGCGTGATGACCGATGAGTCCGAGGGCAAGGCGACCATCTCCAGCGCGCCGATCGAGATCACCATCTTCGCCGAGGGCGAACTGCCGGCCGCCGGCGCCTTCGGTTTGGGTGTGCTGGGCAGCCTGCTGGCCCTGGCCGCGCTGCGGCGTTTCCGGCGCTGAGCCTGTGTAAGGTTCGGGCCGCGGGAGGCATGTGCCCCCTGCGGCCCTTTTGTTTCCCGCACACAGTAAGAAGGCATTTGCGCGAAATCCGGTCCCGAAGCGGCGAGATGTCGGCCCCGCGCCCCGGTGGGTCCGATGGGCGACGGCCTCGGCCGCCGCGCGAGGAGACGGAAAAATGGGTTGCAATGACAATTGGTCCGGTCAGGGCGCACGGCCGGCCGCGTCGGCGGTGGTTGGGGCGCAAGGAGATACGCAATTGCCCCAAAAATACGGAAAATTCTGTTGACTTACCCGCCGGTTCGTGCTATAAGAAACGTGGTGTTAGGACTCAAAAGCTAACTGTGTGGCTGGCAGGCTGAGTGGGAAAGTGTCTCGCAAGGCCAGGGAAGGTAGTTCCAAACAGGTTCTCAAACGAAACTTGGGGAGGAAAGACAGTATGAAGAAGGCAATGATTTTTGCCGTAACGCTCGCTCTGGCGAGTGCAAGCGCCTTCGCGGGCACCGCGGTGTTCAACGGCGCGGCGATGAATCCCGCGTTTGGTTCCGGCGCGGCGCCGGTGTTCCATCCTGCGCAGGTCGCAGCGGCTGGCGCAGCCAACTTTATCGTGGAGCCGTCCGCGGCTGGCGGTATCGACATCACCCGTTGGGGTGGCCGCAGCTCGTTCTATCTGAGCAAGACCGGCGCGGCGACCAATGACGCCCTGCTCTCGTGGCGCTCGGATCAGGACTACACCGTCACGTACAAGTTCACGGTTGAAGAGTTCGTCCGCACGGATCCGCCGACGGGCCGTTTCCGCTTCAATCCGTCGATCACTTTCGCCGCCAACGGCGTCTGGGGTCCTCAGAACAACATCGACCTTGCGGGCGCTCTGCACGAAGGTCACAAGACCGGTCTTGAGTTCAATGCCGACTCGCCGGCGAACCTTGTCCAGCTTCGGGTGTGGGACGAAGGTCTGCGTCCCTTCTACGTAATTCCTGCGACCCTCGAGTGGCCGTCGGGCACGATCCACGACCTCGCTTCCGGCAACCCCAACCGCGTCCCCGCGAATGACCTTGTCGGCAAAGAGATCACCATCATCATCTCGCGCAGCGCCACGACCCAAGACACGACGTGGTCGATGAAGATCGACGGCTACGGTTACTGGTCGGTCCTGCGTCCGGTCGTCACGATCCCGAACGCGGTCAGCGTCGCGATCGGTCTGTATCAGGACTTCCTTGACACCGCGAACTTCCGTTTCCAGGGCTCGATCAAGAACTTCACGGCTGTCGTCCAGGGCGGTCTGCTGGACCTGAACGCCGACCTGCTGGGCGCCGAAGGCGTGCCGAGCATGGCGACCCCGTTCTTCACCGAGTAATCTCGACCCTTGTCTGACTGCTGGGCGGCCGCCTCAGGGTGGCCGCCCACTTTTTTTCGGGGGCGTCGCGCGCAACGCGCTGACAACCTGCTCCGGTCTGCTGGCCCGGGTCACCCACACGATGATGAGAAGGAAAGGACCATAGCGCTATGAGGTGGTTTGCTGCGGTGTTGTCGTTTTTCCTGGTCTTGGCGCCGCCGGCGGTGTGCGAAGAGGCGGCAGCGGCGCCC
>JBPOJD010000073.1:0-20226 GCA_052033955.1 Candidatus Hydrogenedentota bacterium
GTTGTGGCGGGTCCGGGACGGAAGCCCGGCCCCCCTCGAATCGTTGCGCGGGGAGCGGGTGAGGCTGGCGTGCGCCATCGGCAATCCGGAGGCCTTCGAGGCGACCGTGGCCGCGCTCGGAGCCGAAGTCGTGGGATGCACGCGCCTGCCCGATCACGCGGCGATACCGCCCGGCGTCCTTGACCAGCGCGGGATCGTGGTGGTGACCGAAAAGGACGCCGTGCGCATGGCCGACCCGCCGGACAATGTCTACGCGTTGGCCATTTCGCTGGCGGAGTTCACGCCGCCGTCAGGCCTGAGCGAGGTCCAGGGCACGTAGCGCGTTCAACAGGTCCTGCGCCGAAGGATACCGCTCGGCCGGGTCCTTCTTAAGACATTTCATGACGACCTCGTCCAGCGCGGGTGGGACGCCCGGCACAAGTTCCCCGGGCGGGGGCGGCGTCTCGTCGATCTGGCGCTGGATGGCGTCGCGGCCCAGGAACCACGTCTTGCCCGTGAGCATGGCATGGAGTATCAGTCCGAATGAATAGAGGTCGCTGCGCGCATCGGCAGGTTTCCCCTGTGCCTGCTCGGGCGACATGTAGCCCGGGGTGCCCATGACCACGTTCGTGCCCGTCAGGCGCATGCCTTCGGCCTTCGCCAAGCCGAAATCGCCTAGTTTCACCAGCCCGCCCCGGGCGATCAGGATGTTGTCGGGCTTCAGGTCGCGGTGTATCACCCCGGCCTGGTGAATGGCGGCGAGCGCCGAGCACACCTGACGCGCGATCGCCACGGTCTCACGCGGGGGCAGCGCGCCCTTTTCCGCCACGTAGCGGTGCAGGGTGACGCCGTCCACGTACTCCATCGCGATGTACGACTTGCCTTCGGTGGCGCTGATGTCGTAGATGCTCACGATGTTCGGGTGATTGACCTTCGCCGCCGCCTTGGCCTCGCGTATGAAGCGTTTCCGGAAGTCCTCGGAATGATCCACCAGTGAACCGAGGAACTTCAGCGCCACGGGCCGGTCCAACTGGGCGTCCCGGGCGAGATAGACCACGCCCATGCCGCCCCGGCCAAGTTCGCGCTCGAGGGTATAGCGTCTCCCCAGGTTGTTCTCGACCATCGCCATGACCTGCGTGGCGTCCACCGGGGGCGTCCGGGGCTGGTGCGCGGAGGGCTGGCCCTGCCCGTCGAGCTGCATGCTGATGCGCGATTCGATGTTCGACAGGCGGTCCTTGACGTCGCGGAAATCGACGTTGACCGTGCGGATTTTGTAGAGGATCGCCTGCGATTCCTGGAGTTTGCCCATCTGCTCGTACGCGAGGGCGAGCATGTAGAAGTACTCGACGGTCCCGCTGTCCACGCGTTTCCCCGTCAGGTGATTGTCGAGGGCAGCGGCGCAGTGGGCATAGTCGTGAAGCTCGTAGAAGCAACGCCCCAGAAGCGCCCGCGAGACGTCGAACTCCGGGCTGTCTTCCGGCACTTTCTGCAGGTTCCGGATCGCGTGTTCAAACCGGCCGGTCTGCGCGTTGGCCAAGCCGGCCCGGTGATGCGCGCCCGCCTTTTCGAAGCAGTCCGCCGCGCGCGCCAGGTCCCCGGCCTTCTGGAAGGCCTGGCCCGCGCTCAGGTAGTCGCCGCCGGACGCGAAGGCCGCCCCGGCCTCGCGCCACTGGCCCAGCTTCGCGTAGTAGCGGCCGCCGACGCGCGCCGCCTCGGTTTCCTTGCCCGCGGCCTTGAGCATCTGTGCCGCCTTCTCCAGGTTCCCGGCGAGCAGATACACCTGCCCGGCGCGGGCGTGGTCGCCCAGTTCCGCGTAGAGCGACGCCGCGATGTCATGGCGCTGGGCCTGCTCGAAGCGTTCCGCGACGGCGCGCGAGAGGAAGGCCTCCTCGTCCTCCGTTACCGGGAACTTCGGCGGCGGATCCCGCAACAGGTCGTAGAGGCCCTGCGCAACGTCCACCTGCCGGTCAACAGGGTCCTGCGTGGATTCGAAGTAGTGCCGGAAGGCCCCGATGGCCTTCTTGTACTTGCGCGCGCGCAACCAGGACAGCGCCGCCTCGCCGGACTGGCCGGCCTGTTCATGCGCGCGGGCCGCGCGGGCGTGATCGGCGGCCTGGGTGAAGAAATACGCCGCCTGGGCGTGATCGCCCGATTTCTGCATCATTTTCGCGGCGCGGGCTGTCTCGCCGGCCTTGGCCCACTGCTCGGCGGCCGCCTCGTAGTTCCGCGCCTTCACGTACCACTTGGCCGCCGCACGCGGCTGGTTGACCGACGCGTACACCTCGCCGAGACGCTGATAGTTCTTCTGGCGCTTGAGCGTCTCCGTCGTGCGCTCGAGGTGCGCCGCCGCCTCGATGCCGTCCACGAAGGCCTCCTGGGTGGGCTCCTCGATCAGGTCATCTCCGACGAGGCTGGCGCGTTCCCGGAACTTCCTCACTTTCCGCCAGACCCAGTCAATCATGTTGAAGACCAGCAGGGCGACAACGAGGGTGACGACCGTGCGGTAGGCCTGAAGCGCCCAATCAGGCGGCGGGGACTCCAGTTGCTCCACAATCTGGCGGTAGGGAGAGTCGATGAGGGTCAGATATCGGGACCAGAGTGCCATCATATGCAAATCCTCGGTGGTCGTGCCGCTGGAAAGTGTAGCACAGCACCGGGATAAGCAGAAGCGCCATCCGGACAGTCCGGGCCACGACACCCTTGACGACTGAATAGATATTCAGTATACTTCCCTGTGTGGCGCGAGCGACAACGGCGGGAGGCAGCGAATGAAGGTAGGGGAATTGATCCGGTACGGGATTCCTCCGGAGATCATCAAACTCTGGCAGGAACGGGAAAGCGAGGTGCTGTTGCCCTTGCAGGAGTTGGCGGTCAAGAAACACGACCTGTTTGGGGCGGCCAACGTCCTCATTCAGGCGCCGACCAGCTCCGGAAAGACCTTTGTGGGGGAGATGGCGGCGTTGCACACGGCGTTGCGCCGCAAGAAGGTCGTGTACCTGGTGCCGCTCAAGGCGCTTGCAGAGGAGAAATACCTGGATTTCGCCGAGAAGTATGCCCCGTATGGGCTGCGGGTAATTATTTCTACGCGCGATCATCGGGATTTTGACCGCGACCTCGAAACGGGCGATTTTTCGATTGCCGTGGTCGTGTACGAGAAGTTGGCGCAACTGTTGGTCCGGCGTCCGGAGCGGCTCGAGGAAATCGAGCTGGTGATCGCGGACGAGCTGGAGATCTTGTCCGACCCGGAGCGGGGAGGCCTGGTGGAGCTGTTGCTCACACGCGTGCTGCGGAGCCGGTGCCGGCTGATTGGGCTGTCGGCCGTCATCGGCGACGCGCAGCGCCTCGCGGCGTGGATGGACGCTGGGCTGCTCTTCTATGAGCGGCGTCCGGTCGAACTGCGCTACGGCGTGGTGCATGACGGGGTGTTCCGGTACCGCACCCACAACGAGGCCACGGAAGGCGAGGAACGGCTCGCGGCCAGCACGGGGGAGTCCCCGTGGGAAGTGCTGTGCGACACTCTGGCGCATCTTGTTGAGCAGGGCGAGAACGCGCTGGTGTTCGTGAAGGCCCGGCATGAATCACGGCAGGGCGCGCAACGGATTGCGGAGCGCCTCGCGGGGCGCCCGGCGGCGGCCAAGGCCATCGAGGCGTTGCGCCGCCTCGAACCGACCCGATCGCGCGACGACCTCATCGACACGCTGTCCGAGGGGGTGGCCTTCCACAACGCCGACCTGTCCCCCGAGGAGCGGCGAATTGTCGAGCGGGCCTTCCGGTCCGGCGAGGCCTGCGTGCTGGTGGCCACGAGCACGCTGGCGACCGGCATGAACCTGCCCGTGCAGAATGTCTTTTTATCGCCGGACAAGTGGCGCTACGACAGCCGCTTCGGGATGCCCTGGAAGGCGCCCATTCTGCGGTCCGAGTTCGAGAACATGAGTGGACGCGCCGGACGCTATGGGGCCGGGGCGGCGTTTGGCCGCGCGATGCTCGTTGCCAGCACGCCCTTCGATTCCGAGACGCTCTGGCGGCGCTATATCGAGGGAGACCGCGAGGAGATCGAGCCGCAGATGGGCCGTACCGCGCTTGAAGACTGGGTGCTCCACCTGGTCGCGTCGCGAACGTGTCTGACCGAGGCATCGTTGCAGCAGTTCCTCGAAGCGACGCTGACGGGCCATTGGGTATGGCGGCAGTCGCTCACCATCGACGAGATGGCCCTGCGCGTGCGTGCGGCGGTGAACCGGTGCGTCGATGCGGGTGTCGTGGCCCGCGAGGGTGAGTCGGTGCTCGAGGTGACGCCTTTCGGGCAGGCCATTGCCTCGAAGGGGCTGAGCATCGCGACCGGGCGTGAGCTGGCGCATTGGCTGGCCGAATCCGAGATGCGCGCCTGGGCGCCCATCGACCTGATGCTTGCCGCGGCGCTGACCCCGGACGGCCGCATGGCGCAGGTCTCTCTGACCGCACGCGAGTACGACCAGGCCGACTACCCGTCGCGGATCCGGCTGCGCACGCGCGACGAGGAACTGCATGCCGATGTGCCGTTGAACCGGTTTCGGAACTGTCTGGCGCAGCCGTTCTTCGAAGAGGTGCGCGCGATCAAGACCGCGCTGTTTCTCGACGACTGGATCGACCATGCGCCCATGCAGGACATCGAAGAAGGCTACGAGACCATGAGCGGTCAGGTCCTTGGCGCCGCGGATCAGGTGAGCTGGCTCATCGACGCGGCGGCCGCGCTGGCAATCGCCGCCGGGGCGCACGTGGATCTGGTCGAGCGCATCCAGCGCCTGGGCCAGCGGGTGCAGCTTGGGCTGCGCGACGAAGCACTGGCCATCGGCTGGCTTCAGCGGCGCGGCGTGCCGCGCAACGTGATCGCCGTCCTGGCCGGACAGGGATTTCACCATCCCGCCACGACGGCGGCGGTCCCGCTCGAGCGCCTGACGCGCTGGCTCAGCCGCAGCGATGCGCGCGCCCTCAAGCGCTGGGCAGAAAACGCCCAGCCCGCCGCGGAGACGCTCAACGAGGCCGCGGATGCGGCCTACGCGACCGGCCCTGTGCTGATCGTCGACGACCGGCGTCCCGGTTCGATCGTCCTGGACGGCCGCGAGGTGGCGCTTCAGGACAAGCAGTATCGCCTGATCAAGGTGTTGGCAGCGAGGGCAGGCGAGTGTGTGCCCTATGAAGAGATCTACGCATCGCTGTGGGGCGACGGCGTGGTCGAGAGCAACCAGGTGCATTTCCAGAAGCGAAAACTCCTCGACCGCATCAAGGAGAGCTGTCCCGCGCGGGAAGACCTGATCAGGACCGTGCCCAAGCGTGGATTCACCCTGTGTCTCGAGCCGGACCGCGTGGAAGTGCGCGCGCTGGCCGCGGCCACGAGCGCAGCCTAGCCGCCGTGACATTACGCGCGCTTGGCGGGCTATGGGTCCGCTGCAGGCGCGCACGTCTTGACCCGCGTCTGGCTTTTGCATAGGCTGGAGACGTCCGGTTTTCTGGGGAAACACGGGAAAGGGGATATCGATGGAGCAACAGGGACAACCCGTAACCATTACCGACGTCGACATTCCGTTTGGCCGCCTCGTCGCTATCATCCTGAAGGTGATGCTGGCGTCGATTCCGGCCATCCTGCTCTTCTACGCGGTGCTGGCGGCCATCATGCTTGCAGCCGCCATGGCCTTCGGCGGTCTGGGTGCGTTGTTTACCCTGCGCTGATCCCCATAGGCCCAGGAAGGGCAGAGGAGCTGCTTCCGATGTGGATAGCCGTCCTGACAGCGGTAGCGCTGGCGGTTGCCGCGTCGCTGTTGATCGCGCACGTTCGCGGGGAAACCCGGCGGATCGACGGGCTCTGGCAGGCCCTCGACGGGTCGCCGGCGCCGGTGGTTACACGCGATGGGGCGGACACGCTGCCGCCGCCGGTCGCGGCGTACCTCACGCGCGCGCTTCCTTCTGGCGCCGCTGTGGCGGCGTCCGTGGAACTGTCGATGCGTGGCGAGATCCGGCTCGGGCCGGACAAGCCGTGGATGCCCGTCGAGGCCGAGCAGGTGCTGACGCGTGCCGAAGGCGGCGCCTTCGTCTGGCGCGCCCGCGCGGGAAAGGGGCTCCTCCGGATCAGCGGCGCGGACCTCTATGCCCGGGGGGCGGGGCAGACGCGGTTCCTGCTCGCCGGGATTCTGCCGGTCGCCAATGCCACCGGACCCGATGTGGCGCGGTCGGCGCGCGGTCGCTTGGGTGCGGAGGCCGTGTTGCTGCCCACGATGCTGCTGCCCGGGGCGGGCGCGAGGTGGGAGGCGATCGATGCCGCCTCGGCGCGGGTGTGGGTGCCCGTGGACGGCGAGGAGACTGCCGTGCGGGTGTCCTTTCTGCCAAGCGGCGGGCTCAAACGCGTTGAACTTGACCGCTGGAACAACGTCCCGCCCGCCGAGGGGTTCCAGCCCATTCCCTTCGCCGTGCGGATTGTGGACGAAGCCCGTTTCGACGGCTACATGATTCCATCGAAAATCCGGGCCTACTGGTGGTACGGCACGGACCATCAGTTCAGCTTCTTCAAAGCCGCCATCGTCCGCGCGCGCTTCCGCTGACTCCTTTCGCGCGGCCGGGGCCGGGGGCTACCGGTACTGCTTCGGTTCGATGCCGTGCTTCTCGACCCGGAGCCCCATGACGCGCTCGGTGATGCCCAGATCGCGTGCGGCCCGGGCCTTGTTTCCCCGCGCATTCTTCAGGGCCTCGACCAGCATTTCCCGCTCGACCCGGGCCATCGCCTGGTCCAGGTTCTCCTTCGAGGAGGTCCCCGTGAACTCCGCGGTCTGGAGGCTGGGCGGCAGGTGGTGGCCATGCACGACGCCATCGGTGCTCAGCAGCACGGCCCGCTCGATGACGTTCTCGAGTTCGCGCACGTTGCCCGGCCAGTGGTAGCTCATGAGCATGTCGATGGCCGGCGTGGAGATGCGGCGCACATTCTTGTTGTTCGATTTGCTGTACCGCTCGACGAAGAAATCCGCCAGGAGCAGCACATCGCTGCGCCGCTCGCGCAGCGGCGGGATGTGAATCGGAAAGACATTGAGGCGGTAATACAGGTCCTGCCGGAACTTGCCCTGCTCAATGAGCTCCTCGAGGTTGCGGTTGGTGGCCGTGATGATCCGCACATCGACCTTGATCGGCACGTTGCTGCCCACGCGTTCGAACTCGCGTTCCTGTAGCACCCGCAGCAGGCGGATCTGCATCTGCGGCGCCAGGTCGCCGATCTCGTCGAGCAGGATGGTGCCGCCGTGGGCCGCCTCGAAACGCCCCTTGCGCTGCGTCAGGGCGCCGGTGAACGCGCCCTTCTCGTGGCCGAACAGCTCGCTCTCGATGACGGTCTCCGGCAGGGCCGCGCAGTTCACCCGGATGAAGGGCTTCGCGGCCCGCAGGCTGTTGTAGTGGATCGCGTGCGCAACCAGTTCCTTGCCCACGCCGCTCTCGCCGCGGATGAGCACGGTCGCCTCGGACTTGGCCACCTGGGCAATCATGTCGAAGACCGTCTGGACGGCGCGCGAACTGCCGATCATGTTCGCGGGGCGGAACCGGTCGCGCAACTCGTTCTGCAGACGCGAGTTCTCCTCCAGGAGGCGCCGCTGCTCCTCGAGGGCCTCCTGGCGCAGGTGAACCGCGTTGGCAATCATGGACGCGATGATGGTCAGCAGGCGCAGGTCCTCTTCGAGGTCGATGTCCTCGGCGAAAAGCCGGTCCACGCTGAGCGCGCCGATGACGGTGGCGCCCATCTTGATGGGCACGCACAGGAACGAGATTTCCTCCTTCAGGTGTTCGCTGCGGGACCGTGTCCGGTTCAGGAAGAGGGGTTCCTCGCTGACCTTGGGCACGATCATCGCCCGGCCCGTCTCCATCACGCGCCCTGTGACGCCCTCGCCGGGTTTGTAGCGGCCCCGTTCCTGCTCGTCGGGACTCAGGCCGTGGGCCGCCTCGATGAAAAATTCCCCGGTTTCCCGGTCCACCAGCGTCAGGATGCCCCGGACCATCCCTGTGTGGCGCGCGATCGAGGACAGGACCGGCCCCATCTCGTCGCGAAGGTCCATGCTCCGGTCCAGAATCTGGCTCACTTCAAACAGGAGACTGAGTTCGGAGAGATCACGCCGGATACGGGGTTCGGTGGTAGCCATGCTGGTCTTCTTTCTGTCGGGCGGAATACGCCTACATGAACGTAGGAAGGAGACGCTTAACCAACCAAATTGTAGGAAAATGGACCCCGAAAAGTCAACTTGGGCGCGTTGAGCGAGGAAAATGTGCAGTTTCCGGTGCAAAAACAGAAGCGCGGACACCCTCGAGAGGGGTCCGCGCTACATAGCGATTCGTCGGAAGCTTAGTCCTGCGGGAACAGGCCGCCGAAGAGGCTCTCGAAGATGCTCGTAAGCAGCTCGATGAGGTTCTGGAAGAACGAGGTGATCAGATCGATGATGTCCTGCATGGTGAATCTCCTTCACGTGTTTCCGTTGGGCGCCACATGCGCCTTTTTCTAAACGTAGCTGTGTCCTGTGGACACTCGGCCTACATTACAGTTGAGATCCGGTTTCGTTACACCTTTTTTCGAAAAATTTTTCCGGGGTGTCTGGCATACCCGCTGAACGCGTGGAACGGCCCGCCTTAGAGGTGGTTATGGACACTCCCGGCGGCCCTGCGCTACAATCGGCGCTCGCACGCGGCAACACAACCACGGGAGCCCCCGGCATGAGCATCAAAGAGATTCACGTCGTTCCCAATACCCACTGGGATCGCGAGTTTCGCGAGAGTTTCGAGAAGACCCGCGACCACCTGGTCGAGATGATGGACCGGACGGTCGATATCCTCCTCGAAAATCCCGACTACACGTCCTATACCCTTGACGCCCACTGCATTCTGCTGCTGGACTACCTCGAAATGCGGCCCGAGCGCGTCCCCGAGGTTACCCGCCTGTTGCAGGAGCGCCGGCTGCTCATCGGCCCCTGGTACACCCTGCCCGACTCGCCGAACATCGGCATGGAGGCGCTGGCCCGGAACTTCCTCGAAGCCCGCAAGGTGGCCGACCGCTTTGGGGTGGACCTCATGCGCGCGGGGTACACGCCCTGCAACTGGGGGCAGCCGTCGCAATTGCCGCAGATCTTCAAACAGATTGGCGTCGAGTCGGCGCTGTTCTACCGGGGCATCAGCCCGCACGAGTGCCCCGCGGAGTGGATCTGGGTGGCCCCCGACGGCTCGGAGATCATCGGGCACCGCTTCGCCCTGTTTGCCCGCTACAACTGGTACTACTTTGTGTTCCGGCCCGTTACCTATGACGGCATCGACCCCTACGAGAAGAAGTACCAACTCGGGAGTTACGGCGAGAACGTGTTCCGCTTCGCGAATGCCTCGGACGACGCCGTCAACTACCACAATTTCCGCGTCGTGAACCCCGACCCGGACCGGTACGACAAAGAGCATCTGCTGCCGGCCCTCGAACGCCTGGTGGAAATGGAGGGGCCGCACTTCTCGACCCCGTATTTCCTGGCAATGCACGGCCACGACGTCTCGGTGGCCCACCCGATGGACCCGCAGGCCGTCAAGGACGCCAACGCGCTGCAGGACACCTACAAGGTCGTCATGTCCGACCTCGATACATACATGGACAAAGTCCGTGCGGATCTTGCCGCGCGCCAAGACGTGGTCCGGCTCCACGGCGAGCGCCGCATGAACCTGAAGAGCGGCTTCTGGACCTATCTCCTGCCGGGCACGATTTCCGCGCGCACCTATCTCAAGATCGACAACGCGCGCTCGGAGTGGATGCTCCACGCCGAGGCCGAGCCGTTCGCGGTGATGGGGCTCGTCAATGGCCGTCCGTACCCGAAGGCCCAGCTCGAGCGCGCCTGGAAGTACCTGCTCGACTGCCACACGCACGACGCCATCGCCGGGTGTGCGCCCGATTCCGTCACCAGCGACATCGAGTTCCGGCTGCGTCAGAGCCGCGATCTTGCCGATGTCGTGACCGACCGCTCGTTGCAGCACATCGTCAACGGCCTTGACCTGAAAGGGGCCCAGGATGACGACGTGCACATGGTCGTCTTCAACCCCCTGCCGTATCCGCGCAGCGAGGCCGTGCAGATGGAAGTGGCGTTCCCCGCGGCCAGGAAGGCCAAGGGCCTGCGTCTGACCACCTGGGACGGCGACGAGGTCGACTACCAGGTGATCTCGGTGAAGGCGGACTCGTTCTTTGTGGACAGCATCTGGGACGTGCCGAAGAATACCGACGTGACCAAATTCACCATCATCGCGCAGGTGAACGACGTGCCTGCGATGGGCTACAAGACGCTCAAGGCGATTCCGCTGGCGCACCCCAACCGCGTGGGCGGGACACTGATGTCCGCGCCGAACGTCCTCGAAAACGCGTTCCTGCGGGTGACGGTGAACGGCAACGGTTCGGTGGACGTGCTCCACAAGGAGACCGGCCATCTCTGCCGCCAGATGAACTGGTTCCGCGACGAGGGCGTCGCCGGAAACGCCTGGAAGCACGAGTGGCCCGAGCGCAACACGATGCAGAACTCCCTGGGATGCGCCGCGCAACTGGCGGTCGTCAAGGACGGAAGCCTCGAAGCGATCATCCAGGCCGATCTTGCGATGGAAATCCCCGCCGATCTCGAGAACCGCGAGGCGGTGGACGGCGCCACGGTGACGGTGCCGATCTCGGTCCGGTACACGCTGCGGCGCGACGATCCGAAGCTGTACGTCTCGGTCACCTTGAACAACCCTGGGCGCGATCACTGGCTGCGCGCCATGTTTCCGAGCGGCATCCAGACCGGCGTGGTCCAGGCGGAGACGCATTTCGACCTCACGGAGCGGGCCATCGCGCATCCGGACTGCCACGACTGGTACGAGGAATACTCGGGGACGGCGTTCATGCAGTCGATGGTCTCGCTGAGCGACGGCACGAAGGGTCTCAGCCTGATGAGCGAGGGCCTGTACGAGTACGAGGCCTTCGACGATGCCGAACGGACCGTGGGACTGACCCTGCTTCGGGCCATGTGGATCAAGCTCGAAGTGTCGGAGGAGAAGAAGCAGGTGCTGCCGGATCTGGGCATGCAGTGCCCCGGCGTGCAGCATTTCCGCTACGCGATCTATCCCCACGCAGGGGATTGCCTTCAGGCGCGGGCACTCGAGGCGTCGCAGTGCCACCGCACACCGCTCACCGTGGCGCAGTGCGGCCGCAGCGCGGGCAGCCTGCCGCTTGAGGAGGCCCTGCTGGATACCGCGGGCTCGGACGTGATCATCACGTGCATCAAGAAGGCCGAGGACAGCGACCGCATCGTCGTGCGTGGGTACAATCCGCGTGCGGAGGCCGGACGGCTGGTATTGAAGACAGGGTTCGCGCTGCACGATGTCGTGGCGCTGAACCTCCACGAGCGCGACGAGCAGCCGCTCGAGCACGGGGAATTCGAACTGGAGATGCCCGTGCCCGCGAAACGGATTTTTACCATCGGAATGGGGTACTGATACGGCGCCGGATCCGGAAGTCCGGCGGTGGGAGGAGTCATGGATCGAGTGTACGATGTGATGGTGGCAGGCCACCTGTGTTTTGATGTCATTCCGCTGTTCCCGAATACCGGCGCGACGCGCATTGACGAGATCATGCGCCCGGGCAAGCTGGTCCAGATGGAGCAGGCGAAGATGAGCACGGGGGGACCGGTGTCGAACACCGGTATTGGCCTCAAGAAGCTGGGCATGAACGTGTGCTTCAGCGCGCGGGTGGGAGACGACGATTTTGGACGTCTGACCATCGATTACCTGCGCGAGACGGGCAACGCGGAAGGGATCCATGTGGTCGCGGGCAGCGCGAGTTCCTACACGGTAGTCATCGCGCCTCCTGGCATCGACCGCATCTTCCTGCACCATCCCGGCACCAACAACGAGTACGCCGCGAGCGACCTCGACGTGAACCTGATCCGCCAGTGCCGCCATTTTCACTTCGGCTACCCGCCGCTCATGCGCAGCATGTACGGGAACGACGGCAAGGAACTCCAGAAGGTCTTCATGGCCGCCAAGGAGGCCGGTGCGACGACCTCGTGCGACATGGCCCTCCCCGATCCGGCTTCCGAGTCCGGAAAGGCCAACTGGCACAAGATACTCGAGAACATCCTGCCGTACGTCGATATCTATCTGCCGTCGATCGAGGAATCCTTCTACATGCTGGAGCCCAAGGAGTTCCTGACCATGAAGGACAAACACGGCGGCGCGGACCTGATCGATCACCTCACGGTGGACGATTACACGCGCATCGCGGACAAGCTGCTGGCGCTCGGCTGCAAGATGACCTCACTCAAGACCGGTCACCGGGGCTGGTATTTCAAGACCGGGGCAGAGGCCGGTTTCGAGACGATGGGGGCGGCGCGCCCGCTTAACCCGTCGAACTGGGCCGACCGCGAGCTCTGGTGTCCCGCGTACGCGGTGCCGTCCTTCGGCAGCGCGACGGGGTCGGGGGACTCGTCGATTTCCGGGTTCCTCGCGGGATTCCTGAACGGCTACACCGTCGAGGAGTCCCTGAAATACGCCACGTGTCTGGGCTGGCAGAATGTCCAGGTGCTGGACGCGGTGAGCGGCATCAAGTCGATCGAAGAGACCGCCGACGCGATCTGCCAGCGCATGCCGCTGATCGATGCCCGGCTTGCCGGTGACGGCTGGACCTGGTCGGACCAGTATCAGTTGTGGAGCGGTCCCGCAGACGCGCTCACGGCGTAGGTATTACATATGGAGGCGTCAGGTGGCGCCGGAAAGACGAAAGCGGCAGGAGCCCGTCCTGCCGCTTTCACTGTCTCTGTCTTGTCCGATCACTTCGTGCCGGAGACGAAATCTTCCTGGGTGCCCGGAATGCCCCACTTCTCCGCCCACTCGGGCCGCAGACGTGCCTGGATTTCCCACGCGTCCAGCAGCACCAACGCGACCATGTGTTCGACCACGGGCACCGCGCGCGGGACGATGCACGGATCGTGACGGCCATGGACCTCGATGGTCTCGTTGTCGCCGTCGAGGTTCATGGTCTGCTGCGGCTTCGCGATGGACGACGTCGGTTTGACGGCCAGCTTGATCGACAGCGGCTGCCCGGTGGAAATGCCGCCGGTGATGCCGCCCGCGTGGTTGCTCAGAAAGCCGCCGTTCCGCATCGGATCGTTCGACTCGCTTCCGCGCATGCGCGCCAAGGAAAATCCGTCGCCAATCTCGACGCCTTTGACCGCGCCAATCGTCATGATGGCCATCGTCAGCCGGGCGTCGAGCTTGCCGAAGACCGGATCGCCCAGACCAGGGGGGATGCCCTCGATGTCCACCTGAATGATGCCGCCCACCGAGTCCTGATCCTTGCGCGCGGCAAGAATGGCCTCTTCCATCTTCTTCGCGGCTTCGGGGTCGGCGCAGCGAACCGGGTTCTGCTCGACGACGTCGTAGTCGCGTGTCTCGGCCTTGATGCCCGCGATTTCGACCGTGTGGGCGCGAATCTTGACGCCGTGCGCGGCGAGGATGTCGCGGGCGACCGCGCCCGCCGCCACACGAGAGGCCGTCTCGCGGCCCGACGAGCGGCCGCCGCCGCGGTGGTCACGGATGCCGTACTTCTGGTAGAAGGTGAAGTCGGCGTGGCCCGGGCGGAAAAGCCGCCGGATCTCCTCGTACTTGGCCGACTTCTGGTCCTTGTTGTAGATGATCAGCGCGATGGGATGGCCGGTGGTCTTGCCCTCGAAAACGCCGGACAGGATCTGCACGGCATCCGGTTCGTCACGCCGGGTCACCACTTTGCTCTGTCCCGGACGGCGCCGGTCGAGTTCCTTCTGGATGGCCTCCTCGTCGATGGGGATGCCCGGGCGCAGTCCGTCCACGACAGCTCCGATGGCCGGACCATGGCTCTCGCCGAAGGTGGTCACGCGGATCACGTCGCCGAAGGTATTCGGCGAACGCATGCGGAAGGCCAATTCCACGGAGAGCTGTTCGACGATCTCCTCGACCAGTGCCTCGGGCTGACGGGCGCTTGTGTCGATCACGATGTCGGCATATGGCCGCAGCACCTCATCGCGGGTGGCAACCTGATTCTCAAAGCGCTTGCGCCCGTCCGTGCCAATCAGCCAAGGCGGCACGCCGCGCGCTGTCGCCCGTTGCCACAGCATGTCCGCCGCGGCCGTCAGGTAGACGAGCGTTGCATTCTGGCGCAGCAGACGGCGGCAGTCCGGGTTGAGCATGATGGAGCCGCCTGTGATGATCAGGTGCCAGTCCTGCGCCGCGGCGATCTCGGCCGCCTGGTGCTCGTAGGCGCGAAAGGCCTCTTCGCCGTGCTCGATGAATATCTCGCGGCACGTGAGGTAGTGACCGTCCTGCTCTTCGTGCAGTTCCTCGATGATGGTATCCGTCTCGAGCCACTGCAAGTGCAGGAGATCGGCCACCGCCGTTCCCACCGTGCTTTTGCCGGCGCCCTTGGGGCCCATAATGACGATATTCATGCGTAGTCCTCTATTGCCTGGTTCAGGGACGAATGGGGTACCTTCCCAAACACCCGGAAAGGGCCAGAAATTGCCTGCCCGCGGCCTGGCGCGATCACCCGGTCATCTGCAACGTGGCGCCGAGCTGGGCCATGGTGTCGACGAATCCGGGATAGGTCACCGCAACGGCCTCGCTGCCATGGATCGTGGTCGCTTCCTTGATCTGCGTGCCCGCCACCGCCAACGCCATGACGACGCGGTGATCGGCGTGCCCGTCCACGTCGGCCCCGTGCAGGCGGCTTTCGTGAATCACCAACCCGTCCTCAAGCTCTTCGACCGCGGCCCCGAGCTTCTCCAACTCGCGCCGCATCACCGCGATGCGGTCGGTCTCCTTGATGCGTGCCTGGGGCACGTTGAGCAGCCGCGTGGTCCCCTTGGCGAAGCAGCCCATGACGGCCATCATCGGCAACGCGTCGGGGGTGGCGTTCAGGTCGAAGTCGGCGCCCTGCAGGTCCGCCGCGCGCACGCGAATCCCGTCCGGTTCCTGCGCGACGACGGCGCCCATCTGCTGGAGGTAATCGACCACCGCGCGGTCACCCTGGGTGTCGTTCATGTCCAGCCCGCGCACGAGGATGTCGTTGCCGCCGAGCGCGCCTGCGGCCAGGAAAAACGTCGCCGACGAGAAATCCGCCGGTATCTGGCGGTCAAAGGCCGAGTAGCGCTGTCCGCCGGGAATCTCGAAGCAGGACATGGCATCATCGTGCGCGATCTGGACACCCTGACGCCGCAGCCAGTCGAGGGTCATCTCAACGTAGGGCCGCTCGCGCAGGTCCTCGACCGTGAGGCGCGTGTCGTTCTCGGCCAAGGGGGCATTGACCAGCAGGCTCGACACGTACTGGCTGTTGAATCCCTTGACCGTGGCGGCGCCGCCGCGCATGGTGCCCCGCACAACGATGGGGGGACAGCCGTTGCCCCGGGCGGCCTGGAGGCGCGCGCCCAGCATGTTCAGCGCGTCCATGAGCGGTCCAGCGGGCCGCCGCCGGATCTGTGCGTCGCCGGTAAAGATGGCCATGTCCGAGGCCAGGAGCGCCGCGGTGCCGAGTGCCATGTTCAGCGAGGTGCCCGAGTTGCCGACGTCAATCACATCGGCGGGGACCTGCGGCGCGCCGTCAAAACCCGTCACGCGCCAGGCGTCGGGACCCTGTTCAACCGATGCGCCGAAGGCCGTGTAGGCGGTAACGGAGGACTGTGCGTCGTGCGATTCCAGGGGGCGGCGGATGACGCTGGTGCCGGACGCCAGCGCGGCCAGGGCGACGGCGCGGATCGTGTGCGATTTCGAACCCGGCACGTCCACCGCGCCCGACAGGGTCGATTGCGAACAGGTCAGCTTCATCGAAGAGTGCGCTCCAGCGGGTTGCATCCGGCCCATGGTGGAAAGGCAGAAATATAGCGGTTTGGCGCGGTGGCAGTCAACGTGACCCCGGGTTTTGCGCGGGTTGCGCCTGTTCCCGCGCGCGGCTTGGGGCGGTTCGGGGAACTTGGGCGCGGGATCTGGTATCGTAGGCGGCGGAGTCGGCCGCCCGGCCGGCGCTTCGGACGCAAACCGGGAGAAGCACACCTTATGGCCAAGAAACGTATCCTCGTGCTGATGGGCGGCGCCAGCAGCGAGCACGACGTATCCCTCAACACCGGCGCACAGATTGTCGCGGCCCTCGACCGCGAGGCCTACGACGTGACGCCCGTAATCATTGCCCGCGACGGACGCTGGGCATTTCCCGGGGACCCGGCGCTGGACGTGCTCGAGGCGCAGCAACGGGTCAAGGCCGGGGCGGACTGTGTCTTGCTTGCGCTGCACGGCGCATACGGGGAGGACGGGCGGCTGCAGGGCATGCTCGATCTGCTCGGGGTGCCCTATGTGGGGTCCGGGTGTGCCGCCAGCGCCCTTGCGCTGGACAAGATCCACGCGAAGGCCGTCGTGCAGCAGCACGGACTCCGTGTGGCCCGTCAGTACATTCTGCACGAACAGGCCTGGCGCACCCGGCCGGGCAGCGTGCTCGAGGAAATCGAGGCCGGTCTGGGTTTTCCGTGCGTGGCGAAGAGTCCCTTGCAGGGGTCGAGCCTCGGGATGGCCATGCCGGAAGACGCGGCGGCGTTGCGCGCGGCCCTGCCCGCGTTGTTTGGGCTGGACAAGGTCGTGCTGGTGGAAGAGTACCTGCGCGGCGCCGAGGTGACTTGCGCGGTGTTGGACGTGGGTCCGGAGGGCGCACGGGCCCTCCCCGTGACGGAAATCCGGCCCGTGACGGCCGCCTACTTCGATTTCACCGCGAAGTATACCCCGGGGGCCACGCTCGAGGTGACGCCCGCCGAGATCCCGGAGGACCTGACCCGCGCCGTGCAGACGATGGCCGTGCGCGCGCATGAGATCATCGGTTGCAGGCATTTGAGCCGCAGTGATATGATTCTGGTCGACGGCGAACCCGTCTGGATGGAAGTCAACACCTTTCCCGGCATGACGCAGACGTCGTTGTACCCGCAGGCCGCGGCTGCCGCGGGCATTTCTTTTTCTGACCTGATGGACCGCTTCATCGCCGCGGCAACCACGGCGGACACGGGGCGTACGTCCCTTGTCCTGGAAGCATAGCTGGCAGGACCCGAATGAACATCGAATTCACCAAAATGCACGGTCTGGGCAACGACTACCTCTTTATCGATACGGCCCGTTTCCCGATCGATGACCCCGCCGGGCTGTCGCGGCGCATGAGCCACCGCCATCTGGGCGCCGGCAGCGACGGCATCATTCTGGTCATGCCCGGCAGTCAGGGCGCGGACTTCACCATGCGGATCTTCAACGCCGACGGCAGCGAAGCCGAGACCTGCGGGAACGGCATCCGCTGTTTCGCCAAGTATGTCTACGAGCGTGGCATGACCGCCAAGACCGAGTTCGTCATCCAGACCGGCGGCGGACCCAACCGCGTCGTCCTCAAGGTTGAGGATGGGCAGGTGGTCTCCGTGCGTTCGAACATGGGCACGCCCGCCTTTGAACGCGCGCGGATCCCGATGACCGGGCCCGAAGGCGAGGTCATCGAGGAACCCCTGGATGTGGACGGGACGGTCTATGCCATTACCTGCGCGAACATCGGGAACCCGCACGCCGTGGTCTTCGTGGACGACGCCACCGCAGTGCCCCTGGCGGAGATCGGGCCGAAAATCGAACGCCACCCGCGCTTTCCGCAGCGCACGAACGTCGAATTTGTCAACGTGCTCGACCGTCAGAACATCGTGATGCGGATATGGGAGCGGGGGAGCGGCATCACCATGGCCAGCGGCAGCGGATCCTGCGGTTCGGCCCTGGCCTCGATGAAGACCGGCCGCACGGACAGAAAGGTCAACGTTCACCTCGTCTTCGGCACGCTTGCCATCGAGTGGGCCGAAGACGGCTACGTGTACCAGGAAGGCCCCGCAACCGAAGTGTACACCGGCCGTTGGCCGGGGTGAGGAGACGCCATGCCCTTGCGCACCGCCGTACTGCTTTCGGGAAACGGAACCACGCTGCAGAACCTCATCGACCGCATCGAGGATGGCGCGCTTGATGTGGAGGTAGTCTGTGTGGTGAGTTCCCGGGCCGATGCCTACGGTCTCGAACGCGCGCGCAAGCATGGGATCGCGGCCATCGCGGTGCCCCGAAAGGACTACGCAGACCACGCGTCCTTCAATGCTGCGATCTGGAATACCGTGCGCGATCACGGCGCCGAAGCCGTCGTCTTGGCAGGGTTCATGAGTCTGCTCGACATCCCGGACGACTTCGTCAACCGGATCATCAACGTGCATCCCGCGCTCATCCCCGCGTTCTGCGGCAAGGGCATGTATGGACACCACGTGCACGAGGCCGTGCTCGAATACGGCGCGAAGATCTCCGGCGCGACGGTCCATTTCGTCAATCAGGTCTACGACAACGGGCCGATCATCCTGCAGGAGAGCGTCCCGGTGCTCGAAGACGACACCCCGGACACGCTGGCCGAGCGGGTAATGGCCAAGGAACGTGAGTTGTATCCGGAAGCACTGTCCCTGCTCGCCGCAGGGAAGCTGCGCGTGGAAGGCCGGTGTGTGCGGATACTTCCCTGAATGCCCGTCAAAGACAAGGGGCCTAAGCCCCTTGCCCTCAAGGAATCAAAGAATATGATACGCGCAGTAGCCTTCGACCTCGACGGAACCCTGATCGATTCCACCGACCCCATCGTGGAATCCTTTCAGCATGCGTTCAAGGTCATAGGCGAGCCCCCACCGTCGCGCGAGGTCATCACGGGTTCCATCGGTTACACGATTCACGAGCAGTTCACCCACCTGACCCGGCATGACCCGGCCGACTGCGTCCGGATCTACCGCGAACACTACCGCACGATCATGTGCGACGGCACCTTCCTCCTGCCCGGCGCGCGGGAGACCCTCGAAAAGCTGCGGGATGCAGGAATCGGACTGGGTTTCGCGACCTCGAAGAAGCGCGAGTACTCCGAGCAGATACTCGAGCACCTCGGCGTGCTGGATTTCTTCACGTGCCGTCTCGGGCCAGACGATGTGACGCACCCGAAGCCGCATCCGGAAGCGGTCCTGCGTTCGCTGGAGGAGTTGGGCGTGCAGGCCCACGAGATGTTCTTTGTGGGCGACACGCGCTTCGACGTCCACGCGGCACAGGCCGCGGGGGTGCGCTGTCTCGCAGTGGCGACTGGCTATGCCACGCGAGATGAGCTCGTCCGCCTGCGCCCCGAGGCGGTATTTGACGGGTTGATCGAACTCGGCGACTACGTGCTCGCTCACAAGGACGGCTTTTCACCCGCGGACGACTGATGGGGCAGCGGCGCGGTCACTCCGCTGCCGGGGGAAACGGCAGGAAGTCGATGACGCGCGCCCCAAGCTGGTCGAAAGGCGGTCGGCCCACATACTGAAACCCGTTCACGCTGATCTGCTCGGCGTGAGGGAAGTGTACGTGCCCGGCCAGCACCGCGATCAGGTTCGGGGTCGACTTGACGGTCTCCACAAACGCCAGAGTCTCGGGGGTGTCCTCGACCGGCGCGCCCCAGCCTTTCCGCTCCTCTGCCGTCCAGTACGTGTCGCCGACAAGCAGCGAGTGCGGTCGCCACACCTCGACCGCAGCCCCGCGCAGCGCCGGGGCATACAGCGGAATGTGCACGAGCAGCACGAGCGGGTCGCCCTTGGCCGCTTCGTCCCTGAAGAACTGGTGCTGGGCCTCGGTCACGAAATAGATCGAATTGTCGAGCGCCACAAAACGGATCCCATTCACCACGCGTGACCGCATCATCGGGTCTTCGCCGTCGGTGAGCGGCCGGAGCGTGTCAATCCACTCCCGGCGCAATGCCTCCTGGTTGTCGGCATGGCCGCCGCCACTCAGGTACGGCCACAGATAGTCGTGATTGCCCGCGAGGAAGTACCAGGGGACGCCTGTGGCGTCGAGAGTTTCCTTCAGCACGTCGAGGTTCTTCTGCGAGGGGAAGTGGAGGATGTCGCCGGTCAGCACGACGAAGCCGGGCCGCACCTCGGGGAATTGGGCGATCAACGCCGTCAACTGCTCGCGAAAGGGATTGTCGAGAAAGGTCTTGTGACGGCCCTCGAGGTTGTCGACATGCTGCTGGTCGCGTTCGTCGTGGAGATTGAGGTGGAGATCGGTGATGTGCAGGACCCGCAGGGGCCTGTCGATTCCCCGGACTTCAATTCGGGCCGTCGTGTCCGTGTGGCTGTGTCTGGCCACGATTGCTTCGCCAAACGCCGCATGTGCCATGATGCCTCCCAT
>JBPOJD010000025.1:0-18964 GCA_052033955.1 Candidatus Hydrogenedentota bacterium
CACGCTCATCGCCACCACCGCCTTCTGGGATGCCGCCCTCAAGGACCGTGACGACGCGCGCGCGTTCCTCCGCTCCGACGCCCTGAACCGCTACAGCTTCGGGGCGGTCGAGGTCCAGACGAAGTAAACCCGGTCAGCACGCGGGTTTCGGCGTTGCTCGCTGCCGCCGCTTGATCCTCCGGCGTACTGGATCCCCCGCTTTCGCGGGGATGACGGCGGGGGCGGGGTGATGCACCAAGCGCCGCGTGCTGCAGGGATGGATATTCGTCCCTGAGGGACGTGGCCGCCCCTCCGGGAAACTGGCCGCGAGGATGGGCGTCTACCCGTCAGCGGAGGTCGTCGTATAGATCACGCCGTTCCGGATTGTCCCGCTCGATCAGCGCCAGCTTCCACGCTCTTTGCCGTTTTTGATCTGTTTCTCGCGGGCAATCGCCGCGCACATATCGTCGTGTTCTTCGGCGTATACCAGCGTATGCACGCCGTACCGTTTCGTGAAGCCGCCGACGGCATTCGTCTTGTGTTCCCACACACGGCGAGCAAGGTCCGCTGTCACGCCCACGTAGAAGGTCCCATTCTTTCGGCTCGCCAGAACGTAGACCGCCGGATGTTTCATGGGCCGATCTCTCCAGTGTGCCCAGTCCCCCTACCGTCATCCCCGCGAAAGCGGGGATCCAGGCCTGAGCACGCAACCCACCGCGATCAGCCGCGCCGTTGGACGTCTTTGAGGTGGTAGAGAAAGTCGAGCGCCTCTTTCGGCGACAGGGCGTCGATGTCGAGTTTGCCGAGCTCCTTGTCGACGGCGCTGGGTTCGGCCGCCTTGGCGGACGGCTGGGGGCCGAAGAGGAACATCTGTTCGGGCAGTCCAACGGCCGCGCCGTTGCCGCTCTCGAGCGATTCGAGGACTTCGCGCGCGCGTTCGATGACCGCCGGGGGCAGGCCCGCAAGTTTGGCGACCTGGATGCCGTAACTGTGGTCGGCGCCGCCGTCGACGATGCGGTAGAGGAACACCACTTTCCCGCCCCATTCGCGCACGGCCACGTTGACGTTCTTCACCTTGTCGAGCCGGTTGGAAAGCTCCGTCAGCTCGTGGTAGTGCGTGGCGAACAGGGTCTTGGCCCCGATGCGGTCGTGGATGTGCTCGGCGACGGACCACGCGATGCTGATGCCGTCGAAGGTGCTGGTGCCGCGGCCGATCTCGTCGAGAACGAGCAGGCTGCGCCGGGTCGCGGCGTTGAGGATATTCGCGGTCTCGACCATCTCGACCATGAACGTGCTTTCGCCGCGCACAAGGTTGTCGGACGCGCCGACGCGGGTGAAGATGCGGTCCACGACGCCGATCTCGGCCTCGGCGGCCGGCACGAAGCTGCCAATCTGCGCCAGCAGCGTGATCAGGGCGACCTGGCGCAGGTAGGTGGACTTGCCGGCCATGTTCGGGCCGGTCACGATGTGCAGGAAGGCCTGGGCCGGGTCGAGCACGGTGTCGTTGGGCACGAACTCGCCGCGCGTCATGAGGTCTTCGACGACCGGATGGCGTCCGTCGCGGATGCGCAGGTCGTCGCCGAGGGTCACCCGTGGCCGGCACCAGGTGTTGGCCGCCGCCACCTCGGCGAGGGCCAGCAGCACGTCGATCGTCGCGACGGCATCGGCGGTCGCCTGGATCCGCTGCGCCTCGGCGGCGACGCGATCGCGCAGCTGCACGAACAGATCGTATTCGAGCGCCTGCATGCGCTCTTGCGCGGTGACGATCTCCTCTTCGCGGGCCTTGAGCCGCGGCGTGATGTAGCGCTCGGCGTTGACCAGGGTCTGTTTGCGCTCGAAATCGGGCGGAACCAGGTGGACGTTGCCTTTCGACACCTCGATGTAGTAGCCGAAGACCTTGTTGTAGCCGACCTTGAGATTGGGGATGCCGGTGCGCTGGCTCTCCTCGCGCTGGAGCGTCGCGATCCAGTCGCGGCCGCCGCGAACCAGGTCGCGCAGGTGATCCAGCTCGGTGTGCCAGCCGTCGCGGAAGATGCCGCCCTCCGTGATCGCCAGGGGCGGCTCACCGGTGATGGCGTCCGCGATCCACGCGGCCACATCGTCCAGCTGGTCGGTCTCGTCGCGGAGTTCCGCGAGAAGCCGCGCATCGAGGCCGTCGAGGGCGGCGCACACGCTCGGTGCCCGTTCGAGCGAGGCCCCGAGGGCATGCAGGTCGCGCGCATTGCCCGCGCGGGACGTGATGCGGCTCAGCAACCGTTCGAGGTCCGCAACGCCCTTGAGCGCCTCCCGCAGGCGCAGCCGCGTCTGCACCGCGTCAAACAGCGCCTCCACGGCGTCTAGCCGCGCGTCGATGGCCGCCGTATCCACCATGGGGTGCAGCACCCAATGGCGCAGCTTCCGCCCGCCCATGCTGGTGAGGGTGCGGTCGAGCACACCGAGCAGGGATCCCTTCCGGCGGCGGTCCCGCATGGTTTCCACGAGTTCGAGGTTGCGCTGCGTGTTCGTGTCGAGCACGACAAACCCGGCGGGGTTGTAGCGCCGGGGCAGGCGCAGATGCGGCACACCGTCGCGCTGGGTCGCGTGCACGTACGCCAGCACGGCCCCCGCCGCCGCAACCGCTCCGGGGGCATCGTCCAGCCCGACGCCTTCGAGCGTCGCGAGCCCAAACTGGTCCATCAGACGCTCGCGGCCCAATGCGGGGTCAAAGGCGTCGTCCGGCCGGGTGGTGAAGGTGACGTGTTCGAGCTGGCGGCGCAGCATGTCCAGGCCGCCATCCTGGGCGGATTCGGAGGATACAAGCACCTCGACGGGCTGCATGCGCAGCAGTTCGTTTGCCGCCGCGGCCGGGGCGTCCTCCCCGAACTCGGCAACCAAAAATTCGCCGGTGGACACGTCAAGCAGCGCGAGGCCGCTGTGGTGACCGGTCAGGCACAACGCCGCGAGGTAGTTGTTGGCGCGGTCGTCGAGGAGTTCGGGTTCGAGCACCGTGCCCGGGGTCACGGTGCGGACCACCGCGCGTTTGACGACGCCCTTGGCCAGTTTCGGGTCCTCGAGCTGGTCGCAGATGGCGACGGTCTTGCCGGCCTTGATCAGGCGCGCCAGGTAGCCGTCGAGCGCGCGACAGGGAACCCCGGCCATGGGGATCCGCTCCTGCTTCTCCGCCCCGTCGCGGGACGTCAACGTGAGCCCGAGGACATCCGAGGCGATCAGCGCGTCCTCGAAGAACAGCTCGTAGAAATCGCCCATGCGGAAGAAGAGCAGCGCGTCGCCGCTGTCCGCCTTGGCCTGGAGGTACTGGCGCAGCATCGGCGTCAGTTTGTGCTCGGGGATGTCTTCGAGTCTGGCCCAGTTCTTGGTCATAGGGCGCCCATTATACCCCTCCCGCGTTGCATTGGACAGCCGGACACACAAGGAAAACGGAGCAACCGTTGCGGGTTGCTCCGTCTCAAATCACACTGGAACGAGATCTAGTCTTCCTCGGCGTGCTCGCCCAGTCCGACCAGCTCGATGCGCGCCATCTCCGCGCCGTCGCCCAGGCGGCGTCCGAGGCGCAGGATGCGGGTGTAACCGCCCGGCCGCTCGGAAAACGCGGGGCCGATGGTGGTGAACAGCTCCGTCACGGCCTGCTTGTCGCGCAGTTCCGCGAAGGCCTTGCGGCGGTTGGCCGTGGTGTCGCGCTTGGCGAGCGTCACGAGCGGCTCGGCAACCCGGCGCAATTCCTTGGACTTGGCCAACGTGGTCTCGATCGCGCTGTGCGTGAACAGGGCCACGGTCATGTTCTGCATGGTCGCCTTGCGGTGGGAAGTGGTCCGTCCCAGGCGCCTGCCTGCTTTGCGATGCCTCATGATATCAATCCTTACCCTTGCGTGCGTTACACTTCTTCTTCAACCGCTTCGGATGCGTCTTCGTGAATCTGGGGCCGCGAAACGGCAGCGCCGTGTCCAACATGCATGCCCAGATGGAGTCCCAACGTCTCGAGAATGACGTTGATCTCGTCGAGCGATTTCTTGCCAAAATTGTGGAACTGGAGCATCTCGGCCTCGGTCCGCGCGATCAGGTCGCCGATGGTGCGGATGTTGGCCGCCTTCAGGCAGTTCGCCGCACGCACACTCAGCTCGAGTTCCTCGACGGGCCGGCCAAGCTTGCGCGCAAGCTCGGGATCCTCGGGCTGACCGCCGCGGGCGTCGTCGCTGTCCTTGCGTTCCTGATGCACGAAGATCCGGAGGTGCTCGATGATAAGCTCGGCCGCTTCCTGGAGGGCCGCCTCGGGATGGATCGAGCCGTTGGTCCACACATCGAGGATCAGACGGTCGTAATCGGTCATCTGCCCGACGCGCGCGTCTTCCACGATGAAGTTCACTTTCGTGACCGGCGAGAAGCTCGCATCAAGGTAGATCGTGCCCAGTGGCGCATGCTCGAGCTCGAAGGCCTCCGCCGTCGCGTACCCGCGGCCACGGGCCACCTTGATCTCCATCTCCACAACCGTGTCCTTGGCGGTCGCCGTGAAGATCACCTGCTCGGGGCTGAAAACCTCGACCTCCGTGTCCTTGAACACGTCGCCCGCGGTGACTTCGCCCGCACCCTTGTGCTTGAACGAAAAAATGAGCGGTTCTTCACGGTTCAGGCGGATATGGCAGCGCTTGAGATTCAGCACCAGGTCCGTCGCATCCTCGTGGACGCCGGGGATGGCGGAGAATTCGTGCTGAATGCCCTCGATGCGGATCGCCGTGACCGCGGAGCCTTCCAGGGACGCGAGAAGCACCCGGCGCAACGAATTGCCGATGGTCGTGCCGTAGCCGCGCTCGAATGGCTCGACGACAAAGCGGGCGTACTTCTCCGTCGCGCCCTCTTCCATCTTTACCCATTTCGGTAGGACGAACTCTTTTGCAATCATGTAGTCATGCCTCTCAACGTAGGAGCTATCGGTTGCTGGCCGCCGCGGCAAGCACCACCCGGCCGGCTATACGCGCCGGCGTTTCGGCGCGCGGCACCCGTTGTGGGGGATCGACGTCACGTCCCGGATGAGGGTGACGGCGAGCCCGGCGGCCTGGATCGCGCGAATCGCCGACTCGCGCCCGGATCCGGGACCGTTCACGTGCACCTTGACCTCGCGCATCCCGGCTTCAATGGCCTTGCGCGCGGCCTGCTCGGAAGCAAGCTGCGCGGCGAACGCCGTGCTCTTGCGCGAACCGGTGAAGCCCGCCTGGCCGGCACTCGACCAGGACACCACGTTGCCCTGCACGTCCGTGATGGAGATGATCGTGTTGTTGAACGTCGCCTGGATGTGGGCCACGCCCGAGGTGACATTCAAGGCTGTGCGGCGCTTCTTGACGCCCTTGCCTTTGCGTTTTTCCTTGGCCACCTGGTGTCCTCCTATTTCTTCTTGATAGCCGTACGCCGCGGGCCTTTGCGCGTGCGGGCATTGGTGTGAGTTCGCTGACCACGGACCGGCAGGCTGCGCTTGTGACGCAACCCGCGGTAGCTGTTGATGTCCATCAGCCGCTTGATGTTGCCCGTCACTTCACGCCGCAGGTCGCCTTCCACCTTGAAGTTGGCCTGGATGGTGGCCGACAGCTTGCTGACCTGCTCGTCCGTCAGGTCGCGCACGCGGGTGTCCGGATTGATACCCGCGATTTCCAGCACTTTTTTCGCGCGCGTCTCGCCAATGCCGAAGACGGACTGAACGCCGACCTCAATACGCTTGTCGCGCGGAAGGTCTACACCGATTACACGTGCCATGCAATGCCTCTCCTACCGTTCAGCCTTGCCGCTGCTTGTGACGGGGATTCTCGCAAATCACCCGGACGCGTCCATGACGCCGGATAATCTTGCACTTCTCACAAATTTTCTTGACTGAGCTACGAACCTTCATCTCTCGCTCCATGGGGCGCCCGCGCGCCCTGCTGTTGCGCCAATACACGGAAACGCCATGCCTTCGCCCACCCGCGGGGCCGGCAGCGCCCGTGCCAATGTGCCCTACTTGTACCGGTACGTGATCCGGCCGCGGGTCAGGTCGTACGGAGACATCTCCAGCTTGACCCGGTCGCCGGGCAGAATCCGGATGAAGTTCATCCGCATCTTGCCCGAAATATGCGCCAATACCCCGTGCCCGTTCTTCAACTCAACGCGAAACATCGCGTTGGGAAGCGTTTCCAGCACGGTGCCTTCGACTTCTATTGCCTCTTCTTTCATATACCTTCTAACATCTTACAGACGCCCCCACACAAGGTGGGGCGCCGCAGAGAGTATGTCCGGCGCGCCGTCTGTGACCACAACACTGTGTTCAAAATGGGCACTCGGCCGCCCGTCCTTGGTGACCGCCGTCCAGCCGTCCTTCAGCACGCGCACGTCCGGTCCGCCCGCGTTCACCATCGGTTCAATTGCCAGGACCATCCCTGCCCGCAGGCGCGGTCCGCGTTCACCGGTGTCGAAATTCGGAATCTGGGGCTCCTCGTGCATCTGCGTGCCGATGCCGTGACCCACGAAACTCCGCACCACCGAAAACCCTTCGCGTTCGCAGATCCCTTGCACCGCGCGCCCGATATCCCGCAGGAAATTTCCCGCGCAGGCCGCCGCAATTCCTGCCGCCAACGCCCGGTCCGTCGCGTCGAGAAGCCGCCGCTTTGTCTCGTCAATCGTCCCGCACGGAACGGTCAACGCGGCATCGCCATGGTATCCCCGCAGCAGGACGCCCACGTCCATGCTCACGATCTGCCCGGCTTCGAGCCGCTGCGCGCCCGGTATCCCGTGCACTACCACCTCGTCAACGCTGATACATGTCGACTTGGGATAGCCCCGGTACCCTTTGAAGGATGGCTTGCCACCCCGCTCCAGGATCAGCGCCTCCGCGGCCGCGTCCAGTTCGCCCGTGGTGATGCCCGGCGCGACCATCCCGGCCAGCATGGTCAACACCTCGGCCACTATCTGGTTCGCCTCGCGGAGCAGTTCGATCTCCCGCTCGGTGCGCAGGGCGATCACGACTCGGCCGAGGCTCCCACCCTCTGCAAAACCTCCTCGATCTTGCCGAAGATGGCCTCTGGCGTATCCTGCGAGCCGTTCACGGTCTCGAGAATGCCTTGGCTCTGATAGTACGCTTCGATCGGCTCGGTGCTCTCGTGATACACCCGCAGCCGCTCGCGGATCGTCTCTTCCTTGTCATCCTCCCGCTGAACGAGGCCCGTGCCATCGTGATCGCACGTGAGCGCCGCCTTCGGGGGACTGTATTTCAAATTGTAAATCGCCCCGCACTGCGGGCAGAAACGCCGCGCCGTCAGCCGGTCGATAATCTCGTCATCGGGAACGTAGGTGTTCAACGCGACGTCCAGCCGGTCGTCGTGCTGCTGCAATACCTGATCCAGCTTCTCGGCCTGCGGAATGGTCCGCGGAAACCCGTCCAGGATATAGCCGTCCTGGCAGTCGTCCTCGAGCAGACGCTCCGCCACGATCCGGCAGGTCAGGTCATCCGGCACCAACTGGCCGCCGTCCAGGTACTGCTTGACCTCGCGGCCCAGGGCCGTGCCCTCGCGCAGGTGCGCCCGGAAGATGTCGCCCGTCGAAATATGGGGCAGACCGCGCTTCTCGGCCAGACGCTTGGCCTGTGTGCCCTTGCCCGCTCCGGGCGCGCCCAGCATGACAATTCGCAAACCCATCAACTACTACCCTCTCCGTCCGCGCATCCGGCGGCCCTTCATGAAACCATCGTAGTGGTGCATGATCAGGTGCTGCTCCATCTGGCGGATCGTGTCCAGTGCCACACCCACCAGGATGAGCAGACTCGTCCCCCCGAAGAAGCTGACAATACTCCAATCATACACGCTAAGCAGGTTGTAAACCAAGGTCGGCAGCAGCGCGATTACCGCGAGGAACACCGCGCCGATCGTCGTGACTCGCACCATGACCTTCTGGAGGTACTCTGCCGTGGCCTTGCCCGGGCGCACGCCGGTCACCACGCCGCCGTATTTCTTCATATTGTCGGCGATTTCCACCGGATTGAAGATCAGCGACGTATAGAAAAACGAGAAGAACACGATCATCCCGGCATAGGCCACATTGTGCCACATGCTCGACATATCACCGAGGGCAGCCAGAAAATCGCGAATCCACGGAATCGTGATGGCCTGTCCCGCCATACCCGGAAGCATCAGCAGCGAGCTGGCAAAAATGATCGGGATGACGCCCGCCTGGTTGACCCGCAGCGGCAGGTAGTTGCGCTGTCCGCCGTAGACGCGGCGGCCCTTCACCTGGCGCGGGTACTGCACGGGGATCCGGCGCTGTCCCAGCGTGAGCAGGATCGCTCCGCCCACCACGACCACCAGCAGGGCAACCAGCAGCCCCGCCTGGAAGATGTTGAGCTGCCTGGCGCCGATCAAGTCGAATATACGCAGCACTGCACTCGGCATGCGCGACACGATACTCACAAAGATGATGAGCGAGATGCCGTTGCCGATGCCGCGCTCGCTGATCTGTTCGCCCAGCCACATGATGAACGCCGTGCCCGTCGTGAACGATACCACGCACATGAAATAGAACAGCATGTCGTAGAACAGGCCGGTACCGCCCACGCTGATGATGCTGACGTCGGGATTGCCCGCGTCCATCTGCTTGATAGCGAAGGCGTAGCCGAGGGACTGCACCAGACAGATCAGAATGGTGCCGTAGCGTGTCCAGCTTGTGATCTTCTTCTGACCGTCGGCCCCCGCACGCTGCCACTCTTGCAGCCGTGGCACCACCGGCACCAGCAGCGACATGATGATGGATGCGGTGATGTAGGGCATGATGCCGAGCGCAAACAGGGTTGCCTGCTCGAAGGCGCCGCCCGAAAACAGATTGTAGAACTGAAGAAATCCGCCGCTTCCCATTACCTCGGCCAGCACCTGGCCGCGCACGCCGGGCGTAGGCACGAAGGTGCCCAGCCGGTACACCGCAAGCAGGCCCAGCGTGAACAGGATCCGGCTCTTCAGCTCCGGAATCTTGAAGGCGTTTCTAAAGGCATCGATGGACTGCGCCACGAATTATTCCTCCCCAGCTGCCTCACCGGCGGGCGCTTGGATGATCTGTACGGAACCGCCGGCGGCCTCAACCTTGGCCCGGGCCGACTCGGCGATAGCCTGCACGCTGACGCTCAGGGACTTGGTCAGTTCGCCGCGGCCCAGGAGCTTGACCCCCTCGGCCGAGCGCTTGATGAGTCCCACCTCCTGCAACGCCGCAAGGTCGACCACGGCGCCAGCCTCGAAATGCTTCTCCAGTGCGTCGACGTTGATGACGGCCACAGGACGGCGGCTGTAATGGTAGAAACCGCGCTTGGGCAGGCGGCGAACCAACGGCATCTGCCCGCCCTCGAAGCCATTGCGCCGGCTGTAGCCCGAACGGGCCTTCTGCCCCTTGTGGCCACGCCCGGACGTCTTGCCGTTGCCCGAAGCGGGCCCCCGGCCTACGCGGCGCCGTGCGCTGCGCGTGAATCCGCGATCAAGATTACTCAGGTCCATGAATCCAGTTCCCTTCGATTGGCCGCACGCGCGTGCGGCGGGCGCTACAGGATCTCGTTAACCGCCAGACCGCGCATCGAGGCGATCTCTTCCACCGTCTGCAGACGGCGCAGGCCGTCCAAGGTCGCCCAGACCACATTCGTGGCATTGTTCGATCCCAGCGACTTGGTCAGAATGTTCTTGTATCCCGCCGCCTCGACGACGGCGCGCACGGGACCGCCCGCCACCACACCGGTGCCGAGCGAAGCAGGCTTGAGCATCACGCGTGCGGCATCCGACCGGCCCACGATTTCGTGCGGGACCGTGGTGCTGATCACCGGCACCGTGAACATGTTCTTCTTGGCCTTTTCAATGGCCTTGCGGATGGCATCGGGCACTTCCGCGGCCTTGCCCATGGCCGCGCCGATCCGTCCGTTGCCGTCGCCGACCACCACGATCGCGCTGAAACTGAAGCGCCGGCCGCCCTTGACGACTTTGGCCACGCGGTAGATTTTGACAACGTGCTCGATGAACTCGACTTCCTGCGATTCGCGACCGCGGCGCTCGCCGCGCGGCTCTCGCTTGGCACGTGCTGTACTCAAAGCCCTTCTCCTATCACTAACGTCGTTGCAATCACTTGGTTAGAACTGAATGCCGCCTTCACGCACCGCATCGGCAAACGCCTTGAGGCACCCGTGATACAAGCGGCCGTTTCGGTCAAAGCACACCTGCTCGATCGCCTTGCCCTTGGCCTGCTCGGCCAGGGCCGCGCCCACCTTCTTCGCGCCCTCGGCATTGCTGCCCCGGGTCTTGAGCGCCAGCGACGACGCCGACGCCAAGGTCTTGCCCGAGGTGTCGTCGATGATCTGCGCGTAAATATGCTGCAGCGAACGGTACACCGTCAGCCGGGGCCGTTCGGGTGTGCCCGAAATCTCTTTGCGCACCCGGCGTTTACGCCGCGCCAGCAGCGCCGCCTTGCGTTCCAGCTTCTTCATAACCGGTTATCTCCTGTCCGGCGAACCGCCGTTACTTCGCGCCCGCCTTGCCGACCTTGCGCCGTATCTGCTCGTTTTCATAGCGAATACCCTTGCCCTTGTAGGGTTCGGGCTTGCGGATCGCCCGCACATCGGCCGCCACCTGGCCCACGGCTTCCTTGTCGATGCCGGCGACCCGGATCGTGGTCGGGTTGTCCACCGTGAAGGTGATGCCATCGGGCGGCTCCATCGCCACCGGGTGGCTGTACCCCACCGTCAGGTTCAACGTCTTGCCCTGGAGCGACGCGCGGTACCCCACGCCGGTGATGAGCAGAACCTTCTCATACCCCTGCGTGACGCCCACGACCATGTTCTGGATGAGGGCGCGGGTCAGGCCATGAAGCGCGCGGTGCTTGGGGCGATCCGTCGGACGGGCCACCAGCACTTCGCTGTCCGCTACGTTCACGGCGATCTCCGGGTCCAGATCCCGCTCCAGCGTTCCTTTCGGCCCCGTCACCTTGAGATGACTGCCGCTGAGCTCGCACTTGACCCCGCTCGGGATCGCTACGGGAAGTTTGCCTATTCGCGACACGGTTCGTTTTCCTCTCGTCGCCCGGCGGCCCGCGCCGTCCGGTCCTGCAAAAGGGCCGCAGCCCTCGTTACCATACCTCGCACAACACCTCACCGCCCACGTGCTGGCTCCGGGCCTGTTTGCCCGTCATGACCCCGTGGGAGGTGCTGATAATCGAAATGCCCAGGCCGCTGCGCACCTGCTTGATGTCCTTGCTGCCCATGCGCACGCGCAGACTCGGCTTGCTCACGCGCCGAAGGCCGTGAATCACCGGCTGTTTCTCGTCAATGTACCGCAACACCACGCGGATGCTGCCCTGCGGGCCGTTCTGCACGACGCTGTACTCGTCGATAAAGCCTTCGCGCTTCAGCACGCCGCAGATCTGCTCCTTGAGCCGCGAATGCGGGATATCGACGGTGCGAAATCCGCGCTGAATCGCGTTGCGCATCCGGGTGAGCATGTCGGCAATCGGGTCGCTCATCGCCATAATCGTAATCTTCCTCTTGTTACCAGCTCGACTTGGTTACGCCGGGCAGCTTGCCATCCAGGGCCAGGTCGCGCACGGCAATGCGCGACAGCCGGAATTTCCGCAGGTATGCCCGCGGACGCCCCGAAAGGTCGCACCGGTTGCGGTAGCGCACGGGACTGGAATTGCGCGGCAGGCGCTGAAGCTTGCGCAGCGCGGCCTCTTTGTCTTCGGAGGAGGCATTCTCGTCCTTGACGACGGCCTTCAACTCGGCCCGCTTCTCCCGGTGCAATGCGATCAGCCGGGCGCGCCGCTTGTTCTTCTCTATCATGCTCTTCTTAGCCAACGTCGCTCTCCTAAGCCTTAGGCTCCGGGGGTCCGGAACGGCATCCCAAGTTTACGCAGCAACTCGCGACTTTCGTCGCGCGACACCGTGTTGGCAATCACGAACGTGATGTTCATGCCGCGCACACGGGCAATCTGGTCGATGTTCAGTTCAGGAAACACCGTCTGGTCACGCAGCCCGAGGGTGTAATTCCCCTGGGCATCGAAGCTGTTCGGCGGCAGCCCGCGGAAGTCGCGGATACGCGGGATGACGATGTTGAACAGGCGATCAACGAACTCGTACATCCGCTCGCCGCGCAACGTCACCGTGCACCCGACGTTCTGCCCCTGGCGCACCTTGAAGCCCGCGATGGATTTGCGCGCCTTGCGAATGCTGGGCTTCTGACCCGTGATCAGCGCCAACTCGCTCATCGCCGCGTCCATCATGCGCGGGTCCGCCTGCGCGTCGCCCACACCGATGTTCAGCACGACCTTCTCGAGCTTGGGCACCTGCATGATGTTGGCGTACTTGAACTCGTCCCGCATCGCCGGAACGATATCGCTAAGGTACTGTTCTTTCAATCTTGCCGCCACGGTAACTATCCTCTCTCGGGCCTGCGCGAACGCCTGCCGCTAGTCGTTGAGCGTTTCGCCGTTAACCTTGTAGACCCGGACCCGCGTACCGTCTTCCAGACGCTTCATCCGGATTTGGGACGGCTTGCCGGCCGCTTCGCACCACGCCATCACGTTGGACATGTTGATGGGGGCCTCGGTCTCGACGATCCCGCCCTGCTGGTTGCGCGCGGACGGGCGCGTGTGCCGCTTGATCAGGTTGACGCCCTCGACGAGCACACGGTTTTCCGCAGGAAACACCTGCAGCACCCGGCCGCGACGTCCTTTGGACGCGCCCTTGATCACGACAACTGTATCGTTCTTGCGAATATGCATTGCTGTCCCCTTTACACCACTTCCGGCGCAAGTGAAATGATGCGCATGAAGCCCTTCTCGCGCAGCTCGCGCGGGACCGGGCCAAAGATGCGCGTGCCACGGGGTTCTTTTTGTGCGTTGATGATCACCGCTGCGTTCGAATCGAAGCGGATGGTGGTTCCGTCCGGCCGCTGCGTGTCGTGCGTCGTCCGCACGACCACCGCCTTGACCACGTCGCCCTTCTTGACCGCCGAATTGGGCAGCGCCTCGCGCACCGACGCGGTGATGATGTCGCCGACGGCCGCATAGCGCCGGGTCGAGCCGCCCATCACCTGGATGCAACGGATCTTGCGCGCGCCGGAATTGTCGGCCACATCAAGGTTCGTATAAATCTGAATCATGGCGTTATCCTTCGGTCCAGCCCGATTAGTCGGCGCGTTTGACGATCTCGACGAGCCGCCACCGTTTGGTCTTGCTCAGGGGGCGCGTCTCCGAGATGCGAACCACATCCCCTTCGTTGCACTGATTTTCTTCGTCGTGGGCTTTGAAGCACTTGGTCTGCTTGAGCGCCTTCTTGTACAGAGGATGCGCCACCATGCGCTCCACCGACACGGTGATGGTCTTGTCCATCTTGGCGCTGGTCACCAGCCCCACCCGTTCTTTCGCGGTGCCACGAGTCGTCGACATAGTCACTCGGTTCCTTTCGTTGCACTCAAAGCGCGCTCGCGCTGGATCGTCTTGATGCGGGCAATGTCCCGGCGCGCATTGCGCGCGGCACGCACGTTATCCACCACACCCGTTGTCAACTGCACCCGGAACACCTTCAGGTCCTCATACCGCTGCTGCAGCAGGTCCTGGAGCTCCTGGCTGTTTTTGTCTCGCAATTCGCTCGCGTTCACGTTATCTCTCTCCCACCGGTTAGGTGCGCTTGACGAACTTGGTCGGCACGGGCAGCTTGTGTCCCGCCAGGCGCACCGCCTCGCGGGCCAGCTCCTCGGGCACGCCCTCAAGCTCGAACATCACACGGCCCGGCTTGATCACCGCTACCCACTCTTCGGGAGCGCCCTTGCCCTTGCCCATGCGGACCTCGGCGGGCTTCTTCGTGATCGGCTTGTCCGGGAACACGCGGATCCAGATCTTGCCGCCGCGCTTGATGTGGCGGGTCATGGCAATACGGGCGGCCTCGATTTGGCGCGAGGTAATCCAACCGTCCGCCATCGCCTTGAGCCCGTACTCGCCGAAATCAACGCTCGCCGCACCCTTGGTCGTACCCGAGCGGCGCCCCCGCTGCTGCTTGCGGAATTTCACCCGTTTTGGCATCAACATTGTTCTAAATCTCCGCTAGCGCGTCCGCGCCGGGCGTTCCCGCCGCCGCGCACCCGCAGTCTCTCCACTCAGGCCGGAAACCATCTCACCCGGCATCAGGTTGCCATGGTAGACCCAGCACTTCACACCAATCGTCCCGTAGGTGGTCCGGCTCACGGCAAGACCGTAGTCCACGTCCGCACGAAGGGTGTGCAGGGGCACGCTGCCCTCGCGCGTGTCTTCGGTGCGCGCAATCTCGGCGCCGTTGAGCCGCCCGGAGACCCGAAGCCGGATACCCTTGGCGCCCAGGCGCATCGTGTTCTGCATGGCCTTCTTCAGGGCCCGCCGGAACGACACGCGGCGCTCAAGCTGGGCCGCAATATTCTCGGCCACGAGCTGCGCGCTCAGTTCCGGGCTCAGCACCTCGTGAATATTGATCAGCAGCTCGCGCCCGGTCAGCCGCTCGAGCTCATAGCGCAGCTTGTCGACCTCGGCGCCCCGCTGGCCAATGACCAAGCCCGGACGCGCCGTGTAGATGTGCACCTTGGCCTTGCGGCCGGCACGCTCAATGTCGATCTTGGCCACGCCCGTGTTGTAGAGGCGCTTCTTGATGTAGTCGCGAAGCATCAAATCCTCGTGCAACAGGTCGGCGTAGTTGCGACCGGCGTACCAAATGCTGCTCCACGTCCGAATGACGCCGAGCCGGAATCCCAACGGATGTACCTTCTGACCCACGGTGGTCTCCTTTACGAATCGCTAATCGTCAATTCGACGTGACTTGAACGCTTCCGGATAACGCCCGCACGGCCGCGCGGCATGGACTGAAAACGCCGCATGGTCGGACCGTCGTTCACCATGATGGTGTCCACCACCATCTCGTCGGTATCGATGCGCTGGCCGCGCTCGGCCGCCAGGTTGTCCGCATTGGCGACGGCCGACTCGAGCAGCTTGCGGAGCGGCAACGACGCCGCCCGGTGCGTGTACATCAGGATACCGCGCGCCTGCGAAACCTTCTGCCCGCGAATCAGGTCGGCAACAAGCCGGACCTTGCGCGGGGCGATGCGCAGGAATTTCAGTTTTGCGCTTGCAGTGGCCATCCTTCGCTATCTCCCTACTTTGAACCCGGGTGGCCGCGGAACGTGCGCGTCGGCGCAAACTCACCCAGCTTATGGCCAACCATGTTTTCGGTCACGAACACCGGGATGAACTTCTGGCCGTTGTGCACGCCAATCGTCATCCCCACCATCTCCGGCAGAATCGTCGACCGCCGCGAATAGGTGGTGATGGTGCGGCCCTTCTTGCCGCCAGCGTTGTACGCATGCACCTTGTCCACCAGGTGAAGATCCACAAACGGGCCTTTTCGAATTGACCTAGGCACTGTACTCGTCTCCTTTACGTCGGCCTACACCGCTTAGGGCTTGCGCCGACGGATGATGTACTTGTCGCTGCGCTGGCCTTTCTTGCGCGTCTTGTAACCCTTGGTCGGCTTGCCCCACGGCGTCACCGGATGGCGGCCGCCCGAGGTCCGGCCTTCACCACCACCGTGCGGGTGGTCCACCGGGTTCATGACTACGCCACGCACCTTCGGGCGCCGTCCAAGCCAACGCGACCGGCCAGCCTTGCCAATGCTGATATTCGAGTGATCCTCGTTGCCCACGTTGCCAATCGTCGCCCGGCATTCCACCGGCACCCGGCGCATCTCGCCGGACGGCAGCCGCAACGCGGCGAAAACGCCTTCCTTGGCCAGGAGCTGGCAGCCGTTGCCTGCGGCGCGCGCAAGCTGGCCGCCGCGGCCCGGAACGAGCTCCACGTTGTGCACCACGGTGCCCAGCGGGATCCGCGCCAGCGGAAGGCTGTTGCCCACCTGCAGCTCGGCCTGCGGACCACTCATGAGGGTCATGCCGATCTCCAGACGCGCAGGGGCAATAATATACCTTTTTTCGCCGTCCGCGTACACCACCAACGCGATGCGCGCCGAACGGTTCGGATCGTACTCCAGCGCCGCCACTTTGCCCGGCACGCCGTCCTTGTCCCGGCGGAAGTCCACCAGACGGTAACGGCGCTTGTGACCGCCGCCGCGCCGACGCATTGTGACACGCCCCAGATTGTTGCGTCCCGCCTTCTCGAACTGCTTGCTGATGAGCGCCCGCTCGGGCTTCTTCTTGGTCAACTCCGAAAAGTCGGCGCTGGTCATGAAGCGCCGCACCGGCGTTGTCGGGTTGTAGCGTTTAATCGGCATTACCAAAGGCTCCTTAGATAAGATCGATGCTGTCGCCTTCGCGCAGCGTCACAACCGCCTTCTTCCAGTCAGGGCGACGGCCCGGAACGGCCTTGCCGCGGCGTCCGCTCATCTTGCCCTGGTAGTTCATCGTGTTCACGCTGGTAACGTGGACGTTGAACATCTTCTCGATGGCATCGCGAATCTGGTTCTTGTTCGCGCGCGGGTCGACGCGGAAGACGTACTTGTTATGGGCGCTCGACTGGAGCGTGGATTCCTCGCTCAAGATCGGCTTCTTGATGACATAGTACGGATTGGAATTCATGCGAGCCGCTCCTCAAGGATAGGCAGGGCGTCCTGCACCACAACCACTTGCTGGGCATTGAGCACGTCCAGCGCATTGACATCGCTCGCCGTGCGCACGGTCACCCGCGGGACGTTGCCCGTCGACTTCAGAAAGACCGGCTCGATCTGCGGCGTCACAAACAGGGTCTTCTTCCCCGTCAGCGCCAGCTTGGCCAGCATCTCCGTCACCGGCTTGACCTGCGGCTGCTCCATGCGCACCTGGTCCACCAGGCACAGCGCCGCTTCGCGCACGCGGTCACTCAACGCGCAGCACAACGCCTTGCGCTTGTAACCGGTCGTAACGTGCTTGCGGTAGCTGCGCTTGTGAGGACCCCACACCGTGCCGCCGCCGCGCAGTACGGGTTCGCGCGTGCTGCCGCGCCGCGCACGGCCCGTGCCCTTCTGGCGGAACGGCTTGATGCCGCCGCCGCTGACCTCAGCGCGCGTCTTGGTCTCATGATTGCCCTGACGCTGGGCGCTCAGGTACGCGACCACCACCTGATGGGTAACAGTAGGATTCGGCTCAACCGAAAACACCGCATCGCTCAGATCGGCGGTCCCGATCTCCTTGCCCTGCATGTTGAATATTTTCGCGGAAGCCATGGTTACTCGGCTCCTTTCACGCTCTTCTTGACCATGATCAGGCCGCCATTGGCTCCGGGAACCGCGCCACGAATCATGATGAGATTCTTTTCCGGGTTGACGTCCACCACTTCGAGATTCTGAATGGTGATCCGCCGGTTACCCATGTGCCCAGGCATGCCCACGCCCTTGAAAACCTTCGAGGGGTCCGCGCTCTGTCCAATCGCGCCGGGGCGGCGGTGGAAATTCGAGCCGTGGGTCGCCGGGCCGCCGCGGAAGCCGTGACGCTTCTGCACGCCAGCGTAGCCCTTGCCTTTGGAGGTGCCGCACACGTCGACGTGGTCGCCGGCCTTGAAAATATCGGCCCGCACCTCGTCGCCGGGGTTCAATTCAGCATCGCCCACAAGGTCGAACTCGCGCAGGGTCTTCTTCGGGGCGACCCCCGCCTTGGCAAAGTGCCCCTGCAGCGGTTTGACGCAGCGGCGTTCCTTGATCTCGCCGAAGCCGAGCTGCACCGCCTCGTAGCCGTCTTTTTCCATCGTTTTCCGCTGCACGACCGTGCATGGCCCCGCTTCGAGGAGTGTCACTTCAATCCAGCGGCCGTCCTCGGTAAAGATCCGGGTCATCCCCAGCTTCCTACCCAGCAGTCCAGTTACCATCGTTACCGTTCCTTTGTCTCGGTGTATGGAATCGGGCGCTCCAGGCCGCAACGCCACGCCCGGCCGACCCGTTCACCTTCTACTGCTTGATTTCCACGTCCACGCCCGCCGGAAGGTCGAGCTTCATCAGCGCGTCCACCGTCTGGGCCGTCGGATTGACGATATCGAGCAGTCGCTTGTGTGTCCGCATCTCAAACTGCTCCCGTGACTTCTTGTCCACATGCGGCGAGCGGAGCACGGTGTACTTCGACGTGGCCGTCGGCAGCGGGATGGGCCCGTTGATGGCCGCCCCCGTACGCTGAGCCGCCTGCACGATTTCCTGGGTCGATTGATCCAGCAACCGGCTGTCGTACGCGCGCAATTTGATGCGAATCTTATGGCTATCCGCCATGTCCGTTCTCCAATCCTGGTTCTACTACGGCCTATGCCAAAATCTTGGTGACGACGCCGGCGCCTACCGTGCGGCCGCCTTCACGAATGGCGAACCGGAGGTTCTCGTTCATGGCGATCGGCATGATCAGCTCCGCCGTGATCGTCACGTTGTCGCCCGGCATCACCATCTCCACGCCCTCGGGCAGGTCCAGCGAGCCCGTCACGTCCGTCGTGCGGAAGTAGAACTGCGGACGGTACCCGTTGAAGAACGGCGTATGACGGCCGCCTTCTTCTTTCTTCAGCACGTAGACCTCGCCCTGGAACTTCGTGTGCGGCGTGATCGAGCCCGGCTTGGCTACCACCATGCCCCGCTCCACGTCTTCGCGGTTGATCCCGCGAAGAAGCAGGCCCACGTTGTCGCCCGCCTGACCTTCGTCAAGCATCTTGCGGAACATCTCCACGCCCGTCACCGTCGTCTCTTGCGTCTTCTCGCGGATACCGATCAGGTGAACCTTCTCGCCCACCTTCACGATGCCCTGCTCGATTCGGCCCGTCACCACCGTGCCGCGGCCCGTAATCGTGAACACGTCCTCGATCGGCATCAGGAACGGACGGTCCAGCGCGCGCTCAGGCGTCGGAATGTAGCTGTCTACCGCCTTCATCAGCTCCAGAATCGCGTCGTGACCAATCTGCGGGTCACGGTCTTCCATCGCCGCAAGCGCCGAACCCCGGACAATCGGAATCTCGTCGCCCGGGAAGTCGTACTTGCTCAGCAGCT
>JBPOJD010000004.1:0-30799 GCA_052033955.1 Candidatus Hydrogenedentota bacterium
TCCGCATGCGCGCGCCGCCTGCCAAGTGGCACGGAAGGGTGCCGCTGGCCACGGTCCGCCCGTTGGGGTCGCGGGCGACCTCGGCCACGACGGGCGGGGCGCCGGGCCCGGTACCGCCGCCGCGTCCGGCCGTGAGAAAGACCATGTCCGCGCCGTACAGAACGTCGGCGACGCGCTCCTTGTCCTCGATGGCGGAGCGGTGACCGACCTCGGGCCGCGCGCCGGACCCGAGTCCGGAGGTAATCTCGACGCCGATCTGGAGGCGCGTGCCGGCGGGACTGTTTTTGAGGGCCTGGGCATCCGTGTTGATGGTGATGAACTCGACATCACGCATGCCCGCTTCGATCATGCGGCCCACGGCGTTGCCGCCGCCCCCGCCAATGCCACAGACCTTGATGTTGGCGCGCTGGTCAAACGTGTTGAACTCATCCGACATGCCGATTGCCATTCCGCGTGGTTCTCCGCCGTTTCGAGTAAGAGTGAAGCGCCCCCCTGCGCTCTGTACTGCAAAATCTTAGCACCTTTCCCCCACAGCGCACAATGGAACGCGAGAGCACGTGTGCAGGACTGTGCACGCCGTACCGGACGGGTTGCAGAGGGCTATTTCGCGGCCTTCTTCGGGGACTTGGCGCCGCGCGCCCGCGCCGTGGCCTTCGCCGACGGGAAGGCACGGGAAAATACTTCGTCGATCTCGCTGACGAGCACGAATTCTATATCCTTGACAACCTTTTCGGGCAGATCGGGCAGGTCCTTTTCGTTCTCGCGCGGCAGAATGACGGTCCGGATACCGGCCCGGTGCGCCGCGAGCACCTTCTCCTTGACGCCGCCGACTTCGAGCACCCGGCCGCGCAAGGTGATCTCGCCGGTCATGGCGAGCGCGGGGGCCGGGGCCTGCTCGCGCAGGGCGGACAACATGCTGACGGCCATGACGACGCCTGCGGAGGGACCGTCCTTGGGGATGGCGCCTTCGGGCACGTGCACGTGGAGGTCCTTGCTGCGATGGAAGTCGTGCCGGATGCCGAGGCGTTTGGCGTGTGCGCGAAGGTAGGTATAGGCGGCCTGTGCAGACTCCTTCATGACGTCGCCCAGGTGCCCGGTCAGCGTGAGACCGCCTTTCCCGAGAGTGATGATCGATTCGACGTGCAGCACGTCGCCGCCGTCCCACGTCCACGCGAGACCCACGGCCACGCCGGGGAGCGGCGCTTCGTCGCTGCGGATGTCACTGTACTCGGGGCGGCCGAGGAGACTCAGGACCTGCTTCTCGTCCACCGTCAGGGCACCGCGCTGTTTCTTGTCCACGATCAGCATGGCGGTCTTGCGGCAGACCCGGCCGATCTGACGTTCGAGTTCACGCACCCCCGCCTCGCGGGTGTACCGGGCGATGATGGTCTCGATGCCGCCGTCCGTGAAGGTCAACTGCCCTTCCTTGAGGCCGCACTGTTCCATCTGTTTGGGCACGAGGAACTGCCGCGCAATGTGCAATTTTTCATAGCGGGTATAGCCCGAGAGGCGGACCACTTCCATGCGGTCATGCAGCGGGCCCGGGATTTCGTACTCGCTGTTGGCGGTCGTGATGAAGAAGACCTCCTGGAGGTCGAAATCGACTTCGAGATAGTGGTCGCTGAAGTCCTTGTTCTGCTCAGGGTCGAGCACTTCCAGCAAGGCCGATGACGGATCGCCGCGGAAGTCCATGCTCATCTTGTCGATCTCGTCCAGCATGAACACGGGATTCTTGACCCCCGCCTTCTTCATGCTCTGGACGATGCGGCCCGGGAGCGAACCGATATAGGTGCGGCGGTGCCCGCGAATTTCGGCCTCGTCGCGCACGCCGCCCAAGGACACCCGCACGAACTTGCGCCCCATGGCGCGGGCGATGGATTTGCCAAGCGAGGTCTTGCCGACCCCCGGCGGGCCCACCAGACACAGCGCCGGACCGCGGGCACTCCGGCTCAGCTTGCGCACCGCGAGAAACTCGAGAATGCGCTCCTTGACCTTGGTGAGTCCGTAGTGGTCCTCATCGAGCACCCGCCGGGCCTCCTCGAGATCGATGTGGTCCTTGGTGCGCTTCTGCCAGGGCATGTCGGCGAGCCACTCGAGGTAGGTGCGGATGACGGCACCCTCGGGGCTCATCGCGGGCATCCGCTCGTAGCGGGCGAGTTCCCGCATGGCCTTCTGGCGGACGTCCTTGGGCATTTTCGCCTTGCGCAACATGGCCTCGAGTTCGGCGTATTCGTCTCCGCCGTCCTCGCGCGTGCCCAGCTCCTGGTGGATGGCCTTCAACTGCTCGTGCAGGTAGTACTCGCGCTGGCCGCGTTCCATCTGTTCGCGCACGCGGTCGCGGACCTTGTGCTCGATCTCGAGCAGCTCGTTTTCGCGCATCAGGGTCGACGAAAGACGCTCAAGCAGCGCCGGGACGTTGTCGATCTCGAGCAGTTCCTGGCGTTCCTCCATCCGCAACGCCAAGTATGCGCAAATGGAATCCGCCAGCACCTCGGGTTCGCGCGTGCCCCGAAGAGACAGCAGCACCTCGGGGGCAATCCGCTGGCTCAGGCGCACGTATTCCTCGAACTCGTTGAGCGCGGTCCGCATCAGGCCGTCCATGTCGTCGTCGACCGGAACCGGCGCGACCATGCGCTCGACGGCTGCTTCGGTGAAGTCCTTCTCGATACCGAGGGCTACCACCCGGGCGCGCTCCATGCCCTCGACAACCACCTTGAGCGTGTTGTCGGGCATCCGCAGCGACTGGAGGATCGTGGCGACCACGCCCACCTGATAAAGGTCCTCGGGACCTGGAACGTCCACGGTGGCATCGCGCTGAGCGACCAGAAACAGGGGACGTCCGGACGCCAGGCACTCGTCGACGGCCGCCAGCGACATCGGCCGGCCCACCATCAGCGGCACCACCATGCGCGGAAAGACCACCATGTCTTTCATGGGGAGCAAGGGGAGGTATTGGACCGCGTTGGAGCGCGGGGCCTTTTTTCGTGGCATGGGTATATTCTTTTCCTGACGTTTTCCGCCGCCTGGGGGATGGCGCACCTTGCCTGCCGTGTCCGCGGGTACGGGACGGACTCACTCCCCCGAACCTGCGCACATTACCAAAACTGGCCGGAAGGATGCACCTTCCGACCAGTCTCAGGCGACCTCTTGCGCCGAGAAACGTCGCTGTACAGCGGAGACCAGCTCCCTCTAGGCGAGGGCGGACCGGCCTTCCGCGTCTGACCGCTCGTCATTGCCGTGCCGGTAGACCAGCAGCGGCTCTTCGTTCTTGCGCACCACGCCGGGCGTGATGATGCACTCGCGCACGTCGTTGCGCGACGGCACATCGAACATCACGTTGAGCATGATCTCCTCGAGGATGGCCCGCAGGCCGCGCGCGCCGGTATCCTTGTCGATGGCGTAGTCCGCGATGGCCTCGATGGCCTCGTCGGCGAAGCGCAACTTGACATTTTCCAGACCGAACAGCTTTTCGTACTGTTTGGTGATAGCGTTCTTGGGTTCGACGAGGATGCGGATCAGGTCGTCCCGGATCAGCTCGTTCAGCGTGGCCACGACCGGAACGCGGCCGATGAACTCGGGGATCATGCCGAACTTGATCAGGTCCTCGGGCTGGATCATGGCGAGCAGCTCGCCAATCTTGCGTTCCCGGCGCGGCGTGATGTCCGCGTTGAACCCGATGACGTTCTTGTGGGCGCGCCGCTCGATGATGCGTTCGAGGCCCTTGTAGGCGCCGCCGCAGATGAACAGGATGTTGGTGGTGTCGACCTGGATGCACTCCTGCTGCGGGTGCTTGCGTCCGCCTTGGGGCGGCACGTTCGCCACGGTCCCCTCGAGCAGCTTCAGCAGGGCCTGCTGGACGCCCTCGCCGGACACGTCGCGCGTGATGGAGGGACTGTCGCCCTTGCGGGCGATCTTGTCGATCTCGTCGATGTAGACAATGCCCATCTCGGCGCGCGCGGGGTCGTAGTCCGCGGCCTGGAGGACCTTGAGGACCACATTTTCGACGTCGTCGCCGACGTAGCCCGCCTCGGTGAGGGTCGTGGCGTCCACGACAGCGAACGGCACATCCAGCAGACGGGCCAAGGTCTGTGCCAGCAGGGTCTTGCCGCAGCCGGACGGGCCGATGAGCAGGACATTGGATTTCTGGATTTCAACGCCGTCAATCTCGCCGCCGGCGCTGATGCGCTTGTAGTGATTGTGAACTGCCACGGAGAGGACGCGCTTGGCATGCTCCTGACCAATGACGTACTGGTCAAGGAAGTTCTTTATTTCGAAGGGCTTAGGGACCTTCATGGTCCGCGCGGCACCCCGCCGGGCCCGGTCCTCTTCGACGATCTCGCCACACAGGCGCACGCACTCGTCACAGATGTTTACATCCGGACCAGCGATGAGCTTGCTGACTTCGTCGTGGCGTTTGCCACAGAAGGAGCAGGTGGTCACGTCACTGCGGCTTCGATGGGGCGCCATGGGCCTCCTCCTCTGTCCGTTACAACGGTCTCAAATATATCAATTTGAGACACAATGTGTCAACAGTTATCTTACCCGAGCCCCCGAGCAGTCCGGCGCATTATGCCAAGACCCGCCCGGGACGTCAACCCCATCGGGCCGGGTTCGGGTCGACATGGCAGCGGCCGGAAGCGTGGCTCCCGGCCGCACCTGTTACCCATAGTATACCCGCCCGGCGCCGATCAGTGCTTGGGCAAGGGCGCATTGCGCCGCAGGACTTCGTCGATCAGGCCGTAGGTCTTGGCCTCCTCGGCGCTCATGAAGAAGTCGCGGTCGCTGTCGCGGCGCACCACTTCCTTGGGCTGCCCGGTGTGATTGACCAGGATCTCGTCGATCATCTCGCCAATCCGTACGATCTCGCGGGCCTGAATGTCGATGTCCGTGGCCTGGCCGCGCACGCCGCCCATGAGCTGGTGAAGCAGGAAGCGCGAATAGGGCAACGCATAGCGTTTGCCCTTGGCGCCGGCCGCCATGAGGACGGCGCCCATGCTGGCGGCCTGGCCGACACACAGGGTGACGACATCGGGCTTGATGAATTGCATCGTGTCGTAGATCGCCAGGCCGGCGGTCACGCTGCCGCCGGGCGAGTTGATGTAGAGGCTGATGTCCTTGTCCGGGTCGGCCGACTCCAGAAACAGCAACTGGGCGATGACGAAATTCGCGACGTAGTCGTCGATGGGCATGCCCAGAAAGATGATCCGGTCCTCGAGCAGCCGCGAGTAGATGTCGTACGGCCGCTCGCCGCGGCTGGTCTCTTCATAGATCGTGATGGCCCGGGGGTCAACAGGATTGTATCCGAAGAGGTTATTCACCCGATTCACCTTCCTCTTTTTCCAGTTCTTCGCGCTCGACTTCCTTGTCCGTCACCTTGGCATAGCTGAGGAGCGCCGCAACCGCCTTGGACCGGAAAATGCGCTCTTCGTACTCACTGCGCTGCTCGCGCTGGGCCAGGTACTTGCCGATGAGTTCCATGTCCGCGCCCGAGCGCTGGGCGATGGCTTCGGCCTCTTTCTCCCAGTCTTCCTCGGTTACCTCGATGCCCTCGGCGAGGCCGATTTCCGACATGGTGACCATGGCCTTGAGGTCGTAGGTGGCCTGCTCGCGGGCCTTTTCGCGGATTTCCTCGTCCTTTGCGGCGAGTTCCGAGGCCGGCACGCGCAATGCCATCAGACGGCGCTTTTCCTGCTCGTAATAGTCGTGCGCGGCGCGCTCGATGATGGACTTCGGCAGTTCGAACTCGCTCACCTCAACGACCTTGGCGACGGCCCGGTGTTCGGCGATGCGGTTGGTGCGGGTCTCGGAGGCCGCACGCAGCCGGTCGGCAACCGCCTGGCGCATCTCCGCGGCGCTGTCGTAGCCCGCCTGCTTGGCGAAGTCGTCGTCGAACTCGGGGACAGCGCGCCGCTTGACTTCGTTGACCTTGATCGTGAATTCGGCAGCCTTGTTGGCCAGGTGCGGGGCGTAATCCGCCGGGAACGTCACGTTCACGGTCAGGTTGTCGCCTGCCGACGCGCCGGCCAAGGCCTTCTCGAACTCCGGGAAGAAGCGCTGCGACCCCAGGATGTACGGGTAATTGTCGGCCGCGCCGCCGTTGAAGGTCTCGCCGTCAATCCGGCCCTCGAAATCGATGATAAGCTGGTCACCGTCGGCGGCCACACCCCCCTCGAGGGTCTCGAAGACGGCAAAACGCTGCCGGGCGTCATCGATCGCGGACTGGACGTCCTTGTCGTTGATCTTGAGTACCGGGCGCTCGATCTCGATGCCCTTGTAGTCGCCCAGTTTGGCGCGGGGCGCGACTTCAAAGGTGAGCGTGACCTCGATCGGGGTGTCTTCCTGCTCGTCTTCGTCGCTCAAGCCGTCGATCGCGGGCATGGAGATCGGGTTCAGGTCTTCCTTCTCGATGAGCTTGCGGAAGGCGGCGGACACCAGTTTGCTGGTGACTTCTCCGCGCACGTACTTGGAGAACTTGCGCTCGACGAGCTTGATTGGCGCGCGGCCCTTGCGGAACCCCGGCACCTCGGCCTCGCCCTGGAGTTCTTCGATCATCTCGGCGGACTGGTGCTTCTTGTTGGCGTTGGGAATCGTGACCTTGACTTCGTAGGCACAGTCGCCCTTGTAGTTGACGTCGAACACAGGCTCCTCGACGAACGTGATATCGTCGTCGTGGTCATGATCACAGTCGTGACCATGATGGTGGTGATGGGCGTGAGCCGTGCCGTGATCGGCATGCTCTTCGACAACTTCAGTGGTTTCGGCGGTGTCTTTTTCTTTGTCGGTCATGGTTCCTGCACATTCTCTGTTGGTGGGCGAGGCGGGAATCGAACCCGCACATCGGTGAGATACTGGATCCTAAATCCAGCGCGTCTGCCAATTCCGCCACTCGCCCGACGCCAGGAGGTTCTGGACTACTCGTACTTACAACAAAGCGGGCGAACGGCTTTCATCCGTTCCGCCCGCTCAGAATCACTGGAAAATGGTGGGCCGCGAGGGAGTCGAACCCCCGACCAAGTGATTAAGAGTCACCTGCTCTACCAACTGAGCTAGCGGCCCTGAAAAAAAATGGAGCGGGAGACGGGATTCGAACCCGCGACATTCAGCATGGCAAGCTGACACTCTACCAACTGAGTTACTCCCGCTCAGCAGCGGGGCGAATGGTAGCATACGACAGGGGCCGTGTCAACAGAACCGTCAAAGAATTTTTTGGGCCGATCCACGGCGGTCCCGGCCGCGCCCCCCACCGCGCCAGCGCGGGCGCACGACCCCTAGGGGCCGGGGCTTCCCGGCACCTCGACCGGCTCGGGCTTGTGGCTCAAGCCGGTAACAATGGACCCCAGTTCATTGGCCGGAAAGCGGTTGCCTTCCTCGCCGTTGTAGCGCAGAAACTCGACGTGCCCGTCCATGAACAGCGCGTTCACCCCCCCGGGCACATGGTTGAAGGTGCGGAGATTCTCGATATCGATGGCATCCCACATCACCACGATCTGCGACTGGCCCTTCGTGGACGACGCCTCGAACAGCCGGCTGTGGACGAGGATGTTTTCGATGCCATCGTACAGCCGGTACAGGTGCGCCCGGTTCCCCTCGTAGTCCACCGTGAGAAACCAGTCGCGATCCAGCCACGAGGGGTCGTTCACGTAGATGATGCCGTCAATGAACAGGTTCGCCGCGGTCTTCAGCGCCGCGCGCTGCAGGCTGTCCTTGAACATTTCGTCGGCTACCAGCCACCCGAAGTAGATGTACGGGTGCTCGTACACCTCGCAGGCCTCGACCTCGCCGTCAAAGCTCCATCCGGGTGTCTCGCGCCAGTTCGTGGAGGTGGTATCGCCCCGGTCAAACACCTCGACCGCGTTGCGCCCCACCCTGGAACTGGGGCACACGAGCGTGTCCAGGTCGTTGAGGTAACCGGGATAGATCGACTCCGGATTGGGTATCAGCCCCCACCGGACGATGCGGCCTTCGCAGTCGGCCACCTTGACGGGCGGATAGCGGTGCGTGCGGGACTCAGAGCTGTACATGTGCAGCATAAGCCCGAGCTGTTTGAAATTGTTCTGGCACACCGTGCGGCGCGTCGCCTCCATCGCGCGCGCCAGCGCAGGCAACAAAATGGCTGCCAGCACGCCGATAATGGCAATCACAACCAGGAGTTCGATCAGTGTAAAGCCTCGACGCGACATCGGCAGCTCATTTCACGGTTTGACGCAACTACACTTTCATTATAACACGGGCGATCTTCAGCGGCAATCGCCGTCCGCGGCATCAGGCGTCGTGCGTTGAAATGGACAGCGCGGCGCGGCAGAATGGGGTTCCACTCTGCGACGGCGGAGGAATCCGCGGCGGGCAGTCCGCCCCTTGGGGAACCCGTGACACGACAGGAACCGATGATGCGACAGACCTTGACAGGCTGGGGCCGGTACCCGGTGACGGCGTGCGACGTCTACCGTGCGGAGCGGCGGCGCGACATCGGTCAAATTCTGGCGTGTCTGGACGGGCGAAGCGTTATTCCGCGCGGACTGGGCCGGAGCTACGGCGATACCGCTGTCAACGAGAACAACGCCGTCCTCGACGTCACGCGCCTGGACCGCATGATCGCCTTCGATCCTGCCACGGGCGTGCTGGAGTGCGAAGCGGGGGTCAGCCTGGCGGCCATCCTCGAGCATCTGGTGCCGCGCGGCTGGTTTCCGGCCGTCGTGCCGGGCACGAAGTTCGTGACGGTCGGCGGGGCGATTGCGAACGATGTCCATGGCAAGAACCACCATCGCGACGGCACCTTCTGTCAGTTCGTGGATGAAATAACCCTCCTGACGCCTGCGGGCGAGGTGCTCACCTGCTCGAAGGACGTCCAGTCCGACCTCTTCTGGGCCACGGCGGGTGGTATCGGCTTGACCGGGATCGTCCTGTCCGCGCGCATCCGTCTCCGGCAGATCGCCAGTGCGTGGTACACCGTGGACTACCGCCAGTGCGGCAACCTGGATGCGGCGCTGGCCGCGATGGATGAGGGCGATGACCGGTACGCGTACAGCGTGGCGTGGGTAGACTGTCTGGCGCGTGGGGTGAGCCTGGGGCGATCGATCCTAATGCGGGGCAACCACGCACGCCCTGAGGACCTGAGCCCGGCGCAACGCGAGCACCCCCTCCGGCAGCCACGCAAACGCGCGAAGAACGTCCCGATGGATTTTCCCTGCTTTGCGCTGAATTCGATGAGCGTGAAGGCGTTCAATGAGGTATTCTTCCGCTCGCACCCGACCTCGGAAGGCAAGGTCGTCGACTACGACAGTTACTTTTTCCCGCTCGACGCCATCCACCATTGGAACCGCATCTACGGCAAGCGCGGATTCGTCCAGTATCAGGCGACCGTGCCGCTGGACAGCGCCCGCAACCTCGGCCGGTTGCTCGAGCGCCTGACCGCTTCCGACGGCGCGAGCTTCCTCGCGGTGCTCAAGCGGTTCGGGGCGGCAAACCCCGGGCTGTTGTCGCACCCTTTCCCCGGCTACACGCTGACCCTCGATCTGCCGGTGCGCGGCGGGCTTCTGGACTTGCTGGGCGAACTGGACCGCATCGTGCTGGAGTGCGGCGGCCGACTCTACTGCGCGAAGGATGCGGCGGCCTCACGGGACACCTTTGCCCAAATGTACCCGAAGCTGGACGCGTTCCGGGCGATCAAGGCGAAGGTGGACCCCGACGGTGTTCTGTCCTCGAACATGGCCCGGCGTCTGGGCATTGTGGAGCGTTGACACCATGACGATTACCGACACACGGAAACCCGGGGTCGTGATACTCGGCAGCACGTCGTCGGTCATGCGGGCCGTGGCGGCCCGCTTCGCCGTGGAGGGGTGCAACCTGGTGCTGGCGGCGCGGGACGCGGAAGAGAACGCCCGAATCGCACAGGACATCCACGTGCGGTACGGCGTTGGGGTGGCGGTGATGCCGCTCGATGCGCTGGCGTTTGACGACCACGGGCGCTTCGTCTCGCAGTGCGTGGAAACCTTGGGCGAGGGCTTGGAAGGGGTGGTCCTGGGGATCGGGCACATGACCGGACAGGATGAGGCGGCGCGTGATGTTGACGCGGCGCGGATGGTCATCGACGTGAACTACACGGCGCCGGTCTCGCTGCTCAACTGCTTTGCCAACCACTTCGAGGACCGCCGCAAGGGGTTCCTTGCCGCCCTCTCCTCGGTGGCCGGAGATCGCGGCCGCCAGAGCAACTACATCTATGGTTCCGCCAAGGCTGGGCTGAACGTCTACCTGCAGGGCCTTCGGAACAGGCTGCATCCTGCGAACGTGCAGGTGATCACGCTCAAACCGGGCTTCATGGACACAAAGATGACATGGGGCATGAAGCTTCCCCGGGCGCTCACCGCGTCACCGGAGGCCGCAGGCCGCGCGATTCACCGGGCCATCCGGCGCCGGAGAAACTCGGCGTATGTCCTGTGGTATTGGCGCCCGGTCATGCTGGTTATCCGCGCGGTGCCGGAATGCGTGTTCAAGCGGCTGAAAATGTAGCGCCGCCTACGCCTGCTTCTTCTTTCGCCAGGGTTCGTTCCCTTCGCGGCCTGCCGGGGCCTTGGCGGCGGCCTGCGCGTGGGCAGGCAGGCCGTTCCCGCCGGAATACCAGCAGTTGCCCAAGCCCACGACGTTCTCGATGGCTTCCTTGAGCGGCGCGGAGGGCTGGACCCGGCACGCGTCGACGGCGTGAATGGTCACGCTCAGCCCGCCGGGCGTGTCGCAGTGGAGGTAGACATCGCAATCGCCTGCGTGTCCCCCCAAGGCCTCGGCAAGCTGTTCCAGGCGCTCCGCGTCGTGGCCGTTGGGAACGACGCGGACGTGGACAGCGCGGGTCAGCCGGGTCTCGGCCTCTTCAATGGCGAGCACGTCGTTGGCGAGCAGGCCCGGCGCGTCGTTGCGGTAACTGACGCGGCTGGGTATGAGCACGATGGTGTCATTCAGCAGCAGGTCGGCCCGCTGCTCGCACACGTCAGCGAAGACGGTGATCTCGACCGACCCTTCGAGGGTCTCGAGCGTCAGGAACGCCATCTTGCGGCCGCTCTTGGTGATGAAGCTCTTGACCTGCCGGATCAGCCCGCCCGCGACCACTTCCTGTCCTTCGCGAAGCTCGTCCCATTCGTCGAGCCGCAGGGTCACGTAGCGTTCGAGGGTGGGCCCGTGCTTGGCCAGCGGATGACTGCTCACATAGAGTCCGAGCATTTCCTTTTCGTGGGCGAGAATCTCGGGCTCGGTCCACTCGGGGATATCGGGTTTGGATTGCATGGCCGGGGCTTCGCCGGGGGCGTCCGCCATCAGATCGAGCAGCGAGAATTGCCCGGCAGCCCGTTCGCGCTGGCTGATTTGGCCCTCGCTGAGCGCGCTGTCGAGAGCGGCTTCCACCTGGCTCCGGCCCCAGCCGGTATCGACAAAGGCTCCGGCCTTGTTCAGGCTCTCGATGAGGCGCCGGTTGATCTGACGCGAGTCGAGACGCCGGCAAAAGTCGAACAGGTCGGCGTAGGGGCCGCTCTCCTTGCGCTCGTGGACGATGGCCTTTGCCGGGGCTTCCCCCACATTCTTGATGGCGGCCAGCGCAAAACGGATGTGGCCGTTGCCTGTGACGGTGAAAGTATAGTCGCTCTCGTTGACGTCCGGGGGAAGCACTTCGATTCCCATGCGACGGCATTCGGCAATGTACACGGCGATCTTGTCGAGCTTGTCCGATTCGCTCGTGAGCAGGGCCGCCATGAAGTGCGCGGGATAGTTGGCCTTGAGAAAGGCCGTCTGATACGCGACAAACGCGTAGGCCATGCTGTGGGACTTGTTGAAGCCGTAGCCCGCGAAGTCCTCGATCATGGAGAACAGTTCATCGGCCAGTTTCTTGTCGATGTTGTTGGCGGCGGCGCATCCGTCGACGAATTTGGCGCGTTGTTCGGCCATGAGGTCGGCCTTCTTCTTGCCCATCGCGCGGCGCATGATGTCGGCCTGGCCCAGCGAGAACCCGGCCAGCGACTGCACCATCTGCATGATCTGCTCCTGGTACAGGGGCACGCCGTAGGTCTCTTTGAGAATCGGTTCGAGCAGCGGGTGCTCGTACTTGATCTTTTCCGGGTGGAACTTGCATTCCACGTAGCGGTCGATGAACTTCATCGGCCCCGGCCGGTACAGGGCCACCAGCGCGCAGATCTCCTCGAGCGATTCGAGCCCGATCCGCTTGGCGAGATCGCGCATGCCCGAGCTTTCGAGCTGGAACACGCCCATCGTCTGCCCGGAGCGCAGCAACTGGTAGGTCTTCGCGTCGTCCGGCTCGATGGCGTCGATGTCGATCGCGATGCCCTTGCTCTCGCGGATCAGGCGCACGGCCTCATGCACGACGGTGAGCGTGCGCAGGCCGAGAAAGTCCATCTTCAGCAGCCCGATGGCCTCGACGTTTTTCATCTCGGCCTGGGTGGCCACGGTGTCACTGTTGGACGCCTTGAACAGGGCGACGTGATCGGTGAGCGGCTGGTCGCAGATCACCACGCCGGCGGCGTGCGTGCCGCAGTTGCCGATGGTGCCTTCGAGCCGCGTCGCCAGCTTCCACAGCCGCGCCACCTGCGGGTCGTCCTGGACCATCCGCTGCAGTTCGGGCTCCTTGTCGTAGGCATCCTTGAGCGTGATCTTGGCTTCTTCGGGAATGAGCTTGGCGATGCGGTCCACATCGGCGTAGGGCATGTTGAGCACGCGGCCGACGTCGCGAACCGCCTTCTTGGCCAGCATGCGGCCGAAGGTGATGATCTGGCTCACATTGTCCGCGCCGTACTTGTTGCGGACATACCCGATGACCTCGTCGCGGCGCTGGTAACAGAAGTCGATGTCGAAATCCGGCATCGACACGCGTTCGGGGTTCAAGAAACGCTCGAACAGCAGCCCGTAGCGCATCGGGTCGAGGTTCGTGATGCCCAAGGCATACGCCACAACGCTCCCCGCGCCCGACCCGCGGCCCGGTCCCACCGGGATCCCCTGACGGCGCGCGAAATCGATGAAGTCCCACACGACCAGAAAATAGTCGACGAATCCCATATCGTTGATCACGCCGATTTCGTAGTCCGCACGGTCGAGGTGACCCTGCGGGACGTCGCCATAGCGGTCCTTGAGCCCGGCATGCACCAGTTGGCGCAGGTAGTCGAGCTTGCCGATGCCGTCGGGCGGGTGGAACTGGGGTATGAGGTGCTTGCCCAGCGGGATCTCGATATTGCAGCGCTCGGCGACCTTTTCGGTGTTCGCAACGGCCTCGGGCCACTCGGCGAACTTCTCGCGCATCTCCTCGGGACTCGCAAAGTAGAAGTTCTTGCCCGGGAAACGGAAGCGGTTGGTTTCGTCCACCATCGCGCCGGTCTGGATTGCCAGCAGCGCGTCGTGGGCCTCCGCGTCGTCGGCTTCGGTGTAGTGGACGTCGTTCGTGGCGATGGTCATCAGCCCGAATTCGCTGGCCAGGTCCGCCAGCAGCGGGTTGACCTTGCGATCCTCGGGCATGCCGTGATCCATCATCTCGATCAGGAAACGGTCCGTCCCGAAGATCTCCAGATACTGCTCGAGCGCCGCCTTGGCCGTGTCCAGGTCGTCGCGCATGAGCGCCCGGGGAATCTGACCCGCCAGGCACGAACTCGTCGCGATCAGGCCGTCCTTGTGCTCCCGGAGCAGATCGAAGTCGACGCGGGGGCGGTAGTGGTAGCCTTCGAGGTATCCGAGCGAACTGAGCCGGCACAGGTTGTGGTAGCCGGTCTCGTTCTCGCACAAGACGAGAAAGTGGTAGCTCGACTGGCCTGAACTGCGGCCCGATTTGTCGAAACGATCCGTGTGCGCGAGGTACAGCTCGCAGCCGATAATCGGCTTGATACCGGCCTTCTTCGCCTCCTGATAAAAATCGATCGCGCCAAACAGCGCGCCGTGGTCGGTCAGCGCGCACGCGCTCATGTTGTAGGCCTTGGCCTTGGCCACCAGGTCCTTTACCCGGCTCTGACCGTCGAGCACGCTGTATTCGCTGTGCACGTGGAGGTGAACGAAGCCCGCGCTCATGCCAATTGCTCCTGCAGCATCTCAAGCGCCCGCCGGACGCTTTGTACCTTTATCTCGCTTCGGGTTCCCGAAAATTCGTTGCGCGTGACGCGCGTCTCTTCGGGACCCGCTACACTGATATACACTAACCCCACCGGCTTTTCGGCCGTCCCGCCCGTTGGGCCCGCGATCCCTGTGATGCCGACGCCGAAGTCCGCGCCCAGCCGTTCGCGCACGCCCTGGGCCATCTGCCGCGCCACGGTGTCGCTCACCGCTCCCTGCGACGCCAGCGCCGCCGGGTCGACCCCGAGCAGCGCCTCTTTCACGCCGTTGCTGTAGGCAATCACGCCGCCCGCGTAGAACCCGGAGGCCCCTGCGGACTCGGTCAGGCGATGGCCCAGCAGCCCGCCTGTGCACGATTCCGCCGTCGCCAGGGTCTGGTGCGTTGCGGTCAGCCGCGCGGCGACGCGGGCCTCCAAGGCTGCCAATTCGGGGTGGTCCACGGTGATTCCTCCTGCGGCTGCCAACCTACCACTCGGACCGCCGTGCTGGCAAGCTGGAGAGGGCCCTGCGCACGCGGAGGCGCGGAGAACGCGGAGACGGTCCGGCGGGGGGTGCCGGTGCTTGGGTGCGGGCAGGGAGTGTCTTCCGGTTGCCTCCGGCGCGAGTGACTGTGCGGGTCCAGTCCCCAAACCCACCCCTCGTACTCGTGACGCCGTGCGATGAGATCCCTCACTTCGTTGCCAAGCAACACTCGCGTGGGCAGCGGAACAGAGATCCCTCGGCTTCGCTCGGGATGACAATAGGGGTAAGTGATACCACCACAGGGTTTCTCTGTCCACTGAGCGGCGCTCCGCTTTGGACTCGGGACGACAAAAGGTAGTGCCGTCGCGCGCCCCTCCTCGTCCCCTCCTCGTCCCCTCCTCGTCCCTCCTCGTCCCTCCTCGTCCCTCCTCGTCCCTGCTCGTCCCCTGCTCGTCCCCTCCTCGCGCCACCTTGTGGCACCACGCGCCCCCCCCCACCTGTCAGCCTGAGCGCAGCGAAGGATCTCGCCCCGTCGTCTTCCGCCAGCTTCATCGCACCCCGCGACGGGACTCCCGACGCCGCCTGCCACAGGTCGAGCGTACGCGGCGCGGGACGCAACGGCCCTTGCGGGAATCGCGTGCTTGGAGTACACTTGGAGCGAAGCGAAGTCTCTTGACTGATCGCATGAAACGGGTACAAATGCGCATTTTCCGTCAGACCTGTTACCTTGTGCTGGCTGCGTGGGCGGTGTCCGCATGGGCAGAGCCGTCGCGTTTGGCGCGGATAGGGCAACTGGAGGCGGACTTGGCTGACATCGCCCAACTTTCCGACGTTACGTCAAACAATGACATCCTTACAATTTCCGGCGTCGGGGCAACCTCCCCTATTACATCGTTTTACGGCAAGCAGGAGGTCCATGTATTCGTCGGTCCAGACGGCATTCCTACTCTCACCAATGCCCCGGAGTTCTTCGACGCCCGTGACGGGTACCGGCCCGCGGTACTGCACTTCGAGCCCGTGGCCGTGTCGGCGGCACTCCGCAGGGCGGAACCTGCCGCCTACGACTCCGGGGCCATCTCCCGGCTTGTCGAGGCGTCCTGCCGGCGCTACGGGGTTGACCCGAATCTGGTGTATGGGGTCATCCAGGCCGAGAGCGGCTTCAATGCAGACGCCGTCTCGCCCAAGGGCGCGCGCGGCCTGATGCAGTTGATGCCCGGGACAGCGGCCGAGATGGGCATTCGCAACCTGTTCGACCCGGCGGAGAACATCGCCGGGGGGGTGCAATACCTGGCGCGGATGCATGCGCTGTTCGATGGCGACCTGGAACGGACCTTGGCGGCGTATAACGCGGGACCGGAGGCGGTCCGTCGGCATGGGGGCATCCCACCCTACGCCGAGACGCAGCAGTATGTGCGGAAGGTACAGGAGTTCCGCGCGGGGTTTGCGGCGGGCACGCTGTCCCCGCAGTACCGCCCCGGGAGCGGCCCGCAGAAGGCCACCTTCCTGCCGCCATCCAGCCGCGCCCGCCATGTGGTGCATTTCCGCAGCGGGTACACCCAGCCCGCCGAGCGGGTCGAGGAACAGGACGGCCTGTACATCCTCCACTACCGCGGCCGGGTGGACGCCATCCGGAAGGGCCTTGTCGCCAAGGTGGTGCAGGGACAGGTCTGAGGGCAGGTCTTTGGGGCAGGTCTGAGACCTGCCCCTACAGGATCCCCCGGCGAGGGCGGACGCCATCAGGAAAGGGCCTGGTCGTAGGGTCGTTGTAGGGGCGGGTTTCAAACCCGCCCCAAACAGGATCCCCGGCGAGGGCGCTCGCCATCAGGAAGGGGCCTGGTCGCAGGGTCGTTGTAGGGGCGGGTTTCAAACCCGCCCCAGACCGGTCCGCCTGCGCCCCGGCGCGGGTGGGTGCAGGCGGCGGGGAACGCGCCACGCCGTTCTTGGGTAGACCGCCGAATCTGTCGCCGAATCTTGGCAATCTGGCCGTTTGTTTGCTATACTCCACTTCGAATGGCTCGGACAGGCATTCTCGGGGATGAGGAGTTTTGGGACATGCGTCGTTTTTTGCTGGCTGCCCTGGTGGGTGCGGTGGTGTTGACCCTGACCGTGTTGGGAATGGTCCACGACGCGCCTTGGATACAGTAGGAGCACTGACCCGTCCACGATGAATGAAAGCCCGGTTGGCCCAATACGCAAGACGTTCTATCTCATCATCATTGTTGCCTCGTTTTTTCTGATCTACCTCTTTGGCTTCCGCGAAATGCGTTTTTTTCGCGTGCCGTCTTCCTCCATGCAGCCGACACTGCGCCCGAATGACCTGTTGCTCACACTCGAGGAATCCACGTACGCCCGGGGCGACATCGTCGTCTTCATGGACCCGGTGGATCCGGAGGCCTATCTGGTCAAGCGCGTCGTGGGGATTCCGGGCGACACCGTAGCTATTGAAAGCGGCGGGCTGATCCTGAACGGGCACTATGCCTCGGAGCCCTATACGTCCGAACCGATGCGCTACAGCCTGACGCCGCCGGTTCGCGTGGGCGAGGGGGAGCTGTTTGTCCTGGGCGACAACCGCAACGCCAGTGACGACAGCCATGCCTGGGGCAAGGGCATCCCGTACGACAGCGTGGTGGGCAAGGTCCGGCTGATCTACCTGCCGTTGCGTCGCAGCCAGTTCGTGCACGGCTACCCGCTCATCAACGCCGCCGGGAACTGACCGCACCGCCAGCGGGAAATCCCTCCCTCCCCCGCGCTACAATGAACGCCGTCCCGCAGCGGTCTGCGTGCCACAACAGCCGACAGGAGTACCATGGGATACCGCGCGACATACCAAAGCCAGGGGTTCGGTTCTTCCACGCCCGGAATCACGTGGGCCGTCCACGTTCTGATTCTGACCACGGTGGCGGCCCATGCGGCGCAGTTGGTGCTGTTTGTCCCCTTGGGGCACGTGGAGAACATCCCCCGGGGCAGCTTTCCGAGTCACAGCGTCGTTGGCCTGCTCGGGTTCAGCACGCTGTTCCTGCGCGGCTACCTCTGGCAGCCCTTCACCTACCTGTTCCTGCATGCGGGGCTGATGCACCTGTTCATGAACATGCTGTGGCTGTACATGTTTGGTCCGGACGTCGAGCGTCTGCTGGGCACGCGGCAGTTCTTCCGCTTCTATTTCTTCTGCGGCGCCGTGGGCGTGCTGCTTTCACTCACGCCGCCGCTCCTGGGGCTGGCCCCGTCGCCGCCGGTCATCGGTGCGAGCGGCGCGGTGATGGGCGTGCTCATCGCGTTTGCCATCGCCGATCCGGAACGTCAGCTCTTTCTCTTTCCGCTGCCCTTCCCGATCAATGCACGCGGGTTGATCTTCATCGTGATCGTGTTGAACCTCTTCAGTGCGCTCGGCGGCGGGCCGAGTTCCGTGTCCACCCACTTCGGGGGCATGGGCGCGGGCTTCCTCTACATGAAGCTCGCGCCGTATTTCGTCCGCCGGTGGCCCCGGGTCCGTTTCAGCCGCCAGTGGTTCCGGTCGCACCACCGGCCACGACGCCGGGCGAAGAACGACACGATTGGCGAGGAAGTGGACAAGATCCTGCGGTCGCACGAGACCAAGTGGCGCGATTAGGGGAGGTTCGCGGCCTCAGCCGGGGTACATGTCGGGCCGCAGGCCGATACTGACGATGCTGCACGCCTCGATGGGCTGGAGCCCGAGTGCCCGCGCTGCCTCGATCAGTTCCTCATCGGCGCTTCCGGGATTGAGGAAAAACTCATCGGGACGCTTGGCCGCGATATCCTCGAGCAGCGCCTTTCCGACCTTCGGCGGCACGTACATCGCCACACGGTTCAGCGGTCCCGGGATATCCCTCACGGAACGGTAGCAGGGCAGCCCCTCCACCTCGTCCGCGGCCGGATGCACGGGGTACACCGTCCACCCGCCGTCGCGGAAGGCCCGGACGGCCTTGTTGCCGTACTTGCTGCGGTCCGCGGAGGCCCCGATGATGGCGATGGTCTTGCTCACGCTGTGATCTCCCGTTGAACCGCCCCATCCTATCACACACGGCGAACGTCGCGGGAGACCCGGAAATTCCCCCAGCCCGCGCTCAGGAAATCCACGTATTTTCCAGCAATTCACGGTGATTTTCGCCTGGATGCCTTGTGCGGGCGGCGAGGCGCGTGTACGATGAAACCAGGGCAACGCGCAAGGCACGGGCCACATGACGGCCGCACGACAGGGTGTTCCAGTGGAACGCACTGCGGGAGGCACACCGATGGCGGACAAACCGGATTACCAGAGCGATCTCGACAATCTGAAGAAGGATTTGACACAGCTTCGCTCGGACCTGAGCGAACTGGTCGCCAGCGTCAAGGAGATGGGCAAGCACTCGGCCGCGGGAGTGCGGGACCGCGCCCAGAGCGAGTTCGAGCACCGGGCGCAGCAGGCCAGCGAGGCCTTCCGCGCGGCCCGGTCGCAGGCCGGCGAGGCGGCCGAAAGCGTGCAGCACTCCATCGAGGAGCGCCCCTTCACCTCCGCCGCGATTGCCTTCGGCGTGGGGCTGGTCCTGGGCAGGCTGCTGGCAAAGGACTAAAGGTGAACGCGCTGGTGGAACTGGGGCTGGCGCTGGTGGACCTCGTCCGGGCCGAGCTGGAGGATGCCAAGGCGGGCGTGATGCGCCTCGGCGTCGCCTTGGGCATTGTGGTCGCGGGCGCGGCGGTGCTGATCCTGGGCGTCCGTCACCTCTTGCGGGCGCTGACGCTGGCGCTGGTTCCTCCCCTGTCGCCCGCTTGGGGGGAATGCGTGGCGGGCATCGCGGCCATCCTGACAGCAGGAGTCTTTATATGGCTTGGTTCACGCACTGCGCGACGGTAAGCCACAGCAAAGCGGGACGGTCTCCGGCGGAACGGCGGCGGCGCGCGCGCCTGCGCCTCCGCACGGCAGCGGCGCGTCTCGAACTCACCCATCTGGCCCACAGACGCCCGTATGCGCTGGTCGCGGGCGCCCTGGGCGCGGGCCTGGCGGCAGGGCTGTTTCCTTCCCTTCGCCGCGGGATCGTCGCGGGCGCCCGGATCGCTTCGGGCCTGAACCGGCGCGGATAGGGGCCTCCCCCGAGGAACTCCGCACGCGGGCGCGACTTGTGGCACCTTGGCCGCGCGTTATATCATAGGCCTTCCTCGAATGCAGATTCCGCAGGCTGGCCGCAGCCGCATCGAAACAGAAAGGTGTATCCATGGCTTTTGATATCGACGTCATCCGGAAGGTGTACCAGGAGCTGCCGGGCCGGGTCGAGGCCGCACGCAAGGTCGTGGGGCGCCCGTTGACGGCGACGGAAAAGGTGTTGTACGCCCACCTGCACGCGGACACCCGCCCCAAGGCCTTCGCGCGCGGCGAGGATTACGTCGAATTCGCCCCGGATCGCGTCGCGATGCAGGACGCGACGGCGCAGATGGCGCTGTTGCAGTTCATGCAGGCGGGGCGGACCGAGACGGCGGTGCCCTCGACGGTGCATTGCGACCACCTCATCCTGGCCAAGGCCGGCGCGAAGCAGGATCTGGCCGCGTCACTCGACACGAACCGGGAGGTGTTTGATTTCCTGGCGTCCGTATCGAACAAATACGGCATCGGATTCTGGAAGCCCGGCGCGGGCATCATTCACCAGGTGGTTCTCGAAAACTACGCCTTCCCCGGCGGCATGATGATCGGCACGGACTCGCACACGCCGAATGCAGGCGGTCTGGGCATGGTGGCGATCGGCGTGGGCGGCGCGGATGCCGTAGATGTCATGGCGGGCATGCCGTGGGAACTCAAGTTTCCCAGGCTGATCGGCATCCACCTGACGGGCACGCTGAGCGGCTGGACCTCGGCGAAGGACGTCATCCTGAAGGTGGCGGGCATTCTCACGGTCAAAGGCGGCACAGGGTGCATCGTCGAGTACTTCGGCCCGGGCGCGGAGAGCATCTCCTGCACGGGCAAAGGCACCATCTGCAACATGGGCGCCGAGATCGGCGCAACGACCTCGATCTTTGCGTACGACGCATCCATGGCCCGCTACCTGCGCGCCACGGACCGCTCGGACGTGGCGGACGCGGCCGACGCGGTCAGCGCATGCCTGCGGCCGGACCCCGAGGTGTATGCGAATCCGGCGGCGTTCTATGACCAGGTTATCGAAATCGATCTTTCCGCCCTCGAACCGCATGTCAACGGCCCCTTCACGCCCGACAAGGCCTGGTCCATCTCCGAATTCGCGCAAGCCGTCGACGAAAACGGCTGGCCGGCAACGCTCGAAGTCGGTCTGATCGGTTCGTGCACCAACTCCTCGTACGAGGACATGAGCCGGTCGGCCTCCATTGCCCGCCAGGCACGCGACAAGAAGCTCAAGGCCCACGCGGAGTTCACGATCACGCCGGGCTCCGAACAGGTGCGCTACACTGTCGAGCGCGACGGGCTGCTGGAGGCCTTCGAAGCCATCGGCGGCGTGGTGCTGGCGAATGCGTGCGGCCCGTGTATCGGCCAGTGGGCACGCCACCGGAGCGGCGATCAGCCGAAGAACTCGATCATCACGTCCTTCAACCGCAATTTCGCTAAGCGCAACGACGGCAACCCGAACACGCACGCCTTTGTCGCGTCGCCCGAGATCGTGACGGCCTTGTCGCTGGCCGGAGACCTGCGGTTCAATCCCCTGACCGACACCTTGACAAACGCCGACGGCGACCCGGTCAAACTCGACCCGCCGACGGGCGAGGAGCTTCCGCCCAAGGGCTTTGCGGTCGAAGACCCGGGTTACGTGGCGCCGGCCGGGAACAGTCAGGACATCGAGGTAATCATACGTCCCGACAGCGAGCGCCTGCAAAAGCTCGAGGCCTTCCCCGGATGGGATGGCAAGGACCTGCGGGGGCTCAAGCTCCTGCTCAAGGCCAAGGGCAAGTGCACGACCGATCACATCTCGATGGCAGGTCCGTGGCTGCGGTACCGGGGCCATCTGGACAATATCTCGAACAACATGTTCATCGGCGCGATCAACGCCTTCAACGACGAGGCGAACAAGGTCAAGAACCAGCTCACCGGCGAGTACGACGAGGTGCCGAAGGTGCAGCGCGCCTACAAGAAGGCGGGTGTGGGCAGCATCGTCGTGGGCGATGAGAACTACGGCGAGGGATCGTCGCGCGAGCATGCGGCAATGGAGCCGCGGCATCTGGGCGTGCGGGCCATTCTGGTGAAGTCCTTCGCGCGCATCCACGAGACCAACCTCAAGAAGCAGGGGATGCTGGCGCTGACCTTCGCCGACCCGTCCGATTACGACCTGATCCAGGAAGACGACACGCTCGACATTGCCGGGATGGACGCGTTTGCGCCCGGACAGGCGTTGCGCGTGGTGCTCCACCACGCGGACGGATCCGCGCAGACGATTCCGGTCAACCACACCTATAACGCGATGCAGATCGAGTGGTTCCGGGCGGGCAGCGCACTGAACCTCATCAAGGAACAGCGGGCGCGGGGCTGATCTCAGACCTCGGGAAAGAACATCGCCTCGACGTAGGCGTCGTAGAAGAAGGGATCCTGCGAGAGGTCGATGTGATCTACCTGTGCCGCAATGGCCTCCGCCTGGAGGCGCGCCTTGCATGAAAGCGCGGCGAGCCGGGCGCCCGCAAGCGAGGCATTGCCCGCGTACACGATGCGCTCGTGGGGCACCCCGGAGGGCAAGAGCCCGATGCGCTGGGCATTGTTGCGGCGGATGAAGTTGCCGAATCCGCCCGCCACCCACACCTTTTTGAGGTCGCCGGGCGTCAGCCCGAGGCGGTGCAACAGGGTGGCCGTACCCGCGCGGATGGCGGCGGTGGCCAACTGCAATTCGCGAATGTCCTGCGGAAACAGAACGATGGGCGCCCCCGTGCCCGACTCCTCCGCCGTGGCCAGGACAAGGCCGGTGCCGGCCTCTTCTTCCACCAAGCGCGCGCGCAGGGCCGCTGAGGCGCCCTCGGGCGCCTGATCGGCGCCGACAAGCATCCCCTGCGGCAGGAGCAGGCCGTGGCGCAGCAATTCCGCGGCCACGTCGATGAGCGCTGAACCACAGAGTCCCACCGGGGCGACATCGCCAATAACGTTCAGTTCCACGTCATCGCGCAGTACGACCTTCTCGATGGCCCCAGCCGCGGCCCGCATGCCGTGCCGTATGCGGGCCCCCTCGAAGGCAGGCCCGGCGGCCGTACTGGTGCCCACGAGCTTTCCGTCATGGACAACGACGATCTCGCCATTGGTACCGATATCGACAAAGAGGGCCGGACCGGGCTCGACGGGAAAACCGGTCGCCAGCAGGCCCGCCACCGTATCCCCGCCCAGAAAGCCACCCAGACACGGGAAGACGTAGACCCGCGCCGACGGGTGCAGGCGGAGTCCCACCTCGGTCGCATTGACGAGCAGCGGACGCCGGTGCGCCGCGGTGAAAGGCATCTCGCCCAGGGCAGCGGGACTCAGCCCAAGCGCCAGATGCTGCATGGTGGTGTTGCCGCTGAGGGAGGCTTCGTAGACCATTTCGATGTCGACCCCGGCCTCGCGGGTCACCTCATCGATGATCTCGTTCAGCGTCACGACCATCGCGCCGCGGAGCGCCGCAAGCCCGTCCTCGCAGTCCCGCGCGTGCAGGATGCGGCTGAGAACATCGTCGCCGTAGCGCGTCTGCGGGTTCATCCGGGCGGCCGAGGCCCGTTCGCGGCCGGTGTGGAGGTCAACCAGGGCGCCGACAACCGTGGTGGTGCCGATATCAAAGGCCACCGCGTAACACTGGCCCGTCGTGTCGCCTTCCTCGAACCCGATCAGGCGGCCATCCGCCATGACCGCCGTCCCCTTGAACCCATAACGTCGCAGCCGCTCTGGCAGCTCGCGCAAAAGTCCGAGGGAGATATCGAAGGGCGGCAGTGCCCGCTGGAGCCGCTCCAGGTCGGCCTCGGAATCGTCCCGCGAAGGCAGCGGCAACTCGATGTAGTGCTTGTGTACGGCCGGAGCGACCTCGCCCACGGCGTCCGGGGCGCTTCCCAAGATCTGGTAGGTCGATCCGAGCAGGGAAGTCTCGGGAACGTCGATGACGGTGGCTTCGTGCGCCTTGGACTGGCACGCGAGGCGAACGCCGGCATCACGTTCGGCATCGGACAGGTGCTCGCGCTCGGCGCGGTTGGGCGCCTGCGCGCCCTGCGTCACACGGATACGGCATTTCCCGCATGTGCCTTGCCCGCCGCACGGAGCATTGAACACCAGCCCGGCGCGTGCCGCCGCTTCGAGCAGCGGCGTGCCCGGAAGCACGAACACCTTCTTGCCGTGGGGCTGCAGGGTGACGGGGATCTCTTTTCCGCGCATGGCACACCTCACTGTTGCCGCGTATCGTAGCCTCCACCGCCCATGGACGCAAGTAGCGCGGTCACACCTCGCAGCGCAGGGTCTTTATCTCAAATGCCCGGAACTCCACGGTCACGCTGCCGGCTGCAATCCTCACGCGCTTGGGTTCCTCCTCCAGCAGGTTGACCTCCGATACCGCCTTTACCCGGTGCGCGAAGCGAATGCGGGTCTTTACCGCATTCTTTTCGGCTTCGTAAAGACGCACGACAAACGCCTTCCCCGATTCGGCCCACTTGACGCTTTCCACCACCACATTCGGCGCATCAACCGTCAGGAACGACGCCACATCCCGCACGGTGGCTGCCCCATGGACCAGAAGCGGAACGTTGAACGCATACGCAGGACGCACAACCTTCTCAACGCAAAATCCGCCTTCATGCGGAAGCAGCGCATAGCTGAAGCGGTGCATGCCCTGGTCGCTTTCCAGATCAGGACGCGAGGGCGAACGCATCAGACTCAACCGCATCGTGTTCTGGTGGACACTCAGACCGTACTTGCAGTCGTTGAGCAGGGCCGCGCCGTACCCGGACTCGGAAAGATCACTCCACTTGTGTGCGCAGACCTCGAACCGCGCTCGGTCCTCGGGCTGGTTGCGATGCGTCGGCCGCTCGATGTGCCCAAACTGGATCTCATGCCGCGCCGTCTCTGCCAACAGGTTGAGATCGAAGCCCGCCTTGAGGATCACATGCTTTTCCTTCCAGTCCAGCACGTTCTCAAAGGCAATCTGGAGGCTGTCTGCGTTCAGCACCATATCCTGGCGCAATGTGGATCGGCGGCCAATCCCATACTCGCTGCGGACCCGAAGTTGGAGCGGACCGTTCGCAACCACCTCGCGCCGTTTCAATCTTCCATCCGCCCGGAGCTTGCTTTGATGGTCCGCATCCAGGTCCCAGTTGTCCCAATGGTGCGGCACGTCTTCGCCTGTGAGAAGACCGTTCAGGCTTCCTCCCTTGGCGACCAGTTCACGGCCTGCCCTCTTGTCGATGCACGACACGATGCGTCCGTCGTCCTGCATGCGTATCCTCAGCAGCGGAGTCTCAATAAACTCCCCGTCCACAACAAAAGGCGACGGGCCCACGGGCGATCCAGCCTCGAGTTGCAGTCGCCTTCCGCCCAGCGCAGGCACGGTGAGTCCACTGACCAGGAGGAGCGGCTGATCGTCCAGATTGCGCACCCACTGCGCGGTCACCGCCTCATCTGCAGGTCGCAGCCCTTCCTGCACACCCTCGAGTGCCAACACGCCCGCGCGGTCCCAACTGAGGGTATTCATAAGCAGAGGGGACATCTTCCTACCACCCCGACCGCTTTTTCCCGAGAGGCAATCAAGCGCTTGGTTGCGCTGTCGAACGGCTTCGGCAATGCACCCTTCAACGGCCGTCTCGGCCTCGCGATGTACTTCTCTTATGGAGGTCCCGGGCAGGATGTCGTGGAATTGCCGCGTCAGCAGCGTGCGCCACGCCTCGCGCAACGCCGTGACAGGATAGGCTCTCCCTTCGAGCGCGGCCAAGGTATTGACGAATTCCGCATCACGCAGGGCAAGCTCGGCCTTGCGATTGTTTCGTTTGATCTTCGCAAGCGTGGTCAGTGTGCCCCGATGCAATTCAAAATAGAGTTCGCCCGACCACACGGGCAATCTATCCTGGCGCGCTGCCAAGCCGCTCATGAAACTGCTGACGTTCGTGAAGGCCGTCCGGGGGCACCCCTGAAGATCCTTCACCCGCTTCGCAACCTCAAACGAATCGACCAACGGGCCGCCGCCGCCGTCACCAAAACCAAAGGGCAGGAGCGCGCAATCCTGCACATCAGGGTGCTGAACGCGCTTCCAGGTGTCCTGGAGGAGATGCGGGTCCGGCGCGGTCATGATGGGAACGAAATGCATCAGGACCTGCGAACCGTCAATCCCGCGCCATCGAAACGTGTCGTAGGGAAAGCGCGTCGTATCGTTCCAGCTGAGCTTGCTGGTGCTGGCATAGTTGACGCCCCCAAGCCGAAGGATTTGCGGCAAGGCGGCGCTGAAACCGAACGTGTCGGGCACCCAGAATGTGTCTGCAGTGTACCCGAACATTTCGCGCGTAGCGCTCTGGCCCAGAAGGAGCTGTCGAGCAAAGCTCTCGCCGCTGGGCACATTGCAGTCCGGTTCCACCCACATGGCGCCGTTCGGCTCCCAACGACCCTTGCGCACCATCTTTCGCACGCGCGCAAAGACTTCCGGATAGTCGTCACGCGTGGTCCACGCATGATAGGGCGAACTCTGGATGAATACTGCCTCCGGGTAGCGTTCAAGGTGATTGAGCAACGCGGAGAACGTACGCGCACACTTCCGCCGGGTCTCTTCGAGGGTCCACAGCCAGGCACTGTCCAAGTGGGAATGGGCAACCAGCCCTATGTGGGGCGCGACGGATCCGTTCTTCGCCGCCAGTGCCGGCTTCATCAGCTTTCGCGCCTGCTCGAGCGCCGGACGCCACTCTGCCTCGCCCACCTCCTCGGGCAACGCAGGCACAGTCGTCAGGACGTGCTCGAAGAGTGCCGTGAGTTGCCCCTTGCGCAGGGTCGAGTCCTCCAGAATCCCCCAGAGCTGGCGCAATACTTGGCAATCAAGCACAAAACCCGCTACCAGTTCCCGTTCAAGGGCCAAGGACACGCCGCTGAACGTACGTCCGCGCGGCGCCACATGCTTTACGGGGTTTCCGGGCCTGAATCCGGGGTTGTAATGCCCGGCGTAGGCTTCCAAGGCAACGTGTATGCGCTGCCCAGCCCCCCCCCGCGGGCTAAGCAGTATCACCGGGTTCAGCGCCCAGAACAGCCCCTTTGCCTGACCGTCTGCGAGGCACAATGTCTCCACTTCGGTCACATGGTGCAGGAACAGCTTCCGGCCGGCGGCTGCACTCGGAACGCGCACATTGCCTCTGAACCACGCGGTGACCCATTCGCCGCCCCATTTCAGGCCCTTCCGGGCCTCTTTCCATTTGATGCCCCGGCCCCGGGGTTCTTCGCGGAAATGACTGCGGGTCTCCATATAGTCAACCGGGATATCGGCAAGCATCTCGTAACGCAGTCCGCGGTAGCGTTCCTCGACCTGCAGCAATTTGTCCAGCAATCGCGTGTGCGCCAGCATCTCTTTCCCTCTGTGTTGTCATCCGGAACCTGAAACAGACGCTCATGATGCACGGAGGCCGGGGAACATGCAACTGATGGAGAGATACTTGAGGGCTCGTGTATTTGGCTCCTCATGGACGCAACGTGTCATCCGGACCCAGATTCAAGCCCAACTCACGCACCGGGATAGCTGTCAGACGTCCGCTCTGGGACCCTGCCCGGCGCGATACTGCGCGATGTAGTCCTCGGTGCGGTGACGGATGATCTCGCCTTGGATCATGTAGATGATGTCTTCGGCGATGTTCGTGGCAAGGTCGGCGATGCGTTCGACGTGCCGCGAGACGCTGAGCAGGTGGATCAACTGGTTTGCGGATCCGACATCGCGCCGTATCCCTTCCTTCACCAGGTCGTACATCTGGCGGTTGATCGCATCCACCTCGTCGTCGTCCAGACATATCTGCTGGGCGGCCATGGCGTCCATGTTCACGAGGGCATCCAGACCGCGGCGCAGCATGGACTGGGTCTTCTCGGCCATCCCGTGAAAATCAAAGGGGATGCTCGTGGGGGGCTGTTCCGCGAGGAAGATGGCGCGTTCAGCAATGTTCACCGCAAGATCAGCGATCCGCTCGAGGTCGTTGTTTATCTTGAGCACCGCAACAATAAATCGCAGATCGACGGCCACCGGCTGATGGAGCGCGAGGATCTTGAGACACTCCTCTTCGATGTCGACCTCCATCTGGTCCACCTCGACATCGCCGTCAATGACGCGCTGGGCCAGATCCGCGTCTCTCTCCTCTATGGCCAGTACCGCGCTCCGAAGATTCTCCTCGACGAGCGCGCCCAGGCTCAGAATCTGTTTCTTCAGCTTCTCGATTTCGCGTTGCATATGTTTGGCCATGGATAGCTCCCTCTCCGCGCCGGACCGGGTCCGGCGGACGCGCATGCGCGGTATATCATTCTTGCGGCAGATGTATGGTGAACGTGCTCCCTGCGCCCGGCTCGCTCTCGACCTGCACGTAGCCGCCGTGGACCTGCACGATATGCTTAACAATCGACAATCCGAGACCGGTGCCACCGAGTTTGCGGCTGCGCGCGCGATCGACCCGGTAGAACCGTTCGAAGATCCGTGACAGGTACTTGCGTTCGATACCGCACCCCTGATCACGAACCGAGATGATCACCTCGTTGCCGGCGCGGACGCCCTCGACATGCACGCGTGTATCTGCGGCGCTGTACTTTGTGGCGTTGTCCACGAGGTTGATGATCGCCTGTTCGAGCAACTGGCTGTTCACGCGTGCGATCAGGCCGTCCTCGCATTGCACGTCAATCCGAATGCCCTTTGCGGCCGCCTGACCCTCGCACGCCTTGACGGCCTCGGCGAGGACATCGCGCACATCCTGTGACTCGAAGGCAACCAGTGGCTGGCCGGTGTCCTGCTCCAGGCGCGACAGGCTGAGCAGATCCTCGATGATCGCCTGAAGCCGGTCGGCCTGGCCTGCGATGATCGACAGGAAACGCCGCACCTGCTCTTCGTCGTGCAGGTCGCTGTCCAGCAGGGTCTCGACAAAGCCCTTGATCGACGTGACCGGCGTGCGCAGCTCGTGTGAGACGTTGGCGACGAAGTCCCGCCGGACCCGCTCAAGCCGTCGAACCGTGCTGACATCGTGAAGGACGACCAGCGCGCCGATGATCGCCCCCGCGGCGTCCCGGAGAACGGCGCCGTGGGCGTGCACGCTGCGGCGGCGGCTGTCGTCGTGCAGTTCGAGTTCGTCCTCGACTGGCAGGTGGCTCGCCAAGGCCCTCTGGATGAAGCGCTGGAGCCCGGTATTGCGCACTACTTCCTGCATGAGCCGGCCCTGGCTCCGAAAAGCGTTGATGTTGAGCATGGCCGCCGCCGCGCCGTTGATGCTGATGAGGCGCTCACGGGTGTCGATAGCAAGGACGCCCTCTTCCATGCTCGACAACACTGCCTCGAGTTCGTTGCGCTGACGCGAGACCAACTGGATGCGGTCGTTCAACTGCTCGGCCATGTCGTTCATGGCCTCGGCAACCACGCCCATCTCGCGCGTCTCCGGCACCTCAAGCCGCTGGTCCAGGTTGCCTTGGGCGAAGCGCTCGGCACCAATCCGGAGCTGGTCGAGAGGACGGCCAATCCGGCGCGCCACCACCAGACTCAGGAGCGCCATCAGCAACGTGGTCGCCACAACCCCGGCCACAAGCTGGCCATAGAGCGCGCGAACCCGGTCCCGGACCGCAATCAACGGCACGGACGCGCGCAGAATGGCTGCCATCTCGTCCCCCACCATCACAGGCACGGCGGCATAGACCATGTCCGAGTCCAGTGTGGCGCTCCGGCGCTGTGCCGTGCTGGGGCTGCGGGATTGCAGTACGGCCTGTATCTCCGGGCGGGCGCTGTGATCCGTCATGTTCGCCGGGGCCTCCTCGGAATCGGCGACCACGACGCCGGACGGCAGCACGACCGTGAGCCGGGTGCGAGTCTGCGAGGCCAGCGGCGAGATGGCGAGGCGCAGTTCATCCACCGCCCCACGCTGGAGGATATCGGCCACAGGCGCCTCGACGAGGGTTGCGCGAATCAACAGGTCCCGGGCTATCTCATCCTCGTAGAGGTCCTCCATGGCCTCGACGGCGACAATGGCCACGGTGAACACGGAGACCAGCGTGATCGCGAGCACCGGAGGGTAAAGCTGCCACATGAGACGGCGGTTGGACATGCGTCACTCCTTGAAGCGGTAGCCGACGCCGCGCACCGTCTCGATGTAGTGCCCCGCCGCACCCAGCTTCTTGCGCAGCCCCGCTATCTGCACATCCACGGACCGTTCCGTCACGGGGTAGTCCTCGCCATGCACGGCATCCACAATCTGATAACGGGTGAACACCCACCCCGGACGCCGCGCCAGAAAGTGCAGGACACGAAACTCCGTCGAGGTCAGTACGAGCGGCTCATCATTCACCAGAACCTCGTGCCGGCCGGGATGCATGACGAGTTCATGCACCTTCAACGCGGCGCCCTCCGGTTGCGGTTCCTGCGCGCGGCGGCGCAGCACCGACCGGACGCGGGCGACCAGCACACGCGGGCTGAACGGCTTGGTGATGTAGTCATCCGCTCCAAGTTCGAGTCCCGCCACCACATCGGCCTCCTCACCCTTGGCCGTCACCATCACGACGGGGACATCCTGTGTCTTCGCATCGCGGCGCAGGGCGCGACATACTTCGAGGCCGTCCATCTCGGGCAGCATCAGGTCGAGCAGCACCAGGTCGGGCAGCTTGGCGCGCGCCGCCTTCAGCCCCTCCTCCCCGGTCTCGACGGCCGTGACGCGATATCCCTCCTTGGTCAGATTGTACTCGAGCAACTCGCGGATGTGCTCATCGTCCTCAACGACCAACACCGCCTCTCTCGCCATGGTGTCCATCCTCCGGCAGGCGGACCTGCGCTGGTTTGACGTCATGGTACCGAAGTTCCGCGAGCCAAATCTACGCCCTGAGGGCTGTTTAACGTGTTTCTAATGAACTCTGAACCTGGCCGTAACACGATCTGACGGGGGCCGGGCTGATTCGGCCACCCCGAGCCCGGAAGTGTCCACTTTGCACCGCACCCCGGATCTTGTCTAGAGTGCTAAGAGATCACCCTAGGAGACATACACGTGCTGCGGCGGCCCCGATTTTCTTGGACACAGAATTAGGCTAATCTGTGTAGCCAAGGAGGACGGGCATGAGCAAGGAACAGGGCAAGAAGCAGGGGCCTTTGGGGCCGAAGGAACGGTGGAGTGCGCG
>JBPOJD010000021.1:0-13114 GCA_052033955.1 Candidatus Hydrogenedentota bacterium
GTTGAGTCTGCGGTAGGCCGTCCGGCGGATTCTGATGGCGCGGGAAGGGGGGAACCGGGTATCATCCGGCCATGGCCATCTACATCACCGATACGCTCCGGCTCGACGAAGCGGCGCTCAGCGAGCAGTTTACCCATGCCTCCGGACCCGGCGGCCAGCACGTCAACAAGGTCGCGACGGCCGTCCAGTTGCGGCTGGACGTTGCGCGGTCGGGGCTGCCCGATGACGTGAAGAGCCGGCTGTACAAGCTGGCAGGCCGCCGGATGACCGACGCCGGCGAACTCCTTCTGGACGCGCGGCGGTCGCGGAGCCGCGAGAAGAACCGGGAGGATGCGCTTGAACGCCTGAAGACACTCATTCTGCGGGCGGCGGAACCGCCCACGCCGCGCCGGGAGACCAGGCCGACGCGCGCGTCGCAACGGCGGCGGGTCGACGACAAGCGGCAACGGGGCAACCTCAAACGGTTGCGTCAGGAACGGCCCGGCGACGAACAATAACGCGCGGCCAACGACGCCGTGGGCGGGTGAACGCGTCGCTGGCCGCTACGAGTTAGAGGTCGGCCCCAGCAGGAGACCGGAGGCGCCTGCGCCCCCACCAAGCCCGGGTTCCGCTGTTGCGGCGGAAGGCCCGGACAGGGTTCCTCTGGGCCGTACACCCAGCCTACCCGCGACCCCGCCGCGCCGCCAACCGGGCATCCCCTCATTTTTGCTTCAGGCGAACTCCCACGCCCGGGGGCCGTGCTCCGGCATGCGCGGGATTCAGACGTGGGGTATGCGGTGCGCTGAAACTCCCAGAACCCGCTAAAAGTGAAAACTGCTTGCTCTATCAAGAGATCACGTGGTAGACTCCTGCTGCGGGCAACCCTTGGGCGGTTTGGGCAGGCTGTGTGGACGGGACCCCTCACGGCCAACGCGGGAAGAACATAACACCATGAACGCAGCGGCGGTATTGGATCGCAGCGACGTCGCAGTGGCGCACCTGCTCATTGTGGACGACGACGAGGCATTTCGCGGGTGCATGGCCGAACTGCTGTGTCACGCGGGCTATCATTGCGAGGTGGCGTGCGATGGCACGGAGGCCTTGGATCGGGTGCGGCAGGGCGGCATCGACCTGGTGCTGACGGATGTCTACATGCCCGGCAACTACAACCTCGAGCTGGTGCGCGCCCTGAACGATGAGGCGGTGCCGGTGGTGCTCATGACGGCCTATCCCGACCTGAACCGGGCCATCGAAGCGGCACACCTGACGGCTGCGGGACACCTGCCCAAGCCGGTATCCTTCTCCGAGCTCATCGAGAAGGTGGCAGTGGCGTTGCCCCGCGCGGACCGAAGGCCGTCTTCGTAGTACCCTGTCGCCGGCCCGGCGCCGCCGAGGACCCGCGGCTCAGGGTACTTCGACCCGCCGTTGCTGGGCTGCCGAGGTGTACACCGCCTGGACCACCCCCATGTAGCGCAGCCCGTCCTCGAAGTCCGGACGGTACGGCGTTCCCAGCCGGACGGCGTCGATGAAGTCCCGCTCGACGCGCCAGTTTGTGACATCGTACCGGTCGTCCTCGTGGATTACGACGACCTCCAGGCTGCCGCCCGGTCGCGCGCCGTACAGGCGGTCCGCGTCCGCCTCGTAAACAAGTGTGGCCCTCTCGCCGTAGATCTCGATGCGGTCCGTGCCGTGGTGGACGGCGGTGCTGATGGTGTACTGCACCGGGAAGCCGGCTTCCATTTCCGCGGTGAACAAGACCTGGTCGGGGACGACCACGGTGCGCGGCTCGCCGCCGGGCGTCACGCGTTCGGGCGTGAAGATCTGGGTGCAGGCCTCCACTGAGCGCGTCCGGCCGAACCAACGGTGGATCACTTCTGCGTACATGCCCAGCGTGTGCATATTCAGCCCGGACAGGCGCTCGTCCTTGCGCCACGTCATGGGCGTTTCGGGCGCGGCGAAGGCGGCCCCGAGACTTTGGACCCGCACGAGGCGCACCGCGCCCAGATGCCCCTCGCGTTGCAGACGCGCCACCGTTCTGTCGATGCTCAGGCCGATGGGTACCGGACACAGCCCGGTGACCCGGCCCGACCGTCGCGCGGCGTCGTACATCATTCGGGCTTCGCCGTGGTCGCGCGCCATCCGCGCCTGACAGAACACGTGTTTGCCCATCTCGAGCGCGGCGAGCGTCACGGGGCAATGGAGGTGCGGCCAGGTGCCGATGAATACCGCGTCGACATCGGTGCGCTGGACGAGGTCTTCCCACGTGTCGCAGACGGCCGGGATGCCGAACTCACGTGCCGCGCGTTCGCCGGATTCGTGCGTGCTGTTGGCCACGGCGGTGACGCGCACGCCCGGTATGGCCCGCAGGCCGGGGAGGTGACGGCTGCGCGCGATGCCTCCCAGCCCGACAAATCCCACGCGCACCGGCGCGACGTCAGGCGCCATCGGTGTGATCCTCGCGGGTTAGCAGGCGCAAACGCGGCTGGCCGTCCACCGCACCGGCATCGGCATTCAGGTTCACCGGGACCCCTTCGCGGTTCGCGATGCGGATTGCCGCAGCCGCTCCTTCCGCAGCCACGACGGGCTCGATGCGCAGCAGGTTTTCGCCGCGTTCGAGCGTGATGCGCGCGCTGCCCGCCCCGGTTCCGGAGGCGACGGCGCGTTCGCCCAGCATGAGCCGGTACGGCGTGTCCGCCGTGATGTGCAGGATGACGGGAAACGCGGCCTCTGCGATCAGGCAGGCCACGGCGCCGGTCTGATCAACGCGCGGCGGCCACTGACCGAGGGAAATCCAGTCGCCGTCCGAAGGCGTCGGCATGCGCCAGTCGGTGATCCAGCCGCCCGACCGCAACACCTCCGCCGGATCGGCGCCTACTTCCTTCAGATGGGCGAGGGCCGCCACCCGGACGTCATCATGCGGCGACTGCAAGGCCATGGCGGCCAGCAGTTCCACTGCCTGCTCGCGCGGGGCGTGGCGTGCGGTGATGGCGGCAAACGCGCGGCCGGCCGGGTTGCCCAGGACGGGGTCGTCGAGCAGATCGCGCGCGGCAGAGACTCCTGCCCGTGGTGCGCGCTCGGCCAGCGCGTCGAGTGCCGCCGCGCGGAACGGGGCCGGAGAGCTGCCCCCGGCCACGTCCACGAGCGCGGCGTCGAGCCCCTCGAGTTCCGCCTCCTGCGCCCGAGTCATCAGCAGGGCAAGTATCTCCGCGAAACCGGTCCGATCCCGCTGGCGCAGCGAGGCGTCCAGGGCGGCCAGCAACTGTGGCCCGTCCGGCGACATGCCCGCGTGCTGTTGGGCGCGCAACCGCACCAGGGGATCGACGTCCTCGAGCGCTTGCTGTGTGATTTCCTGGGCGGCGGGCGCATTGCGCGCGGCGAGAATGCCCAGGATGGCCGCCTTGCCCGGTCCTTGCAGCGAGGGAAAGGCTCCGGCGAGCTTCTCGTCGATTCCGGGCATCGCGGTCTCGCGCAAGAGTCTATTCACCGCCGCGCCCGTCTGCGGATGATGGAGATACCCCAGCGCCATGGGCACAAACTGCTCCGACCCGACATCGGCCAACCCGTTGAGGGCAGCGATGATGACAGGACGCCGGTTGGAACTCCCGGCGATCATGAGGTACAGGCCTTCCGCCGTTCGGTGGTCGCCTTGGGCGGTGAGGGCCTGCGCGGCGCGCAACACCGCCAGGGCGTAGGTGTGTGCTTCGGCCGTGGAGGCATCGCGAGGGAACGGAAACGCCTGATGCGGCGGCACGCCCAGCATTGCCAAGGCGTCCAGGGCCGCCCACCGCGTCGGCTGTTCGCTCTGCGCGATGGCCATGAGCGCCGGGATGGCCGCAGGGTCCTTGCGCGAGCCCAGCGCGTGGATGGCCGAGGGAATCAGCGGTTCGGGAAGGCGGCGGAGGGCGGCCGTCAACGCCTCCGTTGCAGCAGACCCGGGGGTGCTTGCGAGGGCACGCAGGGCGGCCTGCCCGAGCGAGGGGTGATCCAGCAGCGCCGCCATGGCCGCGGCCTGCTCGGGTCCAGCCGTCACGGCGAGGCCGTCGAGTGCCTGACGCCGCACGGGCTCCGGATACCGCTCGTTGAGCAGCGCAACGAAGGCCTGTGCGACTTCTTCAGTATCGTTCGGCCCTTTGGCGAACGCGGCCTGTTCCAATGCGCGCAGAATGGCGGCCTGCTGGGCCGCATCGGCGTTGTCGTAGCCCTCGGCCAGTGCCGCGAGCGCCGCCGGATCCTGCCCCGGGGCGGAACTCACGGCCAAGAAGGTCAAGATGGCAATCACGACACCACGCATCACGGCACGACTCCCTTCGCTACAGTTTCCACGGCCCGCGCGGGAGCCGGTCCATGAGACGGTTGGCCTGCGCATCGTCCGTGAACGCGCGGGCAGCCGGATCCCACGTCAAGGGCCGGCCCACCTGCCACGCGAGGTTGCCCAGCAGCGCCAGCATGGTCGTCCGGTAGGCCTGCGCGACACCGGCCCGGGGTGTGTCCCGCGTGTCGATGCAATGCAGCCAGTCCGCGTACAGCGCGGCGGTCTGATCGGCGTCTCCTTGAGCGGCGGACGCCTCGGGATCGCCGTCCGGCGGCTTGATTCCCGCAGCCAAGGGCCATTCGACGGGCCGCTGTGTCCAGACCAGCCGGTCCTGGCCGTTGCGGGCGTAGACCACGTGCAGGTCGCTGGGGCAGTCCCACAGGCCCGTTGCCGGGGGCACGCCGGTCGCCGTGACCGTCAGGGGGGCGTCCAGCGCGAGGCCCGCGCGGTGCGCCGCCACGGCAAGCGCCTGAAGTCCGTCCTGCCGTATCCGGCCGCCGCCCAGGTCAAATACCCAGCGGAAGTAATGGTGCGCCAGCGAGGGGTTGTACGCGCGCCACATCGCCGGTCCCAGCCAGCGGTCCCAGTCGAGCGAGGGAGGGACAGGCGCCGCGAGATGCCGGTCGCCGCCCGAAGGATTCGGCCGGTCCCAGCAGGTCCACGGGCCATCTGGCGCTGCGGACGGCGTGTCGGGTTGAGGCGAGAAGGGCGCCCAGAGCACGGTCTGCGCCACGCGTCCAAAACGGCGAACCGCGTCCACCACGGCTGCCGCTTCCCCGGGCGTCGTGCCCAGTGGGGGTTCCAGCAGCAGATCCTTGCCCGCCTGGCAGGCGTCTACCGCTTGGTACGCGTGCCAGTGATCCGGCGTGGCGATGACGACTGCGTCGATATCTGGTGATTCCAGCACGTGACGGTAGTCGCCCGTCTCGAGGATGCGGCGCCCCACAAGTTGGCGGGCGTGGGCGAGGCGTTCCGTGTCCACATCGCACAGCGCCGCGGCGTGGGGGAGCAGCCGTTGCAGATGGACGAGGCCGGCCGCACCGAGTCCGATGAACCCGATGCGCGCCGGCGAGACAAGCCCCTGCGATGCGGCTGCCGCCCGCGGCAGGGCCAGCAGCGAGACCGCGCCTGCCGCGGACATGCCCAGAAAGCTTCGCCGGCTGATATCGAACGGGGCCATGGCCTGCTCCTTGCGCGTCCGTGTCAGAAAACAGCAGGGGACCGCGTCGCGGTCCCCTGCGGCGTGTGCTCTGGGAGCAATCTTACTTCTTGGCCAGCACCTTTGCCACCTTCGGCGCGGCAATGCGCTCGAGCGTGGGCAGGGTGCCGATCAGGGGACGCGCGTAGTTGATGAACGCCTGCGTGACGCCGTTGCCGTCCTCGTTGAGGAATGCCGCAGGCATCTCGGTCGCTTCGCGGGCCACATCCTTGAGCGGCGCCAGGAAGTACTCGACCGCGTAGTCGCCGATGCGGCGGATAGCCACCGAGCCGTCCAGGTTGTGCCAGATCGCGAACTGCGCCGCTTTCTCGCCGACCTCGCGCGCCTCGTACTGGTCGACCTCGCTCACGCAGCCCAGGAAGCTGCGCTGGAGGTACCCGAGCGTATCCGCGCGGACGCGCTTGATCTTGGTGTCGTCCTTCACCCACTTGCTCAGCAGGTCGCCCAGCGCGCCTGTGCCCGAGAGCTGCACGTTGCCGTGTGAATCCTTCTCGCCACCCGTGAACTGCGACGCGATGGCCGAGCCGGCCTCGTCAACGATGCCTTCCGAGACGGCTACGATGCAGCGGCCATACTTCTCGTACACCGCCTTGACGTCCGACGTGAACTTCTCGCGGCTGACCGGGCGCTCGGGCACGTAGATGAGGTGCGGGCCGTCATCCGGATACTTCTTGGCGAGCGCTGATGCGGCGGTCAGAAAGCCTGCGTGACGTCCCATGACGACGCCGATGTACACGCCCGGGATGGCGCGGTTGTCGAGATTGATGCCCGCGAAGGCCTGGGCCACGAACTTGGCCGCCGAACCGTAGCCCGGGCAGTGATCCGTGACCTTGAGGTCATTGTCGATGGTCTTCGGGATGTGGATGACCCGCAGTTCGTACCCGGCCTTCTCCGACTCCTCGTTCACGATGCGGCAGGTGTCGGCGCTGTCATTGCCGCCGATGTAGAAGAAATAGCGCACGTCGTGGGCCTGGCAGACCGTGAAGATCTTCTTGCAGTATTCGATGTCCGGTTTGTCGCGCGTGGACAACATGCCCGACGACGGCGTGCAGGCGACCGCTTCGAGGTTGTGGGTGGTGGCTTCGGTCAGATCGAGGAATTCCTCGTTGACGATGCCGCTCACGCCGTGCAGCGCGCCATAGACACGGGTAACCTGCGGGAACTTGCGCGATTCAAGCACCGCGCCAATAAGACTCTGGTTGATGACCGCCGTCGGGCCGCCGCCCTGCGCCACCAACACCTTGCCCTGAAGCTTCGACATGCTGTTTCTCCTGTACCGTTCGTCTTTTTGTGGATCTGGGACTCAGAAAACCTCAGCGGGAGGCGGTATTTTTTCACGCGGGGCGGGGGGGAGTCAAATCCGGGGCCAATGCGTGTGCCGTTCCGCCGAAAGACGGTCTTCGCCGGGACCGCCGTCCCACGCGGAGCAGTTCCGATCAGTGGCAAGGGCTGGTCACGTCAATAGCCCATTCGTCCTTCGCTACCGCGCGTCCCCAGTGGCTTGAGATCCTGTGCGAAACCTCTCCCCGGAGTTGGCATCAGCGGCCGCCATCGCACAGACAGCTGGTGTGCGGCACACGTGGTAGAACCGACACAATCAGCGCCCCCAGCGCGAAGTACGCGGCGCATTGCAGGAGCCCAATCAGAGAAAGTATCACCACGTTGGGTATTTCCAGCGTGTACAGCGTGTAGAAGTATAGCGGCGGCATGGCGAATTCGAAGAGTGCGAACAGAACGAACATGCGCAGGGAGTCGTTCAGCAGGCGATAGCGCAGCGTCTCGTGATCCGCCAAGATTCGCCGGAGCAGGGCTACGACGGCTCTGCCCAAGACCAGGTAGATCAGGCCGGCCGCGGCGACCAGGCCGATGGTTGTTGTCCATTTGAAGAGAAGCCTTGGCGGCCCCAGGTCCCGTAGCGCGGCCTCCAGCACGTATGCGACGGGCATGACGACTGCAAAGGCGGCCTTGGTCAGGAACGCCAACCAGGCTCCCACTGGTGCGTACTCAAACGTCAACAGCCAGTGTGAATACCACGTCGATTCCCTGCCCCACATGAAAAGCCCGATGTAGAAGTAACCCACCATCGCTCCGACCACAGCAAAGACGAGTGCCGCCCGGTCACTGACCAGCCAGGTGAGCACGCAGCGGAACCTTCGGCACGTTGCAGCGGAGGTCTTGTGGTGGTTTCTCCAAACAGCGCGTGCCGCTGCAGTAGATGCTTTCCCGATGAGAAGATAGACCACAAATCCGGCAAGCACCCACACGATCTGCGTCCCAACCTGTGCGGCTGCCGGAGGGAAGTCTGTCCACCCAAAAAGAGCCAGGAGCCCCACTGCCGCCGGCAGGGCGATGAATCCCACTTTGCTCAAGAAGGCCTCGAGCGCCAGAGCCGCCGGCATGACGGGAACGGACAGCGCTTTGGTCAACAACGCCAACCATCCCTCAAGCTGCCCGTGCTCAAAGGAAGGGAGCCACTGCGAGTGCGAGGCTGGTTCTGCGCTTGGCACAAGGAAAGTGATGTAGATACAACCGACGGCGGCCCCCGCCACGGCCAACACGAGCGCCGTTCTGTTATTGACCAGCCATCTGAAAATGCTCCGGCGGACGCCGCCCGTCCGGTGAGCGAGAAAGACCTCGACCGCGCTGCCGATAAAGAAGAACGCCACTGCCTCAAGCAGGGCCAGGAGGCACAGGGCGGGCCAGGATTCTGAACCGATTGTGAAGACCAGCGCCAGCGCCACAGCGCTCTGAGCGAGTACAAAAGACGCGAGTGCGCGAGGGACGCTGTTCAGCACGTATGCCGCACGGTGGTGCCGCATGAGCCCGCGCCGGAGCAGCGAGAAAATCGTTCCGATAAAAAACGAATAGACCGGCACCACGAGCAGGTTCCCTCCGGGGCGGTCCAGCAGTGGCAGGACAGGGTACATCCAGGCAAGTGCGACCGTAATGAATCCGCCTGCGAGCGGGTCCAGGAAGTCCCTGGCCGGCTGGGATATTGCGTCGAAAAGCCATGGCGGGAAACTGAAGCGCAGCATCAGGAGGCCCACGAGGACCAGATACCCCAGTATGGCGAAGGTGAGGGCCATGGGGTCTTTAAGGAATCGCAGGAAAAAAGTTAGAACCCCCAAGGTATTTCTCCCGGACGCCCGCAGTGTCCACGAAACAGTCTGCTGCACAAAGGGGCCGTTAGTCAAGACTCTGTTGCCGATAGTCGAAGTCAGGTGCATGGCAGGGGAGGATGGCCAGTCGCCCGTGCACTGCGCATGGCTGAGTGGGGATGGCGCCGGACAAGGTGCAGCGTGCGGCGAGGCGGCAAGTTGGGGGCGCCGACGCCTTCGGTGACACTGTCGCGCTGGCGCTTGGCGGCCCCGGGGACGACATCTGCGCTTGTTCAGTGGGCGGATGAGAGATACAATGTCCTAACACGGAAATCGGGGGAGACACATGAGCAGACCGAAATGGTTCTACGTCTGGGCGGTGCCGCTGGTGTGGGCAGTGTGCTCGTTTTTCGGTTTCATGTATCGGAATCGGGGCGACGAGTACGGAATCATGTATGCTGTGTCGGCCATGCCGGGCCTGTGGCTCATGCTCCTGACGCGCTACGACAACATACACAGTCTCCTTTTTCCGCTGATGATTGTGTTGGGTGGCGCACCCATCCTTGCTGGGTTCGGCGCCATCATGGATTGGCTTCGCGTGCGTAAATGGCTGGCGGCGGGCCTATGGGTAATTGCCGCCGTGACGTTGGTTTACTTCATGTTGTCCGCCTATCCCAGCCTGGAACGCGCCATCCGCAAGAATGGGTCCATCTGGTCCTACATCGTGGCGGCAACCAGTGCCGGGTTGTACGCGGCTGTAATCCTGTCGATTGCGAGGACCGCCGTGCAACGGGTGTGGGCCAGGATGCGGCGGGAGAAGCCAGCGTCCGAAGCCGAGTGAGTGTGAGATCGCTCGTCCCGCGCTATGGAATCCGCGAAGTATCGCCCTCACGATTACCCTCGCAAATGATCGCCCCGATCGTCATCCCCGCGAACGCGGGGATCCATGAAGCCAAGAGAAACACCTTTCCAGTTGCTTTCCGTAGCCGCTCACTCCTTACCATGCACTGGATCCCCGCTTTCGCGGGGATGACGGTGCAGGGGAGGTTGTTGATCGTTGAGTTCCTCCTGATTTCCGGCTGCCCGTCACCGCCAGCACAAACGCGCCGAGCATGAAGAATGCCGCCGTTTGCAGAATCGCGAGACACCGGATCATGACGGCCTTGTCGAGGATCAGTGTGTACATGATGTGGGCGTAGGCCACCGGGATCGCGCCTTCGAACAACAGAAACAGGACGCCAGTGCGGACCGGGTCGGCAAGCACGCGGTAGCGGATGGTGTCTTCGTTTCGCGTGAGCCGTCGCAGTAGGATGGAGATGATCTTGCCGAGCAGGAAGTAACTTGCCAACCCGACAGTGAAGACAAGCAGAAGCATCTTCACGCCATTGTTTCCAAAGGGGAGGTTGTCAAACAAAAACGACACTGCATATCTGAAAGGCAGCATTACGCACGATGCGGTCGTAGCCAGCAGGCCCATAACATCCCATGGCGCGTTCGAGAAGTATGGGGCAAAGCCGTTCAACACCACCGACAACAAGATCATCATGGGGCCAAACACAGTGAATACAATCGCAACCGGGTCCCTGAAGAAGGCCTTCATATTTCCCCCCCCTTTTCGTCCCCACCGCCGCAGGTCATGCTACGTCGCCACAAGGTCGCGGGTCAAGACCGCTGCTTCCGGGATCAGGGGTTGGGCGCGCGGCACTGACGCCCTGGCGGTTGCCCTTGCGCCACGTCCACCGGAGCGAAGAGAAGGTCCGGTGCATCGTTCCCGCGCGTCGCCGCTTGATCCCCATCCCTGCGGACGCTACGCTTCCCGCAGACCAACCAAGGGAGCGCATGATGCAGGAACATGCTGATATCGAGAAACTCTGCGTGCACACGATGACCACGAAGCCGTGGTCGCTGCAACAGGCGGTGGAAGGCTATTTCGCGGCGGGTGTCCGCGGGATTACCGTGTGGCGGCAGCACCTCGAGCCGGTTGGCGTGCAGGAAGGCGCCCGGATGCTGGCGGGGTCGGGACTCGATGTAGTCAGCCTGTGCCGGGGCGGCTTTTTTGTCGCGCGGGACGCGGCCAGTCGGCAGGCGGCCGTCGACGACAACCTGCGGGCCATCGACGAGGCCGAGGCCATTGGGGCGCCGCTCGTGGTGCTGGTGTGCGGGGCGGCGCCTGGGGTGCCGCTCGAGGAGGCGCGGGCGCAGATCCGGGACGGCATTGCCGCGTGCCTGGACCACGCGCGGGACGCGGGGGTGCGGCTGTCCATCGAGCCGTTGCACCCGATGTATGCCGACTGCCGGTCGGCGGTCGTCACGCTCGGCCAGGCGAATGACATGGTGCAGGCGCTGGGGAGCCCGTGGCTCGGCGTGACCGTGGATGTCTACCACGTCTGGTGGGACCCGTGCCTCGAACGCGAGATTGCCCGGGCCGGCGCCAGCATCTGCTCCTTCCATGTCTGCGATTGGCGCACGCCGACGCGCGACCTCCTCAACGACCGCACGCTCATGGGCGCCGGGTGCATCGACATTCCGCGCATCCGGGGATGGGTGGAGGCGGCGGGGTTCGACGGCTTCAACGAGGTCGAGATCTTCAGCGAAGAGTACTGGGGCATGGACCAGCCGGCATACCTGGACCGCATCCGGACGGCCTATCTGGAACACGTGTAGCGCCGCGCGTTATCCCCAGATCGCTCCGAAGATGATGCCGCTGATGGTCGCCATTGCCACCACCAGCGAGCAGAATACGAGCGTCTTCCGGGTGCCCATGATGCTGCGGATAACCAGCATGTTTGGCAGTGACAGCGCGGGACCCGCGAGCAGCAGAGCCAGCGCTGGCCCCTTGCCCATGCCCGCACCGATCAGTCCCTGGAGGATCGGCACCTCGGTCAGTGTCGCGAAGTACATGAATGCCCCGAAGACGCTCGCGAAGAGATTGGTCCAGAGGGGCCACACGGCCCGCGTGCCGGCCGCGAAAGGTCCATCGCCAAGGCCGGTCATGGACAGGAAGGCGTCGGGCCGGTCGCCGACGAGCATCTCCACGTATACGCCGGGAATCAGCCCCTCATGGCCGGGGCGTCCCAGCAGGAAGCCCGCCACCAGCACGCCGATCAACAACAACGGCATGATCTGCTTGGCGAAGCCCCACGTCGCGCTGAACCAGTCCGAGGACTCGCCCGGCTGGGTGGCAGTGATCACGGACAGCCCCGCCACCGCCGCCGCAAAGGGAAGCAGCACCCCCATGCCGTCCATGGGCAGCAGGACCGCCAAGGCCGCCGGCGCGATGGCCGCCAGTACGACCTTCCACCACGCGATGCCGAACCAGAGGACGAGGACGAGGCCAAGAAGCGCTCCAAACCCTGCGGGGACGAACCATTTGTGCGTGAACCCCATGCCCCCTGCGGCGCCGGCGGCGGACTCCACGGCGGCGTCTCCCGGCGCACTCCAGTTCGCAAAGACCAGTACACCGACCATCACCGCAAAGAAACATGCATTTTGCCACAACGGCCGCGCGACCTCGGGCTCGGGCATCCCCGCCTGGCCGACGGCCTTCTCTTCCTCTTCCCTGCGGAAAATGACGTGCATGATCAGGCCGATCGCGATGCTGAACCCGATGGCGCCCACGGCCCGCGCCACGCCGAGTTCCCAGCCCAGGACGCGCGCGGTCAGGATCACCGCCAGCACATTGATGGCCGGACCTGAATAGAGGAACGCGCAGGCCGGGCCGAGTCCCGCGCCCATGCGCCAGATCCCCGCGAAGAGCGGCAGCACCGTGCACGAACACACGGCCAGAATCGAGCCGGAAACCGATGCCACGCCGTAGGCCAGTGTCTTGTTGGCCCGCGCGCCCAGATATTTCATCACGGAGGCTTGGCTCACGAACACACCGATGGCGCCCGCAATGAAAAAGGCCGGGACCAGGCACAACAGCACGTGTTCCCGCGCATACCACCGGGTCAGGTGGAGCGCCTCGAGAACAGCGTTCGTGAACCGCTCCTGACTGACCGGCAGCCAGAAGAACACGAGAAATACCGCCGCCATCCCCGCCAGTTTCTTCCATTCGCTTCGCAGATCCACAGCACGCCATCCTTGTTTGATGTTTGATTGATTGGCAATATAGCCAAATAGTCAGCCCGTGTCAACCTCCGGCGAAACGGCGGGCGGTGTGCTACGGCCAGTCTTCGCCGAGAATGTCGTTGATCACGACCCCGGCGGCAGTCAGACCCATGATGGCCGGAACGTAGCTGATGGAGCCTTGCACCATGCGTTTGTAGGCGCGATGGCCGGGCGCGGCTTCGTCCGGCTGCCCGGCCGGGACCAGGGCGTTGCGGCGCTCCTCGCTGTACACGCAGCGGATGCCCTTGTGAATGCCCATCGTACGCAGCCGCAGCCGCACGGCCTTCGCCAAAGGGCACTGGCGCGTCTGGCTCACGTCGGCGACCTTCACCCCGGTCGGCACGAGACGGCTCGCGGCCCCCATCACGCTGACGCAGGGCAGTGCGCGCGCGTGAA
>JBPOJD010000040.1:0-78661 GCA_052033955.1 Candidatus Hydrogenedentota bacterium
ACCTGTGAACACACCTTCGCCCTGAAGAACGCCCTGCTGCGCAAGATTCCCGCCGCCCATGTCTCCATGATGGAAGGCCGTTGGGACCGCAAGCCGTTCCAGGGCACCGAGGTCGCGGGCAAGACGCAGGGCCTCATCGGCGTCGGGCGGATCGGCGGCGAGGTGGCCAAGCGCGCGCAGGCCTTCGAGATGAAGGTGCTGGCCTATGACCCGCTCCTCACGCCGCTCAAGGCGGAGAGCCTCGGCGTCGAGCTGGTCGAAGTGGAAGAACTCATCCGGCGCGCCGACATCATTTCGATTCACGCGCCGAAGACGGACAAGACCAACAATCTCATCACGATGGACCTGCTCAAGAAGATGAAGCCCACCGCGATTATCGTGAATGCGGCCCGGGGCGGCATCATCAACGAGCAGGACTTGGCCCAGGCGCTCAAGGACAAGATCATCGCGGGCGCCGCGCTGGATGTGTATACGTCCGAGCCCTTCGAGAACAACCCGTTCATCGGTCTGACCAACATCGTCACCACGCCGCATCTGGCGGCGTCCACAGAGGAAGCCCAGACCATCGTGGCCGTGGATATCGCCAAGCAGATGGTCGCCTACCTCAACACGGGCGCCATCGTGAACGCGGTCAACGTACCCAGTCTGGACAGCGAGACGCGCAAGGCCCTTCAGCCCATGCTCTATCTCGCCAGGCGCCTCGGCCAGTTCCAGAGTCTGTACATGAGGGGCACGCCCACCTCCATCGAGATCGAATATGCCGGCGATGTCGGCGTCACAGATACCTTCCCTATCACGGCCGCGGTGCTCGAGGGTTTCCTGGAGCCCATCGTCGAGACCGTGAATGCCGTGAGCGCCGAGAGCCTCCTTGCCGAGCACGGCATCCGCTACAGCGAGACCCGCTCGCCCCAGCCGACGGACTACGCGTTCCTGCTGTCGATTCACGTGGACACCGACAAGGAGTCCACGACGGTCGCCGGGACCTTGTTCGGCAAGGACGACGCGCGGATCGTGCTCATCAGCGGCACGCGGGTCAACGTGCGGCCGGAGGGCAATGTGCTCGTGTGCCTCAACGACGACAAGCCGCTTATCATCGGGAGGGTGGCGACCATCATCGGTGAACTCGGCGTGAACATCGCCGACATGACCCTTGGGCGTGATGCCCGGGGCGGGCGCGCCGCCACGGTCCTCAATCTCGATGAAACGCTGAGCGACGACGTGATTGCGCGCATTTGCCAAGTGCCTCATGTGAACGAGGCGCGGCTGGTGACGCTCCAGAATGGCGCGGGCGCGTCCCACGGAACGGACTAAACGGCACCGGCCAGGTGTTGCATTGACCTGACTCGAACGCGGACGCCGCGGCGGCCCCGCCCGGCGTCCGTGTCACATGTTGACCACGTGAACCACCACTGCGGAGGAGCCATGAGCAGCTACCAGCACATTCAGATACCGGCAAAGGGGGAGAAGATCGCCGTCGCGCCCGGGGGAAAGCTTCAGACCCCGGATCATCCAATCATCTGTTTCATCGAGGGTGACGGCACGGGTCCGGATATCTGGCGTGCGTCGAAGAACGTCTTTGACTCGGCGGTCAGGAAGTGTTACGGCGGCCAGCGCGCCGTCGCGTGGATGGAGGTTTACGCCGGCGAGAAGGCCAATGGCGTTTACGGAACCTACCTCCCCGACGAGACGCTCGAGGCCATCCGCGAGTACAACGTGGCCATCAAGGGCCCGCTCACCACGCCTGTCGGCGGCGGCTTCCGGAGTCTGAACGTCACCCTGCGCCAACAGCTCGACCTGTTCGCGTGCGTCCGGCCGGTCCAGTGGTTCGAGGGGGTCCCCAGCCCGGTCAAGGAGCCCGGCCACGTGGACATGGTCATCTTCCGCGAGAACACCGAAGACGTGTACAGCGGCCTCGAGCTGGAAGAAGGCAGCGAGGACGCCCGCAAGTTTCTGGCCTTCGCGAAGAAGGAATTCGGATGGGATATCCGGCCGGACAGCGGCATTGGCTTCAAACCCATCAGCGTGACCGGCACCAAGCGGCTGGTGCGCGCGGCCATCCAGTTCGCCCTCAAGCACGGCCGGAAATCCGTGACCCTTGTCCACAAGGGCAACATCATGAAGTATACGGAAGGCGCGTTTCGCAAGTGGGGCTACGAGCTGGTGCGCGAGGAATTCGCGGATGTCGCGGTCGGCTGGGACGATTGCGGCGGCAAGCCGGGCGGCAAACTGCTGGTCAAGGACACCATCGCGGACATCTTCCTGCAACAGATCCTGACCCGGCCGCTTGAGTTCGATGTCGTGGCGACGATGAACCTCAATGGCGACTACATGAGCGATGCCTTGGCGGCCCAGGTCGGCGGCATCGGGATTGCGCCCGGCGCCAACATCAACTACGAGACCGGCGCGGCCATCTTCGAGGCGACACACGGCACCGCGCCCAAGTACGCCAACCTCGACAAGGTGAACCCGAGCAGTGTCATCCTCTCCGGGGTGATGATGTTCGACCACCTGGGATGGACCGAGGTGTCCCAGACCATCATTCAGGCCATGATCAAGACCTTCGCATCGAAGACAGTGACCTATGACTTTGCGCGCCTGATGGACAACGCCACCGAGGTCTCGTGCAGTCAATTCGGGCAGGCAGTCGTGGACAACATGGGATAGGCGGAGTCGTCCGCGCCGGTTGAACCGGCGGGGCCACTCTGGCAGAGAGAAAACCGGGGCTTACGCGCACATTCGGGGAGAGAGCACGTGACCGACAATGTGAACTTCGTTGACTTGCAGTCCAAGGACGCGCTGGATCGCTTGCAGGGCCTGTTTCGTTACAGCCAGGTTGGCCGGTGCGTCAACAGCGTGACCCATGACGTGAACAATTTCCTGGGGGTGGTGCTCAATTACGCCGAGCTGATCGACATGGATTCCGACCTCAGCCCGGAGTCGCAGCGGATGGTCGGCGAGATCGTCGAGGGTGTCCGCAAATGCAGCAATCTGCTGGGCGTTCTGACGAGCATTGCCCGGAAGGACAAGCCCAATGTGTCGGTCGTCAACCCGAGCAAACTGGTTGGCGACGTGCTCGACCTGCGACGCTATGACATCCGGATCAACCAGATCCAGCTCGACGAGGAACTCGCCTGTCAGGCCGCGGTAACGCTTGATCTCCCGAAGTTCGAGCTGGCCTTGGTCTATTTGATCTCGAATGCCATCGACGCGGTTGGCGACAGCACGGACCGCCGAATAAAGGTGAAGATGCTGGACGTCGGCGATGCCGTGGAACTGGTGGTCTGGAATTCGGGACCTGTGGTCCCGCCCGAGCAGCGGGACGCCGTCTTCAAGCCCTTCTTCACCACGAAGGACGGCGATCACCTCGGCCTGGGGCTTGCCGTGGCCGAAGCCATCGCCCAGTATCATGGTGGCCAGTTGATCTACGACCCCGACCGGGGGTTCATATTCCGTCTTCCCAAGGAGAGCAAGCTGTCGCGGTCTGTCTGACGCGGATTTGCCAGCTCCGGGCGGGCCGAAGGGCTACCTTTTCATCGAGAAGGCGTAGCTGACCTGCGCGTGAGCCGTGCAGGAGACCCGACGCAGGTTCGGCTCGGCTGCGGGATACTCCGGCGTCGCGTTCCACGTGATCTCGCCGACGTCCACGCCACGAACCACCGTCAACTGCGCCCCCAAAACGGCCGCGGCCGCCTCGGCCGCGGGATACGCATTCTCGACTGCGCGCGCGACGGCCTGGGCGGCCAGCGCATCGGCGTCCGCGACTTCCAGCAGGGGCGGAAGTGCTTCCGCGCCGACCTCGGCAGCGAGGGCCGCCACGTTTTTCATGAGTTCGGCAAAGGCGGGCGCGCCCTTGTCGGGCGAAGCAAACGGCGCGGCCGAAAAGCGCAGCCGTACGGACCGCTCCACGGTCGCAGCGTCGTACCCGGGCAGGGCCGGTGCCGTGACCTCCGTCTCGGCGGGACTCAAGTTGAGGGCTTCGAGCTGGGCGCGCACGCGCTGCTCGAGGTCCATCAGCTTTTCGGCGGCGCCGGTCAGTTCGGTGGCATCCGGGGCAGCGGCCTTCAGCCAGAACGTGACGTGTGCCGGGACGCCATGGGCGGTGCCCACACCCGACGCGGTGATCCACGGTTCCTCCGTCGGCTGAGCGTGCGACGGTGCGGCCATGGCGGCGAGAGCGAGGAGCCAGCACAGCCCGCTCATGGCAGGCCTCTTGTGCATGGTGGTCATTCTGTCTGTCCCAGCGGGTCCGTCACAGGCTCGATCGGAAAGGCATTCGGGAGGTCGTCCTTCTCGCCCGAGAAATTGACCCGGACGGGATTGCTCTGGGTGGTGCCTCGCTCGAGTGGCGACGTGTCATAGGTCGACGGATCAACGGACTGCGGATCGGTCCCCGGTGGAAGCATGAAGAGGTCTGCCTTTACAGATACCAGCATGTCCCTGGGCACGGTCTCCAGCCCCGCCAGCACGTCGTAGGGCGACCCCTCCAGCGTAGTGATGCCACGCTCGCCCGCGACCAGGCTGCCTTCGCCCAGAACCTCGTCTCCCCGGTACACCGTGTAGCGTGCAAGGAATGGAGCCTGCGAAAGATCCTCATCCACCACCAGTGCAATGTTGACCGGGAGGCGCTCAGGAAGCGGCTCAGACACATTCACGGAAACCAGATTCACCCGGTAACGGCGGTTCACCAGCTCGTCAAACGTCACGCTCGCCGGGAGCGATGACGTATCCAGACGCGCCTCGATGTACGTGTGGGTCTCGATGCCCCCGATGTCCCATTTGGGTGCGACGTCACTGGTGACCGGCGCCACGTCTTCCTCGACAGCGACGGGTGCCGTCTCGGGGGGCGACTCGATACTGCATCCGGCAAGCAGGGCCGTGACACACAAGGCCATGAACACACCACGCATCGGGGACTCCTTTCCTGACATTTCCGCACACCAGACCGAGCGGTAACCGCTCCAGTCAGGAAAAGAATAAAGCAGCCGCCGGGCCAATTACCAGCCGGCAGCACGGGCGGGGCGCGACGTCACTGCGGATCGCCCGGATCAGACGACCCGGCCGGCCCGGCGCTGGTGCGGTCCCGGTCCGTCGGTTCCTTCGGCGCACGGCGGAGGTCTTCGCTGCCAAGGGTCTCATGGAAGAGCCGCCGTCGCGCCAGACGGTACTCGAGGCGGATGTATCGGATGTCCAGCAGAACGCAATACAGCGCGCCCACGAGAAAGAGCGAGAAGACGAGCCAGTAGCCGGCGAAGAGCAGGGGATGGGCACGCGCCACCGGGGCGCCGGGCCCCAGGAGCACCATCACGGCGCTCAGACCAATCAGCACAAGCCCTGCTGTCCGCCATGTCTTCTGCAAAAGCGCTGGTCCTTAGCGTGCGGGCACCCACACGCGCTCTTCGTAGACCTCACCCGAGATCCCGCGCACCAGGCGCGTCTCGTAGTGCCCTGCCGGACGCGCATCGTACCGCGTGGAGGTGGTCGCGGGCGGCCGTTGCCGCTGTTCATCAATCTGGTCGCCAACCAGGGCGCCAGTCAAGGCGCCGGCCGCGGCGCCAATGAGCGCACCCTCGCCCTGGTGTCCGGACTGATGTCCGATGATGGCGCCCAAACCGGCCCCGAGCGCACCACCAACGACTGCACCGTCCTGCGTCGGGGTCGTCTGACAGCCGGTCGCGGCCAGGACCAGCAACGAGGTCGCGATGATAGTTGTCTTGCGCATTATGCGTACCTCCAGGTAGATTGTGCAACCAATATCTACCGGCTATTGACGCCACGGCCTCGTTTGTATTCACGCCCCGCGGCGGCTATAGTCACGTCATGTTGCCCGTTCTCCGGAATGTTGACGTGACGCAGGTGACCCACGAGGGGCAGCCCTACGTGTGTCTGCAGGACGCGGAGGGCATCGTGGACGGGCAGATCATGCTCTCGCCGCAGGCATTCTTCATCGCCGCGCATCTGAGCGGCCTCACCACGGTCGATGACGTCCGCGCCGCGTTCAGAGAACAGTTTGGGTTCCCCGTTCAGATCGACGAAATCCAGAAGGTTGTCGCGTTTCTCGATGAGAGCGGATTCCTTGAAACCGCGCGCTACCACGCATTGCGCGATACGCTGTTGCGCCAGTTTGCGAAGTCGTCTGTCTGCCAGCCGTCGCACGCCGGAAAGTCCTACCCGCAAGACCCGGACGCACTCCAAAGCTATATCGGCGGTCTTTTCGCGCGCGAGGGGGCGCCTGGGCAGTCCCCGGGGGAGCAGCCGGGCGAAGGGCCGCCGCCGCGGTGTGTGGTGGCCCCGCACATCGACTTCGAACGCGGCGCGGCGTGCTACGCCCACACCTATCTCCGGTGGCATCAGCAGGGTCGCCCGGAGACCGTGTTCATCTTCGGCGTCGCCCACGCGGGCGGCGGGCCGTTCGTGCTGACACAGAAGGGCTTTCAGACGCCGTTGGGCGTGATCGAGACCGATCGCGAGGCCGTGGCCCAGCTCGCGAAAGCCGCCTGGTCGGACCCCTACGAGGATGAAATCCTGTTCCGCACTGAACACTCCATCGAGCTTCAGATCGTCATGTTGTCGTATCTGTTCGGTACCGGCATCCAGGTTGTCCCGGTGCTCTGTGGTAACTTGGACGGGGGATGCGCGGCCGGGGGAGATCCGCGCGACGGGGTGGAGGCCTTCCTGGAGGTGTGCCGGGACTTGGTCGCCGCGCGTCAGCGCGTGACAGTCCTCGCCGCGGCCGATCTGGCCCATGCCGGCCCGTGTTTTGGCGATGCATTCGAGTTGACGGACGACGTGTTGTGCCGCGTGCGCGACCGGGATGCGGCGGACCTGACACGTGCCTTGGCCATGGACGCCGCAGGCTTCTACGATTCCGTGATGACCGACGAAAACGCGCGCCGTGTCTGTGGCCTGAACGCCGTCTACGCCGCCCTGAGCGCCACACCCGGCGCGCCGGCCCCGGGAATCCTCGCCGATTACGGCATGGCCGCCGATCCTGCTGGCGGCGTGGTTTCCTTTGCGGGCATCATTTTCCCCTGAACCGCCGTCGGCACAAAAAGAGCGCGACCGGCGAAAGCCGGCCGCGCGTGGGGAATGACGTGATGGTGCCTAGAACTTGAGTATCCACCACATGAACACGTAATCCACATCGTCGTCGTTGATCCCGCCGTCGAAAGACAACGCGTTCGAGTGCAGGAAATTGCCGTCCTTTGTGGAGCCGCCGGTGAAGAGGTGGCCCCAATACAGCATCACCGACAGGTCCTCGCTGTAACGGTAGGTCAGGACCGTGCAGGTGGTAAGGCCAAGGTAGTCATCCGATTCCTGGTCCCAGAAGGCCAGGTTCGGGGCATAGGGAAGGCGGAAACGCCCGAAACGCATGTGCGCCGGCCAGGCGAAGGGCTCGTCTACCCAGTTCCATCCCGCACGCAGGAGCAGACTGATCTTTTCCGCCGGTTTGAGCTGCACGCCGACGCGGGCATTGGTGAAGTTCGACAGATCGCCGTTGTCGTTCAGCGTCGGGCAGTAGTTCTTGTCGCTGAACAGGCGGTTGAAGCTCACACTGGCGTCGCCCTTGCGGAACGGGTTCGCCCACTGCGCGAAGGACAGGTCACGATTGTCCTCGCCGTCAAAATGGGTGTACGCCGCGAAGACGCGCGGACTCCACTTCACATCGAAGGTGTAGCCCACCTCAAGGTCCGTGCCCCAGTGATCCCACTCGGCCTCGTTGTCGCCGTAGCCGTTCTGCTTGAAGCGCACGCCAAGGCCGTCAGCGTTGCCAAACTGGTACGCCAGCTCCCAGTCGTAGTCAAAACCGGCCGTGCGGCCGAAGGCCCGCATTCCCACGGTATGCAGATTCGTCACATCGTAGTCGTCGTAGCCCAGCCACTTCTCGATCTGGTCGCCCGGCCAGCCGAAGTAGGTGTCATTGACGCTGCGCGCATCGCGGACCCACATCCAGTAGGCCGAGAGGCTCAGCGGTTCCCAACCCGAGTACGTGCCGTAAACGCCGTAGAAGTCGACGTCGCCGTCCTCTTCCACCGGGCTGGTTTCCGCCAACTTGGTCCACCACGCATCGACCTCGATGTCGTCGGCGGCATAGGTCATGCGGATGCCGTCAAACGATATCCGTTGGGTTGGGGTGGTCTTGTCCGTGACCAGCCAGCCCTTGCCCAACTGGAGCGTCTGTCGGCCCATGCGCACGCGCACCGGCAGGCCGAAGGTCTCATTGGTCTCGATATAGCTCTGCAGTAGCTCGACATTTCCGGCGCCGGCCTGGTCCGCACCGGTGATGTAGTCCGAGCGGAAATCCGTGCCCCACAGGCTGAACTCGTACAACTCGATCAGGGCGTTCACGTTGTCCGTGAAATCGGCCTTGACGTGCAGGCTCGTGGCTTGCTCGGCAAAGGCCCAGTCGTTGCCCCGCCGGTCGTAGTCGTACACGGTGGTCACGCCCAGCGGGCCAGCGCCCAGCGGACGGTTCGGTGCCCATGCCGCCGGCAACACCAGCACCGGCGCGGGCCGCGGCCCCACGGCGCCGTTCGTGAAGGCGTTCCGGTAATAGCGGCCGCGGATCTCGATCCGGCCGCCGACCTCCACGTTCTGTAGTTCGGCATAGGCGGCGCCCATCAGGGCCAGCACCAATGCCAACGCGATGACACCTCTCATTTCTCTCCCTCCGTCATGTTACGAAGCCGATATGGGTTATCTTGACGTGCCCGTGACCTTACCCGTTCCGAAGCAGTGATCGAGGTGGACTGGGTCAAGTTTTGGCGTGACAAGCGATACTAGAACCGTGACGATCGCGGCAAGCGGGAACGCCACGAACAACGGATCCACTTCCTGCCAGAAGATGAATCCAGTACGAACGCCTTCCACCAAGCTGGCCCGGCCGAACAACGCCTGCGAGACGCCGAGCGCCTTGGACTCAGCTATGTGGATGAACAGAAGCCAGAATGCGCTCACGGTGAACCCGGTAATGGCGCCTGCTACCGCGCCCTTGCGTGTGATCACGCGCGTGTACAGGCCGCCAAGATACATGGGCAGGAAGGTGGAGCAGCACAGCCCGAAGAAGATGGCTGTCCCGCGCGCAATAATGGCCACGCCGAACTCCTTGAACATCACCGGCAGCGTGTACGCCAACAAGACGCTCACGACGAAGGTGACAAAGATGCCCGCCTGCGTCGCGACCATGGAGCGGCGGTCGCCGGCCTTGGTCCCCGTCAGGGTCTCATAGACATCGCGCCCGGCGGCGGTGCCCATGGCGTGGAACTGTCCGCTGACGGTGGACATGGCAGCTGCGATGAGCGCCACGACGAATATGTCGCCCAGCCATCCGGGCATGAAGGCCTTCATGAACAGCGGGATAACCTCGTCCGTGACGCCCTTTGCCGCGACAACGGCGACCTCGTTCTGCGCGTCGAAGAACAGGACATTTGAGAGGGCGCCAACAGTGAACGCCACACCCGTCATCATGATGATGAAGATGCCGCCCGTAAGCACGGCGCGATTCAACTCGCGGGTGCTGCGCACCGTCATGAAGCGCACGACGAGCTGTGGCTGCGCCAGCACGCCGATTCCGACGCCCATGACAATGGTCGACACCAGGGTCCACCAAAAGGGTGATCCAAAGGCCGGCATCGACGTCCATCCCTGATGACCGGCAGCGGCCCATCGTTCCCAGGCCTGTACCGGAAGGTCGGTCAGCCGCTGATGGGCCTCGGTGATCCCGCCGAGCTTGCCATAGGTCAACGCCACGATGATCAGCATGGTGACAAACATGAGCGCGCCCTGGAAGGCGTCGGTGTACATGACGCCTTTCAATCCGCCCATGATCACGTACAGTGCAACGATGGCCGCGAAGAAGAACAACGCGGCGCCGTAGGGCGCATCGGTTCGCACTTCGATGGCCTTCGCGGCGCCCATCAGCACGACGCCCGCATAGAGCGGCATGAACACCAGAATGACGCCGCCGCTGAAGACCTGCAGAAAACGCGACTTGTAGCGCCGCCCGAGCAGTTCAGGAAAGGTGTGCGCGTCAAGCCGGTGGCCCATGGCCCGGGTACGGCCTCCGAAGAATACAAACGCGATGAAAATGCCCACGAAGATATTCAGAAACGTGAGCCACAACAGCCCCATGCCGAACACCGCTGCAGCGCCGCCAAATCCGACAATGGCCGAGGTGCTGATAAACGTGGCGCCGTAGGACATGGCCATGACAAAAGGATGGGCCTTGCGACCCGCCAGAAGGTAGTCCGTGGCCGTTTTGGTGCCGCGAAAGCCGCGATACCCCAGATAACCTGTTATGAAAAGGTATATGGTGACGGTCAGAATCAGGAAAAGCATGTTATTCATTGATCGGTCCCCAAGCCCCAGGCACTTCCTGCCCTAGAGCTCTTCTTCGAGCTTGTCTTCCTCTTTTGCCCATTGACGGTCTGCATCGCTCACAGGCTCATCGCCCTTGTTCCAGTTGAGTATCCCGTAGACAACACACAACAGGCTGCTCAGCAGACACAGAATGTAGGCAGCCGCCACCCATCCGTCAGCCAGTCCTAGCATGTCTTCACCTCCCTTCGGTGTACCTGTCCCGGTTGCAACCGGGGGTTGGTGTACTCAGGATTCATACCCGCGCTACGGGCGCACTGCCGGAACCGGCGGCGGCCGCGGCGCGCGGCGTCGCATCACCGAAGCACCGGGCCACGTGGTCCGAGGCAACGTCCTTCGTCATCATGGAAACCGCCACGGTGACGAGAATGGCAAGAGGAAGCGCAACGACGATCGGGTCCACCTCAGCCCAAAGAATGAAACCGGTGCGTGCCGTCCCGGTGAGCGGGGATCGTCCGAAGATGAAATTGCACAACTGCAGCGCGTTGGCCTCTTTGGCATGGATGAACAGCAGCCAGAACGCGCTCACGCCGAATCCCGTCACGGCGCCGGCAATCGCGCCGGCCTTCGTGATCGCGCGCGTGTACAGCCCACCGATGTACATTGGCAGGAAGGCGGCCGCGCACAGTCCAAAGAAGATGGCCGTGCCGCGCGCGACAATGGCGGTCCCTGTGCCTGCGAACATGACCGGCAGCCCGTAGGCCAGCCCCACGCTCGCCAGGAAGGTAATGATGATGCCGATGCGCGTGATGCCGATGGTTCGTCCCGAGGATGCCGTGCGCGACGCGCCGAACAGGTCGCGTCCCACCGCGGAGCCCATGGCGTGGAACTGGCTGCACGCGGTCGACATCGCGGCCGCCATCAGCGTGACGAAGAACACGTCGCCCAGCCAAGGGGGCATGTACCGGGTGATGAAGAGCGGGATGATCTGTTCCAGGTCCTTGTTGGCGGCTTGGAACGAGATCTTTGCGACGTCCGGGTCGTCGAAGAAGTAGACATTCGACAGCGACCCGACCAGGTAGGCACCGCCAGTGACGATCAGGATGAAGATGCCGCCCGCAACGCCTGCCCGGTTGAGCTCGCGCGTGCTCTTGACCGTCATGTACCGCACGGCAAGCTGTGGCTGAGCCAGGACGCCGATGCCGACGCCCAAGGTGATGCTGGACACCAGAATCCACCAGAACTCGCTTCCGAACCGCGGCATCGCGGTCCAGCCCTGGTGGCCCTTCTCGCCGAAGATGGCGGTCGCCTGCGGCGCGAGCTCCGTCAGCCGCTCCTGCGCGGTCACGACGCCACCCAGTTGGCTGAAAGTGAGGAAGAGCAGGATGCCCATGCCCGCCAGCATAATGATGCCCTGCATGGCGTCGGCGTACATCACGCCCTTGAGTCCGCCCATGATCACGTAAACGGCCACCAGCGCCGAAAAGAAAAGCAGTGCCGTCTCGTAATCGATGTTCAGGCGCACCTCGATGAACTTGGTCGCGCCCATCAGCACCACGCCTGCATACAGCGGCATGAAGAACAGGATGATCAGCGCCGCGAACACCTGCAGAAAGCGTGACTGGAAACGTGCCCCGAGGAACTCGGGGAAGGTGTGCACATCCAGCCTGCGGCCCATGGCCCGCGTGCGCGATCCAATGAAGATGAACGCGATGAAGATGCCGACGAAGATGTTCAGGAAGGGCAGCCAGAGAATGCCGAGCCCGAACATGGCCGACGCACCGCCGAAGCCCACGATGGCCGACGTGCTGATGAATGCCGCACCGTAGGACATGGCCATGACGAAGGGGTGTATTTCACGCCCCGCAATCAGGTAGTCCGTAGCCGTTTTCGTGCCGCGGTATCCCCGGTAGCCCAGGTAACCGATAGCGAAGATATACAGCAACACCAGTACCGTCAGAAGCAGCACCCCATCCATCCGTCATACCCTCCTGGTTCCCACCCCATCCTTTGGAAGCGGCTACTGCTTGGTGCCTGCCGCGCGATTGTCGATGACCCGTTTGGCTTTGCCAACCGACCGTTCGATGGTCTGCGGCGCCACCAGCTCGATCGTCGCCCGAATGCCCGCGACCGCGTGGATCCGCCGGTCAATCTGGTCACGAAGGTGCTGCATCTGGCTCATCTTGTCCGAAAAGCTCTCGGGCCGCACCTCGACGCGCACTGTGATCTCGTCCAGCGTGCCCGGCCGCGTGACTTCGATGATGTAATGCGGCGCCGTGCCCTCCACCTGCAGGAGCGCCTCCTCGATCTGCGACGGGAATACGTTCGCGCCACGAATGATGAGCATGTCGTCCGTTCGGCCCATGACGCGGCTCATCCGCGTGCTCGTGCGGCCGCAGGAACACGGGCACGGATCCAGCGAAGCGATGTCGCGGGTGCGGTACCGCACGATCGGCATGGCCTCCTTGGTCAGCGCCGTGAAGACGAGTTCGCCGTAACTGTAGTCATCGACCGGCTCGAGCGTGTCGGGATCGAGGCACTCGACGATGAAATGGTCCTCCTGGATATGCATGCCGCTGCGCGCGGAGCATTCGCCGCTCACGCCCGGGCCAATGACCTCGCTCAATCCGTAGTTGTTGAAGGCCTGGATATTGAAGGCCTCCTCAATCTGGGCGCGCATGTCTTCCGTCCACATCTCGCCGCCGAAGTGGGCGCAGGAAATGGGCAGATCCCGCGGCTCAATGCCTTCCGAGCGCGCCACATCAGCCATGTTGAGCGCATAACTCGGCGTGCACACCAGCACGTCCGCATGCAGGTCCTGCATCAGCATCAACTGGCGCGTCGTGTTGCCCGATGACGCCGGGATGATGCCCGCCCCGACCTTTTCGACGCCGTAGTGAAGCCCGAAACCGCCCGTGAACAGGCCGTAGCCGAAGGCCAGTTGCACCGTATGCTCAGGGCGCAGGCCGCCTGCCACCAGGAAGCGCGCGCAGAGATTGGCCCACAGGTCCAAGTCGTTGCGGGTGTAGGCCACGAAGGTCGGTTTGCCGGTGGTGCCGGATGATCCGTGGTAGCGCGCCACCTGCTCTTTGGGCACCGCCAGAAAGCCCAGCGGATAGTGGTCGCGCAGGTCGGCTTTGTTCGTGAACGGCAACCGCCGAAGGTCATCGAGGCTCTTGATGGCATCGGGCGTGATGCCGGCCTTCGCGTACGCGTCCCGGTAGAAGGGGACGTGCATCGTCCGCGCCACGCAATCGCGCAGCCGCGCCAATTGGCACGCACGCAGTTCGTCGCGGCTCATGCGTTCCGCTTCTTCCCAACACCGGTCGCCCACCACTGCGCTCATCGCTACTGCTCCGTCCGTTCGAAAAGCTCCACCCCGTCGATCACGTTGATGTTCTTGCCTTGCAGCACGCCGATGGCCGTGTCCGGGTCATCGAAGCGGAACACCAGCACCGCGCGGTCCCCGCGCCGGAACGTGAAGGCGTACATGTACTCGATGTTGATGTCGGCGCCCTCGATGACCTCGAGGATGCGCGCCAGTCCCCCCGGCCGATCCTCGACCTCGGTCGCCACGACCTCCGTCGGCTTGACCACCCAGCCCGCGTCCCGCAGAACCTGTTCGGCCTTCTGCCACTCGCGCACGATCAGCCGCAGGATGCCGAACTGCTGTGTGTCGGCCAGCGACAGGGTCAGGATGTTGATGTCCGCGTCCGCCAGCAGACGGCACGGCTCGCTCAGACGGCCCGGCTTGTTCTCCAGAAACAGCGACAACTGATGTATCTTCATCGTGCTCTCCCCATCGGGCCTCCGCCCGCGAATGTGCCCTTACTCGGACTCGTTCCGCTTGTCCACCACGCGTTTGGCCTTGCCCATGCTCCGCTCGATGGTGTGCGGCTCGACCAGGCGCAGCTTGACCCGGATCCCCAGCGTATGTTCGATGGCATGCGCCAGTTTGCTCTGCAATTCCTCAAGTGCGCCCACGCGATCACTGAAGAAGGCCTGCGTCACCTCCACCTGAACTTCCATCTGGTCCAGCCCGCGTTCGCGGAACAGGACAATCTGGTAGTGGGGGAGGGTGCCCTCGACCGTCAGCAGCGCCGATTCGACCTGCGACGGGAAGACATTCACGCCGCGGATGATGAACATGTCGTCGCTGCGGCGTCCGATGCGCTTGATGCGGCGAATCGTCCGTCCGCACGGGCATGGCTCGTCGATGATGCTTGTGATGTCCCGCGTGCGGTAGCGCAGCATCGGCATCGCCCGCTTGCTCAGCGTCGTCAGGACCAGCTCGCCTTCCTGGCCGTCCGGCAACGGTTCGCCGGTCTCCGGATCGATGATCTCGGGGTAGAAATGATCTTCGAAGATGTGGAGCCCCTGCTGGACGCAGCACTCGATGCCCACGCCCGGGCCGATGATCTCGGAGAGTCCATAGATGTCGTGGGCCTTGATGCCGCCCGCCTCCTCGGCGTGCTTGCGGATGCCCTCCGTCCACGGCTCGGCGCCAAACACCCCCACGCGCACCGGCAGTTCCCGCAGGTCAATGCCCATTTCCTGCGCACGCTCGGTCATGTGCATGAAATAGCTCGGCGTGCAGCAGATGGCCGTCGTGCCGAAGTCCTTCATCAACATGATCTGGCGGTCCGTGTTGCCGCCCGAGATCGGAATCACCGTCGCGCCGAGCGCCTCGGCCCCGTAATGCGCGCCGAGACCGCCCGTAAACAGGCCGTAGCCGTAGGCGTTCTGGATCGTGTCGCCCTCGCCGAGGCCGCACGCCGCAAAACTGCGCACCATCACGCTCGACCACACGTCGATGTCTTCCTGCGTGTAGGCGACCACCGTCGGCTTGCCTGTGGTCCCGCTGGACGCATGTACCCGCACCACCTTGCTCATCGGCACCGCGAACAGGCCAAACGGATAGCTGTCGCGCAGGTCCGATTTCAGGGTGAAAGGCAGGTGACGGATGTCTTCGAGACGTCGGATATCGTCGGGTGCAACCCGTTTGGCGTCCATGCGCTCGCGGTGCAGCGCCACGTTGTCATAGGCCAGCCGCACCATGGTCTGGAGCCGGTGGAGTTGAAGGTCCTGAAGCTGGGTCTTGGGGAGGTAATCCGGAGCGCTGACGGGGTGAAAGGCACACCCGGCGTCATGCCAGAACTGGTTCATGCCACGCCCTTTCGAAAACTCGCCGGACCCCGCGGCCCGGCTCTACTGCGGCTGCCTGTCTAGTCATAGGGTGGCCGATGCACTGGAGGCGTGGCCGTCCGCGGGAATACGGGTGTGGAAGGGGCCCGCCGTCTCATGCTCCCACCGGCGGGGAGTATACAGAAGGTTCAGGATGCGCGCAACACTTTTCACACTTATTCTGCGGGGTTTTCGGAAGATATTGTGCACCGGCGGATGCGATTTTCGCCCCGCCTATGGAATAATGGACCGGCTTCTGCATCTATTCATCGGAAAGGTGCCAAGGAGATGACGGACTCAGAACTGGTCGCGGCCGTGCGAGACGGCGCCCGCGAGGCATACGGAACCCTCATGGAGCGGTACCGTGCCCGTGTCTTCGCGCTATGTGTGCGCCTGGCCGGCAACGTCCCCGATGCCGAGGACCTGGCACACCAGGCCTTCGTCGACGGCTACGTCAAGCTTGACCAGCTCCGGGACGCCGCCAAGTTTGGCCCCTGGGTGAGCGCCATCGCACTGAACCTCGGCCGCGCCTGGCTGCGTGACCGGCGTCAGGCGCCGCTGCCGCTCTCCGAGGCGGACGAGGAGGCGGCAGCAACCGCGGCGGGCGCGGCCCCGGCGGCCGGTCTATCCGGCGGGCTGATGCGTCTCAGCGCCGACCAGCGCATCGCGGTGGTGCTTCACCACCTGGACGGGCTGGCCTACCGCGACGTCGCGTCGTTTCTGGACGTCCCCATTGGCACCGTGATGAGCCGTTTGCACCGTGCACGCGGCGCGATGAGACAGTACTTGCAGGAGATGGATACCATGGACACGCCACCGATCGAAGACCCCGCCGCGTTCCGCCGCGAGGTCGATGCCGAAATCGACTTGATCATTGAAATGAGCGACAACCGCGCCGCGCTGACAGATCGCCTCGACATGGTCCTCCAGCGCTCGCCCGAGCGCTTCGTGACCTTGCTGCGCCCGGACGGCAGCGACACCCTGCGCGAGCGTCTGGCCAGCGTACTGCCACGGCTGGGGCGCCCGGCGCTGGCGCTGATGCTCGGCGCGTGGAAGAGCCCGGACCTGCGCGAGGGCGTCGAGGACGTCCTGCGCCGCTACATCGCCCAGTCGAGCTGCCGCTACGTACACATGCCCGCGCGCACCCTGTACCAATTGATCGACGTGCTGGACACGAGTCCGCTGACGCCCGGTGAACGGGCGGAACTGCTGATCGCGCTGTTGAGGGATTGTCGTGACGCCGAAGCGGCGGCGCTGCTGGCCTGTGCGCTGCTGCGCGACGCCAACGAGGCCCTGCCGCGCCTGTTTACGTATGCCGACGCGTGTGCGACGCCCTCGGAACTCCACGCCGCCCCGCAACTGGTCTACGCCCTGTGCCGGGTCGGTTCACGAGTGCTCGAGCGGATCGAGCCGCGCTTCCTCGCGGGCAACGAGACCTTGGTCGACCTGGCGCTGGTGGAGTCCGTGGCGCGCTGCATCGACCACCCCTGGCTGCTGGACGCGCCGCCGCTGCACAAGGCCGACGCGCTGCGCGTCCGCGCCATCTGGACGCCCAAATGGCCTGAACTCTGGCGGTCAGACTTTCCCGCAGGCCTGCTCGACCGGATCACTGGGTATCTGGTTGCGCGTCTCGACGCGCCTGGAGCGCCCGTCCGCGCGGCTGCCCTGCGATGCCTGCGGCACCTTCGCGCACGCGAGACCGCGGCCGCCGTGCGGTCGTGTCTGGATTCCGCCGATGCCCAGACCCGCGCCGAGGCCACGCTCACCCTGGGCGAGTTCGAGGATGTGGCCAGTCTCCCGGTCATCATGGCCCTTGCCGAATCCGGCGAGCCGGGCGAACGGCGCGCCGCCATCTCGACCCTGGGACGCCTTGGCCACGCGGATGCCCACGCCGTGCTCGCACGGGCCATCGACGATGCAGACAGCGCCGTGGCGACCGCGGCCGTCAGCGCGCTTGTCGACCTCCAGACCGACGACTCCAGGGCGACCGTCGCCAAGGTGCTGCGATCCGGACCGCTTCCGCTCAAGAAGGCCGCGGCCCGTCTGATGGAAGCCGCTCCGCCCCGCAGGACATCCACAACCTTCGAGGAGGAGCGTCTCCGGCGGAGCTTCGGCGACGTCACGCCGATGCACCGGTTTTCGCTGGATGCCGTCATGCGGTGGGCGCTGCCCGAGTTGCGCGCCTACGACCACGCGGAGATCACGCGGCGCATCGCGACTGTGTGCAGCGACTACGCCGGCACGCGCCGTTTCCTCATCACGGACGGCCTCCTCGAACGCGAGAACGGCGTGTACACCTTCACCGCGCTCGGCGAGACAGTTTGGCGTGTCGAGCAGTCCATCCTCGACCACTACCTCGGCGGGGTGATCCGCCGGAAGGCGGTCGAGGCGTGACGCCGCGGCCCGGGCGTATCGATTCCGCTCTGTGGTGAGTGGCAGCCCTTCTTGTCATGCTGAGCGCAGCGAAGCATCTCATCTGGGCAGGCGGCTTGCGTTCGCGATTTGCATGGCACGCCGCGGCGCGCCAAACTGTCCGCGGAGACTACGGAGGAGGTGAGGCATGGACACGAACGACATCGCAACCAACCGGCTGTACGGCGACCTGGCGTGGCTGTGGCCGCTGATGAGCCCGCCGGACGAGTACGCCGAGGAGGCCGCGCGCTGGCGCGAGGTGCTCCGCGAGAAGCTTGGGCCGGGCCGCCATGCGGTCCTGGAACTCGGCGTGGGAGGGGGGCACAATCTCTCGCACCTCACGGCCGAGTTCGAGGCCACCGCCGTCGATCTGTCCGACGCGATGCTCGCCCAATGCCGCGCGCTCAACCCCGGCGTCCCCACCTGTGTGGGCGACATGCGGTCCGTCCGGCTCGACCGGACCTTCGCCGCCGTGCTGCTGCACGACGCCGTCAGCCACATGCTCACCGAAGAGGATGTGGCCGCGGTCTTCGAGACGGCCGCAGCCCATCTCGACAAGGGCGGCGTCGTCATCGCGAGTCCCGACCGGTACCGGGAGAATTTTCTGCCTCCGGAGACCGAGCACGTGACGAATGCCAGCGATACCCTTCGCGTGACCTGGTTCGAGTACACCCACGACCCCGATCCGGACGACACGGTCGTGGAGCATGTGTTTACCTATCTCATAGCTTCCGCGGACGGCCTGCGCATCGAACACGACCGGCTCCACACCGGACTCTTCCCGCAGTCCACCTGGCTCCGGCTGATGGACCAGGCCGGATTCACGCCGGAGGTGCGCACCTTCGCCCTCCAGATCTGGCCCAAGCCGTACCAACTGCTGGTGGGGGTGCTGCGGTAGGCTTGCTTATTGTATCAATGTGTGATACAATAAGCGCATGAAGCTTGTCGTACACCTCGATTCTCCGGTGCCGCTCGCCGACCAAGTGGTCGCGGGCATCAAACACGCCATCGCCTCGGGCGGGCTCAAGCCCGGCGATGCGCTGCCCCCTGTGCGACAGCTTGCCAACGACCTCGACGTGAACTTCAACACCATCGCGCGGGGATACCGCGAGTTGGAACGGTGCGGGCTCATCAGCACCGTGCGCGGCCGGGGGACGGTGGTCACCTCAATGGCGGAATCGCCGACGCTGCCCGTTGAGGAGACCGAACGGCGGGTATTGAGCGAGATTCGCCAGGTCTTGACGCAGGCCAAGCTGACGGGCGTGGATCGGGCAAGGTTTCTGCGGCTGTTCGAGCGGGAATTGGACGACTTCTACGGGGAAGGGGAGCAAACGCGATGAGCCCCAGGACAAAATCTTTGCTTGGGGTCTCGTCGACGGAGCGCACAGTGCCATTGGGAGGACAGTAGATGAATCTCTTGCAGCGGGAGGCGTGGACCTTCACCACGAACGGCAAACGGGCCATTTGGCTGCTTATTGTCATGTCTTCGGTGGTCGTTATGCAGATGCCTTCCTTCCCCGAACAGTGGAAAGCGGCGTTATACAATCTGGTCTTGCACAACAAAGCGTTTCCCGTATTGCTTGTGTTGTACCCGGCGCTATGGGCCGTCCTCACCCGTACACGGCTGGGAGATGGGGCGGCGGGTGCGCTCCAGCATGCTCGAATACAGGAACTCTCACGAAGGCTTTGGATTCGGACTTCGTTGGGCTTTCTACTGGTGCTCTTGGTGGTGCTTTCCAACAGCCCCGCAAGATCCGGGGCACTGGTAGTGGCGCTGGCGCTGTCTGTCCACCTGGAAATGCAAATCTCGCAGCCGCTGCGGGCGGTAAAGAAGGAATTCACCGCAAGACGCGAGGCATCGCTCGCCCCCCGCAAGGTGGAGGATATTGTCCCGCGTGCTGCCTGGGGGTTGGCGTGGGCCGGGTGGCTGATGGCTGTCGCGTTTGCCGCCGCCGGCACCATGGAGGGCGGCGACTGGCCCGCGCTGGACCATAGGATCGTGATGCCCTTCATATTCACGGCATCGCAGCTCGCGCTTGGCCCATTCCTGGCGCGCTATGCGATTCAACGCCCGGAGTCGACGACTTGGCGGCACCCGGTGCGTCTTCGCCGGGTGAAAGCGTGGGGCACATACTGTCTTGTGTTGAGCTATACGGTTCCTCTGACCATCGGCGCACTGGCGATGGCGCGCGGTTGGGCGTCCGGACCGTGGTTTGGGCTGGCCATACCCGCCGCGTGCATCGTGTCCCTATCCATCGGCGCCGCCGGCCACCATCTCCAGCAGCCACAGAAGACCGGTGAACCCTGAGAATAGCCGCCTGCCCCCGCGGTATCCGGAAGGATGTCTCGTGTAACGTTTTCATCCTGCGCCGGTAACGTAGACGACCGTGTGCTGGACCGTTGGCGGACCAGACCTGTCTTTGGACAAGTTGCGCCTGTGCCGCCGGACGGGCTACCATAGGACTCCATCCTCACATCTGGCTGTCCTCCCAACGGTTTAGCGAGGGCGGCACGGATTCCCGAACCAAGGAGCAACATTCGTGGCAAATCGACAGGTGATGGTGATCGGGCTTGACGGGGCGACGTGGGACGTGCTGCGCCCGCGCATGGAAGACGGGCGCATGCCCAACCTCAAGCGATTGGCGGATGCCGGCGCCACGGGGGACCTGGAATCGGTCTACACGCCTGAAACGCCGACGGCGTGGTCCACCTTCATGACTGGCGTCAATCCCGGCAAGCACGGGATCTTCGATTTCCTTGTCTATGACCCTGTCGCACAGAAGGAGCGGCCCGTCAACAGCCGGATCCGCGTCGGGAAGACCCTCTGGGAGTACCTGAGCGACGCGGGCAAGAGCTGCCTGGTGCTCAACGTGCCCACGACCTATCCCCCGACGCCGATCAACGGCCACATGGTCTGCGGGTTCCTGTCGCCGCGCGAGTCGCGCGATTTCACCTATCCGCGCGAACTGGTGGACGAGCTGGAGAAGGAGTTCGGCCGCTACCCGCTGTTTTTCGAGACGATGTGCTACATCGCCGTGGGGTCGGAGAAGCACGCCGACTCGTTGCTGACCGAGTCCTACCGGATGGAGAGCACGAAGTTCGATGTGGCCGAGAAGCTCTTCGACAAGCACCAGCCCGACTTCACGATGCTGCACATATGGGGGACCGACCGGCTCCAGCACGAGCTGTGGAACGTAATGGATCCCGGGCATCCCCAGTACAACAAGGCCTTCTCCGACAAGTTCATGCCGCGCGTTGAGGCCTACTACACGATGATCGACCAGCGTGTGGGCCGGTTGATCGACAAGCTCGGGCCGGAGGGTGTCGCGTTTATCGTGTCGGACCACGGGTTCGGCCCGACGCACTACCTGATCGACCAGAATAGCTGGCTCCTGCGCGAAGGCTTTATCACGCTCAAGAACACTCTGCGCGTCAAGCTCAAGAAACTGCTTTGGGACTTGGGTATCACCCCGTACAACGCGATGCGCCTGCTGCAACCGCTGCTGCGCCTGTCGGTGTACCTCAAGGCGGCCTCCCCCGAGGCCACGCTGAACAAGGTGACCGGCACGATCAATATCCTCGGCATGCTCAGCCTCAACGACGTCGACTGGAGCAAGACCAAGGCCTACGCCCCCTTCGGCTGGAGCGGCATCTTCATCAATACCCAAGGGATCCGGCCCAATGGCTCCGTCCCGCCCGAACAGTACGACGCCGTCCGCGACGAGATCGTCGCCCGCTGGCACAAGCTGACCAACCCCCACACCGGGGAGCTGGTTGGCGGCCCGATTCCGGTCAACAGCGAAATGTTCAGCGGCCCCTTCGCCAAATACGGGCCCGACATCCTCCCGCTGCCTCTCGAGGCCAAATACATGCCCGTCTGCTTCTTCGGGTTTGCGTCAAAGGAGCCCGTGTACCCCAACACCACCATCGCGGGCAATCACCGCATGGAGGGCGTCATCCTGGCCCACGGCCAGGCCGTGAAACCGGGACACGTGGACGGCGCACGCCTCATCGACATGGCCCCGACCATCCTCCATTTGCTCGGGCAGCCCGTCCCGGACAACATGGACGGCCGGTCGCTGACGGATTTGATGAAGGACGAAGAGCTGGCCCGGAACCCGCTTCAGACGACGCACGTCGAAGAGGGGCAGGGCAGCCAGGGTGAAGGCCTCAGCGACGCCGAACAGGACGAGATCCGCAACAAACTGATGGGGCTGGGCTACCTGTAGTCGCCTTGCCGGTAGAGCATTGCCGACAGTTCATCGTACGAGCTCGTATAGCCGTTGCTGTTCGCGGCGACAAAGTCGTAGACCTCGCGGCAGAAGGCGAAGTGGCTGTTCTCGAGAACGTCAAGGTAGTTCTTCACGACGTCGCCTGTTGGCGTTCCGGCCTGTTCGTCGGCATAGCGGCGGTACACTTCAAGGGCCTCCGGCGAGGCAGCGTCACCGCCAGAGGGAAACAGCTCATTCCCGTAGCACCACCCACCCGTGATGAAGGCTGTCAGCAGTGCGCGGCGTTCACGTTCGACCTTCTCCTGGAGGGGTGAGCCGGGAAACGCCTTCAGGTACGCTTCGTGTTCGGCAAGCCGGCCGGGTACGTCCTGAAGCCTGCGCAGAAAGCATTCACAGCCAAGGTTTCCCTGTGCCATTCTGTAGTAGGCGGCATGGAAGGCACTCATTTGTTCGGTCACGTGCGAAAACAACGTGCCGCGCGCCGCGTCGGAAATCTCCACGAATGGCTGCTCGCAGCCCCTCATGATCAGACCATTGGCCTCGCAGATGGGCGCCAATTTTGCGCTTTCGTCCAGTGTCTGCTGCCAATCTGTCCGCACAAGGGATTCAATGTGGTCGTTTATGGCATCAACCACATCGTCCACGTAGTCGAAGAACAGGATGCCCGCGTAGTCGCGTTCCGGTTGCGAAACACTGGCGAGATGCGCCGCGTAGTAGTCGATGGCCTCGGAGATGGACGCCGCGTCGCCCCTGTCGAGGGTCGAAAGGAATGTCTCAAACGCTGCGACTGGCGGGGCCTCTTCGGCGAAAGCGGCCTGCGCCACGACCAGTAGGAACACCATCCCCCAACGTCTCATCGATCTGCCTCCCCAGTCATTGACGGTCCATCCGCGACACTCCCACACTATCCATACGCCACCGGGTCAGATGGTTGCAGCCTGTCCGGCTGCCGTCGGCTACCCCCACCGCACGCCGCGGGCGCGACCGGACAGCCAGTCGCACTGGACCCGCAAACGGGACATCCATTCGAGCGCCTGCAATCCCGCCACCTGGCCGTTCTGCTGGACCTGGTAGGCCACCGTCGCCACGTGCTTCACGCCGACCGCGTAGTACAACGCGACCTGTTCGGCATAGGACAGCGTGCGGTAATGCTGATAGCAGTCCAGCACGATGTCGGTCCGCTTGGCCAGCCGTTCCTCGCGCACCGTGGTGCGGATACACAGGTTCGAGATCGCATACGACAGGTCCTCGAGGTAGCAGCCGTCGCCCGCGAATTCGAGGTCGACGATCGCCGCCAGTCTGTCGCCCTGGAAGATGAGGTTGCCGCCGTGCCAGTCTCCATGGATGAGGCCCGTCTCGAACTGGCTGCGGGCGTCGAGGTTCAGTTCCTTGTTGGCGTCGTGCAGGAACAGCGCGATCGCGTTGCAGTCCGAGGTCAGCGCGGGGGTGTCCGCCTCCTGCCGGGCCGCCTCATAGAGCAGCGCGAAACTCGCCCGGGGCACCTGTGAGAACCGCCACATCCGCGTGTCGCGCTCGGGACGCGGGAAATCGTGGCACACCCGGTGAAAGCGCCCGAGCGCGTGTGCGCTGACCTCCAGCGTCTCCGAAGACACGTGCATCGGCGCGCCGTCGACGAATTCCTGCAATTCGAGCGCCCAGGTGTCGATTTCGAGAATGCGTCTGCCGTTGCGGGCCGGCTGAATGCGCGCCACAGGAAGCTGGTGCTCGCGCAGATGGTCCGAGAGGCGGTGCTGGAAGCGCAGCGCGTCAAGGACGTACGGGTCGCGCCTGTAGGTCTTCACGAGGAACCTGCCGCGCGAGGTCTCGACGATGAGTTTGCGGTGCCGCCGCTGATGCGCCGCCGCCACCGGCTCGGGCGTCTGCACCTCGCCGAGGTCGTAGCAGCGCGCAATGACCTTGGCCAGGGCCTGTCTTCCATTATCGTCATCGCCCACGATGCGTCGTTTCCTGCTGGTTGTCTGGCGGACCGGCTCCTATCATATCCCACCCCGCCCGGGCATTGGAAAGCGGGCCGGCCATCTGGTATCGTCGCTGCGTACCAATGGAGGAGCTGGAACCGTGGTAACCATGACCAACTGCCGGCGCCGCCTCGGGGCGGGCGTCGAGTTCCGTTGCGATCACTTCGAGGCCGCCCGGGGCAGCCACGTCGCCCTCATTGGCCCCAGCGGCTGCGGGAAGAGTACCATGCTCAACCTCGTCTCCGGCCTGCTGCGCCCCGACAGCGGCGAAATCGTGGTCGACGGCCAGTCCGTCCACAGCATGTCCGGCGCCCAGCTCGACCGCTTCCGCGGCGAACGCCTGGGCTTTGTCTTTCAGACCTTCAACCTGCTGAATCCCTTCACGGCCCTGCAAAACGTGGTGCTGGGGATGCGCTTCAGCGACACCGTGCCGCACAAGGAATGGAAGCCGCGGGCCCACCATCTGCTCGAACGGGTTGGCCTAGGCCACCGCGTCCATGCCCGCCCCGGTACGATGAGCGTCGGCGAACAGCAGCGCGTGGCCATAGCCCGCGCACTTGCCAACGACCCGAAGATCCTCATCGCCGACGAGCCGACCGGCAGTCTCGACCCCAAATCGGCCGCCAGCGTCATGGGGCTGCTGCTTGACCTGTGCCGCGAGCGTCAGTTGACCCTGCTGCTGGTGACCCACGACCTCGCCATCGCCCAGAATGTGCCGCGACAGTATGACTGCGCCCATCTCGTCCAAGAGACCGCCTAGCAGCGGGAATTCCCTGACCCGCGGATAGTTCATCTCGAACGTCATATATTGACGCAACATCATGAATCAACACGACTTGTTTCTCTAAGCAGATTAAGAACAACACGTTGCGATCAATCTGAGTAAGACTTGGCGCTATCCCGAAACCCGTCGCCCGCACCCCACTCGTCATTCCGACCGCCCTCCTGTCATTCCGAACGCAGTGAGGAATCTCCTCGTGTAACCGTGAGCCCTTGGCGGAACGCGCGGCGAGGAGACCCCTCGGCTGCGCTCGGGGTGACACAGAGTCGGGGGGTATTCTGAGAGGACACCGCTGCTCGTGTCCTTTCGCTTGCCCCTCGTGTCATTCCGAACGAAGTGAGGAATCTCGGCTTGTCAAGCACTGCGGGCGAACGAGAGTCCCCGCCGTCACCTAAGAGGCGCCCGGCAGGACTGACCCGGCGACGAAGGAACGTCCGTGTCTGTCCCCGCCTTGCGGCGCGTTTCTTGTCACAAGGAAGAACGCGCCCAGCGGGCTGTGGCGCTCGCGAAGGATTTCTGCTACCATGCGGGCGGCTGCAGGGATGCGGCCGTACGCCGGGCATGTCGTCTTGACAGCGCCGGGCGGCGTTTTCACTATGAACGGGCGCAGCGCGGGGTCACGCGCCGTGTGGAGGGAATGCAGACGTGCGTAGACGAGCAGTACGCGACCTGGTCACTATTCTGGGCATCGCCGTCATTCTGGTCGGCGTCGTTTTCGCCAATTCCGAGCTGCGCCGGGGCAACCTGCGCGACCGCTACGTCAACTACCGAAAGACCGTCGAAGCGGAGCGGCGTGAGGGCGGACTGGAACTGGTCCGCTGGGACCTCCTTCAGGCGACGCGCGGCACGCTGAAGTCCGGGCCGACCTTCACGGAGGCCCTGCTGGAGCACCGGGACCAGCATGTGAACATCGTGGGGTTCATGGTGCCTCTCGATGACTTCCGGCAGGCGAAGGAGTTCCTGCTGCTGCCGATGCCGCTGGAGTGCTACTTCTGCGAGGCGCCCCCGCTGCGCGAGGTGGTGCTGGTGCAAATGGCCGAGGGACAGACCACCGACCTCTACCAGGAGCCCATGCTCATCAACGGCCGTCTCACCCTCAACGAAGGCCCGGGCACGAAGTTCTTTTACGTGTTCAAGGATGCCACACTGGGGCCGGGCCGCGAAGACCAGCAGTTGCACCGCAAAGAGGTCGATATCCAGCACCGCGCCCATCAGACGGCCGAGGAACTGAACAAGGAGCCCTTGCTCGAAGGCAAGGGCACACCCCCGTCCGGAGACTGATCCGGACCGGCCGGTCCCGCCCGCACGTCCGTTCGAAGACCGTCGGGCGCCGATCCGGTCGGCTTGGTCCCGTCAACGGCGGTCGCGTCTGGTTCCGGGTCTTTTCCCACAAAACCATCGCCGGTTGTGAGGGAGCCACCGGGTGCCGCATGCCGTCGCCTGCAGCGGCCCACATCATGCGATCCCCGGTCAGCGGGTTGTGGCATATGTGCCCTGGAACTGGAAGTCCACCCTGGCGGTGTCCCCATTCTGCACGGTGACCGTGTCTGACTGTTCCAGGGTCGTGCCGTCTGCGGTGTCGCAGGCCGCAGTCACGCCGTACACGCCCGGCGGCACATCCACAATCTCGTAACGGCCATTTTCCTGGAATTTCCAGGTGCCTGCGCGCATCTCTTCTCCAGAAGGCGCAGCCGGATCGGTCAGTCTGACCCTCCACTCCTTGCTGCCGGGCGGCCCAACGAAAGCCCCTTGCACGATCCCGGCGCCGTCGTACTCCACGTCGATGCTGGTGATTTGACCTGGGACGATCTCGACGGTATCAAAGTAAATGGCCTGAGCGCCGCCGCGTTGGTCCTCGTAAAGCCACATCGTAAATCGTACCCGATGGGTGCCCGCAGGCAGCCCCTTTACCTCAAAGTGCCCATTGCCGTCCGTTCCAGCATGGAAGTTGCCCTCCAATTCCGGAAAGCCGATATAGCCGTATCCGCTCGGCCGTCCGTTGCGTTGGACGCGGCCCTTGAGGATACCCTCCGCCTCCAGCTTGATTGAGACCTCGGTGGTTTGGCCGGGCCGGATGTCTATCTGAAACACCTGAGGTCCGTAGCCCTCGGCTTTCACTTCCACGGTCGCCACGCCCGCCGTAATGTCTTCGATGAGGAATGCACCATTTTCGGCGGTGGCAACGCCAAGGCGGGGAGAGGTCTCTCCGGGCGCGTCCACCTTGAGCACCCGCACGGCGAACCGTTCGACGGGAGCGCCGGTGGCAACGGCGACGACGGTCCCGGCGAGGCTTCCCCGTTGCGAGGCCGACTCGACGATCACCGTGATGTCCTCCAGCACGCTGCCCTTTGCGATGTTGATCGGCGCATTTCGTGCGCGCTGCGGACCGGATGCGGCATCGATCTCGAACACGTACTCGCCCCCCGGCACGGCATCGAACAGGAACGCGCCGGACTCGTTGGTTGTCACCCAGTCCGGGGCCCGGACTTCGCGTTCAAAGGCCACGTCCTGCTCAGCCGGCGGATTGAGGAAGACGAGACGGATACGGGTGTCCGGCAACGGGACGTATGTCGTGTCAACGAGCGTCCCCGAGACCCGCGCGGCGGGCTCCAGGACGATGTCGATGCCCTGGATCCGTCCACCCGAGGCTAGAGGAAGATCGAGATCCATCAGGGATGCCTCATCTTCCCATTCCTTCAGTTCCTGGACGAATCTTTTGACGAACGTTGCCAGCTCCTCCCGGACAGGAGGAATGGCAATCTGTGCAGGGGCATAGCCGTCCGCCTCCGCGCGCAGCGTGTAGTAGCCGGCATGCTTGTTTGTCGTGCCCGACGACAGGAAACCGGCAGTCCCCAAATAGTCAAATGGAAGCAAGCCGGCGATACGGTAGAGGCCCTGGTCGTCCGCGATGGCCGAGTGAACCACCTCGGGAAGCGCCATATCTCCCCCGCTGCCGTCGATATTGTACTGGACGCGTTCCGCCGTGACCCGTGCGTTCGGGATGCCCGCCCCGGTGTCGTCGAGCACCCGGCCCGAGACACTGACGGCGTCAAAGTCTATGGCAAGGTCCACCCCCTCGCGATCCTCGCCCTCCTCGAGCTCCACCGTCTCGCTTGTGACTGGTTGGAGCTGGACCGCATCCTCGGGCAGCACGGCGGAAACCTTGTGGGAGCCGGGGGGAAGGTTCTCGAATACATACCGCCCGTTCTGATCCGAGACAACCTCAGGGGCGGCCTCACTGCCTCCCGCTGGGACAGGGTCCAGGGTCAGCGTGACGCCGGGGAGCGGTCGCTTGACTTCGCTGATGAGGCGTTCCTTAAATAGTTGAAACGATTCAGGGCCGCTGCGCTTCAGCAAGTCGGGCATCACGCTCCGGACTCGTTCCGGATGCCAGTCGGTTTCCGTGGCATAGACCGTGCCTGAGATGGACGAGGTATTCCGAAGAACCGAAATATCAATTCCCTCATAGGATTGGTTGGCGAAAAAACGCGGCAACTTCACATCGAGGCGGGCGCGATAGTCTGGGCGGCTGGCACGGACAACCATCATCAGATCCACGCCGTTTTCGGGTGCGTTGATGCCCGAGAGGACGTAGCGTCCCGAATCATCCGTCTCGGCGGTTGCCTCGCTCTCGTCGTTCAGGTTGATCACCCTCACCTGGATGCCCGGCGCGGGCGCCCAGGTGTCGGCGAAACGCGCCGTGCCCGAGATGGTGCCCGGCTGGCCGGGCGTGGCGGTGTGGGGGAGCGGCGCGGCTGGCAAAGTGCCGCCGGGCGGCGGCGGAGCCGTGTCTTCCGTCACGGCAACAGGCGTTGGTTCCTCACCAGGTGAGTTACCTTGGGCGAACCACCAAATACCGGTCGCAACGACCGCCAACAGGAGGACCAGTACCCCAACAAAACGCGCAGTCTTTTGCATGAACCCATCCCCTCGTGTGACAGCGAGAAAGTGGCCCCCTCTCAGACCGGCATCATTCTACGCGGAAGGTGGGCGTGATTCGATCTCGCGTCGACCAGAAGATGCCCCCGGGCAACTCACACGCCAAGAGACTCGATGGGGACCGGTCCCGCATGCACGTCTGCTCGAAGACCGTCGGGTGCCGATCCGGTCGGCCCTGTCCCGTCAACGGCGCAACCGCATTGCTGTCCTGGACGGGTCGCGCGCATGTTTTGAAGAGCTCGAAACATGTGTTTTTTTGTGCGCGTCGTGGCTATGCGAGAGGTCTTCATGTCGAGGTTACCTTCTCCGTCACCCTCGCGCAGGCGGGGGTCCAGAGAGCTTGGGGACATGCACAGACATTCGTTGATAGGGGCCATTTTTCTGAGATTTCCCGCGTTATTTCCTCAAGTATGGATCCCCGCTTTCGCGGGGATGACGGTGGTTGGAGAAACAACGGGTGTTTGGTTTTCCGTTGTTGGATCTCGGCAGAGGCTGTTTAGGACAGGAGTGGCGTAGCCGCTGGCCGGACCAGGGCAGGTCTGAGACCTGCCCCTACAGGATACAGGGTCGCGGCCGCAGACTGTTCAGAACGCACCCTGCCATTGCGTCAAACACCGCGTCGTCGCCGACGCCCGCGACCGTACGGGCGGGTTTCAGACCCGCCCCCGCCCAACCTGCCCGCGACGCGGGTGTTTTCGTGCCGTCAACGGCACCACCGCTGGCCGGACCAGGGCAGGTCTGAGACCTGCCCCTACAGGGTTGCACGGTCGCGGCCGCAGACTGTTCAGGACGCACCCTGCCATTTCGCCAAACACCGCGTCGTCGCCAACGTCCGCGTTCGTAGGGGCGGGTTTAAAACCCGCCCCCGCCATCGAAAGCCAACCGCACCAACCGGGTTCGTTTTGTCGGCCCAGCCTTGACAAGAAGGTGGGCGCGAGACTAGAATATTCCAGTGTGATGTGATGTGATGTAATTTTTGGAGTCCCCATGGCCTTGCCCGCCCACATCCACGGCGATCATCAGCCGTTTGTCCCGCTGTACGAGCAGCTTGTCGAGCAGTACCGGGATGCGATTCTGTCCCATGTGCTGCACCCGGGCGACCGGGTGGACTCGATCACGGAAATCCAGCGGCGGCACAGGGTTTCGCGGGAAACGGCCAAGCGCGTGCTGCGGATCCTGTGCGACGAGGGACTGATCGTGCAGCGGGCGGGCAAGGGCTCGTTCGTGGCGGATCTGCGGCCCAAGCAGGCCGTCTGGGGACTGGTGTTCCCCTTCCATTCGATGCAGTACGAGGACCTGATCACCCGGCTCGCGACGTCCGCCGCGGACCATGGGCGCGCCTTTCATCATTTTTGCGATTACAACCGCTGGGAAGAAGAAGTCCGGCTCGTCGCGCACATGCTGAACGAGCGTTACGAGGCGGTGGTGGTGGTGCCGACGCTCGACGAGTCCCGCACGTGGGACTTCTATTAGAAACTGTCGCCCCAGGACTCGCCGGTCATCCTGTTTGACCACACGATGAGCTACCACGACTTCGCGTTCGTGGTGCAGAGCTACGATCTGGGCGTGGTGCGGGCGATGAATCACCTGATCAGCGCGAAGCCCGGCCGGGTGGCCTTTGTCGCCAGCGAAGGGTGGAGCGGCCGCAACATGGTGCTCGAACTCATGCATGAGACCTACCGCGAGGTGCTGCGGATCCGCCGCCCGCATCTCGAACCGTTCGTGGTCGAGGCCCCCCGGGCCTTGACGGCGGACCGGGTGCGGCGCGAAGGCATCACCGGGGCGTTCTGTTGCGACGACGTGTGCGCGGTGCGGGTCATCGGGCGCCTGTCCGAGCAGGGAATCCGCGTGCCGGACGACCTGAACGTCGTCAGTTACGGGAACAGCGACATTGCCCGCTATTTTACCCCGGCCATCACCTCGGTGGACCCGCACAACGCGGAGATGGTGCGGCATCTGGAGGCGTTGTTGCGGCCGACGATCGAGGGCAAGGCCCTTGAACTGCGGCAGCATGTGGTGCAGCCGGAACTGGTGGTCCGGCAGACGTAGCAATAGAGGGAAAGGAGAGACCCTTGGCCATCGAAGGACTGAAGATCATCGGAGAGTCGATCAACGATTCCGTGCCGTCGACGCAGGCGATGTTTGCGGCGAACGACGTGGACGGCCTCAAGGCGCTTGCCAAAGAGCAGGACGAACGCGGCGCGGCCTACATCGACGTCAACGTGGGCCGGCGCGACCCGGCGTTCATGGCGAAGATGGTGCAGGAGGTGCAGGCGGTGACCAGCAAGCCGCTGTCCATCGACACGCCGGACTACGAGATCGCCAAGGCGGGGCTGACGGCCTATGATCCCGAGCGCGCGGGCGGCCGCATCCCGGTGTTGAACTCCATCTCGCACTCGCGGCTGAACATGCTCGAACTCTACGCGATTCAGCCGTTCATGCCGATCCTGATGGCCACCGAGAAAGAGGCGAACGGGACGATTGTGCCCTGCCGCACGGGCGAGGACGTCTATGAAGCCGCGCGCCAGATGACCCGGAAGGTTCGCGAAAGCGGCCACGATATCCCGAACGCACACCTGATCTTCGATCCAGGCATTCCGCCGCTCGGCAGCGACACGAGCGGGATGACCAAGATGGTCCTGGACGGGCTGGCGCTCATCAAGGCAGACCCGGACCTCGCGGGGTTCCACGCATCCGTCGGTCTGAGCAATTTCACCGTGATGCTCCCCCCGCAGACCGCGAGCGGGATGTCCGTGAAGAGCACCCTGGAGAGTGCGTTCCTCACCAAGGCGATGCCGCTCGGGCTGGACATGGTCGTGGGGTCGGTAAAGCGCAGATACGAGGTCTTGCCGGAAGATCACCCGGCGCTGCAATGTCTGAACGACGTGCTCGAACGCGAAGGCTTTGACTGCGTGATGCGCGTCATCGAGTTCTATTCATAACGGGAACCAGAAGGATGCATTCTATGAAAGCGACAGTGGCGGCCGGTACGAAGGGCAACGGACTGGATCTGGCGGCGCTCGATCCCACCAAGCTCAAGGACTGGCAGATTGCCGAAGCGGCCGAAGGGCACATGAAGACGGTCTATCAGCTTGCCGAGGAACTCGGTCTGGAGCGGATGGAGCTGCTGCCGTACGGCCATTACGTGGCGAAGGTGGACTTCCAGCGGGTGCTTGACCGCCTGGAAGGCCGTCCCAACGGCAAGTATGTCGATGTCACGGCTATCACCCCGACGCCCCTCGGCGAAGGCAAGTCCACCACGACGATCGGCCTGATCCAGGGTTTTGGCCGGCTCGGCAAGCGGGTCATCGGCGCCGTGCGCCAGCCCTCGGGCGGACCGACCTTCAACATCAAGGGGTCGGCGGCCGGCGGCGGACTCAGTCAGTGCATCCCGCTGTCCGAATTCAGCCTCGGACTGACCGGCGACATCGACGCGATCAACAACGCGCACAATCTGGCGATGGTGGCCCTGACCAGCCGCATCCAGCACGAGTTCAACTACAACGACGCCATGCTCGCGTCGAAGGGCCTCAAGCGTCTCGATATCGACCCCCGCAACATGGCGATGGGCTGGACGATCGACTTCTGCGCGCAAGCGCTGCGCGAGATGATCATCGGCGTGGGCGGCAAGATGGACGGCTTCATGATGCGCAGCGGCTTCCAGATCACCGTCTCCTCCGAGGTGATGGCGATCCTGGCCGTGGCGCGGAGTCTCGCGGACCTTCGCGCGCGGATGGGCCGCATCGTCGTGGCCTACGACAAGCAGGGCAACCCCGTGACGACCGGCGACCTCGAGGTGGACGGCGCGATGACCGCCCTCATGACGCGCGCCATCAATCCCAACCTCATGCAGACGCTCGAAGGGCAGCCGGTGCTGGTCCATGCAGGACCCTTCGCGAACATCGCCATCGGCCAGTCGTCGATCATCGCCGACCGGCTGGGCCTCAAACTGGCGGATTACCACGTGACCGAGAGCGGTTTCGGCGCGGACATCGGCTTCGAGAAGTTCTGGAACCTGAAATGCCGGTTCAGCGGCCTGCGGCCGGACTGCGCCGTGGTCGTCGCGACGATCCGCGCGCTCAAGATGCACGGCGGCGGCCCGCGTGTGGCGCCGGGCAAGCCGCTCGACGAGGCCTACACCGCATCCAATCCGGGACTCGTCGAAAAGGGTTGCGAAAACCTCATCGCGCATATCGAAACCGTGCGCAAGAGCGGCATCAACCCGGTCGTCTGCATCAACCACTTCTACACCGACTCCGACGAAGAGGTGGCGGTGGTGCGCGCGGCGGCCGAAGCCGCGGGCGCGCGTGTGGCCGTGTCCAAGCATTGGGAAAAGGGCGGCGCCGGAGCCATCGAGCTGGCCGAGGCCGTCATGGATGCGTGCGAGAGTCCGGCGGACTTCCGCTTCCTTTACGACGACGAGGAGCCGCTGAAGACGAAGATACAGAAGATCGCCACCGAGGTGTACGGCGCCGATGGGGTCACATACAGTGCCGAGGCCGAGAAGAAGATCGCCCAGATCGAGGCCGACCCCGAATTGCGTGTGCTCGGGACGTGCATGGTGAAAAGCCACCTCAGCCTGTCCCACGACCCCAACCTGAAAAACCGGCCGCGCGGCTGGTCGCTGCCCGTGCGCGACGTGCTCGTGTATCGCGGCGCCGGCTTCGTGGTGCCTGTGGCGGGCGACATCAAGCTCATGCCCGGCACGGCGTCCGATGCGGCCTATCGTCACATTGACGTGGACGTCCAAACCGGCAAGGTGCAAGGACTGTTCTGAATGGCCGCGTCGCTCACAACTAACACGGCGCTCTGCTACCAATGCGCGAAGTGCTCCGCGGGCTGCCCCGTGGCCGAGGAGATGGACCTCCTGCCGCACCGGGTGATGCACCTCGCGGGGCTGGGCCTCGAAGAGCGGGTGCTCGGATCCAGGACGCTGTGGATCTGTGCCGGGTGCTATGTGTGCGCGACGCGCTGCCCGAACGGGATCAACGTCACGGAGGTGATGGACGGGTTGCGCCAGAAGGCCCGGGAGGCCGGCGTGCCGTGTCCGATGCCCGAGGTGGCCGCGTTCCACGAGGCCTTCCTCAACGACGTGGCGCGCCGCGGCCGTGTGCACGAGGTGCGCATGATGGGCGAGTACAATCTCGCGATCCGGCGGCCCTTCAAGGACGCGCTGCTCGGTCCGCGTCTGTTCATGCGCGGGCGTCTGGCCCTGCTGCCCCCGCGACCCCTGCGCGGCTTCAAACAATGGATGAGGCGGCTATGGAAAAGGTAGGACAGCGTTCCATCAAGCGCGTCGGCCTGTATCCGGGGTGCAGCCTCGACACCTCCGCCAAGGCGTACGAGACGAGCCTGACGGCGGTGTTGCGCGAGCTCGGCGTCGAGCGCGAGGTCGTGAACGACTGGAACTGCTGCGGCGCCAGCTCGGCGCATGCGCTGGATGCCAAACTGCATCTGGCTCTGAACCTGCGCAATCTGTCGCTTGCCGAGAACCAGGGACTGTCCGACGTGATCGCGCCCTGCGCGGCGTGCTACCACCGTCTGGCGAGCGCGGAACGCGAACTGGCCGAGAACGAAGGCATGCGCACGCGCCTGAACGCGGAAACCGGCTGCTCATTCGGCGGCAGGGTGCGCGTGCGCAACGTGCTGGACTACCTGCGCAACGACATCGGCCTGGGCCGGATTCGCAGCGCCGTCCGCCGCCCGCTCCAAGGGCTGCGCGTGGTCAGCTACTACGGCTGCCTCAACACGCGCGTGCCGCGCGGCGAGTGCTTCGACGACCGTAACAACCCGACGGCGATGGACAAGATCGTCGAGGCCGTGGGCGCGGACGCCGTTGATTGGTCGCGCAAGACCGAGTGCTGCGGCGCAAGCCTGTTTGTCACGGCCTCGAAGGTCAGCGAGAAGCTCGTTGGCGGCATCGTGCAGGAAGCGGCCGCACGCGGTGCGGACGGCATCGTCGTGGCGTGTCCGATGTGCTTCAACAACCTCGATACGCGGCAGGAGGAGATCCGGCAGGCCCACGGCATCGCGAGGCCCGTGCCGGTCATCTACATCTCGCAACTGATCGGGTTGGCCATTGGCATGACCCCGCGGCAACTTGGGTTGCACCAGAGCGTGGTGCCCTTTGACGCCGCAAAGGCAGGTCTGTGATGAGCGGCAACGGCAAGAAGATGACCGGAGCGGTTCTGGTCGTGGGCGGCGGCATCGCGGGGATGCAGGCGGCGCTCGACTGCGCCAACGCGGGCTATAAGGTCTACCTTCTGGAGAAGGAACCGTCCATAGGCGGCAACATGGCGCGCCTGGACAAGACCTTCCCGACCAACGACTGCGCGATGTGCATGATCTCGCCCAAGCTGGTCGAAGTGGGACGGCACCTGAACATCGAAATTATCTCGTACGCCGATCTCAAGCGCGTCGAAGGCGAAGCGGGCGACTTCGAGGTCGTGGTGAACAAGCGCGCCCGCTACGTGGACGAGGAAAAGTGCAACGGCTGCGGCGATTGCGAACGCGCCTGCCCGGTGTCCTTCAAGGACCCCTTCAACGGTGACCTCGGCACGCGCAAGGCCGTGTACCGGCTGTATCCGCAGGCGATCCCGAATGTGTTCACGATCAACAAGACCCAAGCGCCGCCGCCCTGCCGCGGCACGTGCCCCGCGGGGGTCAACGCGCAGGGCTACATCGCGCTGATCGCCCAGGGCAAGTTTCTTGAAGCGCTCGAGGTCGTGCGGCGGCGCATGCCGTTCGCGGGGGCCTGCGGGCGGGTCTGTCACCACCCCTGCGAGGCGGCCTGCAATCGCGCCAAGATTGACGAGGCCGTCGCGGTCCGCAACCTGAAGCGCTTTGTTGCCGACTATGAATCGGATCTGGTGCTGAACGGCCAACCGGTTGCCCCGGTGACCTTCCCCGCCGACGAAACGCCGCCGCAACGTTCGGAGAAGGTCGCGATTGTAGGCGGCGGGCCGGCGGGCATGACCTGCGCCGACGACTTGGTACGTCAGGGCTTCGGCGTCACGATTTTTGACGCGGATGACAAGCTTGGCGGCATGATGCGCACCGGCATCCCGGCGTACCGGCTCCCGCGCACGATGCTGGACCGCGAAATCGAGCGTTTGGTTGCCGATCGCGTGGAGGTCAAGACCGGCAAGGCCTTGGGGCGCGATTTTTCGCTCGACGATCTCAAGAGGGACGGCTTCAAGGCCGTGTTTGTTGCCACCGGCGCCCCCATGTCGCGTCCCCTTCCCCTCCCCCATGCCGACGCCGAGGGCATCATGCAGGGCATTCCGTTCCTGCGCCAGGTCAACGCGGGCGGCGCACCCAGGATTGGGAAGCGAGTCGTCGTGATCGGGGGCGGCAACGTGGCCATGGACGTCGCGCGGTGCGCCGTGCGCGTGGCGCCGGATGCCGCCGTGGACGTGTTTTGTCTTGAGGCGCGTGATGCGATGCCCGCGCACGACTGGGAAGTCCGCGAGGCCGAACAGGAAGGCGTGCGCATCCATCCGTCGCAGGGGCCGCAGGCCTTTACCGTGTCCGGCGGCAGGGTGACGGGCGTGACCTTCCACGCCTGCACGCGCGTGTTGGATGATCAAGGCCGTTTCGCGCCGGAATTTGACGCGGCGCTGGCCGAGACCATCGAGGCCGACACGGTACTGGTCGCCATCGGTCAGGGCTGTGACCTTGAACCCTTCACCGGCACGCTCGATACTGCGCGCGGACGGCTCACGGCGGACCCGCTCACCTTGGCGACCTCGCGCGAGGGGGTGTTCGCGGGCGGCGACGTGGTTCTTGGTCCGGCCTCGCTCGTCGAGGCCGTCGCCCAGGGCCATCGCGCCGCCGAGAGCATCGCGAGGTATCTGCGCGGCGAGCGCGTGGATGCGGACCGCGAGCCGGTGGAGCGCCCGGCGATGCTGGCAGACATCCCGGTGTGTGCGGACCGCACGTGCCATGAACGCGCGAACCTTCCGGAGGCCCCCGCGGGCGAGCGGCGGCAGTCGTTCACGGAGATTGAGGAAGGATATTCGGAAGCCCAGGCGGTGGCCGAGGCGCAGCGCTGCCTGAACTGCGGCGGCTGTTCGGAATGCATGGAGTGCGTGCGCGCGTGCAAGGCGGGCGCGATCGACCACGCGATGCAGGACGCCGAACGGCGGCTGAGGGTGGGCGCGATCATCCTCGCGGGCGGTTTCGACGCCTTCGATGCGTCGCAGAAGTCGGAGTACGGATTTGGCCGCTTCCAGAACGTCGTGACGAGCATCCAGTTTGAACGTATTCTGAGCGCGTCGGGTCCCTTTGAGGGCCACGTGCAGCGTCCCTCGGACGGAAAGACCCCCAAACGGGTCGCGTGGATCCAGTGTGTCGGCTCGCGCGACACGACCTGCGGCAACGGCTACTGTTCGTCGGTCTGCTGCATGTACGCCACCAAGGAGGCCATCGTTGCCAAAGAGCACGAGGCCGACCTGGATGCCACCATCTTCTTTATCGACATGCGCGCGTACGGCAAGGGCTTCGAGGGTGTCTACAACCGCGCCAAGGACCAGTACGGCGTGCGGTACGTGCGCAGCCAGATCAGCAACATCAAGGAAGACCCCGAGTCGAAGGATCTCATCGTCCGCTATATCAGCGAGACGGCCGGCGTCATCGAGGAGACCTTCGACATGGTCGTGCTGAGTGTCGGACTGGTCGCGGGGAAAGGCGCGCAGAGCGCCGCCGACGCGGCGGGCGTCGCCAAGGACGGCTTCGGCTTCGCGGAGACCCATCCCCTGCTGCCGCTGCACGCCAGCCGGCCCGGCGTGTTTGTCTGCGGCGCGATGTCCGGCCCCAAGGACATTCCGGAAACCGTCATGCAGAGCAGTGCCGCGGCGGCGCTTTGCGGGGAGCTGCTGGGCAGTGTCCGGGGGACCGAAGTGTCGGTCAAGGAGTATCCGGTCGAGCGCGAGGTCGAGGGCGAGGAGCCCCGTATCGGCGTGTTCGTCTGCCACTGCGGCATCAACATCGCCTCCGTCGTAGACGTCGAGGCGGTGGCGGAATACGTGAAGACATTGCCCGGCGTGGTGCACTCCGAGCACACGATCTACACGTGTTCGCAGGACACCCAGCACCGGATGAAGGAAATCATCAAGGAAAAGCGGCTTAATCGCGTGATCGTGGCCAGTTGCACGCCGCGCACGCACGAGCCGCTCTTCCAGGAGACGCTGCGCGAGGCGGGGCTGAACAAATATCTCTTCGACATGGCCGATATTCGCGAGCAGTGCTCGTGGGTGCATCAGAAGGAACCCGCACGCGCGACGGAGAAGAGCAAGTCGCTCGTGCGCGGCAGCATCGGCAAGGTCAAGCATCTGGAGCCGGTGCACTTCTCCAAGGTGGGCGTCACGCGGGCCGCGCTGGTCATCGGCGGCGGGATCAGCGGCATGACGGCGGCCATGAGCCTCGCGCGGCAGGGCTTCGAGACGCATCTCGTCGAGCAGGCGGCCGAACTGGGCGGCAACGCCCGGCGGCCCTTGTCTGGTCTGCGCGGTCAGGACTGGACCGGCTACGCGAACCGGCTTGCGGACGACCTGGGCAGCGACGTCCGGATCGCGGTCCACACCGGCGCTGCCGTGGACAGCGTCAGCGGCTTCGTGGGGAACTTCAAGACGCGCCTGACCGACGGCAGCGAGGTCAAGCATGGGGTCATCGTGCTCGCTACCGGCGCCGCCGAGGCGCCGCGCGAAACCCTCGGGTATGGCACGCACCCGGGCATCATCACACAGCGCGATCTGGAGACGCGTCTGGAATACGGTGTTGATGCGCGGCGCATCGTGATGATCCAGTGCGCGGGCAGCCGCGACGCAGAACGCCCGTACTGCTCGCGGGTCTGCTGCAATGAGGCCATCAAAAATGCGTTGCGCATCCGCGCGGACCATCCGGATGCGGAGGTCTACGTGCTGTACCGCGAGATCCGCACTTACGGCATGAACGAGTTGTTCTACCGGCAGGCGCGCGAACAGGGCGTCCGCTTCATTCGCTTCCCGGATGATGCCTACCCCAGCGTGACGGAAACCGCGACGGGTATGACCGTGCGCGTGCAGGACGCCGTGCTGGGCGAGGCGCTGGACCTTCCGGCGGATCTGGTGGTGCTCAGCGCGGCGGTGGCGCCCGAGGCTGACGGCAACCGGCGGCTTTCCGAGCTGCTCAAGGTGCCGCTCAGCGACGACGGCTTCTTCATGGAAGCGCACGTGAAGCTGCGCCCGGTGGATTTTGCGAACGAGGGCATCTTCGTGTGCGGCCTGGCCCATTCGCCGAAGGCCACGGAAGAAAACATCGTTCAGGCGCTGGCCGTAGCGGGCCGTGCGGCCACGGTGCTCGCCAAGACCAGCCTCGAGGTGGGCGGGGTGGTCTCACGCGTCGACACGAGCAAGTGTGCATCGTGCCTGACCTGCGTCCGCGAGTGCGTGTACAACGCGCCCTTCATGAACGCCGACGGCAAGGCTGAGATCGAGGCCGCCAAGTGCCAAGGCTGCGGCAACTGCGCGTCGGCGTGTCCGGCGCGCGCCATTTCGCTGAGCAGTTTTACGGATGATCAGGAGATAGCGCTCTTTCACAGCATGCTCAAGGAAGAAGTATCGAGTTAGACTATGGAAACAACGCTCGACAACGGCCCCGAGCCGGTCATCATCGCGTTCTGCTGCCACTACTGCGCGTTCACCGCGGCGGACCTGGCAGGCACGATGCGCCAGCAGTATCCGCCCAACGTCCAAATTGTGCGGCTGCCCTGTACGGGCAAGGCGGACGCGAACCTCGTGCTGGAGGCCTTCGCGGACGGCGCGGACGGGGTCATGGTGGCCGGCTGCGAGATCGGCAGTTGTCATTTCCAGAAGGGCAACGAGCGGGCGGTCAAGCGCGTGGACTACGCGAAGAACCTGCTCAAGGAGGCGGGCGTCAACCCCGAGCGCCTGGAGATGTACCATATTGCCGCGTCGCAGGGGCCGCTGTTCGCCCAGCGCGCGCGTGAATTCACCGAACGCATCCGGGGACTCATGGCGGCTACGGGGGCGCCTTCGGACAAGGGAGTGGATCAATGATTGTCGCCGAACGCAAGCCTTTCGAGGAAATCTACGCCGTCGTGCGGAAGCACCGGCGCGTGCTGCTGCTTGGGTGCGGCACCTGCGTCACCGTGTGCATGAGCGGCGGCTCGCGCGAGGTGAATGTCCTCGCGAACCAGCTCAAGCTTGCCGCCCGCGAGAAGGGCGACGCCTTCGAGGTGCTCGAGCACACCATCACCCGTCAATGCGACCGCGAGTTCTTCGACGAAGCAACCGCTCGCAAGATCGGCGACGTGGACGCGGTCCTGTCGCTGGGATGCGGCGTGGGCGTGCAGTTCTGTGCGGAGGTGTTCCCGGACGCCGTGCTCTATCCTGCCCTGAACACGCAGTTCTTCGGCGCCACCGAGGAGCAAGGGGTCTGGACCGAGAAGTGCGCGGGGTGCGGCCAGTGCGTCGTTGGCATGTTCGCGGGCGTCTGCCCGATTGCGAGGTGCTCGAAGAACCTGCTCAACGGACCGTGCGGGGGGTCGTCGCACGGCAAGTGCGAGGTCAACCCGGATACGCCGTGCGCGTGGCAACTCATCTACGACCGCATGGAGAAGGCCGGGCGGCTCGACGAACTGCTCGAGGTGCAACCGATGAAGGACTGGCGGCCCAGCGGCCATGGCGGCCCGCGCAAACGTGTGCGAGAGGATGTGGAGCTATGAGTGCGGTGGTGACGCGCGAGAACGAGTCGGTGAAGTGCGGCAGCCGCCTGGAACAGGTGCTGCGCGCGGGACAATTTGCCGTAACGGGCGAGTTGGGCCCGCCCAAGTGCGGCGACCCCGAGGTTATCCGCGAAAAGGCCGCCTGCCTCAAGGGGGTGGTAGATGCGGTAAACATCACCGACAACCAGACCGCCATCGTGCGCATGTCATCGGTCGCGGCGGGCCTCATCGCGCTGCAGGAAGGGCTCGAACCGGTCATCCAGTTCACCTGCCGGGACCGCAACCGGCTGGCGATCCAGAGCGACGTGCTCGGCGCATCGGCGCTGGGCATCAAGAACATGCTCTGCCTCTCCGGCGACCACCAGTGCTTCGGCAACCACCCGGACGCCAAGAACGTCTTCGACATCGACTCGATGCAGCTTGTGGCCATGCTCAGGCGCATGCGCGACGACGGCCTGTTTGCCTGCGGCGACGAGATCCGGAAGAACAAGAAGTCGCCACTGGCGCCGCCCAAGCTGTTCATCGGGGCCGCTGCGAATCCCTTCGGCGATCCGCTCGCCTTCCGGGTGCTGCGCTTGGCAAAGAAGGTCCGCGCCGGCGCGGACTTCATACAGACCCAATGCATCTAATACATGGACCGCTTCAGGACGTGGATGGGCCAGGTGCGCGACATGGGACTGCACGAGCAGGTCTACATCCTGGCCGGCATCACGCCGCTCAAATCCGTGCGCATGGCCGAGTACATGCGCGACAGCGTCGCGGGTCTGACCGTGCCGGAGGCGCTCATTGACCGTATCCGGCAGGCCGGCGACGCCAAGGCCGAAGGCGAACGCATCGCCGTCGAGCAGATCCAGGAACTGCGCGAGATGCCCGGCGTGGCGGGCGTGCACATCATGGCCATCGAGGCGGAGCAGAGTGTCGCGGGCATCGCCCAGGCCGCCGGACTCCTGCCGCGCCCGGCGTAGTCCAGGTTCACATCATCACCCCTGGTGATACGGCCGAAGCGGTCCGTGTCGGTCTCCGGACGGCAGGTGGCTGCATTTTTCCCACTTTCGGGACTGAAAGCGCGGCGCCCGGTGTTAGCAGCGGTCGGAGTACCAACGCAACCATGAGCGTCGCCGGAAACACACCGCATCCGATCGTCGAAGACGCCGCCATCCGCGCCATCCTGGAAGGGACGGCCACCGCGACCGGGCAGGGGTTCTTCAACGCCCTGGTCGAGCAGTTGGCCGGGGTGCTGGGTACGCGGGGCGCTTGGGTGACCGAGTACCTCGCCGATCAGCGCCGGTTGCGGTCGCTGGCCTTCTGGCTTGACGGAGAGTGGGTCGAGGACTACGAGTACGACCTCGCCGGCACCCCGTGCGAGCCCGTGGTGGAGTCATGCGCCCTCGTGCACATACCCGACCGGGTAGTCGAGCTGTATCCGCGCGATCCGGACCTGCGCCGGTTGCACGCCGTCAGCTACATGGGCGTGCCTCTCTTGGATACCGACGGCGCGGTGCTGGGGCACCTCGCCGTGCTGGACAGCAGCCCGATGCCCAAGGCGCCGCGCTGCGAGGCGCTGATGCACATCTTCGCCGCCCGCGCCGCCGCCGAACACCAGCGGACGCGCGCCCAGAATGCCCTGCATGCCCGCGAACAGCAGCTTTCCCGCCTTATCCGTGGCGCCCTGGATGCGATCGTGGAGGCCGACGAGGCGCTGGCCGTGCGGCTGGTCAATCCGGCGGCCGAGGCCATGTTTGGCGGACCCGCCGGGGCACTCCTGGGGCGCGACCTGTGCGACCTGTTTCCCAAGCGGGCCTGGGAGGTCATTGGACAGGTCCTCCGCCATCTCGGCGCGCCCGCCGGGCCGTGCAGCCGGTGGATCCCGAGTTGCCTCGAAGCCCGCACGCTCGATGGCGCCGTGTTTCCCGTCGAAGCGACCGTCTCGCGCGGGCGCCATGGCGGCCGGTCGAGCTACACCCTCATCCTTCGCAACACGTCACGCCGCGAGGAGGCCGAGCGCACCATACAGACCCTCGTGTCCGAGACGGAGTACCTGCGCGGCGAACTGGCGGCCCTGCGGCCCGACGGCGCCGTGCTCGGGTGCAGCCGCGCCATCTACGACGTGCTGTCCGAGGTCCGCAAGGTCGCTCCTACCGAAGCCGCGGTGCTGATTCACGGCGAGACGGGCACCGGCAAGGAACTCATCGCCCACGCGATCCATGCGCAGAGCGGCCGCCACGCCCACCCACTGGTCAAGGTGAACTGCGCGGCGATTCCGGCGGCCCTGATGGAGAGCGAATTCTTCGGGCATGAGCGCGGCGCCTTCACCGGCGCGACCGCGCGCAGGGAAGGCCGTTTCGCCATCGCCGATGGCGGCACGATCTTTCTCGACGAAGTCGGCGAACTGCCGCTCGAGTTGCAGCCGAAGCTCCTGCGCGTCGTGCAGGAAGGCGAATTTGAACCCGTGGGCAGTTCGGACACCCGCCGGGTGGATGTACGCATCATCGCCGCCACGAACCGCGACCTGAAGAAGGAAGTCAGAGAGGGCAGGTTCCGCGAGGACCTGTATTACCGCCTCGACGTCTTTCCCATCTCCCTGCCGCCTCTGCGCGAGCGCGGCGACGACCTCCTCGTCCTCGCGCAGGCCTTCCTGGACCGCTTCGCCCAGCGGAGCGGACGTTATTTCCGCCGGTTGGACGAGGCCGCCGCCGCGCGTCTGCGCGCCTACGACTGGCCGGGCAACGTGCGCGAACTGCAGAACGTGATCGAGCGCGCCGTCATCGTCTCCGAAGGCGAGCGGCTTCAGCTCGAACGCGTGCTGCCCCTTCCGGCCGACCGCGCCGCAGGACCGGTCTCCGCGGCCGCCGCACGCATTCTCACGGCCAGCGAGATGCGCGAGTTCGAGCGCCTGAACCTCGTGCGCGCGCTCGAACAGACCAACTGGCGCGTCGCGGGCTCCGAAGGCGCCGCCACCCTCCTCGGAATGAACCCCAGCACCCTCAGCTCGCGCATTAAGGCCCTCGGCATCCGCCGTGTGGACGCTCGCTGACGACATCTGGTCGCGGAATTTCGCAATGCGCGAAGTCCGGCAATCCGGCAACCTGACGGCAACGCTGCCTATGCCAATGCCCCGGCTGTGGTTAGGTCGCTGGTTCCACTTGGCACGCGGGATGCTCTTCCCTGGGCAGTTGAATCAAACCGAACCCATGGTCGAGAGCCCGCCGGGCCGAGGCTGCCACGAGGAGGCTGTCATGACGACGCAAACAACCACCCAGAACGAGAAGATGGTCAATGGCGTGAGCGTGACCCGGCTCTTTGAGACGGTCAACGCCATCAAGCAGATGCCGGCGGTGGCGGATTTCCGCTTTCGGGCCGAGAACCACTGGATCGGCGGCGGTCACAACCGCACGGAGATCAAGCCGTTTCACGGCGCGATGGAGGACCACGCGCACACCCACGGCGCGTTTGTCCTGGACAATGACGAACCGCCGTTGCTGCTGGGCGAGGACCACGGCGCCAATCCGGTCGAGCACCTGCTCAATGCCCTCGCCGGTTGCGTGACCACGTCGCTGGTGTACCACGCCGCCGCGCGCGGCATTACCGTGCGGGCCGTGCGGTCGCGCCTCGAAGGCGATATCGACCTGCACGGCTTTCTCGGACTGCGCGAGGACGTCACGCCAGGCTACAAGCAGATCCGCATGACCTTCGATGTCGACGCGGACGCGTCGGATGACGAGGTCAAGGAGTTGCTGGAACTGGCCCAGAAGCGGTCGCCCGTCTTCAACTCAGTGAAGCGCGGCGTGGAGATGAAGGTCGATCTGGAGCGGTAGACGGACGTCCGTTCGCACAATCGGTGCCCTGGCGGTCACGGCGGCCGCCGGGGCGCTGTCAATGGCTACTCGTTCAGCGATTCGAGCAAGTTTTTTACGGCCGCGCTGTCTGGATTGATGGCAAAGGCCTCCGCCAGCGCCTTGCGGGCGCGGTCGAGCTTCTTCGCGCGGATCCAGACCCGCGCCTCGTTCAGCCAGCAGTAGAAGATGCGGTCGGGATTGGGCGCTATCGAACGGGCCCGCTGCCACGCCGCGGCTGCGTCATGCCAGTTGACCTTGACGTCGAACCGCTCGCCCGCATAGAAATTCGCAGCATAGTCCTCCGCGAACTCGAAATTGCCGGGGTCCAGCGTGGTGGCCTTCTTGGAGAGTTTCATCGCCTCCCGGTAGAGCTTCTTCTTGTCGAACTCGAACCGCGACTGCAACGCGTGAAAATGCACCAGGTAGATCTGCACCACGTTGAACAGGTAATCGGGGTTCTCGGGTTCGAGCTTCAGGGCCTCGTCCACGTATTTCAGACCGCGTTCGTAAAGCCCCATATGAACATAGTGCAGCCCCAGGTTGTTGAGCGGCGCGCTGTAGGCGGGATCAAGGCGCGACGCAAGATGCCACAGGTTGACCGCCCGTCCCTGATCCTCCGCCACATCGTACAGGAAATCGCCATAATTGTTCAGCGCGCGCGCGTTGCGCGGGTACCGCGCCAGCACGGTCTCGTGCGCCTGTGTCACCGTCTCCAGACGGCGCCGCAACCGTTCACGGACGCCATCGACCATCACCACATCGCCCGCCGCCTCGTGTTTCTCTACGAGAAAGCGGTCCCATTCGATCATGTCGCGTTGATACAGGTCATAGGCGCGCGCCGCTTCCACGGCCCGCACCTCGTCGTCAAGCAGGTCGGCCAGCGGCGCCAAGTCCAGCGGCAGGGTTCCACCGGACGGCGCGGCTGCCGCAAGGGCCAGGACGCAGACGGCGAGCAGGGACATGATGCACTCCTCGGTTGTGGGCCAGCGCCGCGAGCATGCGCGGCGCCTCTATGGTAACAGACGCGCGCGGATGGCAAAACCCGCTTGCGGGCATGGTTACGATGGCGTATAATTAGCGAGACGAATTAGTTCAGGGACTAATAGGCGGAAACGGACCATGGACGACGCGGTGTTGGATCAGGCGAGGGAGTTGCATCGCACGCTGCTCATGCTGAAGAATCACCTTCTGCGGCGCCACGCTGCGGCGGGAGGGGGCAGCGCCGGGAGCATGTGTTTTGGCATGACGCTTCCGCAGGCGAACACGCTGTCCACGATTCGCGATGCCGGGCAGATGACCATCAAGGAGGTTGCCGGAGCGACCAGTGTGTCCGCGCCGTCCGCGTCGGCCATGATCGACCGGCTGGTCGAGATGGGCCTGGTGCTCCGCGAGCACAGCCAGGTGGACCGGCGCGAGGTCTTTGTGCGCCTGACAGCCGAGGGGAAGAAAGCGGTTGACCGCATGGAAGAGGAAATGCTGGGTTACATTACCGAACTGATGGACCGGCTTGGGCCGTCCTGGACCCGGAAGTGGTGTGAGGTCTACGGCCGGTTGCGAGAGGTCCTTTCCGAGGAGAGCGGCGCACAGATGGCCCCCTCCGAGGCGGCTGCGGGCGGGAAAGGCCAATGAACACGCGTTATACCGCGTTGAAGACCCTCGTGGTCACGGTGACGGCGGGCGTGCTGATCCTGGGTGTCGGCCTGGCGGGCTTCAAGCTGCTGGCCGGGCTGCGCAAACCGCCCTCGCATGTCGCTGTCGAGGAGCGGGCACTGGCTGTCGAGGCCCGCGCCGCCGTGCCCCGCGACGTCGTGGTGACCATCCGCGGCACAGGCGTGGTCCGCCCTGTCACGTCCGTATCGATCGCTCCCGAGGTCGCGGGCGTGATCGTCGATCTGCATCCGCGCCTGGATGTGGGCGAAGTCATTGCCGAAGGCGAGCTGTTGTTCCGCGTGGATCCGCGGGACTACGTAGCCCGGGCCGAGGAGGCGAGGGCCAGGGAGCAGTCCCAGCGGAACGCAGTGGAGCGGCTCGAAAAGCAGTACACGATTGACCAGCAACGGCTTCAGACACTCGAACGCAGCCGCACGCTGGCCGAGGCCGAGTTCACCCGCGTCAAGGAGCTGTTTGAGCAGGACGAGGTGGGCACCCGTTCGGGGGTGGATCAGGCGGAACGCGCTTACAACGCCGCGGCCGACCAGGCAGACCTCCTCAAGCAGGCCGTGGCGCTGTATCCTGTGCAGATTCAGGAGGCGCGCGGCGCCTTGGCCGCGGTCGAAGCGCTGCGATCGCAGCAGGAGACCAACCTCAGCCGCACCGAGATGCGCGCGCCATTCAATGGGCGCGTGACGATGGCGGAGGTCAAGACCGGCGAATACGTGGCGCCTGGCGCCCCCTTGCTTACTTTGGCCGATGATAGCGTGCTCGAGATGTCGGTGCCGCTGGACAGCCGCGAGGCCCGCCGCTGGCTGGTGTTCGAGGATGGTCAGAAGGCGGCCACCGGCGTGGGCGCCGGCTGGTTCAACGCGCTTCAACGGGTGCCCGTGGACATCCGGTGGACCGAAGATACCGCCAACCACGTCTGGACAGGCACGCTGCACCGCGTCGAGGCGTTCAATGAGGCCACCCGCACGCTCACCGTGGCCATCCGCGTCGAGCGGGAGCAGATTCTGGCCCGTCAGAACGGCGGATTCCCGCTGGTGGAAGGCATGTTCTGCTCCGTGTCGATCCCGGGCAAGACATTGCGGGGCGTTTTCGAGGTGCCTTCCAGCGTCATCGACTTTGCGGGCAATGTCTACGTGGCCGTGGACGGCCGCCTGCGCACGCGGCCCGTCACCGTCGCCCATGCCGCCGGCGATCTCAGCTATGTTTCCGAGGGACTCGCCGAGGGTGATCTCGTGATCATGACGCGCCTGGTCAATCCGCTGGAGAATACCCTGCTCAGCGTGGTTCCCGCGCAGGACAAGCTGGCCGTCAGCCCATGAGAAACTTCATACTCCCGTTCATTCGCAACAACGTCTTCGCCAACGTGCTGCTTGTCATCATCATCGGCCTGGGCGTGGTGTCCGCGTTCATGATGGTGCGCGAGTTCTTTCCCGAGTTTTCGGTCGACACGATCACCGTCGAGGTCTTGTATCCGGGCCAGGACCCGGTGGAAATTGAAGAAGGCATCAACCGGAAGATCGAGGAAGCCATCGACGGCATCGAGGGCATCAAGCGTTACACCACGGTTGCCCTCGAGAATCAGGGGCGCGCGATTATCGAGATCCGGGAAGGCTACAACGTCGACGAGGCGTACGACCGCATCCGGAATGCCGTCGACGCGATCCCCAGCTTTCCCGTCGACGCCGAGAAGCCCATCATCACCAAGCTGACCTTCAAGAACGAGGTGCTCTACCTGGCCCTGTGGGGCGATCTGGACGAGCGCACGCTCAAAGAATGGGCCGAGCGCTCGAAGGACGAATTGCAGCGGCTTCCGGGCGTGACCCAGGTCAGTATCTTCGGGGCGCGCGACTACGAGATTGGCATCGAGGTGTCCGAGGAGGCCCTCCGCGAATACGGCCTGAGCTTTGGCCAGGTGACCGACGCCGTCCGCCGGGGCAGCATGAACCTGAGCGCGGGCGTCGTGCGCACCGCGGGCGAGGAAATCCGCTTGCGCACCGTCGGCCGCAAATACACCGGCGCCGAGATGGCCGGGATCATCGTGCTCGCCCGTCCCGACGGCTCGACGGTCAAGCTCAGTGACATCGCCACGATCCGCGACGAGTTCACCGAGGACCCAATCGTCGCGGAGTTCAACGGCAAGCCCTCCGTACTGATCGGGATCTTCAAGACCCCGGATGAGGATGCCATTGCGATTGCCAAGACCGTGCGCGCGTGGGCCCAGGCTACCGACGCCGCGTTGCCACAGGGTTCGTCAATATCCATCTGGAGCGATCGCTCCTACCTGATCCGTGATCGCATCAATCTTCTGCTCAAGAATGGCGTCATCGGTCTGAGCCTGGTGTTCTGTCTGCTGTGGCTGTTTCTCGATCTTCGCCTGAGCTTCTGGACCGCCATGGGCATTCCCATCTCGCTGTCCGGGGCACTCGCGCTGCTGTGGGCCATTGGCGGCACAATCAACATGATCTCGCTCTTCGGACTCATCATGGTTCTCGGCATCATCGTTGACGATGCGATTGTCATTGGCGAGGCCATCTATGTGCACCGCAAGCAGGCGATCCGCCCATGCGGGCCGCGCTCAACGGCGTTATCGAAGTCGGAATGCCGGTTTTCGCCGCCGTGACCACCACGATCGTCGCCTTCGTGCCGCTCCTCTTCGTCGGGGGCATCATGGGGAAATTCATCGCCATCCTGCCCGTGGCCGTCATCGCCGCGCTGGTCATTTCGCTCGCGGAAGGGCTCATCATCCTGCCCGCGCACCTCAACCACCTGCCCGACCTCAACGCCGACGCCGGGCCGGGCCACCCGTTCAAGCGCCGCTCCCGCGCGATCCGGCGTCATATCAGCCATGGCATGGAGTGGTTTGTGGCCCGCGTCTACGAGCCCTTTCTTGCGTGGGTGCTCGGATGGCGCTACGTCGCCGTCTGTGTGGCCGTCGCGGTTGTCTTCATGATGGTGGGCGTGCTCCAGGCGGGATTCGTGAAATACGTCATGTTCCCGAAGCTGGATGGCAACGACATTGTCGCGGCCATAGAGTTCCCGCACGGCACCCCCATTGGTGTTACCGAGGCCGCCGTCGAGAAGACCAGGGCCGCCCTCGAAGCCGTAGCGGCGAGAACGGAGACGCTCAGTGGCGAGCCCATGGTCCGCAACGTCTACACCGTGGCTGGCCAGACCGGTGACGGCTTCATGGTGCGCCAGGGACCGTATCTAGGCGAGGTCCGGGTCGAACTGCTCGAGACAGAGGAGCGCGGCATCCATTCGGATGACATCAACCGGCTGTGGGAACAGGAGGTCGGCCCGATCCCCGGCGCGCTGTCGCAGACCTTCGCGGGCATGGAATCCGGACCCCCCGGATCCGCCATCGAGGTGTGGCTCCAGGGCGAGGAGATGGCGGACCTCCTCGGGGCCGCCGCGCTGCTCAAGGAAAAACTCCAAGGTTACGAAGGGGTCTATCAGGTCGCGGACGATTTCCGGCCGGGCAAAAACGAACTCCAGCTTGACCTCAAGCCGGAGGCCCGTTCGCTGGGCCTCACGCTGGCGGACCTGGCCCAGCAGGTCTATGCGGGGTTCTACGGCGAAGAAGCGCTCCGCATCCAGCGCGGGCGCGACGACATACGCGTCAAGGTGCGCTACACCGAGGACCAGCGCAGCACGCTTGCGCGGCTCGATTCCGTGCGCATACGCACGCCCCGCGGCGACGAAGTGCCCTTCCATTCCGTGGCGCAGGTGCGCTACGGCCAAGGCTATTCGAGCATTACCCGCGTCGATGGTCTGCGGTTGGTCAAGGTCACGGCCGAAGTCGACCAGAAGAACGCCAATGCCGACGAAATCATGACCGATCTCAGCGATTCGGGCTTCATGGCCGGACTGCAACGCCGCTATCCGGAGCTTGTGTGGTCCTACGAGGGGCCGAAGAAGGACAGCGCCGACGCGATGTCGACATTGAAGATCGGGTTTCCCGCCGCGCTGTTTGGCATTTTCGTAATCATCGCCACCATTTTCCGCTCCTATGCGCAACCCTTCATCATCATGGTCACGGTGCCCTTTGGAATTATTGGCGCCGTGCTGGGCCACCTCATCATGGGCTACGACATCACAATGCTGAGCATGTTTGGCATGGTGGCGCTGTCCGGCGTGGTCGTGAACGACGCCATTGTGCTGATCGAGTCCATCAACAACCGTATCGCCGAGGGCGTCCCCGTCTTCGAGGCCATTCGAAAAGGCGGCGCCCGGCGTTTCCGCGCCATCTTCCTCACGACAGCCAGCACCATCGGCGGGCTCGCGCCGCTGATTCTCGAACGCAACTTGCAGGCGCAGTTTCTCATCCCCATGGCGCTGTCCATTGCTGCGGGGGTTGGATTTGCCACGCTGCTTACGCTGTTGCTCGAGCCGTGCCTGCTGGCCATCCTGAACGACCTTCGCCGGGTGGTCCATCTGCTGGTACACCGGCGGTGGCCCACGCGCGAGGAGGTCGAGCCGGCCATCCATCGCAACGTGGATGTGTTGGGAGACCCTGCCCCGGAACCCGTGACGGCCCCGGCAGCGGCCGGATGACCGGAGAACGGAAGGAGAGATGACGGTGACATCGCGCATGATCGTGCTTGCAATGGCGCTAACGCTTGTGGCGACCGCTCAGGCGCCCCAAGCACCGGAAGCCTCACCGGCGGTCCTGGCTCAGGGCGAGGGCGCGCCGGCCTCGTTGCCGCCCGTGCTCGATCTGGACATCGCCAAGCGGGTGGCCCTGCGCGACAACCCGGGGCTGGCCGCCGCCGAGACGCGCATCCATCAGGCGCAGGCGCGCGTGAATCAGGCGCGCTCGCGCTACCTGCCCACCATCGAGGCCAGTGTGAGCGGCGCCAACACCTGGCTCAGCGAGAATGACTACCGGGCCGCGCGCAATGCCGCGCTGGCCGCCCCGTTCCAGCGGATGCAGTCCCTGTTGACCGGCGGAACCGGCGGCGCGGGGGCGCTCACGCCCGAGATCCTCCTGCAGTCCGCCTTGGAGGGCATTCAGGGACGCCGCGCCGTCGACAATTCGGTCGAGGCCTACGGCGCCGAGGTGTTCGCCTCGTGGACGCTGTTCGACGGCTTCGCCCGTGAGTTTACGGTGGCAGCGGCGCGATTCGGCCGGCACGAGACCGCCGCGGCCTATGCAGAGGCCCAGCGGCTGCTCCTCGAGGCCGTGGCCCAGGCCTTCTTCGATATCCAGCTCGCCCGCGAGAACACCGCCATTGCCTTGGCGGATGAAATGTTCAACACCCGCCAGCTCCAGGAGGCCCAGGCGCGCCGCCGCGTCGGAACGGGGTCATTGAGCGACGTGCTGAACTTCGAGGTGCGAGTCAACGCGGCCCGCGAGCAGTCCATCCGCGCGCGCCACGATTACGCCGTCGCCCGCATCGTCCTCGCCGCGCTGATGGCCCTTCCCGACGGCGTACTGCCGGAGGACACCGACGTGGCCCCCCTCGACGTAGAGCCGCAGGAGGATATGGGCGTGCCCGACGCAGACGCACTCGTCGCCTATGCCCTCGAACACCGCCCAGACGTGGCACGCGCCCACTACACGCTCAAGCGCCAGAAGGCGAACGTGAATGCCCAGCGCGCCGCGTATTACCCTGCGCTCAACGCCTTCGCGAGCCATCGCGCCAACAGTGCCGAAGGTCTGGACTGGAGCGACGAGGACTTCAGCACGACTGTCGGGATGACGCTCTCGTACACGCTCTTTGCGGGCGGCCGCAACCGCGCCCGCGTGACCGAGGCCAAGGCCGCGGAACGTGAGACGGCGCTGACACTGAACGACCTCGAGAACGCCGTCGTATCCGACGTGCGGCAGGCGATCGAGGGGGTGGATGCCGCCGCCGCGAGTCTGCGTCTGCAACAGGCCAACGCCGAATTCGTCCGCCGGAACCGCGACCTCGTCGAAAAGGAATACGCCGCGGGCCAAGGGTCGTTGGTCCGCCTCAACGAGGCCCAGCGCGATCTGACCGCCGCCGAGGCCAGCCTCGCCCAGGCCAGGGTGGGCGTGCGCCGGGCCATGCACCGGCTGCAGACCGCCACCGCCGGGACCCTCTCCGATACGTCTGTTCCCTAGACCTCGACGCTGCGGGCAACCTCTGCGTCGGTCTCCCGTCCTTGGCCTATGTGAGCGTATTGAGTGCGCTGCCGCCAGCGGCTACAATTTCACGGCATGGATCGCAGGTGCGGATGTTTCCGCGGCCCGGACCACAGGCGGAGCCAACGGCCACGACGGAGGGAAATAATCCATGGCCAGAATAGCCTTTATCGGAGCGGGAAGTCTTGGGTTCACGCGCGGACTGGTGCGTGATCTGCTCACATTTCCACTGCTCCAGGACGCGACGTTGGTCGTCATGGACATCGACAAACACCGGCTCGATTTTGCCCAGAAGGCGGTGCAGGCGATTATTGATCGCGGAAACTATCCGGCGAAGGTAGAGGCGACGCTGGACCGCAAGAAGGCGTTGAAGGGCGCGGACGCCGTGTTGTGCTCGATCCTCGCCGGCGGCGTGCAGGTCTGGCGGCACGATGTCGAAATCCCTATGAAATACGGTGTGGACATCAACGTCGGCGACACGCGCGGCGTGGCCGGGGTGTTTCGTGCGCTGCGCACGATTCCGGTGATGGTGGACATTGCCCGGGACATGGAGCGGCTGTGTCCCGACGCGCTGTTGCTCAACTACACGAATCCCATGGCCATGCTCTGCCGCGCGGTGCAGCGCACCACGTCGATCCAGTTGACGGGGCTGTGTCACAGCGTGCAGGGCACGGCGCAGATGCTGGCCGACTGGATCAAGACGCCGATGGACCGGATTACCTACGTGTGCGCCGGGATCAACCATCAGGCATGGTTCGTCGAGTTCAAACGTGACGGCAAGGATGCCTATCCGCTCCTTCGCAAGGCCATGGGGCGGCCGGATATCCTGAACGCCGAACCGGTGCGCAATGAAATGTTTTTGCACCTCGACTACTACGTTACGGAGTCGAGCGGCCATAATTCCGAGTACAACTGGTGGTTCCGTAAACGCAAGGACCTGATCGAGAAGTACTGCACGCACGGCACCAACTGGAACCCGGGCCATCACGCGTATATCCTCAAGGAATACTTGAACACCGAGAAGAGCTGGAAAAAGCATATCAAGCAGTGGCTGGCGGCGGGAGCGCCCATGTCGCTCGAACGCGGCAATGAGTATGCTGCCTGTATCATCAACGCCCTGCAGGGCGGCGAGCCCTACCTGTTCCACGGCAATGTGCCCAACAAGGGTCTGATCACCAACCTGCCCCCGGACGTCTGCGTCGAGGTTCCCGTGTTGGCCAACAAGCGCGGCCTGAACGCGATTCATGTCGGCGCGTTGCCGCCGCAGCTTGCGGCCTTGAACAACCTCAGCGTCGCGTGTGAGGAAATGGCCGTCGAGGCGGCGTTGACCGGCGACCCGCGTCTGGTCTTTCAGTCCATCGCGTACGACCCGCTGACGGCGGCCGTCCTGTCGCTGGCCGAGATCAAGCAGATGGTGTCCGAAATGCTGAAGAAAAACCGGCCGCATCTGCCGCAGTTCAAGTCAATCAGCGTCTGAGGCCGGGAGGGACGCGCGGCGTCGAGTCCGCCTCGCGTCCCTCCCGCAGGTCCCTGGCGAACGGTCCCGTGTTGCTGCATACTAGGGTTTCCAAGGGGCGAACGTGGCTGGAGGGCGTCGATGAAGCTGGATACGTCGCGGTTTGGGACGATGGAGATCGACCCGGACAGCGTGATTACTTTCACGCAGCCGATCATTGGATTTCAGGAGTACCGCCGTTATGTCCTGATGTCCGTGCCGGGCGGGGGCGAGGTAAAGTGGCTCCAGTCCACGGATTCGGGCGATCTGGCGTTTATCCTGATGAATCCCTTGCAGATTTTCCCGGGATACACGGTGGAATTGCGCGCCGAAGAGATGCGCGAACTCGCTGTTGCGACGGTGGAGGAACTGGACGTGTACACCCTCGTAGTGGTGCCCAACGACCCCGCCAAGGTGCGCACGAATCTGCGGGCGCCCATTCTCATCAGCCCCAAGCACCGCCTCGGGAAGCAGACCGTGCTGGACAGATCCAACTATCCCATCCAGTTTTTCCTCGCGCAGGCGAAAGAGGGCCAGGGACGGCCCGGGGAGGCGGCCAATGCTGGTGCTGACGCGTAAAGAGAATGAAAGCATCATGATTGGCGACACCATTGAGGTGAAGGTCCTCGACCTGAAGGAAAACCAGGTCAAGCTGGGTATTGTCGCGCCGCGTGATGTAGTGGTCCACCGCCGCGAGGTCTACGAGGCCATTCAGGCTGAGAATACCGAGGCGGCGTCGGCGCCAGCCAATGCCGTGGATATCTCGAATCTGTTGTCTCGCTAGAAAGGATGCGCACATGGATGTGTTCGTGGATGGCGCCCGCCACGCAGTGGAACCCGAGTCAGACACCCCCATGAAGGTCGTGGTCGCCGTGACCGAGGCACTCCACGCCCGGTCGCGCGCGGTGGTGGCCGTGAAGCTGGATGGAGTGGCCTTGTGCGCGGAGGAGCTTCCCGGCGTGCTTCAGACACGCGCGGCGGCTGATGTCGGCCGGATCGATATCGAGTCCGAGGACGTGGCGGCCTTGGTCGACGAATGTCTTCGCGGGCTCGAGAGTCACCTGCCCGACCTGCCAGTGGTCTGTCACGAGCTGGCGGCCGTCTTTCAGGGCAGTCAGCCGGAGGAGGGTTTCTTGCCGTTTCACCAGCTTGCCGGCATATGGGAAGACGTGAAGCGGAGCGAGGCCATGGTGATTGACACGCTTGGTCTTTCCCCGGAAACGCTCGAAGTTCACGGTGTTCCCATCGCGCAGTTGCACGAGACGCTCAATGAGTTTCTTCACGAGGCCGCCGACGCGCTCGAAGCGGGCGATTGCGTCACGCTGGGTGACTTGCTCGAGTACGAACTTGCGCCCCGGGCGGAAACCGAAGCCGAGATCGTCGCGCTGCTGCGGGAACAGGCCCTGAAGCGCTTCGGGTGAGCATGGCGGCCCGGCGGATCCTCACGTTCAACTTTCACGAGCCCTATCTGCACATGCTCGCGGGCACCGGGCACGAATTCGTCATCGGCGCCTTCGCCCGTCCGCCGCTTGCCCGGCCTTGGCACCATCAGTTCCGGCCGCTGCCCGCCAACATGAACATCCAGCCTGAGCCGCACTGGCGCGAGGACCTCGCCGGCGGCCGCTTCGACCTGATCATTGCCCACAATGAGCACAATGCCGCCGAGGTGTTCGACAGCGACGTGCCCGCCGTGCTCATCTGCCACAACCGGCGCACTTACCTGCGCACGACCCTGCCGGACGGCCCCGGCCAGCATCAGGCGTATTGCCGGCTCCTTGACCGCCTGCAGGAGCGGTTCCAGTTTGTGTTCATCTCCGAGTCGAAGCAGCAGGACTACAACATCCCCGGACGGATCGTTCCGCCGGGCATCGATCTGAGTGTGTTCACTTCTTGCTGGACAGGCGAAGTGGCCGAGGTGCTGCGCGTGGGAAACCGCATGCGCGAGCGCGACCGGATGTTTGACGTGGATTTTCAGGAGAGGGTGCTGCTCGGCCTGCCCAACCGGGTCGTCGGAGAAAATCCAGACATACCGGGGTCGCGGCTCGCCGCGTCCTTCGAGGAACTCCTCGACTGCTTTCGGCGTCTGCGCTGCTATCTCCACGTCACCCGGTACGCCTACGAAGACGGGTACAACCTTGCCATGCTCGAGGCCATGGCCTGCGGCATGCCGGTCGTGAGCTGCGCCAACGCCACGTCCCCGCTCGTTGACGGCGTAAATGGCTTTGTCTCGGACGATGCGGACACCCTGCGGGAACGCCTCGAAGTTCTGCTCGGGGACCCGGCGCTGGCCCGACGGATCGGCGCGAAGGGCCGCGACATGGTCGCTGCACGCTTCCCGTACGGCCGCTTCCTCGACCGGTGGAATGCCGTGATCGAGGACACGATCGCCACAGGCCCGCGGTCGCTCCTGCACCGTGCCCGGCCCGTGCCACGGTTGAACGTGTTGATGGAGTACACGGCCTCGCCCGTCACCACGGGCCGTTATTTTGAATGGGCGCTGAGAAAGGACCATGAGGTCGTGACGGCCGGGTTTCGTGTGCCGGAAGACCTGCTGTATTTCTGGCTCTTTCCTGAACCCGCGCCGCCCTATCCGCCGCACGATATCGACCTGCCCGCCGAAACAGGCTACCACCGCCTCATCGAACACCTGCCACCGGAATGGTCGCCCGACGTCTTCTTCTACGTGGACAGCGGCCGTCAGGGCGTTCCCGCGGATATCGACCGGCTCGCCATGACCAAAGTCTGTTATCTCATTGACACGCACGTCGGTCTTGAGCAGCGCATCGCCGTGGCCCGCCACTTTGATTTCGTCTTCCTGGCGCAGCGGGCCCAAGTGCCGCAGTTCCGGCGCGCGGGCATCGCCAACGTTGCGTGGCTGCCCTTGGCCTGCTCGGAGGACCTCCATGGCGCCGTTTGGCCGGAGGAACGCACACTCGATGTCGCCTGGGTCGGGCGCTGCATGGACGACGCGACCGATCGCCGCCGGGTGCTTGTTGACGGCGTGTGCGCGCAATTCCCAAACAGCGTCCGCGCGCAGGTCTATCCCCAGGAGATGGCCCACTTGTACAACCGCGCGAAGATCGTGATCAACGCCGCCGTCAAGAACGATCTCAACATGCGCGTATTCGAGGCCATGGCCGCGGGGGCGCTGCTCATCACCGACGAGACGGACGGTCTCGAGGATCTCTTCACGGACCGCGAGCATCTGGTGGTGTACCACCGCGATGAGGATTTGGTGCCGCTCGTGGCGTATTATCTGGAACATGACAGCGAGCGGGAGCGGATTGCCCGGGCGGGCCAGGCGCTTGTGCGCGCCCGCCACACGTACCGCGCGCGTATTGAAACAATGTTCATCCACGTGTTGGAGGCAGCCATGAACGTGCCAGGCATCAGCGGCGAGGAGCGGTTCAACGCCGGCGGTTACTACCGGAACGAGCGGCCCGAACTCGCGGCGCAAGTCCCGGAAACGGCTCGGCGCGTACTTGATGTGGGCTGTGGCGCCGGCGCATTCGGGGCGGGACTCAAGCGCCGTGGCGTCAAGGAAGTCGTCGGAATCGAAGTCCTCGAGCGTCCATGGGCCATGGCCGGACAGGTGCTTGACGACGCGCTGCTGGGCAACATCGAACAGATGGACCTGCCTTTTGAGGACGGCTATTTCGACTGCATTACCTTCGGCGATGTGCTCGAACACCTTATTGACCCCGCAGCCACCCTGCGGAGGCTCGCCCGCGTGCTGGCGCCCGATGGCGTCATGGTCGCGAGCATTCCCAACGCCCGCTTCTGCCAGGTGGTCTCGATGCTGGCCCACGGGCGATGGGAGTACGTCGACGCGGGCATACTTGATCGTACGCACCTGCGTTTCTTCACCCGCATCGAGATGGTCAAGCTCTTTCGCGATGCAGGACTCGAAGTGACCGGCCTTGGGCCGCTGTCCATCCTGGATCCCGCCCAATTGAAACGCGATGCAGACGGCTTCATCCGCATGGACAAGTTCAGCTACGGGCCGGTCGACGATGCCGAGTACCGCGATTTTCTAGCCTACCAGTACCTCGTGAGGGCCGCGAAGCCGCATGTCGACCCGCTGCGTGCCGCGCAACAGGCGTTTGACGAGGGCGACTACGAACGGGCTATCGACGAGGCGGAAAAGGTCAACGCCGCGGACGTCGTGGCGCGCCTTGTGCTCGTGGGCAGGGCCTGCGCGGCGCTCAGACGCTTCGGGGAAGCGGAAGGGGCCTATCGCGAGGCCCTCAACCAGTCCGTCGCGGACGAGGCTGCCCTGGAAGGACTGATCGCGGCGCTTGCGGCGCAAGCGCGCAGCGCGGAGGCGGGCCCGTTTATTGACCGGGCCCTTCAGGCGCAGCCCGGGAACGAGCGGCTGCTGGTGCTCGCGGCGCAAACCGCATTGGCCCTCGGAGACCGTGCGCGGGCCTTGGAGCACTACTGCGCCAGCCTTGAACAGCGCTTTGACCAGGAGGAGATCTTGTGCGAGTCCGCCCGGATTGCCGCAGAACTCGGCCGTTTGGAAGAGGTGGCGCCGCACCTGCGGCGCTTTGTGGACTTCTACCCGGCCAAGAGTGGCGTTGCCGCGACCTTCGTGCGGGTGCTCATTGCGCTGGGGGAGACCGATGAGGCGCAGCAGCGCCTGGACACACTGGTGATGTTCTTCCCCTCCGACCCGGAGGTGCAGGCGTTGCTGAAGGAACTGGAGCGGGCCGATGATGAAACCGGCGGCTGAATGGCGTGATCCGCTGTGCGATGTGCCCGTCCCCGGCCATGTGGCCGTAGTGGCCGGACGCGGCGGCGCACCCACCCTGCGCGTAGACAAGGTGTTTCTTCACAGCCGCTACCAGCCCGCGGAGGAGGCCGTCACCCTCGTCGACTCGGCGAAACTCAAGCCGCATCGTCCGGTGCTGGTCGTTGGTCTCGGACTGGGCTACCACGTGCGCGAACTGCTGGGTCGCGAATTTGACGTCGCCGTGGTCGAGCCCGACGCCGCCGTGGCCAGACTGGCCCTCGATCACGGCATGGCCGAACAGTCCTTTCTCCTGTCCGTTGGCGAAGCCGGTGCCGTGACCGCGGACCCTGCCTTTGCGGCCTTTGCCGCGAAGATCCCGCAACTGCTGATTCACCCGCCGACCGCGCGTCTGCATCCGCAATTCGCCGACGCCATCGGGGAGGCCGTTGCGCGCCATGCCCTGCACAACCAGCGTCTGGGCGTTGCGGTGGTGGGGCCCATGTGGGGCGGATCGCTGCCCATTGCGCACTACATCGAGCGCGCCTTCGCCAAGCTCGGCCATCGCACACTCTACGTCGACAACGCGGCCGCCTGGAGCCTGTATGCCAAGGTCACCGAGGGCGTCAAGAGCAAGCGCGCCTCCTCGCAGCTCGGCAGCATCCTCACCAATTTCCTCAGCGAATGGAGCTACGCGCGCGTGGCGGAGTTCGTGCCGGATATCTGCATCGTCATGGCGCAGGCCCCCGTCAACACGAATTTCCCTGTGCGGCTGGCCAAGGAGGGCGTGGTCACGGCCTTCTGGTACGTCGAGAACTGGCGGCATCTGCCCTACTGGCAGGACATCGCCCGGTACTACGACTACTTCTTTCACATTCAGCCCGGCGAGTTCGACGGCATGCTGCGTCAGGCCGGGTGCCCCCGCAGCGCCGTGGTGTTGACCGGCTGTGACCCGGAGGTCCACCGTCCGGTTGCCCTGACGCCCGAAGAACAGGCGGAGTTCGGGTGCGACGTGTCTTTCGCGGGGGCTGGGTACTACAACCGGCTGAACGTCCTCAGCGGTCTCACCGACTACGACTTCAAACTCTGGGGCGTGGGGTGGGACCGGCGCGAACTCTACCCGCACTGGCAGCGCCAGGGCGAACGCTTCGACGAGGAGATCTACCGCAAGATTGTGGCCGGATCGAAGGTCAACGTGAACCTGCATTCGAGCACAACCCATGAGGGCGTGGATCCCGCGTGCGATGCGATCAATCCGAGGGTGTTCGAGATCGCCGCGTGCGGCGGATTCCAGCTCTGTGACCCGTGCAAGGGGCTTGACGAGTTGTTCGACCTGGAGACGGAGCTGCCTGCCTACCGCACCCTCGGCGAGTTGCGGGACCGCATCGACTACTACCGCGACCGTGACGCCGAGCGGCGTGTGGTAGCGGAGCGCGCGCGGGCGCGGGCACTGCGGGATCACACCTACGAGAACCGCGCGCGTCAGATGCTCGGCCTGATCCTGGACGTCTACGGCACACGCATCGTCAACAAGGGCATCCGCGTGCAATACACGGTTGCCGAAATGATCGAGCGCGCCGGGGCGGACTCCGAGTTGGGCCTCTTCCTGGCGCGGATGCCCCAGGACGCGCTGTTCACGCACGAGAACGTCAATGCCTTCCTCGAACAGTCCGGAAAGGATCTGCCCTATGCCGGGCAGGTCTTCCGCTATCTCCGCGAGATGCGCAGCTATGCCGAGGCGCTGCTGGAACAGGTGAACTGATGCGTATTCTTATCGTGCAGGCGACGCGCATGGGCGACGTGCTTCAGACCTCACCGCTGGTGCGGGCGGCACGGCGCCAGTATCCCGATGCTCACATCGCCGTGCTCGTCCGCAAGATGGGCGTGCCCATCGCCAAGCGGCATCCCGACATCGATGAGGTGCTGGTGTACGACGAGGACGAGATGTTTCTGGCCCTCCGGGCCAAGGATTCGGATCGTCTGCTTCACGCCTACGAGATTGCGGACGGCTACATCACCATGCTGCGCGACAAGGCCTTCGATCTCGTCATCAACTGCACCCACAGCCACGCGTCCGCGCTGTTGCTCAAGCTTGCGGGCGTCCCGCGCGTCATCGGCGCCCACCTGACGGACGAGTGGCAGTACATCGTGCGCGGCCGTTGGACCAACTACTTCTTCACCAGCGTGTGCGAACGCGCCTACAACGACATCAATCTCTGCGATATCCTCCGCAACTTCCTCGAAGACGCGCCGCCGTGCCGCGAACTCGTGTTCGAGGTGCGCGACGAGGACGGCGCCTTTGTCGAGGACCTGCTGGCGCGCCACGGGGTCGCGCCGGACGCGCCGCTGGTGTGCATGCAGCTTGGCGCGAGCGAGGCGCACAAGCGCTGGGACGCCGGCCGTTTCGGAGAGTTGGCGCGTCTCGTTCAGGAGCGGCTCCATGCGCGGATTCTGCTCGTTGGGGTCGAGAGTGAGCGTCGATTCGGCGAGGCCTTCGAGGCAGCGGCGCCCGGCATCGCCACCCACCTTTTTGGCGAAACCAGCATTCCCCAACTGGCGGCCCTGCTCGCGCGCAGCCGCTTTCTCGTCACCAACGACACCGGCACGATGCACATCGCGGCCAGTGTGCGGTGTCCGGTCGTGCTGGCGTCAGTCGGCAATGTCCACTTTCGCGAGACCGGGCCCTTCGGTGAAGGGCACTGCGCCATCGAGCGGCGGCGCGCCTCCCTCGGGCGGTCCGACTACGTGCCGAGCGAGGTTGATGAGCGCACCTGCATCAGCGCGGACGACGCCTACCGGGCCGTCGAGACCGTTCTTCGCGACGATCCCGCCCAGCCGGTGCGGCAGATTGCCGCGGACCGGCTCATGGGCGAGGTGGATCTCTACGTTACACGGTTTGCCGCCGACGGGTACCTCGAGTGGTATCCGGTGGTGCGCCAGCCGCTGCGCCATCGCGATTTCTTCCGCCACGTCTATCGCGCCGCATGGCTCGAACACCTTGACGCCACGCAGTCGCCCGAGACCGAGCACGCGAGTGCCACGGCGATGTTCCGGTGTTATCTACCGCCTGTGGATGGGGAGGTTGCGACGTGGGTGCAGGAAGGCGTGGCCGTCTTTGCCAGGCTGGCCGCGCTCGCCGACAAGGGAGTGGCCGCCACGGAAGAGCTGATCGACGCGCTCGTTCGCAAGGACTTGGCCCGTGCGCGCGACCTGGTGCGGCGGCTGGCAGGACTCGACGACGAGATTCAGGTCTATGGCGAACTCTACCCCGAGACGGGGCCGGTCGTGTCCAGCGTCAAGTACGAGCGCGACAACTTGGAGGGCGCGGATCCCTTGGTGCTCGCCCAGACAACTTTCGAGATCTACCGGGCCTGTGGTGAACGCTGCCGTCTCGTGCAGGCAAAGCTTACGCGGATGGCTGCAATCTGGCAGGAGGTGGGGGAGGGGGTGTAGCGCGCCCGCCCGAAGGGGATTACTGCCGCGCCAAGAGCGCCCGTGCGTGGTCCAGACTCACCTCGGTCAGCGACCCATCCAGCATCCGCGCGATTTCCTCGACCCGGTCGCCGTCTACCACCTGTTGCACGCGTGTGGTGGTGCGGGTCCGGTCAGTGCTCTTGGCAACGTTGTAATGCGCGGCGGCCGTGGCGGCGATCTGCGGGAGGTGGGTGATGCAGAGCACCTGGTGCGTCGCCGCAAGCGCGCGAAGCTTTTCCGCAACCTTGGTCGCGACCGCGCCGCCGACCCCCGCGTCAATCTCATCGAACACCAGAGTGGGGATGGCGTCGGCCGCGGCAAACACGCTTTTCAACGCGAGCATGATGCGGCTGATCTCGCCGCCGGATGCCACTTGGCGCAGCGGCTTTTCCTTCTCGCCCACGTTCGCCGCCAGCAGGAACTCCGCCCGGTCCACGCCGTCGCCGCACAAGTCCACCCGGTCCAGGCGCACGGCAAACGACGCGCCCTTCATGCCAAGATCCTGCAATGCCGCGGTGACGAGCTTTTCCAGCTTGCGTGCGGCCTTGGCGCGCTTTCCGGAGAGCGCTTCCGCGGCCGCGAGGGCATCCGCGCGCCGTTGCGCGCACTCTTGCCGCAGCGCCGCGATCCGTTCGTCCCGGTGCTCGAAGGATGCCACCTCCTCGGCGATGCGGTCGCGGTAGGCCAGTATTTCGTCAATCGTCGCGCCGTATTTGCGCTTCAGGTCGCCGATGAGGCCGATGCGGCCGTTCAGTTGCTCCAGCTCCTCGGGATCAAACTCGAGGGTGTCCGAGCACCCGCGCACGGCCATCGCGACTTCCTCGATCGTGGCGCGCGCGGTGTCCAGGTGGGTCAGCATCGGCGCCAGACGCGGGTCGATCTCCGCCAATTCCTCCAACTCGCGCGCGGCATTTCCCAACAGGTCGATCGCGGCGCTGCCCTCCGCCTCGTAGAGCGCTTCGTACACCGCCGTCGCCAGCAGGGCAATCTTTTCCGCGTTCGCGATCACATTGCGGCGCGCCTTGAGTTCCTCGTCTTCGCCCGGCGCCAGCCCGGCCTTGTCAATCTCCTCCAACTCGAACTTCATGAAATCGATCTGCCGTCCCCGGTCGCGATCCGCCGCTTCCAACTCCCGGAGGCGTCCCTCGGCGGCCCGCCACGTCTGAACGTCCCCGGCGACTGCCCGTGCCGCCACTTCGAGGTCGCCAAACGCATCCAGCAGCCCGAGCTGCCGGTCCACCTTGAGCAGGGACTGATGCTCGTGCTGTCCGTGCAGGTCCACCAGCTCGTCACCGACAGCAGCCAGCACGCCGATAGGCGCCATCCGGCCATTGATGAACGCGCGGCTGCGCCCGTCGGCGGTCAGGGTTCGCGAGATGAGCAGCATGCCGTCTTCGAGTTCGAGGTCGTACTCCTCGAGCACCTGCTGCAAGGCGGGACGCGGCGAGGCAATGCGGAAGACGGCCTCGATGGTGGCCTTCGCGGCGCCGTCGCGCACGGCGTCGGCCGAGGCGCGCGCCCCAAGCACCAGGTTCAGTGCGCCGACGATGATCGACTTGCCGGCGCCGGTCTCACCGGTGAGGACGCTGAACCCCCTCGGGAAATCGATCTCGAGGGCGTCAATCAGCGCGTAGTGTTGGATGCGGAGCGTTTCGAGCATACCCTTGTATCACTCCACGTGGCGCAGGTGCGCCAGGTACTCGCGGTTGCCTGCCGGTCCCAGCAGGGGAGAGGGTATCACACCGGCGATTTCGAATCCGAGTTCCCCCGCGTAGCCGGTCACGCCCTCCACGACCGCTTCGCGCACGCCCTCGTCGCGCACCACGCCGCCCTTGCCGATCTGGTCGCGGCCTGCCTCGAACTGCGGCTTGATCAGCGCGACGCCTTCGTGCGAGGGCATCATCAGCTCGCGGATCGCCGGGAGGACCAGCCGCAGCGAGATGAACGAGCAGTCCACCGTGAACCGCTCCGGGCGATCGGCCAGGGCCTCGGCCGACAGGTGGCGGATATTCGTGCGCTCCAGTGTCACGACGCGCGGATCCTGCCGGAGTTCCCACGCCAGTTGCCCGTAGCCCACGTCGATCGCATAGACCCGCGCCGCACCGTGCTGCAACAGACAGTCCGTGAACCCCCCGGTCGAAGCGCCCACATCCATGCACACCCGGTCGCGCACGTCGAAATCGAAGGCATCGAAGGCCGCCGCCAGCTTCTCGCCGCCGCGGCTGACATAGGGTTGCTGGGCAACGATCTCGAAGACGAAATCGTCCGGAACCGTCATGCCCGGCTTGTCGAGCGGCTCGCCCGCCGCGTCGCGGATCATTCCGGTATGGATCAGCCCCTGCGCCTTCGAGCGGGACACGCCCAGCGCGCGTTGTACGAGAATATCCAGCCGGAGCCGTTCCATGGGGCAAGCTTTGCAGAAGAAGGGGGGGCGATGCAATGGTTTGTTGCGGCGGCGCGCCGGCCTACCGGCGTTCGATCAGTGCCACGACCTGCGCACTGATGGCCTCGCCGCGGCCTTCCGGCCCCACGCCTTCGTTCGTCTTCGGTTTTACCGAAATCCGGTCCAGCGGCAGATCGAGCGCCGTGGCCAGATTGCCGCACATGGCGGCGGTATGGGGATTCAGTTTCGGCGCCTGGGCCACGATGGTCGCGTCGATATTCACGACCTCGTATCCCGCGGCCCGGACCCGTTCGTGTGCCCGCCGCAGCAAGGCCAGGCTGTCGGCATCCTTGTAGGCGGGGTCCGTGTCCGGGAACAGCGTGCCGATATTCCCCAGCGCGGCCGCACCCAGCAGGGCGTCGGTGACGGCATGGGCCAGGACGTCGGCATCGGAGTGTCCGGCCAGGCCCCGCTCGAAGGGTACCTTGACCCCGCCGAGGATCAGCGGACGCTCCGGTACAAGGCGATGGAGATCGTAGCCGGTGCCCACGCGTATCATGCCAGCTCCTTTTCGACGATCAGTTCCGCCAAGGCGAAGTCGGCGGGGGTCGTAATCTTCAGGTTCAGGGGGCTCCCCATGACAAGTTTGACCGGACTGCCCATCCGGCGGACGAGCGTCGCGTCGTCCGTGCCGCAGAACGAGGCGGCCGTGGCCCGTTCATGCGCCTCGCGGATCACCTCGACGCGAAAGGTCTGGGGCGTCTGGCAACTCCAGAGCAGGCGGCGGTCCGGCGTGTCGACCAGATACTGCGCGGCGTCCGCAACCAGAATGGTGTCCACCGTCGGGATGGCCACCGTCGCCGCGCCCATCTCCGCGGCGGCCCGGATCGATTCCTCGATCGAGGTCAGCGGGACGAAGGGGCGCGCCGCATCATGGATGGCGACGATTTCCGTGTCCGGTTCGAGCGCCGCCAAACCCAGGCATACGGAATCCTGCCGCTCCGCGCCGCCAGGCGCCACCAGAAAGGAGAGTCCCGGAAAGGCGCGTTTCACCTCGGCGCGAACCGCGTCAACCGCCTCCGGGGGGGCCACCACCACCGCGCCCTCCGCCAAGCCCGCCTGAGCGAAGCGCTCCAGCGTGTGCGTCAACAGCGGCCGCCCCTTGAGCAGCGTCAGGGCCTTGGGGCCGGGGCATCCCAGCCGCGTCCCCATGCCCGCCGCGGGGATCAGTACCTGGGTCTTCACGTCTGGACGTGGCTGATCTTGCTGAAGATCATGCGGCCGGCCGCAGTCTGGAGGACGCTGGTCACAGTCACCGACACGTTCTTCCCGATGTGATCGCGCGCCCCGTCCACGACCACCATCGTGCCGTCGTCGAGGTAGCCGACGCCCTGGTAGGCCTCCTTGCCCTCCTTGATGATCTTCACTTCCATCTGCTCGTCGGGCAGTACCGCGGGTTTCAGCGCGTTGGCGAGGTCGTTGATGTTCAGGACCGCGACATTCTCAATCTGGGCCACCTTGTTTAGGTTGAAGTCGTTCGTGAGAATCTTGGCGCTGTACTGCTTGGCCAGGCGCACGATCTTGCCGTCCACATCCGCGACCTCCTGCGGGTCGTCGTCCACGATCTCCACCTTGGTGGATGACTCATCCTGTTGCAGCACCTTCAGGATGTCGAGTCCGCGCCGGCCCTTGGCGCGCCGCAGCACGTCGCTCGAATCGGCAATCCGCTGGAGTTCCTGGAGCACAAAACGCGGGATGACCAAGGTGCCTTCGAGGAATCCCGTCGCGCAGATGTCCGCGATACGGCCGTCGATGATCACGCTGGTATCGACAATCTTCGGGTTGCCGAACTGCACCTGGCGCGTCTTCATGGCGCTGACAAGCATTTCCCAGTTCGATGCCCGCGTCAGGCCCAACGAGATCCCGGCGTAGCCAAACAGCAAGACCAGCGTGCTCGTGGTGAACACAGGAATCGTGAGATCTTCCTGCGGGAACATCATCATCAGCCACCGGGCCACGAAGTACCCGAGCACCATCGAAAAGACCACCAGGATGGCCGCCGGCATCATCCGCTCGAACAGATCCTGTGTGATGAAGCGCAGTCCCAGCAGCAGCAGCACCGATACCGCCGCGCCCGATATACCTCCCAAGGCGGCCCAAGGCCACAGCGGCCCCGGGTTCATGCCTTCAAGGATCATGCGCTCGAACACGTACTCGTCGGCGAGATAACGCGCCCAAAGGACACCCATGACGATGCAACACAAAACGAATAATGGCCGTATGATCTTGAGAACCATGATGTTTACCGCCCCCACCTTCCTTGGTTATGAAACATATGAAACAGGGTATGACAAAAAAGAACTGCCACCGGCATAACGTCCGCAGGCGGCGCAGGTATGACATCGCCGGTCCCGCCCCCGGGCCGTCCGCACCTCCTCTTCTGGTTTGTTGCCGCGCGTCAGGCCGGCAGACGCCGCACGCACTCCTGCACGATCACGCTCATCTGGGGCTCGATGCGGTTCGCGGTGGCGATGATCTCGTCAATATTCGCCGGCTTGAGCGCGTCCGGCAGGCATTCGTCCGTGATGGCGGACAGCCCGAGGACCTTCAATCCGGCGTGAATGGCCACGATCACCTCCGGCACCGTGCTCATGCCCACGGCGTCGGCCCCGATGATACGCAGAAAACGGTATTCCGCAGGCGTTTCCAGGCACGGGCCCGTGAGCGCCGCGTACACCCCTCGCTGGACCTTTATACCCTTTTCCAGTGCAATGGTTTCCGCCAATGCCACCAGTGACTTTGCGTATGGTTCGCACATGTCCGGAAAGCGCGGTCCGAGGCTGTCGTCGTTCGGGCCGATGAGGGGATTGTCTCCCATCAGGTTGATGTGATCGGTAATCAGCATCAGGTCCCCGGCGCTGAACTGCGGATTGAGCCCGCCGGCGGCATTGCTCACGATCAACGTGTCGATGCCCAGCGCCCGCGCGACGCGGATCGGGAACGTGACCTGCTGGAGCGTGTACCCTTCATACACATGGAAACGGCCCGAGAGCGCGACCACGGGCTGGCCCTCGAGGCGCCCCAGGATCAGCTCGCCCGCGTGCGTGTCCACCGTCGACGTCGGGAAGTGGGGGATGGAGGCGTATTCCAGCCGGGCCTCGGCCTCGATCTTCTCCGCCAGCGCGCCCAGTCCCGTGCCCAGGATGATGCCCACCCTGGGCTTGAGCGCGCTGACCTGGCGGATGGCCCCAACGGCCGCCTCGATGTTCTGTTTCAACTCGGTCACCGTGTCTCCCTCTCTTCCAGTTTGATTCGAACGGCGGCGGCCGAGGCGCCCTCGATCCGCAGCACCTTGTCCCGGCTCTTCTGGCCGCTTGCCAGCGTCACCAGCCGCCGGGGAAGTCCCAACCGGCTGGCCACAAGCTCGCAGAGCGCCTTGTTGGCCGCGTCATCCACTGGGGGCGCCGTCAGTGCCACGCGTATCCGTCCGTCCGGCTCAACCAGTACCGCATCGCGCGCGGCCTTGGGCTGAACCCGCACCCGCAGAAAAACTGCACCGTCGCGCTCGTCGATGCTCACGCCTTGGACGCAAGCGCCTCTTCCCAGACGCCCATTTTCCGGAACTTTTCCTGGCGCTTCTCGACCGACCACTTGCCCTCGTCGCACGCGGCGAGAAAGGTGTCAATCTCCTTGGCGAGCACGCGCGCCGCGGCATCCGGATCGCGGTGGGCGCCGCCGTTGGGCTCTTCCAGGATGCTGTCGATGGCGCCCAGCTTGAACAGATCCAGCGCCGTCACCTTCATGGCCTCGGCGGCCAGTTCCTTCTTGTCCACGTCGCGCCACAGTATCTCTGCGCAACGCTCCGGAGGGCAGATTACGTAAATTGCGTACTCGAACATCGCGACCCAGTCGCCGACCGCGACCGCCAACGCCCCGCCGCTGCCGCCCTCGCCCAGGACCGACACCATGATCGGCGTGTTGATGCGGCTCGACTCGAGCAGGTTGAGCGCGATGGCCGGCCCTTGCCCGTGCTGTTCGGCCTCGATGCCCGGATGCGCCGCGGGGGTGTCCACAAACGTGATAACCGGCAGTTTCAGCCGTTCGGCCAGGCGGAAGACGCGCAGGGCCTTGCGGTATCCCTCGGGATGGGCCATGCCGAAGTTCCGGCGCACCTTTTCTTCCGTGGTGACGCCCTTCTGCTGCCCCGCGATGGCGACGGTGCGCCCTTTGTAGCGCGCGAGTCCGGTTACCATCGCCGGGTCATCGCCCAGCGCGCGGTCACCGTGCAACTCGATGAAATCCTCGAAGATACGGTTCACGTAGTCCATCATGCGCGGGCGGAGCGCGTGGCGGGCCAACTGCACCCGTTGCCACGCCGACAGGTTGGAATAGACCGTCTCCTGCTCGCGCGCGAGTTCGCGCCGCAACCGGCCGCGCTCATCCTCGGATGTGGCCTTGGCCATCTGCCGTTCCAGATCGAGAATGCGCCGTTCGAACGGCAGGCTCGTCTCGAGCACCGTCTTCGCTGACCTGTTGTTTTCCACCTGTACGTCCTCTTTTTCGTTTCAAACAGGGTCCATGCGGCAAGGCATCGCCCATCATACCATGTACGCATTCGCAGTGGTAGTGGACCAGTTGGCCCAACGTCCCGGAGGTCCCGCGCGGACCGCGTCCGGATGATGGTCGTATACCAAAACCAGCCCCGGGCTTCAAGCGGACCGCGCCCGGCGCCGGACCCGCCCCACGGAACGGGGCGGGGAGGTTTGGGTTGCGTGCCGCGATCACGGTACACTCGGCCAGAACCGGGGTAAACGGCCGTGGATGATCGTACATACACAAACGAGGGGTCTCATCTGCCCGTGGACGTGCTTCGCGCGCGCCTGCTGCAAGGCGCCGTCGTGGCCGCCGCGCTTGCGTATTCCCTCCAGTTCATGTCCTTCCTGGACGCCAAGGTCGCGGTCCTCGCCGTGGGACTCGTCCTTGCCGCGTGCTGTATGGCCTGGCGGAGGCGCTTCACCTGGCGCGGCCTGCGCCTGTTCTGGCCGTTGTGGGCCGTCTGGGGCTTGCAGTTGGCGGTGCACGCCGGTCTCGGGCAGTCCGCCGTGCCCGCTGATACCGGCGTGGCCTTGGCGCGCATGGCGCTGGTGCTGCTCGTGGGCGCCGCGGCAGCCGATCTGCTCCATGTTGAGCGATGGCGGCGCGGGTTGCTCGATGCGGTCGCGCTTTCGACCCTGCTGGTCGCGGCGCTGGCCCTGCTCCAGTACACGGGCATGGTCCCCGACCTGTTCCCCGTGTTTCCCGCCTATGCCCAGCCCATGTACTCCGTCTTCGGCAACCAGGACCTGCTCGGGGGCTACGTGGCGCTGGGGCTGGCGTTGATCCTGGTGCGTGCCGTCCGCGGGCAGTGGCCACCGGCTGCGAGCGGCGCCGCCTTGGCCGTGTTGGTCCCCGTCCTGGTGCTCAGTGGTTCCCGTTCGGCGTGGCTGGCATCGGTATGCGGCGCCGCCGTGGCGCTTGGGCCCACGGTGGCCCGGCAGCGGGTCCGCGCCGCCGGCTTGGCCAGCGCCGTGATATTGATAGCGCTGGCCGCAGCGCTGTTCGCGCCCGCGCAGACCTTCGGGCGCGTGACCGGTACATTTTCGCGTGACGACGTGGGGGGCCGCGTGCGCCTGTGGGTATGGGACGGCGGCGTCAGGATGGCCGCGGGCGCGCCATGGGTGGGCCGCGGCGCCGGCGCGTTCGGCTACTGGAGTCCGTCGTACCTTGGCGAGGCGCAGCACGCCGCGCCCGGGCGCCACTACTACAACGAACGGCATGCCGTCCACGCTCACAGCGACCCGCTGGAGTGGTTTGCGACAACGGGCCTTGCCGGGGTGCTTCTGCTTGGGGTGTTTGCGGTACGACTCGCACGGTGCCGGGGAGAGGAGTGGGCGGGACTGGCCACGCTGCTCGTGTTTTGCTGCCTGAACGCGGCCTTTGTCAGTCCGCCGCATGCGGTCGCGGCTATGCTGCTTGCAGGGGGATTGCTGGCACGTCAGCAGGGGACTGGCGACCCGGTGGCGTCGCGGACGGCGGCGATCGCCATTCCGGCAGCAACCCTGGCCGTCAGTGGTTTGCTTGTGTTCGCCGGAGTCGTGCCCAGTTGGTTGCTGCGAACCGCAGAAGCCGCCCATCTGCGCGGCGCGGCGTCCACGCTGGCCGGCTACGAGCGCGCGGTCCGCTACCCGTGGCCCATCCCCGGCGCGCATCGCAGTTACGGTATCGCGCTCGCCGAACAAGCGCGTTACGGCGAGGCCCGCGAACAACTCCTCAAGGCGAGGGATGGGGTCTCCACGGGAGATGTTCCGCTCGCTCTGGCCGTGGTCGCGCAGCACTTGGGCAGCAGGCAAGAGGCTGCGCGCTGGGCGGACGCGTGCCTGCAGATTTGGCCCCGAAACGCGGCGGCGTGGGCCATCCGGCTGGAGACCGCCCCGAGCGTTTCCGAGTGCCTGCGCCTCCGGGACGGGGCCCGGCTCTGGCTGTCGCCCGAGGAACTGGAGGCGCTGCCTGCCTGCGGTCCGGATGATGGTCAAAGCGGTTACTGAACGGGCGTCCCGAAGGTCGGCTTCAACACGCCCTTGAGTGTGATCCGGACGGGTTCGCCCCGGCCGCCAACGACCACCTCGTAGGGTTGATCGATTTCGATGGGGTGACTCAGCACATAGGTGCCGGGCGTCACGTCCGTGAAACTCAGGGTCTCGCGCGGGGTGCGCAGTTCAAGCGTCAACTCCGTCGCCGAGAGATCCGATTCCACCTGCACAAAGACCGTACGGGCCTGCCGGTCCAGCCAACTGCTCCGTGTGGAGGGCCAATGCACGGGCACCGTCACCGGGGTCCGAAAGCCTTCCGGCGGCGCGGGCGCCGGGTACGTACCGTGATCCGCTGCGACATTTGCGGCATACGCCCGGATGGTCTCCAGTTGGTTCAGCGGAAGTCCTCGCTCCAGGGCGACAAAGGCGCCGCCTGCCAGAAGCGCGATCACGAGGGTCTGCACGGCCCATGCCCCAAGTCTCCGCGAAAACGGCGCGCTTCCCGCGATCAGCAGCACGCTTGACACCACCGCCAAACCGGCCAGCGGCGAAGCGGCCAGCCACGGTTGCGGCAACCACGTCAACACATAGGTCAGCAACGCCGCACCCACGCCCGTCCACAGGATGCAGCCCTTGGGCAGGTCACGCATGCGCACGATTCGCAGACCCAAGCGGATCGCCAGTGGCCAACCTGTCACCAGTACCAGTCCGACGACCGCGCGCGTGATGGCGAAGTGTGCCCGGAGAAACTCGGGAAGACTCTGAAAGGTGGATGCGCCGGTGGTCACTGCGCGCGCAAAGAGCAGATCGCGCCCTGTCAGGTAGATGGCGAGCCCGCACAGCGCGAGCAGAGCCGCCACCATCGCTGGACGCATAAACGTCAGATGGTCTTCCTCTACGCCGCTCAGGCGCAGCGGCCGGGGCGTGGGGGTGCGCATCTCATCCAGGGGGGCATGGCACTGCCAGCACCGGTCAAATTCGTCACTGTTCTGCGCACCGCAATTGGCGCACACATGTCCTGGCCGGAGGTCAATACCGCTGTCGCTGTCGGAAAGACTCAGCTTTTCCCGTGGGGACTCGGTGGGCCGCTGTCGGAGGCGCTCCGCCGCGCGGCCGGCGATGGGGTGGTCCGGTGCAAGCTTGACGAGTCCCTCCCAGACCCCTGCGGCTTCTTCGCGCCGGCCGGCCACCTCGAGCACACGGGCAAGCTGCTCATGGATGCCGACCTCCTCCGGCCACGCCGCAAGGCACTCGCGCAGTTCGCTGACCGCCTCCTCGTAGCGGCCAAGGCGGTAATAGGTCGCCGCCAGGTATCGCGCGACGTTCTGATGTTCGGGCCATTCCCGGCGCAGGATCTGAAGGTGCTCAAGCGCCAGCCGGTACTCCCAGGCCATGTAGAGTTTCTTTGCCAGACGCCACCGCTGTTCGTGGTTCTCCGGGTGGTCCTCGATGTACCGTGCTATATCCCACATGTCCGCCATGGCTGACCCTTTGCCGCCCGCGTTGCGGTTTGGACTACCGTCGCTTCCTGGCCTGCTTGCGCGCGGCCATGCGCTGACGCCGCTGACGCCGCTGTATCACCTCGTTGACGCCCCATGACAGGAATGCCGCGCCAAAGGCCGCCGAGAAGATGCCAATCCCGACAGGAACGTACCATGGCGCGGTCCGGTAGACCACTTGCCATGCCAGATAGACCAGCGGGCCGATCAGGACGACAAACGTGACTCCCCAGAACACCCATCCCACCTCATCCACGTCGTTGCGTCCCTTGGCGGTCAACTTCTCGCTCCTTCCCAACTTGGTATGGTCGGCTATTGTGTCAATTCGGCAGGTTGCGCGGCAAAACGATCCGGAACTCGGCCCCGCCGCGGGGCCCCGCATTCACCTCGATCGTGCCGCCGTGTTCCGCGACGATCTTTTTGGTCACCGCCAATCCCAGGCCGGTGCCCTGCGACCCCTTCGTCGAGAAAAACGGCTCGAAGATGCGGCCCCGCAACGCCGCGGGGATGCCGGGGCCATTGTCCGATACCGTGATGGTCACCGCGTCCTTGTCGCGCGTCACCGCGATGCCGATCCAGCCATTGCCGGGTTCCACCGCATCCGCAGCGTTCGTCAACAGGTTCAGCACGCACCGGTACAGGCCCTGCTGGTCGGCCGTGATCGTCTTGATCTGCGGCGCCACTGTAATGTCCAGCGCAATCTGCTTCTGGCTCAGCAACGACCAGAACGCCTCCCGGACCTCGTCCAGGAACTCGGAAACCGCAAACCGCTGCAACACCGGCGTCCGGGGCTTGGAGAACGCCATCATGTCCCCGACGAAATGCGCAATGCGGCGGGTGCTCCGGCGGTAGAGCGGCCAGACACGCGCCAGCAGGTCCATGTCGTGCCGCGCGATCCCCTCGTCGATAAGTTCCGCGCTGCCCCCGAGTCCCGTCACCAGATTCTTGGTGTAATGACTCAGGCCCGCCACTGCTTCGCCGATGGCCGCCATGCGTTCCGCGCGCAGATTCTCCTCGATCAGCCGCGCGTTGGCGATGGCCGTTGCAGCGATCACGCCGAACATCTCCATCATCCGCACGTCGGCCTCGTTGTACGCCGCGTGGTCCGCCTTGTTCACGAGTTCCAGCACGCCCACCAACTGGTCGCGGTCCACAAGCGGCACCGCGACCAGCGTGCGCGTCTCGAACTGACTGGTCTGGTCCGCCGCCCGGAACAGCCGCGGGTCGTTGCCCGCGTCGTTGGACGTGATGACCTCGCGGTTGGCCGCGGCCTGTCCTGCGATGCCCTCGCCAAGCTTCAGGCGGATGTCGCGTTTGAGCGCCTGTTGATCGCCCCGTTCCCCGAGCGCCACGTGGAAGTACAGCTCGCCCGCCTGCGCATCGTAGAGCAGCAGCGAACAGGCCTCCGATGGCACCAGTTCCTTGCTGACCTCCATCACCCGCTCCAGAAGCGTGTCGAGATCGGTGATGGACGCAATGAACTGGTGCACCCGGTATAACGCGCTGATGACGTGGCGCAGCTCGGCCGGATCGACGTGTTCCAGCCACGGCGCCTGCTCGCGCAGCTCGGGGGTCACCTCAGTCACGGGCTTCTCCCAGGATGTCATTCCACGTCATGCCATCGATAGTAGCGCACCGCGCGCACCGCTGCAAACGCATCCCGCGCGGCTGCCGTCAGTCTAACACGTTGTGCGCCTTGACGCTAGGATGCCGGTTGACTTGGCGCCCCGCGCCGCCGTAAGCTGGGCCGGTCCGCTTATCCCACTACCGCAGGAGGCTGCCTCATGTACCGCCCGGAAGTAAAGATTCTCGACTGCACCATTCGCGACGGCGGGCTCATGAACGAATGGCAATTCCCCAAGGAGGTCGTGAAAGCGGTCTTTGATGGATTGGCCAAGGCCGGCGTCGACTATGTCGAACTGGGGTACCGGGCCGACAAGAAGGTCTTCAGTACCGGGGAATTCGGCGCCTGGCGCTTCTGCGACGAGGAAGACCTGCGCGAGGTCGCTTACCCCTGCGACACCAAGGTGTCGGTCATGCTGGACGTGGGCCGGACCGATCTGGATACGGTTCTGCCGGTCAAAGACTCCATCGTCCGCCTCTATCGCGTGGCGACCTATGTCAAGGACATCGACAAGGCCGTCGCCTACATCGAGCACTGCAAACAGCTCGGCTACGAGGTCGCGGCCAACATCATGGCGGTCTCGCATGCCCTCGAGCCCGAGCTCGACGCCGCGCTCGACCGCCTCGCGGCCACGGACGTCGACATGGTCTATCTGGTCGACAGCTTCGGCTGTCTCTATCCCGATCAGGTGCAGTTTCTGGCGGGCAAGTACATCAACAAGTGCCCCGGAAAGACCATCGGCATCCATTGCCACAACAACCTGCAACTCGGCCTTGGCAACACGATCGAGTCCGTGGAGAGCGGCATCACCATCATCGACGCCAGCATCTTCGGCATTGGCCGTGCCGCGGGCAACTGCCCGCTCGAACTGATCCTGCCCTGGCTGCAGAATCCCAAGTACGACGTCCGCCCGGTGCTCGACCTGATCCAGACCTACTTCGAGGACCTGCGCCGTGAGCTTGTCTGGGGTTATGAAATGCCCTACGCCATCACCGGCATGCTCAACAAGCATCCCCAGGCCGCCATGGCCTACATGAAGGGGAGTCTCTCGAGCACCCTCAGCGAGTTTTACAGCGGGCTGCTCCACGTCGACGACCTGTAGGATCGGGCCAACGGGCCGCGAGTCAGCGTTCTGCCTTCCAGCCGTCGGGGCGTCCGTAGGCGTGCACGATTTCCAGCACCGGCGCGCGCGACATGCCGCCGGGGTTCAGGCCCGGCGCGCCTTCGGGAACCGGCTCGCCCAGCTTCACATAGTGATCCGCCCACGCCGGAAACGTTTCGCCGGTGGCCGGATCCTTGAAGGTCATGGGCTGAAGTTCGAAGACGGGGGTCTCGCCGTTGGCCGCGCGGAACGCGTCGTACAGCAGTTCCGAGCAGTAGTAGGCATCGTCCCCGAGGATGAACACGCTGTCGTAGGGCTTGCCGATCTGCCTCCGGGACCAGGCCGCCGCTTCGGGGATCAACGCCCGGTATGGCTCCCGAAGCCGTCCCACGAGCACCTTCGGCCTGCCGTCGGCGTCCGTGCTCCGCGACAGGAAGGCATCCAGCGGCGTCTCGACGACCCCCTTGCCAATGGCCTCCACGATGACCGGCTGCCCGCGTCTCATCCGCGCCACCATGCCCACGTGCGTCAGACACGCTCCGTTCACGCCTTCCGTCACCGTCTCAATCGCGTCCGCCAAGGGACCTCCGTCCGTGTCCTGAAACAGGAAATCGCCCACTTCCAGCGCAAAGCCGTTGTCCAAGGCCCGCTGTCCGGTGGCGCAACCGGACAGCGCGGACGCCGCGAATGCGACACAAAGAACCGCTAACCAATTTCGCATCAACAACATAAGTAGTCTCCACCCCCGGGTGTCCGCCTCGCCTGGACGCCGTTTCCTGCGCGTTACTATACCAGTCTTCCGGCTCCGGGCGAATACCGGGACGGCCTTGGCGGTAAAGAACAAAAAAGAATGAAACGTTTTGGGGTCTCAGAGGTATTGTAGATACTAAGTATTGCGACAGAAGTGCTAGACATAGCAACTGAATTCTGATATCCTGTGGACACGAAAGGTGGGAATGCAGTCATGGCCAGGCGTCAAGCCTACGATATTAACGCGGAATGGGTGGATCCCTTCGAGGAACGCCGCAACCGGGAACGGCGGGGCGCGTCGCGCTTTCCGGCCCAGCTCAAGGTGCAGATCGCCGTTGATCTGCCCGATATCCAGCGCCGTCTGGTCGGCCCCGGGGTCGTCAAAGACCTGTCGGAGGGCGGGGTCCAAGTCATCACCAAGCACCGCTTGGCGCCGAACCAGCGTGTTTCCGTGCTCATTCCCACCGACGGCGCCCCTCAAACACCGGTTCTGCGGCAGCATTTCTCCGGGAATGCGCAGGTCCTGCGCGTGACCCCGCGGGATAATCGCTGTGCCGACGTCGCGCTACGTTTCGGCGAGGCGTTCACCGACGACATGGAGTTCGCGCTCTTCGTCGATCACCTCCGCGCGCTGTCCTACGCTCACGAGCAGCGCCAGTCTGCGTAGTCCCGCTGTCTGTGCTGTTGCGGACCGCCTCCCGTGCTATGATGAAACCCGTCACGAGAGCCGCGAGTCCAACCTGAACAAACCGCGCAGGTATCGCCATGACGGCTTCAATTGTCTCCCTGCTGTTTCTCGTCAGTGCTGCTCCGCAGACCTTTGTCCTGGAACTGCCGCTCCCGGCGCGGGATTTCGCGTCCGAGGACGTGAATCAGGACGGACTCGCCGATATCTTTGTCCTGTGCGCCGAGATCGACGGCCCGGACCCCCGCAAGGTCTTGGCGGCCTTCGTGTCCGCCGATGGGCGCTATCCGGCCACCCCAAGCTTCCTCCTGGAACTGCCCAAATCCAGCGGGGCACTGTTCTGGAGCGAGACCGACGGCGTGCCGCCACGCGAACTGGCGGTGACCGACAGCAGCGGCGCGCAAATCTACGAGTACCGCGACGGCGCGCTGACGCCCACGCGGCAAGTCGCCTTCGCGTCGCTCTTGCCGACCGCATCGCGCAGGCCGGTATTCTTCAAGGAAATCGCCGCCGACGTCACCGGTGACGGACGGGATGAATGGCTGATTCCCGTGAACCAGGCCATCGAGGTGCGGAGCGGGAGCGAGGTACTGGCGGTGATACCCTCGGACGTGCACTCCGAACTCGAGCGGGGATTCGATCACCGGATTACCCATTATCTGCCGCGTGTGCGGCCGTTTTCCCTTCCGGGTGGCGGGCAACAGGCCATCGCGATGCTCAACGGCGACTGGGTGGACTTCGCACACGGTCCGGGATGGCGCCAACGTGAACGCTACTCGGTGCCGTTGCGCGATTCCGCCGAGTGGAAGACCCGCGTGGTAATGGACGACATAAACGGCGACGGGCTGCCGGATTTCATGGTGACGCAGTCCAAGGGAACGGTAAGCATCGAGATGGTCACCGAGATCATCATCGCATCGGCGCCATTCACCTACCCAGCCGTCCCCACCAATACCTTTACCACCACCAACGTCCTTACCGCCCCCTCGTTGGTCGACGTGAACGGTGATGGCAAGCTCGACCTGGTCAATCTCCGCGTGCCTTTTGGCGTCAAGACCATCATGAACTTCTTCCTGCGCAAACGCATGACCCTCGATGTGGACGTCCAACTCTTCGAGGACGGACGCTTCGCCCAGGATCCCCAGTATCGCACCCAGCTCACGGTCGACGCGATTGCCGACCGCAGCGAGCTTGCGTACGCGATGGGGGACATGACCGGGGACGGCTGGATGGACGCGGTCTTCGGGGCCGGTGAGAACCAGATTGCCGTCCATACGGGCAGCGACGACCCCGCGCTGCTCTCCAAGCGCCCGATTCGCACCTTCGACATGCCCGGGTATGGCACAGCCCAGACCGTGGACCTCGACAGATCGCCCGGTATCGACGTCGTCATTCTGCACGCGGCCAAGCCGCACCGGCACCGCGTGGACGTCATCCTGTTCTGACCCCAACCCCTTGCGGAGGCGGCAGCTTTTTCCGCATCCCGGTGTGGCGTCCTGTTCCGACCGCTGCTCTTTCCGAGGTTTCATGGAGCGTGCCGTATTCCACGCGTCACAGTCCGTCGAAAACCAGAAAATCGAGGCAGTATTTTCCGTAAGGGCTTGTCTTTTTACGGTGTGCAGTGGTAAACTTTTCCCGTGGTGCCGCGTGGTTGCGGATACTGCGAACACCATATGTTGTGGACGACACACCACAGTCCACCCACCAGGCAACATATGCCGGGGTGCCCGAACCGGAACATCATGGCTGACCAAGAAACATCGAGAGATCACGACGGCAACGGAAGCCGGGACCACGGCGCCGAAGACATCGAGAAGCAGCCTCTGGACGACCTGGAGGCGGTGGACATCTTGCTCACCGGTGGCGCCGAGGGGATCGACCAGGACGCCATTGACGCCCTTATGGCCGGCAACGCATGGAGCGAGACACCTGCGGACTCCCCGCTCGCGCGCGATGACTCCACCGAGGCCGTTGGGCTGACCCCCGAGGACATCCAGGCCCTCCTGGCCGGGATTGACGACGCGGACGCCTTGGACGAGCAGATGCAGAAGACCGCCCGGGACGCGGCCGCGGACGACGCCGGTGACGGGATGCCGGCTGATGAGCCTTCGGGCAACGGCGGCGACGCCTTTGATGAAGAACACGTCGATGCGATGATGCGCGGGGATTTTGGCG
>JBPOJD010000010.1:0-12854 GCA_052033955.1 Candidatus Hydrogenedentota bacterium
GCCGCGGCGCTCATCATTCCCGCGGCGGCCGGCCTGCTGACCTTCAAGTTCGTGATTCTGCCCCGGCTGACCGCAGCGGATGCCGTCGAGGGACAGGAGATGGAGGAGAAGATCCCCCTGACCGCCGTCACCATGGCGTTTGAGCAGCAGGTAGCCACCCTGATCATGCCTCCGAACACCAATGCGCCGGCCTCGTTGTTGCTCTATCAGGTTGCGTTGGAGTGCGCGAACCCCGAGACCCTCGCTTTGGTCGAGCGGTTCCGGCCGCGCTTTCTGGATATGATCCGGGAACTGCACTCGAACAAGACCCGGACCGAGGTGGATGATCCCCTTGTCCTGGACAGTATCAAGAAACAGATATTGCAGCGGTCCAACACCGTTCTCCAGCGTGCGCAGGCGCAGCCGGACCCGAACATCCGCGTGACGGCGGTGTTTCACACGCAATGGACAGTACAGGATCAATAGCATGGCAACCGATGACCATCAGCCGCGCGACCTCACCTATGAGGTGATTCAGGCGCAGGGCGTTTCGGATCAGCATCTGAATCTCGACGATCTGCGCGCCATGCCCCTCGCGGTCTCCATGGAACTCGGCAGCACGGTCATGCGCGTGCGCGATGTACTCGAACTCAAGCCGGGGGCAGTTGTTCCCCTCAACAAGCTTGCGGACGAAATGACGGATATTCTCGTGAATGACGTGCCGCTTGCCCGCGGCGAGGTGATGGTGATTGGCGATGAACTTCATGTGCGCGTGGGGGAGGTCCTCAACACGCCGGAGGATATGGGCTAGCCTGCTCCTGATGGCCCTGGTGCTGGCGTGGCCCGCCGTGGCGGTCGCTCCTTGGGAGACGGCCGTCCCGGAGACGGCCCCTTTGCTGGTGATCACACCGCCCGTGTCTGATGGACCTCGCGGCGATAGCGCAGACCGCGAGACGATGGACGCTGCCGATCGCGAGAAGATGGACGCCATCAACGCCAGCCTCGACCTCGGCCGTGTCCCCGTGCCGGGCGGTGCCGTCAGCGATGCCGGGGGGGAGGCACCGGACGTATACAACGTGCGCGACCTGATTTTTAACGGCCTCATCTCGCTTTTCGTGGTCCTCGCCCTGGTCCTGCTGGTGTACGCCGGGCTGCGCAAGATCGGCAAACGCAGTTCCCTGCTCGGCGGCGGCGAACACATGACCTGTATTGGCCGGCTCTACCTTGACCGGGCCTCGCGCGTCCATCTCGTTCGCGTCGGCGGGCGGGTGCTCGTGCTGGGCACCGGGGGGAATGCCGTGACGCTTCTCGGCGACATGGATGCCCGTGCTTTCGATGCCGGGACGGCGGCGCCAGCAACCGTGGCGCCCGTGACGGCGCACCAGGCCGATTCGTTCTACGACCAACTGCAGGCCAATCTGGCCCGCATCAACCGGCAGCAGCAGCCTGCCGACGACGCCGACATCGAGCAGATCCGCACCGAGATCGTTCGGCTGAAACGGGTCCTTGAGGACGAGCCCGGTGACCATGCGGAATAGCGCGCGCTTGCTGGTTCTGGCCTTGGTGCTGCTTCTGGCGGCGCCCGCGGCGTTGGGTCAGGAGCAGGGGGATATCGGCGGCGCCTTGGTCGACGTGGCTCAGCAGGCCATAGAGCCCGGAAACGTCTCGACGACCCTGTCGCTGTTGTTCCTGCTTACGGTCCTGTCGCTCGCGCCCGCCATCCTCGTGATGACCACCGCCTTTACCCGCATTATCGTGGTGCTGGGCTTTCTCCGGCAGGCCATGGCGACCCAACAGACGCCGCCCAACCAGGTGCTCATCGGGCTGGCGCTGTTTCTCACGTTCTACATCATGGCCCCGACCTTTGAGGCCGTGAACAACGACGCGATTGCGCCCTATCGTGCGGGACAGATCACCGCGGAAGAGGCGGTGGAGAAGACTTTGGGGCCGATCCGCCAGTTCATGTTCCGCCAGGCCCGCGCGGAGGATATCGCCCTGTTTCTGGAGATCGCGCGGCTGGAGCGGCCCAACACTCCGGCTGACGTGCCGACCCATGTGTTGATCAACGCCTTCGTGCTCAGCGAACTGCGCACGGCGTTCCAGATCGGCTTTGTGCTCTACATTCCCTTCCTGATCATCGACATGGTGGTAGCCAGCACCCTCATGTCGATGGGCATGATGATGCTGCCGCCGGTGTTTGTATCACTGCCGTTCAAGATCATCATGTTTGTGCTGGCGGACGGATGGCGTCTCATCGTCGAGAGTCTGGTGCGGAGTTTCCAATAGGGGAACACGGCAGATGAACATGAAGCCTCTCATCGTCATCGGGGTGATCATACTCCTTTTTCCCGTGGTGACGGCGCTGTGGCCTGAGCCGTTGACTACCGGCGGCGTGCGGCAGGCCCTTGAGGCCGCCGGTCTGACCGTGGAGGAGTACGCCGCAATCGCACAGCCCGAGCTGGATGCCGTCGAGCATGTGACCATGGTGGTTGAGGGCGCGCGCGTCAACATTTACCGCTATGACGACGTGGGGAAGTTGGCGCGGCACCTCGAATACCAGAGCAGCGGCGTGAGCCCGGCCTTGAGCGCACTGAGCATTCAGATGGGCGCGGCCCAGCCAAAGTTCTTCACCTCGGCCGCCCGGAACGGCAAGCTGATGATGACCGCGACCAGCGAGAACCAAGTGCTTAACCAGCGGCTTGTGGGCATCTTCCGGGGGCTCTGAGTCCGCAGGTGTCCGGTTTACCGTTTGCCGGCGCCCCAGCCTGTCGTTCCCCGGTACAGGAACGTGGCCACCCCGCCGTCCTTCAGCTCATGGACCAGTTGCAGGTCGCTGTCCTTGGATGCGGTGAACAGGTGCGTCTGGTTGTACCACTTCCAGGGCCGTTCCCGGTGCAGACGCCAATCCTGCATGATGACAAGCGTGCGGTCGGGAATGAAGCAGGGTTGGAATATCTCGTACCAGGCGTCGTTGGCGGCGAGGGTGCGACCGCAATCCACATAGAGCACCTCCACCGGCCGTTCCCGCCATTCCAGTGCTGGCACGCCCTCGTTGCCATCGAAGACGGTGAAGCGGCGCTTCGCAACCACTATCGAATCACGGATCGGTGCAGCATACCGCTCGAAAAGCGGCTGGAAATCCGCGTGGCGAGGCAGGCACTGTTCCGCGGGAGTGTGGGCATTCATCCAGTCAGGCCGCCACACAAAGTCGTCAAATACATGCAGTGTGTGGCCGGCAAACGCCGGGCTGCGGCGCAGGCCGGCGACAATGTGTGCGGTGGAACGGCCGAGCCACGGCCCGAGTTCAACGGCTTCACCGATGCCGCGATAGAACTGGCCAATGTAACGGTAATAGCGGCACTCTTCCGGGGTGATCATGCCCGGAACCGTCACATCCGCCACGTCTTCGTCTTGCCAGGGCGGGTTCGACTCCATGATATGAGCCGTCAAAGCGTCGCCGCCCGGAGCGGTAATCGCGGGAAGGGCTGCCCGGTGCGCGCACACGCGGCGCAGGCGGTCCTCCACGGCAAGGGAGAGGCTGTCCAGGAAGGCCGCTCGCTTCTGGAGCTTTCTGACATTGCCTGTGCTGGTCAGGCAAGCCGAAAGAAGATCGCTGATTTTCCCCACCAGATTCCCCCGGTTCAGTCCTGTGCTTGTCCTCAGCCGGCCGCCAGATGTTCCGCGATCAGTTTGGCCGCGCCGATGGTGACGGCGTGATCGCCCAAGCGGGCCGCGACGATCCGCACGTTTTTTCTCAGGAAGGGCATGGCGTGCTCTTTGACCGCCCGCTGAGTCTCTTCAATGTACAGCTTTTCCATGGCTTCCACCAGTCCGCCGCCGAGCACGACGGCTTCCGGGCTGAGTATATTTATCAGGTTGGCCACCGCGATGCCCGTCATGTACGCAGCTCGGCGGACGATTGACTCCACGATCTCGTCGCCATTTTCGATGGCCTTGGCCAGCATGCCGCTGCGGATGTTGGCGAGATCGGTCCCGGCATTTTCCAGGATATACGGTGCATCACCCCGTGCGGCCGCCGCCGCGACCCGCGACGCGATGGCGATACGGCTGGCCAGTGCCTCGAGGCATCCGCGCTTGCCGCATCCGCAGAAGGGACCGTCGATGTCGATGGTCATGTGACCCACTTCGCCCGCCGCACCGCTGAATCCATGCAGCAGCTTGCCGTCCACAATAATCCCGCCGCCGATGCCTGTTCCGGGAAACACCCCCACGACATTCTGACATCCGCTGACCTCGCCGAAACGCCACTCGCCGTAGGTGCCCACGTTCACGTCGTTGTCGACGACCGCCGGCACGCCGAATGCCTTCTCGAGGGTCTTGGCCAAGGGGAAGTTCTTCCACGCCAGGTTCGGCGTGTCGATGATCGTGCCGGTGGAGGGATCCAGTGGTCCGGGACTGCCCACGCCAATGCCCCGGATGTTCGCGACGCCCGCGTCCTCGATCGCTTCGCGCACGATGCCGCAGATCCGTTCCTCGGTGGCCTCCTTGCTCCGGGTCCGCGTCTTCTTCCGGCACATGCCCTTTTCCCGGAACTGATGGTCGTACACGACGGCCATTGTCTTCGTTCCGCCGATGTCCAGGCCGATGATGTGGTCGCCGGATTTGAGGACACGCTTCATTGGCAAGACTCCTGTCTGTGATGTTTCGCGCTTTCGAACACAGGCAAACAGAAAGCGGAGGCCACCGGATGCCCCGGCCGCCTCCGCTCAAATGCCATGCACATTCTCTACTCTGCCGCGGCCTTTTGCTTCTCGTACGCGGCGATGATCTCCTGCGCGACGTGTTCGGGCACCATGTCGTAGTGGCTGAACGTGACCTTGTAGGTGCCGCGGCCGCCGGTCATGCTGCGCAGATCCGCCGAATACCGCAGAATCTCACTCTCGGGCACCTGCGCCTTGATGCGCTGCCGGCCCGGCCCCGCCGGTTCCATGCCCATGATACGGCCGCGGCGGCTGTTCAGGTCGCCGTTGATGTCGCCCATGGATTCCTCGGGCACCGTGACTTCAAGGTCGACGATTGGCTCGAGCAGACACGGGTTGGCCTCGCGCACACCCTTCTGGATGGCGAGCGAGGCCGCGATCTTGAATGCCATTTCCGACGAGTCGACGTCGTGGTACGAACCGTAGAACAGTTCGACCTTCACATCCACCACGGGATACCCCGCGATCACGCCCTTGAGCAGCGCATCATGGCAACCCTTGTCCACGTGGGGGATGTACTGGCGCGGCACGACACCGCCCACGATCCCGTCGATGAACTCATAACCCGCGCCCCGCTCATTCGGCGAGATACGCAGATGGACGTCGCCGTACTGGCCATGGCCGCCGCTCTGTTTTTTGTGCTTGCCCTGCACCTCGGACTTGCCGCGGACAGTTTCCTTGAACGCCACCTTCGGTGTGCGCGTCTCGGCCTCGACGTTGAACTTGCGCTTCATGCGGTCCAGCAGGATGTCGAGCTGCAGGTCGCCCATGCCGCGCACGACGTGCTCATTGGTCTCCGCGTCGCGGTAGTGCGAGAAGGTCGGGTCCTCTTCGGCGAGCCGGTTCAGGGCCTCACCGATCTTGTCCTCGTCGGCGCGCGACTTGGGCTGGATGGCCAGCTTCACCATGGACGCGGGCAGCTCGATCTTCGGCAGCTCGATATTGCTGCCGGCCACACCGATGGTGTCGCCGAAATGGGTGTTCTTCAGCTTCATCATGGCGGCAAGGTCGCCCGGGCCCACGTGGTCCACCTGCACCTGCTCCTTGCCGTTCAACATGTACAGCTTGCCGGTACGCTCCTTCGCGCTCCGCGTCACATTGAAGAACTCGCTGTCCGAACGCAGCGTACCCGAGAACACCCGGAACAGCGTCAACTGGCCCACGAAGGGATCGATGAACGACCGGAATACCTGTGCGAGCAGCGGGCCGTCCGCGGATACCGCGACGTCCTTCTCCTTGTCGCTCGGGTCCTTGGCCACGACCCTGCGGTCAAGCGGCGAGGGGAACGAACTCGCGATGAGGTCGAGCAGTTCCTTCACGCCCACATCCTTCTGGGCGCTGCCCGCGACGATCGGGACGATCTTGCCCTTCTGGATGCCCTCCTGAAGGCCGCGGCTGAACTCCTCTTCGCTTAATTCGCCGGTCTCGAGATATTTCTCGAGGAGCGCGTCATTGGATTCGGCGACGCTGTCGAGCAGCGCGGCCTTCATTTCGGCCACCTGGTCGGCCATGGCCGGATCCGTCGAGGTCAGGATATTGACCGCGCCCGAAAGGCCCTCACCCGACCCGACGGGGATGACCAGCGGCACGCAATGGCTGCCATAGTTCTCCTGGAGCCTCCTCACGACCTCTTCGAAATCGATGTTCTCGCGATCGAGCTTGTTCACGAAGATCGCACGCGGTGTGCCGTAGCGGTTGGCATACTCAAAGGCGGTGTCCGTGCCCACCTGCGGGCCCGTCGTGGCATCAACGACGATCACGAAGCTGTCCAGCACCGGCGCCGAGGCGGCCACCTCGCCGACGAAGTCCATGTACCCCGGGTGGTCCACCATGTGGATGCGCGACCCGTTCCAGTCGATGTGCATCAGCTTGAGGCTGAGCGTCTGCTTGCGGCTGACCTCCTCATCGAGGTAGTCACCAACCGTGTTGCCTTCCTCGATTTTCCCGATGCGGGTGGTCTTGCCGGCGGCGTGGAGAATGTGTTCCAGCAGAATGGTCTTGCCCGTTCCGCCATGGCCGTAAAACCCTACGTTGCGCACTTTGCTGGCATCAACTGTCGCCATCGTCAATCCTCCACTCCGTTACATTATGAATGCCGGAATTCCGCGTGAACAGGACATCACAAACGAGTTGCGGGTCTTCAGGGACATCGAAACCGAAGTATACTAGTCGAAAATGAGCACCTCAAGCAAAATCTCCGAAAACGCTTTCCGGGCGCGCTTTGCGCCCCGGAACCGGACACGGATATACTGGCGCGGACACGTGTTGCATATGGAGAAAGCGGGGAGACTCCGGGTGCCCGATACCAGCGAACACTACCTGACCGCCGATGAAGAGCGCGTCCTGCTGCGGCTGGCGCGCGAAACCTTGGTGCGCCACGTGCGCGATGGTCTGCTGCTGGACCCGGAGGCCTTTCCGCTGACACCGTCGCTGCGCGAGCGTCACGGGGCCTTCGTGACGCTGCGTGCGGGGGAGGCGCTGCGCGGGTGCATCGGGTATGCGGCGAATGTCGAGCCGCTGGCGTGGTGCGTGCGCGACAACGCGATCAACGCCGCGTCACGCGATCCGCGCTTTGCCCCGGTGGCGCCTTGGGAGCTGGACGGCATCACCATCGAGATTTCCGCCCTGACACCCGGGGATACGCCCGAGACGCCGTTCAAGCGCGTGCAGGATATCGGGGAGATCGTGATCGGCCGCGACGGACTCTTTGTCGAGTTGCCGCCCGAACGCGGGGGGCTGCTGCTGCCGCAGGTGGCCCCGGAGCAGGGATGGGACGTCGCGCAGTTCCTGGAGGCCACCTGCCGAAAGGCGGGCTACCCGCCCGGTGCGTGGCGGCGTCCCGAGGTCCGCATCCACCGCTTCTCGGCGCAGGTATTCTCCGAGGAGGACCACCCGGATCTCGCTCAGTCGAGCAGTCCGGCCTGAAGCGCCTGTCGGAACAATCCCCGAAGCCGTGTGCTGCACTGGCGTGCCGCGTCGAGCACGCGGTCATGCGTGACGGGCTTCTCCCCGAAGCACGTGTTCGTGATGCAGGACACCGCGCCGCACCGCAGGCCGAGCCGTCGGCAGCAGTCAACCTCCGCAGCGGTGCTCATGCCCGCGGCCGCGATGCGCAACCGCCGCAGCGCCGCGATTTCGGCCGGGGTTTCGTAGCAGGGTCCCGGGACCGATGCGTACACGCCGAGATGGTCGCAGCCGGGCAGCACCAGATCCGGCGCCAGCCAAGGCGGCGGGGCTGCCCATCCCGGTGTCGACAGGCAGCGGATGCGCGAGATGGCCATGAGGTCCCCCGGGGCGAACAAGCGGCGCAGGCCGCCCGCCGCATTCGTGAAGAGCATCGACCGGACGCCCGCGTCCGACAGCAGCTCGACCGGGCGCACCACGTCGGCGTAGGTGAGTCCCTCGTAGAAATGACGGCGGCCCTGCTGCACCACGACACGCCGCCCGCAGGCGTGTCCGAAGAAGAATGCGCCGGCGTGGCCTGCGACGGTGGCGCTGCCCAGTCCGGGAACCGTGTCGAAGGGGATGACCGTCTCCACAACGTCCAGTATGCCGCCGAGGTCCATGCCCGAACCGGCGACGATGGCGATGTCGGCCCTATTCATCACCCCAAGACCGTGGAAAGAAGATCTGGCGGTAGAGCTGGAGGGCATACTGGTCGGTCATGCCCGCAATGAAGTCGACGGTGCGCCGTTCGAGGGAATCCTCCGGATCGCCCGCGGCGCTTTCCGGCGTGGGGTACTCGAGGAGGTGAAAGTACAACTCGCGGAGCAGGCGCTTGGCCTTGCGCACCTGGCTGTCGATCTTCTCACACGGGTAGACCTCGCGGTACATGTAGCCGCGCAGGCAGTTCAGCGCCTCGAGCACTTCCGGGACGACGTTGATCCCGTCCTCGCTGCTGCCCTGAATGACCCCTACGACCATCCGGTCGATCCGCTCGGAGGTGGTCTCTCCAAGCACAGCCACGGCGTCGCGTGGCAAATCGTCTTTCGTGATGATCCCGGCCCGCATCGAATCGTCCACGTCGTGGCTGATGTAGGCGATGGCGTCACAGATGCTCATCACCTGGCCTTCCAGGGTTCCCGGGCGTTCGCCGGTCTTGCCCTGCAGGATGCTCTTGCCTTTGGAATGGTTGAGGATGCCGTCGCGCACCTCGAAGGTCAGGTTCAGGCCGCGTCCATGGCGCGTGCTCTCGAGCTTGTCCACCACACGCAGGCTCTGCTCGAAATGCCGGAATCCATCGGCGAGTACCTCGTTCAACACCGCCTCGCCGGCGTGTCCGAAGGGAGTGTGGCCCAAGTCGTGCCCCAAGGCGATTGCCTCGGTAAGGTCCTCGTTCAGCCGCAAGGCCCGGGCAACCGTCCGGGCCATCTGGGCCACCTCGAGCGTGTGGGTCAGCCGCGTGCGATAGTGATCGCCCTCGGGCGCCAGGAACACCTGGGTCTTGCGCTTGAGGCGGCGAAACGCTTTCGTGTGCAGGATGCGATCGCGGTCGCGCTGATAGGCCGTGCGATACAGATGCTCGCCTTCCAGAAGGGCACGGCCGCGCGTTTCCGCGGCCCGCGCGGCCCGGGACGACAGCATGGTCCGTTCACGTTCTTCAAGCTGTTCGCGTACCGTCGGCAAGGGCGCCTACTTTCCTTTGCTCAGCCGCTTGGCCAGTTCCGGCGGCAGTCCCGCCTGCAGGATCCGCCGCGCGCAGGTCTCGATGTCATAAGGGACGCGGACAAACTCGAAGGTGCTCTGCTCGGAGTCGTAGATGCCGAATGCGGCGCGGCTGTCGTGGTCGCGCGGCTGGCCGACGGCGCCTGGGTTGATGAAATAGCGCATTCCGGGCCGGATGCTCAGCGGGGTGTCGGTCGGGATGTCGTTGCCGTTGCCTTTTTCGCTGTAGAAGGTGGGCCGGTGGCTGTGTCCAAAGAAACAGATCCGGATGTCGCGGCCGTTGAGGAACTCGACCTGCCGCATGGCGTCCAGCCAGTCAATGATATAGTCGTCCCGGCTGCTCGGCGAGCCGTGAACCCCGAGGCAGATGCGGTTGAAGACCATTTGTTCGGGAGCGCGAATCAGCCATTGCCGGTGCTCGTCGCGCAGCACTTCCGCCTGCCATTCGATGGCCTTCTTGGCCGCCGCGCGAAAAAACCACGGATCCTTCAGCCCGCACACCGCCGCATCATGATTGCCCATCAGGGTAGGGATGTTGCGTTCGCGGACGAGGTCGAGCACCTCGTTCGGATTGGCATTATAGCCGGTCAGATCGCCCAGGCAGAAGATACGGTCGATGCCCCGGCGGTCGATTTCGCTGAAAACAGCCGTGGCTGCCTCCAGATTGGCGTGCAAATCCGCCACAATCGCTATGCGCATGTAGGTACTTCCGATTCAAGTAATTGTCCGCATGAGGCAGCCTGTATGGCACAGACGTCAGGTCGCGGCGTCGTCGCGCGCCTGTTCCTTTTCGATGATCCTCTTCAACTGAATAACCTTTTTGTGGGCGTGCGCATTTCGAGGATCGATCTTCAGCACTTCGTCCATCGATCGCAGCGCCTTCACGTAGTCGCGCCGCTTGATGTGCTGCACGCCCACGTTGTAGTGCCCCAGCAGCATCTTCTTGCGCAGACGCGTCGACTGCGGATGCTTTTTCAGCGCCATCGCGTACTGTTCCAAGGCCCCAGGGTAGTTGCGCGTCTCAAAATAGAAATCGCCCATGGTCTCTTCCTGGCTCAGATCCACGGCCGAATCGCTCTGCCGCCGCTCCTCCCGCTCCTGCTCCTTGCGCGCGGCCCATTCCGCCGGGGTATAGACGCCGCTCAGCGCGGTGCGCTCGACCACAATGCTGATGTTGTTGCTGTTGGGGTCCTTCGGGATGAGGTGAAAGCGCCGTTCATTCCCCGTGAAGCTGTGCAGCGAATATCCCTGAACCGTCTCGCCGTCCGCGAATTGCACAATCAGCTCGCTACCTTCCGGTGTCCAGTCGCGGTAACGGATCGACTTGTCGAACTTGCCGTCGAAGCTCTTGACGTAGAAGACCGCCTTGATGTCCTCGAAGCGAATCTGCACAGTCTGGCCAATCGCCACGCCGTTTTCGTCCACCCGGTCCAGATGAAAGCCCTCATCCTTGAGGTTCAGCGCGAAGCACATGCCATACATCGACCGGCCGTCCTTGAATCGGACCACCAGACGCTGCCGCGGCTGACGCCGGCGCGCCTCCGCCTTTTTGGCTTCTTCAACTGGTTGCACAACCTGCCGGTAATGCCGTCGGCAAAGGGTCTGCCCGTTGTGCTGGAACAGGCATTCCTCACAGCCAAACGCACCGCACACGCTGCAGTAGCCCGTCGCCTCATTGCGTGAGTGGTTTGGACATTGCATGGCGCACCCTCTCGTGGACGGTGCTGGCATGGCAACGGCGGAACGGATCGCTGGCCGATTCCACCCCGGCTTGTTAAAGCCTACCACGCCGGCACGGCTGTGTCAAAACGCTAAAAATATGTAACCGTATCAAACTAGGCGCCTTAGGACGAGTCCCAAGCTTGCGTTGCCGGGGCCGACCGGAGCCGCCTCAGCATTCTAGGGCAACGGAAGCGGGAAAAACAAGGAGTGCGAATTCTGTCACGCCGGGGCCCGATTCCGTTCAGCCATTGCCGGGCAGATTGCGTTCCCCTTGGCGGCGCAGGACGAACAGATTCATGTTCTCGCGGTAGAGACAGAACAGACCCAGGGCCAGCACCGGGATGATGTTGACGATGTGGGCCGTGAGGGCCACGGCCTTGGCCTGTTCGAGGCCGACGTGCGGAAGCGCCACGGCGAGTGTGGCGACCACGGCGAAATGGTACTGCCCGACGAAGCCCGGGGCGCCCGGGATGCTGATGGCCAGGGCCACGAAGGTGGTGTAGACAAAAGGGGTGTACCACGGGCCGTCCAGGTGAAAGGCGCGCAGGATGGCCTCATTGGCGGCCACGAAACAGCCCCACACCACCAGCGAGCAGGCCGTGGCGGCGGCCAGGTCGCGCGCCGAACGGAAGACATGGAGTCCCGTGGCGAACTGTTCGAGGATCGCCCGAACCCGGAGGGCGATCCGCGCGGACACGGGCGTCAACAGGGCGTCCGCAAGACGGAACACCAGACGCTGATTGACGTACAGCAGAAACAGCACCGCCACGGCGCCCACCACCGCCGCGCCCGCGCTTCCGAGTGCCGCTTCGACGAGGTTGGACGGTATCGCGCGCCCGGTCACCCGCGCGGGGACGGACAGTCCGTGCCGGCGGAAGGCGTACACCGTGGCGCCGAGCACGGCCAGCAGGCCCACGAGGTCGCTTACGCGGTCCAGGGCGGCCATGGCCAGGCTTCTGGAGAGGCTCAGTGTGGCGAGCCGTGCCAGCACGACCGCGCGGATGATCTCGCCTGCCCGCCCCGGCAGGATGCTGTTGGCCAGGAAACCGATCTGGGTTGCGCTGAACATCGTGCGATAGGGGACCGGACCAGCGGTCCGCACGACATAGGACCATCGCCGGATGCGTACGAAGAAACTGGCCCAGATGGGCGCCTGAGCCAGCGCGATCCACACGGGGTCGACGCCGCGGATGGCGCGGGCGACCTCGCCCCAATCGGTGCCGCGAAACACGAACCACAGCAGGCCCAGCCCCAGGAGAATGCCCGCAGGCGTCTTGAGACGCTGCGTCATGGCGCCGGAGCTGTCGTAGTTGGCTGCATGGAGCGAGCGTAGCACACCCGGCCGCCGAAAGCCACGGGGTGATCAGCGGATCCGGTAGGGGGGCGACGGATTCAGCCGGTGGCGGCGTTTTTGGTTCAGAGCGGTCCGGGTGTTGTTGGCCGTACCGGTCAAGGCGATGGCGGCGGAAAGGCGCTCGGCCTTCCTGGACAGCTCGCTGGCCACGTCGCTGATGTCGCGGAAGAGGGTCATTTGGCAGCGCAGGCAGTAGTCGGATCCGGGCAGGGGATCGCGGTCGCCGCAGACCGAACACGTCTCGTGGAGCACAATGCGGTTGCGAATATTTCGTGTTTCCCGCGCGATGCGGCGAATTTCCTGCGGGTCGAGGCCGGTTGCCTCGGCGATGTCCTCGGGGGTGACCAGGTGGTGCTGCTCGATGGCGTTCAGGATCGCCGCGCGTTTTTCATCAAGTCCCGTGGCGCACGCGC
>JBPOJD010000067.1:0-17427 GCA_052033955.1 Candidatus Hydrogenedentota bacterium
CTTGAAGCTTGCGCACGATCTGCTCCGCGTTGTGACGTTTTCTCTTCGACATCTCCGAGTCTCCTTGGCCCTCTGGCCGGCTGGAAACTCTCATTGTACGTGGACCAGTTTACGGGAGGCACGCCAATCCACTCCAACTGGAGGCGCTTCCACATCCCGCATGTGACGCACGACCGCCTCTTCCACAAAGGCCGTGTTAGTGGAAGTCATACCCAAGACCGCCAACGCACCCGCTTGGGCCATCGGAGACAGATCGGGGTAGGCTTCTATAAGGAACACTCCTGCTCCTGAGTTCAAGTATGGCGCAAGTCTGCCATCCCAAGGATCGCTTCGCGGCACAAGGGCCACACCGACTGATTCCTCAACCGAAAGGGGTTCGGGGCGCCCAAATTCAAGTCGTTCGATCCACGAGAGATCTTCCGGAATACCATATGGTGGAGGCTCAAGAATCTCCCATCCCAGACTCCAACACAGCCCGACGAGGGCAGTGCTAAAGAAAGCCACAACGAACGCTGCAATCAGCAGGCGGTTTCTTGTGTGACTGATGCGCTGCAACATTACTTCTCTTCGGCCTCCAGAGCGGCCGCCCGCAAACCCGCAACGCCGACCCACTCTCTCGCAATGTCCTCATACTTTCCCGCCATGAAACGCCTGCCTTCACGCCTCCAACGGCCCTTGTTTTCACGGGCAAATTCTACGATGAACTCCTCTGAATAGGCGGCTGGCCAAAACGCTTCATGCGGCCTCTCCTTCGCCTCTGCGACAAGCTCGCGGAGCTTAACGCTATGGGCGAGAGGGCCTTGGCCATATGCCACTGCATAGTCTCCTCCCCCCTCGGCCTCCCAGTATTGCGCCTCAGACATCGCTTTGAGGAGTTCCATGGCCTCCGCCGAATCTTCAACCGACAACCCGGCAAGCGTCTGAATACCCTTTGTCACGGCAGCGCAGTGCCAGGCAAAATCTATCCCTGAGTCCCGCCTATACATCTCGCTGGCCGCCCGCAGATGGTCCAGAAGCGCATTCTCAACAAACCCAACGTCTCCACTCGACAGCCCAATGACCGAAAGCGCCGAACTCCGGTGTACGACATGCAGAAACGGCCAGCGCTCCTTCAGGAGTTCCCCCGCATCGGCGCTAAGGTAGGGACGCATCTGCAAGGAGTGCCCATGATCGGGTCCATCAAGGGCAAACCCCACGGTTTCCTCCAGGGTCAACGCTGGAGACCTCCTCTGACAGAGTACATAGACAGTCGCAACAACAGTGCTTGCGACAAGGAGAATATTGATGGCTATTTTAGTTTTCATCTGCAGCGTCATAGCGTAAGAAGACTTCTGTAAAAGCGGGCATTACGGGGACACACAACTCAATATTCCAACAGGACTGCCGCCAGAAAGATCCGCATCGCTATACCCCCTTGTCTAGATTGTGAGTCACCCCATCGCCGTAGGTGTTATACCAAGCTGCTTGAGATCTGTCAACGAGGGAGGGCTGCCGGACGCCTACACGTCGGCCCCGGGCGGGGGGAGGATGCGGTGCAGTTCTTCGAGGGTGGTGAGGCCGCGGCGGACCTTTTCGAGGCCGGATTCGGCGAGGGTGCGGAGGGCCTGTTCCTGGGCGAGGTCCTGGATCGCCATGGTGGTGGGGCGTTGCAGGATCAGCGCGGCGAGTTTGGGGCTGACGCTGAGCAGTTCGCCGATGGCGCTGCGGCCGCGGTACCCGATGCCGTCGCAGGCATCGCATCCCGCGCCGCGCAGGAAGACCGTTCCGCTGAGCGACTGGCCGTAGCGGCTCAGCAGCGCGGGGTCGGGGGTGTATTCTTCGCGGCAGTGGGCGCAGGTGCGGCGCACGAGGCGTTGCGCCAGCACGCCGGTGACGGATGAGGCCACGAGGAAGGGTTCGATGCCCATGTCGAGCAGGCGGGTGAACACGCCGCAGGCGCTGCCGCTGTGGATCGTGCTGATGACGAGGTGGCCGGTCAGCCCGGACTGGACGGCCATGCGCGCGGTCTCGGTGTCGCGTATCTCGCCGACCATGATCACCTCGGGGTCCTGGCGCAACAGGGCCCGCAGGGCCTGGTCGAAGGTGAATCCGATCTGCGGGTTGACCTGGCTCTGGCTGATGCCTTCTAGCTTGTATTCGACGGGGTCTTCGATGGTGACGATATGGCTGCGGATCTGGCGGCCCGACAGTTCGCGTAGCAGGGAGTAGATGGTCGTCGTCTTGCCGCTGGAACTGGGGCCGGTGAGCAGCAGCGTGCCTTGTGGCCGCACGATGAGGTCGCGCAGCCGCGCCACGGCATCGTCGTCGAAACCGAGGTCGTCGAGGCCGAGCAGGCTGTGGGTTGCGCCGAGAATGCGGACCACGATCTTCTCGCCGTCGACGGTGGGAAACGAGGACACGCGCATCGCGTGGCCGCTGGCGGTGAGGCCGGCATCGATGCGGCCGTCCTGCGGGATATCGTGGCGGTAGACGGCCATCTGCGCGAGCACTTTGATGCGCGCGACGATGCGGGCCTGGTGCTGGCGCGGGATGCGGGCCACGTCCTGCATGATGCCGTCGACGCGGTAGCGCAGGGCGATGACGTCCGTCCAGGGTTCGAAGTGGATGTCGCTGGCCCCGTGAAGCACACCCTGACACAGCGCGAACTCCACCACGTCCGTCGGCCCGGCATCGCCGTTGTGTTCGAGGGCGTGGAAGATGCGGTCCTGGAACTCGGGCAGGGCCAGGCGCTGACGCAGAACGAGGACGTCGTCGGTGTGGGCCATGGGTTTCCTTTCCAGACCGTGACCGGTCTTCCCCTGTCGCAGTATAACCGGCGCGTCAAATCCTTGTCCACGCGGACTGGCGCCCCGGCAACGGGTTAGGCCAGCGTGGAGACCGTCGCGGCCGGGCCGTTTGGCGTGAGGAGGCCCAATATGGTCAAATTGGGGCAAGTGCGGTCTTTTCCGCTACGCGTTCGATCGAAGGAGGAGTGCGGTGAGCGAGGTGTGTATTGGGTCCTGCATCGTCTGCGTTCCGGACTGCCCGGTGCATCGTGCGCGGCAGGCGGAAGGTGCACGCGGGCAGGCGTCCGATGATCCGGCGGAAGCCCCGGACGCCGGGGAAGCCTAGCCGCGCAGTCCTTCGAGCGCGCGGTCGAAGGCGACCAGCGCGTCGTTGGTGAAAAGCACGAAGCGCACCCGGTCGATCGAGGGGTGGTCCTGGAGGTAGGCATACACGGTGCGCAGGGCGATGGCGGCGGCCTCGTCGAGCGGATAGCCGTACACGCCGCAACTTATGGCGGGAAAGGCGACGGTCTTGGCGCCGTGCTGCTCGGCCACCTCGAGACTGCGCCGGTAGCAGCTCGCCAGTTGCTCCGGTTCGCCGTGGGCGCCGCCGTGGTACACCGGGCCGACGGTGTGAATCACGTGCCGGGCGGCCAGGTTGCCGCCGGTGGTGATCTTCGCGTCGCCGGTCTCGCACGGGGCCAGCGCGCAGCACTCCTCGAGGATCGTGGGACCGCCCGCGCGATGAATGGCCCCATCCACGCCGCCCCCGCCGAGCAGCATGCGGTTCGCCGCGTTCACGATGGCGTCCACATCTTCGCGCGTGATGTCGCCCTTGGTGATCTCGATGCGGTCGAGGGCTGTCTTCGCGGGCATGACCGGGTCTCCTTGTCTGCTCACCCCAGTATGCGACGCGGGCGGCACGCCGCACAACCTCCGGGGCTATGCGTTCACCGGCCCCTCGAAGACCAGCCCGAAAAGCTTCTCGACGATCATCTCGACGGCGGCGGGCCGGGCGAGACTGTGCGCGGCGCGCGCCATGGCGTTCAGGCGTCCCGGATCGGCCAGCAGGCCGTCCAGCATGCTCCGGAGTGCCTCGGCGGTCAGTGCGCTGTCGTCCACGACAATCCCGGCGCCGGCATCGGCAAAGGCCGCGGCATTCGCGTCCTGATGGCGGTCGGTGGCGAAGGGAAACGGCACGAGAATGGCCGGTTTGCCCATGAGCGCTATCTCGGCGGTGGTCGAGGCGCCCGCGCGGCAGACGACGATGTCCGCGGCGGCATACGCGGCGGCCATGTCCTGGATAAAGGCCACGGCATCGACGCGCGCGGCAGAGCGTTCGGCCGCGGCCCGCGCGGCCGCCGCGTCGGCCTTGCCGGTCATCCAGATTACCTGAAAGGCGTCCGCGGGCAGGGCTGCTATCATGTCTTCCACGGCACGGTTCAGCGATCGCGCGCCCTGGCTGCCGCCCACGACCAGCACGGCGGGCCTGTCGGGATCGAGCCTCAGGGTCTGGCGGGCCGTCTCCTTTGACGGCGGATGGACAAAGGCCGCGCGCGTGGGATTGCCGACGACGCAGGCCTTCGCGGAGTCGTACTGGCCAATGGTGTCGGGGTAGCTCAGCAGGAGCAGGCTCGCGCGCTTGGCGAGGATGCGGTTGGCCATGCCGAGACGCTTGTTCTGTTCATGGATGGCGGTCGGGATGCGCAGCCACTGCGCGACCCACATGAGCGGCAGCGATACGTAGCCCCCCACGCCAAGCACGAGCTGCGGCCGGTACGTGATCAGGCGCCAGCACGCCTGCGCCATGCCCACGGCAAGCTTCAGGGCGGCCACGGCCTTGCGTACGCGGCTGGCGCGCGGCCAGCCTTCCACAATCAGCGAGCGAAACGGGATCGCGAGCGCCTTGCTCACGTCCTCCTCAATGCTGCCGCGACGTCCGACCCACTGGATCTGGAGCCGGGGATCGCGTTTCTGCAGTTCCTCTATGATTGCCACGGCGGGCGATGTGTGACCGCCCGTACCGCCGCCGGTTATCATCATGCGCACGGCAAGGTTTCTTTCTGTGTTCGCGGCTGGCCTCAGGCTTCCTGGTCCACGGCGTGGCGCTCAACGCCCAGGCTCTCGCCCTGCAAACCGATATTCAACAGTATACCGCTGAGAAACATGAGCACGACAAGCGAACTGCCGCCCCAACTGATGAACGGCAGCGGCAGGCCCTTGGTCGGCAGCAGGCCGCACGTAACGGCCATGTTGACCGAACCCTGAACCGCGATAAGCGCCGTGATGCCGACCGCCAGCAACGCACCGAACAGTTCGCGCGCTCCCAGGGCAATCCGCACGCCCGTGCTGACAAGCAGCACGAACAGCCCGATCAGGGCCAGGCATCCTATCAGACCCATTTCTTCGGCCCAGACGGCAAAGATGAAGTCCGTATGCGCCGCTGGCAGATAAAACAGTTTCTGCTCGCCCGCGCCGGGTCCCTGTCCCAACACGCCGCCCCGTACAAAAGCCGCCAGCGACTGGATAAGCTGGAAACTCTCGTTGTCGCGGTATTTCCAGGGATCGGCGAAGGCCATCAGGCGGCGCACACGATGCGGCGCCGCCAGTGAAAGCGCGACGGCGACGCCGATGAGTGGAACGACCACAATGACAATGTGCCGCCAGCGGGCGCCCGCCGCGATGATCATGACCATCGCTACCGCCGTCATAACGGCGGGAACACCGAGGTCGTTCTCGAGCACGATAAGAAAGGTGAAGGTGAGCATGATGAACACCGGCGGCAGAAAGCCCGTGAGGAAACTGCCGAGCTGCTCCTGGTTTTCACTCAGCTTCACCGCCAACAGCAAAATCATCGCGAACTTCGCCAGCTCGCTCGGCTGGAAAGGCTGTCCCGCCACCACCAGCCAGCGTCGCGCGCCACCTTCCTCGGCGCCGAACCCGGGGAGCAGCACGAGCACCAACAGCGTCAGCGAAATCAGGGCGATCACCCGGAAGACCACCGGGTGGCCGAAGCGATGGTAGTCAAACGAAGCCGACGCGACGAGCGCCAGGGTCCCTATCGCTACGTACACGAGATGGCGCTGCAACTGGCGGTCCACGGATGCATGTGCGGCGCTGGCGCTATAGACCACGAGCAGGCCGACGAGGACGAGCGCCGCCACCACGCAAACGAGCACGGTCGTTTCACGCTTCATGTACCCCTCCCGCTTCCGCGCCCCGCCCGGCCAGGACAGCACGCACCGCATCCTTGAAATCGCGGCCACGTTCCTCAAAATTGTTGTACATGTCAAAACTCGCGCAGGCCGGCGACAGGAGCACGACATCGCCCGTGCGGGCCGCCTGTGCGGCGCGCGCCGTCGCGTCCGCCATCGACTCGGCGCGTTCGCACGCCACAATGTCCCCAAACGCGGCTTCGAGTGCCGCCGCATCCTCGCCGAGGGTCACGAGGCGTTTCACCCGGGACTGCACCAGATCGCGCAGCACCCGGTAATCCGCCCCTTTTCCCTCGCCGCCCGCGATGAGCACGATGGGACGATCGAAACTCTCCAGCGCTACTTTGAGGCTGTCGATGTTGGTCGCCTTCGAGTCGTTGTAGAAATCCACGCCGTCCGCGTGGCCGCAATGCTCGATCCGGTGCTCGACGGCACGAAAGGCGCGCAATCCGTCAAGGGTCGGAGCGATTGGAAATCCGCCCGCCAGCATCACACTCAGCGCCGCGAGCACGTTCTGCACGTTGTGCCGCCCGGGCAGCGGGATGTCGTTCACCCCGGCAACCGCCGCAGCGTCGCAGTAGATCACATCACCATCGAGCCAGACCCGCGCGTTCGCGGACGAGACCAGGCTGAAGGGCCAGCGGATAGCGCCGGACGGCACGGGCATCGCATCGACATACGGGTCGTCGGCGTTGACGACCGCGACGTCGCCCGAGCCCATGTTGGCAAACAGCCGGGCCTTGACGGCGGCATAGCCCGCCATATCGCCATGGCGCGCGAGATGATCGGGCGTCACGTTGAGCACCGCGCCAATCCAGGGACGGAAGCGCTTGGCCGTCTCGAGCTGATAACTGCTGACCTCGAGCACCATGAACTCGGGCGCGGGATCCTCCATCACCGCCGCGGAAAGCGGGGTCGCGTTATTGCCCGCGAGCGTCACTGTGTGACCGCACGCCGCGACAAGCGCCCGCAGCAGTTCCGTGACGGTCGTCTTGCCATTCGTGCCCGTGACGGCAAGCACACGCGACCGGCAGTAGCCGGACGCGAACTCCATCTCTCCCATGACCGGGACGCCCCTTTCGGCGATCGCTTGAATGGGCGGGATCGTGGGCGGCACGCCCGGACTCGGGATGATCAGCGCGGCCCCTTCGAACGCGGCCGAAGTGTGGCCGCCGCACTCGAACGGCACATCCATCCGGCGGAGTTCGTCGCAACATGCCGCAAAGGCCGGCCCCTCGCCGCGCTCGGTAACGAAGGGATGCGCGCCGCAGTGCCGCAGTAGGCGAACCAGTGCCAGCGACGTGCGCCCGAGGCCCACGACCGTCACCTTTTTCCCGAATACGTCGATCATGTTAGCGCAGTTTCAGCGCGCTGAGACTCAGCAGCGCAAACAGGAGCGAGAGGATCCAAAAGCGGATGGTCACTTTGCTCTCACTCCAGCCCTTCAACTCAAAGTGGTGGTGCAGCGGCGCCATGCGGAACACGCGTTTTCCGGTCAGCTTGAATGACCCAACCTGAATCATCACGCTCAACGCTTCGAGCACGAACAACCCTGCCACAACGACCAACAGCAGCTCCTGTTTCGTCAGAATGGCCATGGTACCGATGACCGCGCCCAGCGAGAGCGAGCCGGTATCGCCCATGAACACCTCCGCCGGATGGCAGTTGAACCACAGAAAGCCCATCCCGGTCCCGAGCAGGGCGCCGCCGAACACGGTTAGCTCCGTGGCCTCGGGTACGTGGATCAGAAACAGATACCGCGACCAGTCCGCACGGCTGACCACATAGGCGATGGCCGTATAGGTCAGGATACTCATGATGGCCGACCCGATGGCGAGGCCGTCCAGGCCATCGGTGAGATTCACCGCGTTCGAGGTGGCCATGATGATCACGATGACAAACAGGACATAGAAGATACCCAGCGGGATGAAGACATCGCGCAGGCCGGGGATCTCAAGCTTGGTGTGGAGATCGCGCACGCTGCGCGCGACGTACATCGGGAAAGCACTCTCGACCAGCAGGCGGTTGAGGCGGATCAGGTCGGCGCGCGGCAGTGCCGCAATCTCCTGGCCGATCAGGCCCTTGGCCTCGCCGTTGATGCGGCCCTCCCAGGGCGCGGCAGTATACAACTCCGGCTGCACCAGCACCCGGTTGAGGTCGTCGACCATGCGGCGCTGGAACTGCCGCTCGAGGGCGGCATGCTGCGGATCCACGCGCCGCAGCTCGTCCTGGAGTTCCGGTGACAGGCGGCTGTAGATCCGGTGCTCCGGATCCGCCGGATCGCCATTGGCTTGCATGGCGAGCGCTGCCGTCAGCCCGGGCCAGTCCAGGATATCGCGAGCCGTGAGCGGTCCAGCGCCGGTCGTGATCGGATTCAACAGCAAGAAGACGCCCAGCACGGTTCCCGCCACAATCTGGCCGATCATCTTCGCCCGCGCGCTGAGGCCGTCATTGTGTTTGCGCCGCAGTTTGATGTAGTCGTCGAGAAAGCCGACACCACCCATCATACACAGCATGAACACCGACATGAGCAGCAGCCGGTTGCTCCAATCCGCCCACAGCAGCAGCGTGAGGAGCGTGGCGGAGATGATCAGCGTACCCCCCATGGTGGGCGTGCCCGATTTGCCCTTGTGGAGCGCGTGCAGGTCCGCGACGTGGTCTTTCTTGATGTACTGCCCAACCTTCAGCATGCGAAGGTGATGAATCAGCATCGGACCAAGCAACAGACAGAACAGAAAGCCCGACAGCGCGGCGGCCCCGGTGCGCACCGTGTTGTAGGTCAGCACATTCAGTGCGCTGTACTCATCTCGCCACAGATATGCCAGATAGTAGAACATGTGTTGTTTACCTATGCAACCGGTCAAGCGCCTCGACTACGCGCTCCATCTTCATGCCGCGTGACCCCTTGACCAGCACGACATCGCCGTCCTTCGCCCGTTCGTAAATTGCCGCCGCCATCGCCTCATGATCCTCGATCACCTCGGCGTGCATCACACCCGCCTCGAGCGCGCCCGCCACGGTCTCGTGCGCGTTGGGACCGCGCGCGTAAAGGTGGGCAATGCCCAACTCGCCTGCGTAGCGCCCGATGCCGCGGTGCAACTCCGCCGCCGATTCGCCCAGCTCCAGCATCTCGCCCAGCGCCGCGAAGCGCGCGCCCTTCGACGGACGTTCCGCGGCCGCTTCGAGCGAGGCGCGCACGCTGGACGGATTCGCGTTATACGTGTCGTCGATGACTTCGAGGTTCCCGACGCGCAGCACGCGAAAACGCACCCCGGACGCAATGGCCTCGCGCAGCGGGCCTTCGAACTCGGTCACGCCGTGTTCGAGTCCTATCGCCACGGCCAGCAGCACGTTGGTCACGTGCGCGCGGCATGCCAACGGAAGACGAAGCGTTCCCAGCGGATCGATCTCCAGAATAAGCTCGCCCTTGTCCGTGCAGGTGCAGGATTTCTGCACCACGTTTCCGGTGCTGCCGAAATAGATCTTGCGCCCGTCGAACCGCTCCGCGATCCGGCGGCAGTTGGCGTCATCGGCGTTGACGTAAAAGGTGCCGCCGATGCCCAACGCCTCCGCGATCTCGCCCTTGGCGCGCGCGACGTTCTCCAGCGTCCCGAATCCTTCGAGGTGCGCCGACCCAATCATCGTGATCGCGGACTCCGTGGGCCGCGCGATGCCGCACAGGTGCCGGATCTCACCAAGATGATTCGCACCCATCTCGATCACCGCGGCCTGGGTGGCTTCGTCGATCTGCAACAGCGACAGCGGGCAGCCTATCTCGTTGTTGAGGTTCCCCTGCGTCTTGACCACCTTGAAGCGCGTGCCAAGCAAGGCGGCGATCATGTCCTTGGTAGACGTCTTGCCGCACGATCCTGTCAGCGCGATCAGCGGCAGGTCATAGCGATCGCGGTGGCGCCGCGCAAACTGCTGCAGCGCCGCCAGCGGGTCCGCGACGGTCACGCATGCGCCGCCCTCGCACGGCACATCAGTTACGGCCGCCGACGCCCCCTTGGCAAACGCCTCCGCGACAAAATCACTCCCCTTGAACTGCGCCCCTGACAAGGCAAAAAAGCAGTCGCCCGGTTTCACCGTGCGCGAATCGGTCGATACGGCGCTGAATACCGCATCCGATTCTGGCGCGGCCACCCCCAGTATGCCCGCCAACTCAGATACCGAATAAGCCCAACCCACAGGTCATCTCCCTTGCAGCGCCTCGCGCGCCACTTCCCGGTCATCAAAATGAATCGTCTGCGTGCCCAAAATCTGGTAGTCCTCGTGACCCTTCCCGGCGATCATCACCAGATCGCCGGGCCCGGCCTGGCCGATGGCGTGGTAAATCGCCGCCCGCCGGTCGGCGATGACCTCACAGCCCGCCGCACCCCCGTTCGCCCGCGCGATCCCGGGCAGAATGTCCTGGATGATCGCATCGGGATCCTCGGTGCGCGGATTGTCCGACGTCACCACAAGGTAATCGGCCAGTTCCGCGGCGACGGCGCCCATTTTCGGGCGTTTGGTGCGATCGCGATCGCCACCGCAGCCAAACACGACCAGTATCCGCCCCGAGCAGATGGCCCGCGCGGCTTCGAGCACGTTCCGCAGGCCGTCGTCCGTGTGCGCATAATCCACAATCACGCGAAAGGGCTGCCCCTCGTCGATGGTTTCGAAGCGGCCCGCCACCGGCCGGGCCTCGGCCAATGCCGCCGCGATGGTGTCCATCGGCAAACCCATGCAGCCGCACGCCGCAATCGCCATCAACGTGTTCGAAACATTGTGCGCGCCTAGCAGCGACATCGTGATGTCCGCCCCGCCCCACGGGCTCTCGAGCGCAAACCGTGTCTGCCGGTCGCCATGCTCGACCCGAACCGCGCGCACGTCGCCGTCGCGCCCAACCGTACAGCGGACGCCGCGGCAGATGTCGAGAAAGTCCCCGTGGGCCGGGTCCTCGGCGTTGACGATGCCGAAACCCTCCGCGGGCACCTGCTCGAAGAGGCGAAGCTTCGCATCACGGTAGGCCTGCATGTTTCCGTGATAGTCCAAGTGATCCTGGGTCAGATTGGTGAACAGCGCGCCGGTGAAACGGATACCGGCCACACGCTCCTGCTCGAGCGCATGCGAGCTCACCTCCATCGCCACGTGCGACATGCCGCGATCCCGCGCCAAGGCAAACAGTCCCGCCAGTTCCTCGGCAAAGGGCGTCGTGTGCGGCGCGGGCAGGTGTTCAGTGCCAATGTCATAGCCGACCGTTCCGAATCGCGCGGCGCGGTGGCCGGCATGATTCAGCATATGCGCGATCAACGTGACCACGCTGGTCTTGCCGTTGGTCCCCGTGACGCCGATGACCGTCATGGCGCGCGACGGATCGCCAACCAGCCGGTGGGCCATCCGTCCCAGCGCCCGGCGAGGAGAAGCGTGGTACAGGTAGGGCACGCCGCACAGGTTGCGCAGGCCTTCGCGCCCGCCCAGCACCGCGACCGCGCCCGCCTGCACGGCCTGCGGCACGAAATCGTGGCCATCCGCGCGGCCACCGGTCGTCGCGACGAAGAGCGCGCCGGGCCGCACCCGGCGTGAGTCCCCGGTCACCGAGGCGACGCGAAGCGCACCGGCTTCGGGCAACGCGGAAAAATCCGCGGCCGCCGCCAGCTCTGCCAACTGCATCGTCGTCTCCAAATCCGTCATTGCAGATACACCGTCTCCGGTTCCCCGGTTCGCTCGGGCACTTCAGCGGGGTTGTTCTTGAACACCAGACGGCACACCGTGACCATGCTCAACGGGGTACCGGGCGGCGGATCCTGCTCCGCGACCCATCCGGCGCCCTGGACGTCCCAGGCCAGATTCATGACGTTCAGCCGGTTGCGGACTTCACGTTTGGTCATGCCCGCGAAATTCGGCAGCCCCGGCTCCACACGTGGTTCATTCTCGTCCCACGGGATCAGTTCCAATCCATCCAGTTTCACGACCCGCTCGACCGTCTCCGTGCCCTGCGGCGTCACGGTGTCGGCGTCGGCCTCGGAGGCCGCAACCGCCCCAACGCCCTGCGCGACCGGGTCCTCGGGACACCCCATCCGGATCAGTGCCTCCCGCACGACCTGCTGGAAGACCGGCCCGGAGCAGTAGCCACCATAGTACAGGCGGATGCCCGGTTCCTGGATCACGATGACCGTCACCAGTTTCGGGTCGGCAACCGGCGCAAACCCGGCGAAGACCGCCGTGTACTTGCCGGGAAGATACCCACCGCCGTTCGGGTTGGCGACCTGGGCCGTCCCCGTCTTGCCGCCCACGCGATACTCCGGAATGTTGGCATAGTGCCCCGTGCCGTGCGTGACGACCTCGTGGCACAGCTCGCGCATCACCGCCGCGGTGCTCTCCGACAGCACCCGTTGCCGGTTCGAGTGATCCCGCTCGTAGGTGACCACGCCGTCCCGGCTGATGGCCCGTTCGACCAGGTAGGGCTCAACAAGGTAGCCGCCGTTGGCGATGACGCTGAACGCCCGCGCCATCTGGGGCATGGTTACCGCCACCTCCTGGCCCATGGGCAGCGACCCCATCGAAAGGCGCGACCACTGCGTCCGGGGGCGGAAGATGCCGCGGCTTTCCGTGCGGAAATCGGAGCTGGTGGGGTGGCCGAACCCGAAGCGCCGTATCCACGTCTCGAGGCGATCCGGTTCCAGCATCGCGGCCACCTTTATGATAGCAATATTGCTCGACTCCGCGAAACATACGTTGAAGGGCTCGACGCCGAGCTTGTGGACGTCGCTGATGCGGTGGCCATAGGGGTTGAATGAACCGTTTTCGCAGTTGATCCGCGTGTCGCGCGTGATCAGCCCTTCCTCGATGGCAGCGGCGGCGGTAACAATCTTGAAGGCCGATCCGGGCTCGAACACATCGACCAGACCGCGGTTCTTGTACAGCTCCGGAGGGTACTCGGTGTAGGTGTTCGGGTCATAGGCCGGCCGGCATGCCATCGCGCGAATGGCCCCGGTCGAGGGGTCCATCATGATGCCCATCGCGCGCACGGATTTGGTCCGCTCGAGGGCCGCGTCCAGCTCCTGTTCGAGCGAGAACTGCGTCGCGACGTCCAGCGTCAACTCGAGCGTGTCGCCCCCCTTCGGCGGCTCGTATTCGAGCGTCATCGACTGCAGGATCCGCCGCTTGCTGTCCACGCGTGAGGTGCGCTGGCCCGGCTCGCTGCGCAGATACTGGTCGAAGTTGAGTTCGACGCCTTCGCTCCCCACGCCCTCGCGGTTCACAAACCCGAGGACATGGGCGGCCACGGTGTTCTGGGGATAGAAGCGCACGCTCTCGTCCACCAGCCAAAGCCCCGCCAGTTCGTTCTGCTCGATGGCCGCCCGCAGTACGGCGGCCTCTTCGTCGGCCAGCAGGCGCTTGACCCAGACAAACTTCTTCCGGCGGCCCGCCGCGTCCTGCTGTACCAGCCGCGCAAGCACCTCGCCCTCGTCCATGCCAAGCAGCCGGCTCAGGCGCAGCGCCAGCGTGCTGGGGTCCGAAATCCGGCTCGGATTGGCACACAGCGAAGGCACCATCCGGTCCGTGGCCAGGAGCACCCCGCGGCTGTCGCGGATGTCGCCGCGCGGAACACGTATCTCTGCACGGCCGATGTGCGCCAGCTCTTCCTGGGTAAACCGCACGTCGGGATCGAGCTGGATCTGCACCAGCCGTCCCGCCACCGCCAGGAATGCGACGGCAAAACAACACAGCAGAAAACGGAATCTCCCGCGGTGTTTCCCGGTGGTCATCGCGCAACGTTTCTTGCGGCCAAGCATGATTCTGCTCCCCAACTGACCCTTCGCGCCGGCCGCGCAGCCCCCCGGCTGACAGGAACTGCCCCGGCGCCTCTACTCCACTGTCTCTCCCACCGTCCCGGCCGGTGGCGTGACTGCCGGCGGCGCTTGGGCCGCGGCGGAGTCTGCCGCCGGAGGACGGATCACGATAATCTGATCCGGCTCGGGCTCCACCAGTCCGAGATCGGGCGCCTGCGCGTCGAGAAGGTCCAGACGGTTCAGACTGGCCTCCTGCCCCCGGAGGTCCTTCAGGCGCTCCTCGAGGCGGCGCAACTCGACCTGAAGTTCCGAGCTGTCGTAGCCATGCCGCAGGATGCGCGTGTGCAGCCAGGTCTCGGTGAACAGCACCGAAAACGGCACCAGCAACACCGGCAGCCACAAAAACCAGTTGCGGACGACCGCCCGCCGCCGCCTCTCCAATGACTGCCTGCTCACACCTGCCCCTCCACCAACCGTTCCGCGGCCCGCAGTTTGGCGCTGTGCGCCCGCGGATTGTCCCGCACCTCGTTCTCATCGGGCAGCACCGGCTTGCGCGTCAGCACATGGAGCCGCGGTGGAAGAATTTCCGCCACGCGTCCGTCGGGATGGAGCCGCTGCCGTTTGCGGGATGCATCGCGCAACACGTTCTTGACAATGCGGTCTTCGCCGGAATGGAAGGAAATCACCACCAGCCGCCCGTGCGGGGCCAATACGTCTATCGCCTGCTCCAACCCCGCCTCCAGCCAGCGCAGTTCGTCATTCACCGCGATGCGAATCGCCTGAAAAACCGTCCGCGCCTCCTCGGGAGTGCGCTGCAGATTCAGCGCCTGGGCCACAGCCTCCGATAAATCCGAGGTCGTTGTCAACCGGTGTTCGTCGCGCCGCGCGAGGATACCCCGCGCAATCCGGCGCGGACGCGGCACATCTCCATAGCGCACAAGGAGATCGGCCAACTCCTGTTCGGTGATGGATTCCAGAAGGGTTTGAGCGGTCCGCGCGCGGGTCGGGTCCATGCGCATATCCAGGGGGCCGGGCGCCTGCAACGAGAAGCCGCGGCCTGCCTCGTCGAGCTGCATGCTCGACACCCCGGCGTCCAGCAGGATGCCGTCCACCTCCGCCACGCCAAGTTCCTCAAGAAGTGCGGCCAGTTCGCCGTAGTTCCGGTGGTAGACCGCTGCAACAGGGTAGGACGCGAGCCGCCGCCGGGCCCGCTCGACGGCCGACGGATCGCGGTCAAGCGCTATCAGCCGTCCGCCCGAAAGCCGCTCCGCAATCAGCGAGGCATGACCGCCCGCCCCCGCGGTGCAGTCCACGTACACGCCCTTCTCGCGGACATTCAGCCACTCGATCGCCGGCCCCGCAAGAACCGGGACATGCACGCTTTATGCCGCCTCCTGATAGGTCTGGGCGGCCTGCTGTGCCGTGTCGAAGCGCTCGAAAAGCGACGTGATGCCCACCAGCCGGAACAGATGATCGCCGTACGTGTTGAGCCCGGCAATCTTCATGTCCCCGCCGCAACTGCGCACCACCTGCAGGCGCTCCACCAGCACCCCAAGGGCCATGTAACTGATCGTCCCCATCCCGGACAGGTCCACCACCAGGTTGTACCGGCGCTCGGCCAGACATCCCAGCAGCCCCATCCGCAACTCACTCACCCCGTCCTGATCCACATCCCCGGTCACGGACAATACCGTGACGCGTCCCCGGTCCAGCCGCTCTACTTTAGTCACCGTTTCTCCCCTCGCCGGCCGCGCCAGGCTCTTCCTGGGCATCGAAAAGCTGCGTGGCCATTTCCTTGTACTCCGCCTGTTTTCCTTCCTGGAAAGCGCGCCATGCGTCCCTGCTCCAAAGCTCGAGGTGGTCATCCACGCCCAACAGCACCGCCTCGCGCTCCAGACCGGCATGCTCGCGCAGGTTCACCGGAACCGGCACGCGCCCCTGCCGGTCCGGCTGCACTTCCGCCACCCCGCTGAAAAACAGCCGGCGGAAATCCAGCGCCCGCGCATTCATCGACCCGAACCGCCCCGCCTGCGCACGAATCTTCTCCCATTCCGTGTGATTGAACAGGAAGATCGCGCCGTCGAAGCCCCGGGTCATGTACCACACGTGGTGCTTCATCACGCTCATGATCTCACGAAAGGCGCTCGGGACCGTGATCCGGCCCTTGTCGTCCACTACCGTACTGTATTCACCAAAGTACACGTTATCGCGCCCTTCTCAACCACTAGCCACCACTTCGAACCCCAATCTACCACTGCACCCCCCTTTTGTCAAGACATTTTCAACCCCAACCGGGTCCTTAGAACCTTGAAAACGAATGGGTTACAAGCGAACACAAGATGTGGTGGTCGCCATCGAGGGCAACACAACATGAAGACCGCGAGCTACCTGGAGACTCCCCTGCCTGCCACTTCAAGCCGACGACCGCTGGGCGCGATTCTTTTTTGTGGCAAGAACCGCACCGCACGGCGGGCACAGACCCGGCCACTCCTTCGTCACTGGGGGAATTGAAGGGACAGGGGAATTGAAGGGGCAGACCAGCAATTGAACTCGGCACATCGGTCACCACCTACCAGTACGGCGGGGACGGCAAACGCCGTGCGCGCGCGGTCAACGGCACGACCACGACGCGGTACCGCTGGGGCCTCGGGTGGGACTTGTTGAACGAGGAGAACGGAAGCGGTACGCTGACGAACATGTACATTGGACACATGGCGGAGATCCCGGGCAGCAACCCGGCGGCGGGCGCGTACCGGTATTACGCGACGGACCTGATCCGCTCGACGCGGGCGCTGTTTGACCAGAGCAAGGCCCAGGTCGCGGGGTATGAGTACACGCCCTACGGCGAGCTGTACGCCTCCAGCGGCACCGCCTCCACCACCCACATGTTCACCGGCCACGACTGGGACGCCACCAGCGGGTTGTATTTCGCCCCCTACCGCTACTACCGCCCTGACCTGGCAAGATGGCTCTCCTCCGACCCAGCGGGGGATGTGGATGGGCAAAACCGTTACCTATATGCATCTGCTGGCCCTCTAGGGAAAATGGACCCACTAGGGACGGAGTGTGTGAATCTGTGGGGTTCTGTGAGTAACGACTTCGGTCGCGTCGGAGGATATTGGTTTTTCCCGCCAAGGAGGATACCATGTAGCGCCAAGCAAAACGGAGAGTGTATGAGATCCTGTGCCCTAAGATGTGCAAGGTTTTCGGCAGAGACAGATAAGGTGTGGCAGCTCGTGGGATTCAAGTGCTGGGGTGAGCTCATCTGGTCAATTCCGCGGATCGCGGCGTATTACAAACCAAACTGCCTCTGCAAGTGCTGCTGCAGCTAGAAGCGCTGTAGATGTGGATGTGGCGAGGTCATGATAAGATTTTCTAAAGCGGCAGTCATTGTGTTTCTTGTTATTGGCTTGTTGCCGGTTACACTTCTTGCAGTGCAACAAATTCTAGCTCGATATGCCACAAGAACAAGCAGCTTGCTACTGGAAGCTGCCGCAGAAAAGGGTGCCTCTTGGGCTGTACTGAAATACAGACTGGCGGAAGCTGCTGGCAAGCCCCCGGTTTTTGGCCCAGTCGCTATGAGAGTTTCTGTGGTTCATGCTTGCCCACCAGTGCAGTATTGCATGGGGGGCTGTGGAGCCGAGCGGAGCGAGGCGGAACAGACGCCCATGC
>JBPOJD010000020.1:0-51844 GCA_052033955.1 Candidatus Hydrogenedentota bacterium
TCAAAAAGAAGGTGCCCGTAAACAAACTTCTGTACTACAACCGCCACACCCCTCCCCGCGGGGAGGAGTGTGCCAGGAGAGCCCTCATGAAAAGGTCAAAACATCCCTCGGGTAAGATCGCAAATGGGGCGACGAAAGCCCCTCGGGTAAGATCCACAAATGGCTTGACAGGATTCCGCCACACCGGCCCTTTCCGGTACAATGGTCATGGTGGTGGACGGGATTCCTGACCGCAAAGGGGCGCGTGCGACGCCTCGTTCCGTCCCCGAGAACGGCACAGGCCTTCGTTCCATGTCGCTACGCGTCAAGTTCTTTGTGTTTCTGGTCGTCCTGTTCGTCCTCTTGGGCGCGGCGGTGTCGATGGTGCAGGCCTGGTGGGTCGACCGGCTGGTCATCGACCATGCCTCGGCCCGGCTGCGGCAGAACATCGGCGTGGCCTGGCTGGCCCTCGATACCACCCGGCTGCGTCTTCAGACCATCGTCGACCTGCTCGCCGAGCGCGACGCCTTGGCGGACTGGACGGCCGCCCCGCCGGACCGCGTCCAAGGCCTTCTCCAGAAGAACTGGGCCCGGTCCGAACTCGATCTCCTCGTGCTGGTCAGCCCGGACGGCCGCGTGCTGTACGGCAGCGGTGTCCAGGGCGACGCGGTCCCCGCGTCCATACTGGACGGGCGGCGCGCTGGCGACGACGGCGCCTCCGGCTTCGCCCTGCTCCCGGCATCCATCCTCACCCGCGACGCAACGCCGTCCCAGGACACGGTGATGGTCGCATACGCGCTGCGGGCCATCCGCGAAGACGACGCCGTGAAGGCCTTCGTCCTGGCGGCCGTGGCGCTCAACAGTGCCAACCAGTTGATCGACAGTGTCCAGAACGCCATCTTCGGCGACGCCTTCTACCGGGGAAAGCGCGCCGGCACGGTCACCATTTTCATGGGTCCCACGCGGATCGCCACAACCGTCCTGAGCGATGACGGCCAGCGGGCCGTGGGTACCACCGTGTCCGGCGAGGTCGCGCGCCAGGTCCTCGAACACGGGGAGTCCTGGACCGGCCGGGCGCTGGTCGTGGACGACTGGTACCTGTCGCGCTACGAAGCCATCCGGGATGTGGCCGGCCAGGTCATCGGCATGCTCTACATCGGCGAGCTCGAACAACTGTACCTGGACCAGCGCCGCGAGACGGTGATGACGCTCGCCGCAGTGTTGCTGGTCATCCTCGGGCTGGCGTTCGGCATCACCTTCTATGCCCGCGACCGGATCCTGCGCCAGATCGTCTTCCTGGACCAGGCGACGCGGGCGTTTGCCCAAGGCGATCTGGGCGTGCGGGTCGCCATAGCCACCAACGACGAGATCGGCGAACTCGCCCAGAATTTCAACCACATGGCCGAGGTCATCCAGGCGGACCGCGACCGTATCCTCAGCCAGAACGACGAGATCCAGACCCTCAACAGCAACTACATGCAGATGCTGGGCTTCGTGACCCACGAACTCCGCAGCACCATCAGCGCCGCCCTGTTCAACACCCAGTTGTTGCAGGACGGATCCTACGGCGACCTGACCGCCGACCTGCGCGAGGGGTTGACGCATGTCGCCAACAGTCTCCATTACCTGGACGAGATTACCAACAACTACCTGCAACTCGCGCGCATCGAAGAAGGGGCGCTGATCCTCAACAAGACCGAGGTGCGCGTGGCCCCGGACGTCGTCCAGCCCGTGCTCGCGGGTCTCTTGCGCCAGATGCAGGGCCGCGGGATGACCTGCTGCGTGGACGTGCCCGAGACGCTTGCGCTGCCGGCCGACGTCAACCTGCTCCGGGTCGTGTACGAGAACCTGATTGGCAATGCCGTCAAGTACGGGCGACAGGATGGCCGCATCCACCTCGAAGGATGGCGGGAAGACGCCTGGGTGCATCTGACGGTCGCGAACGACGGCAAGGCCATCGACCAGAGCCGCCTGCCCACGCTCTTCCGTAAATTCCACCGCTACGACACCGACGAAAGCACCGGCCGCCAAGGGACCGGGCTCGGGCTGTTTATTGTGCAGCAAATCGTGACCGTCCACGGGGGCGAGGTCTGGGTCGAGTCCGGCGAAGAGCGTGGAACCTGCTTTTACCTGCGGCTGCCGGCCTGATCTGGACCACGTGATCGTTTACCCGCCATTCGGGCATAGTTATAATGCCTGAGAGGCCACACGAGCCGGGGGGAATCGCACATGGCAGTACGCAACAGCTCCCGCGCCCCGCGGCGCGACCCACTATGGGTGCTTGCAGCGGTGCTGCTGGGCCTCGTCACCATCATCGTCGCCGCGCGGATCCTTGCCCCCGAACGCGCCGACGCCCCGGCCCGCTCGGTCATCGAGTACGCGCCGCGCCCAGACAGCGGCGCCACCCCGGCGGCCTTCGCGGGGCAGGGCAGTTCACCTTCCGCAGGCGACGAATCCCGGGCTTCGCGTCCCGCCGCGGTCGACGAAACCACCTTTTCGGCGCGACTGCACGGCGTGGTGCGTTCGTCGGAGGACGGTACCCCCGTGAGCAACGCCGCTGTCAAGGTGTGGTACGCTCCCGACGCGCTCCAGCATCTGCTCAAGGATTCCCAGACCGCTGTCGCAGAGGGCCGGATTGATGATGCGGAAGCACTGGATCGGCGGGTGGCGCGCCTGACGGGTGAGCGGGTGGCACGAACGGACCGCGCCGGGCACTACGCGGTCCGGCTGCCCGAACCCGGTCCGTATTACGCCGAGCTGACCGCTTGGGGGTTCATTCCGCAGCAGTCCGATTCATTCGAGGTGGCCGAGGGCGAGGAAGCCACGCGGCGGGACTTCACCCTCTCACGGGGTGCGCGGATCACCGGGCGCGTGATGGAGCGCGGCACGAATGCGCCCGCCAGCAGGGTAATGGTCGACCTGCGGGCAGTCCAGGTCGAGGGCAAGTTCGTTCCGCAATCGTCGCCCACGAACGATGAGGGTGTTTTTCTTTTCGAAGGGCTTGTGCCGGGCGCCTACGTCGTGTCGCTCAACCTGCGGGATGCGCCGTACATCGTGGCGGGCGATGCCCCGGCGCGCGACGTGCAGGTGCCCAACGCGGATGCCACCGTACAAGGGATCGACTTCGTCGTCGAACCCGCCGGGATTGTCTGGGGATACGTCCAGCGCGCAACCGACCAGGCCCCGGTCCGGGGCACCGTCATGCTGTCGTCGCTGGAAAGCCCGATCAACCAGGCGCTGCAGTCCGTATCCAAGGCCGCTCCCCCGCTCACGGCCGCCACCAAGGATGACGGCTACTACGAACTCATTGGCGTTCCGCTCAAGCGGGAGTGGTGTGTATACTTTGTGCGCGGGGATGCCTCCCCGCAACTGAGCGATCCCTTTGTCCTGACCCCCACCCACCGTGCGGTCCGCGTGGACCTCAACGTCTTCGAGGGGACGCGGGTCTTCGGCCATGTCGTCAATCAGGATGGCGCACCCGTTCCCGACGCGCAGGTGGCCTGTCTGCCCGCGTATGGCGCATTCTTGCGGCCGATGCGCGCGCCGCTCGCCCTCGCGGATGACCAGACGAACGACGCCGGGGCCTTCGAGTTCCCCTACATCCCGCCGGGCGAATACCAGATCATCGCCCAACGCGAAGGCTACAAATTCGAGCTGTCCGGGAAGAAGATCTATTCCACCGGACAGGGCCAGGTCGGTCCGGTGAAGATCGTGCTCTCGTCCATCGAGAGCGGCCGGTACAGCGTGTACGGCCACGTCACGGACCTCGACGGGGCCCCGATCGAGGGTGCGCGGCTCCGTCTGGCGGGAATGAGCGGCGGCACCCTCTCCGCGGAGCAGCGGGAAACCGCCAGCGACCGCCGCGGTTACTATGTCTTCTATGGCGTGGACACCGGCTATTACCTTCTTACAGCAGACAAGCAGGGATACCGGGACGTTTTGGTGCGCGAGGTCCGGCTGGATGTGCCCACGGACATCATCATGCGCCAGACCGTCGCGATCGAGGGCACCCTTCTGGCCCGCGACACCCGTGAGGCCCCCGAGGGCGGACGGGTCTGGGCCGCGGCCGTCGACGGGGACGTGGATTCCCTTCCTGCGTTCTTTGAGGGCCTTGCCGGGGACGGTGTGGACCGGGATGGCCGTTTCCGCATCGAGGTCGTTCCGGGCCGCCATCTTCTCCGGGCAACAGCCCCCAATTACGTGAACTACGAGGCCGAGATGGAGGTTGGCGCCGGCGGGGCCGACGCGGGAACCATCTATCTCAATCCCGCCAGCGGGCGAATCAGCGGTGTGGTACGGGTCGTGGACGGGTCGAGTCCTGCCGGGGCGACGGTGCAGCTCCACGACGCGGCGGCAGCCTCGATCGCGTCGCTCGCCGATCGGGGCCGCGGGCCCCAAGTCTCCGTCGGCGTGGACGGCGGGTTTGTGTTCACCGGTGTTTCCCCGGGGCGTTACCGGGTGCTCGCGCGTCTGGGCGGCTTCACCCAGGCCCATTCCGAGGCCGTGTACGTGGGCGACGGACAGGACGTCAGCGGTCTGGTGATCGTCATCGGAATGGGCGGCACCTTCGAGGGCTACGTGATGCAGAACGGGTCGGTGATACCCGAGGCCGTGGTCACCGTCAACGGCAACGGCTTCACGTCGATGACATCGACGGACTACAACGGCTATTACCGTATCGAGAACATCCCGGCGGGCATGTACATGGCGATGGCCGCGCGCGTGGACGGCGTCAACCTCGCCGCGTTTGCGCCCATGCACACGACCATCGAGATCGCCGAGGGCCAGACGACTGTCCACAACTTCGGCCAGGAGCAGGGCGTTCCCGTGAACGGGCGCGTGAATCCCCCGCCCCAGGGCGGCGAGATGGGGTTTGCCGTCGTCACGGTGCCCGGAGCAGGCGACATGATCGGCGGCCGGTTGAACAGTCCCGCGAGCTGGTTCACGAGTGCCGACGGTTTCGGTGCGTACATGATCGACGTGAAACCCATTGACGGAAACGGGCAGTTCACACTGAACGCACCCCCCGGCGATTACGACCTGCACATCGTCTACGGATCCGTCACCCGCATTATTGCCCAGGACATGCGGCCGCTCCACACCCAGCCGCTCCACGTGTCCGCCGGTGGCCCGGCGGACGTCAATATCCGCATCGACGGACCCTGAAAGGAAGCATATGGCATTGGTGACCCTGGAGCGCATCAGCGTGCGGTACGGCGACCTGACGGCGCTCGATGACGTGTCCTGTTCCTTCGACTCGGGCGCGATCGGATTGCTCGGCCCGAATGGCGCGGGGAAAACCACGCTCCTGAAGGTGTTGCTGGGATTCGTGCGGCCCGCGCAGGGGCACATCAATCTCTTTGGCTACACGCTGCCCGCCGACAAGAAAGCGGTGCGGCATCGCCTGGGCTACATGCCCGAGGCGCAGGCCGTCGAACCCCGTGCCAGCGCCGTGGGCTTCCTCACGTATTGCGGCTCGCTGTTCGGCATGACCCGCTCGGATGCCATGGAACGTGCGCACGAAGTCCTCAACTACGTGGGCATGAGCGAGAACCGTTACCGCAAGATGGGCACCTACTCGACGGGCATGTTGCAGCGCGTCAAATTCGCCCAGGCCCTCATCCACGACCCCAAACTGCTGCTGCTCGACGAGCCGACCAATGGGCTTGACCCGGACGGACGCATCGAGATGCTCGAACTGATCCGCGAGCTTGCCCACAAACGCAAGGTCGCCACGGTCCTGTCCTCGCACCTCATGCCGGACGTGCAGCACGTGTGCGATCAGGTCGTGGTCCTCAACAAGGGCCACGTCGTGCGGCAGGGACGGATCGACGATCTGACCGCACTGCGCGACGGGCTCGTCGAGATTCGCGTGCGCGAACACAAGGATGCGGTGGCCGCCGCGCTGTGCGAGCTCGGTTGCCGGTGCCGTGACGGCGGCAGCGGCACGCTGCGCGTCCTGACGCCCGCGGCGTTGCCCGTGCGCGCGCTCTTCGAGGTGGCCCGCGCGCAAGGGACGCAGATCCGCCACCTGCTTCCCGTGCGCCAGAGCCTCGAGGAAGCCTTCATGGAGGCCATCAACGGCAACGGCGCGGAACACGGCCTCCCGGATCCGGAGACCGCACCGGTCACAACGGCAGGGAACCTCTGACATGCCCATCTACGAACAGAGCTATCGCACCTTCGAGGGCGACACCCCGCGCCGGGCGCAGTGGGCCACGGTGGCGGCCCAGGAATGGCGCGCCAACATGCGGTCGCGCTTTCTCGTCTACCTGTTTCTCGCCGGGGGCTTCCATTTCCTGCTGCGGGTCGGCCAGATCATCATCTTCGACCTCCTCGTCGGGGATCCGAACCATCCGTTGTCGCAGGTCTTCGGCAACCTGGCCTTCCTGAAGGTCGACGCGAATACCTTTCTGCAATTCCTCAAGATCCAGACGCCCATGACGTTTTTCGCCCTGCTGCTCGCCGGATCGGGAATGATCTGCAACGATTTCCGCAACCACCTGATGGAGGTCTATTTCTCGAAACCCTTGACCTGGGTGGACTATCTGCTGGGCAAGCTGACCGCGCTGGTGGGAATCGGCATGCTGCTGACCGCCGTGCCGGCCGTCCTCCTGGTCATCCTGCACAACCTCATGGATCCGGCGTGGTCCACGCTGCGGTCGACCTGGTGGCTGCCGCTTCCCATCGCGGGCTTCTCGCTGTTGGTGCTTATCACGATGGCCGGCAGCGTACTCGCGGCATCGGCCATCAGCCGCAGCGCCAACGTCGCGGCAGTGGGCCTGTTCACCATCGTGCTCGCCAACACGGCCATGGCGGCCCTCCTGCCCGAGCTGCTGCACTCGCCCGATTACGCGCTCGTGGCGATACCGGTCTCGATCATCCACGTCGGGAGCGCGTTCTTTGGCATTCCCCCTGGCGACGCCATCGGCGTACACGTCTCAACGCCGCTGCTGTACGTGACCGGATTGGCCGCGCTGGCCCTGGCCATCGTCGCGCGGCGCGTGCGGCACGCGGAGGTGGAACTATGAGCACCGTCATCGAAGCCCAAGGCCTCTCGAAGTGGTTTGGCGAGGTGGTCGCGGTCAACAACATTTTTGTATCGATTGAACAAGGCGTTACCGGGCTGCTTGGCCCCAACGGCGCGGGCAAGTCGACCTTCATCAAGCTGTGTCTCGGGCTCTACCGGCCCAGCCGAGGCGCCCTGACGGTCTTTGGCGAGGCGCCCCGCCACAACCTCGATGTGCTCGGGCGCATCGCGTATTGCCCGGAGACCAACAGCTTCTACGACAGCGTATCGGGCTTCGAGTTCGTCTACTGGCTGACCCGGCAGCGGGGCTTCGACGCCATGGCCGCGAACAAGGCGGCCGCCGAAGCCTGCGAGCGCGTACATATGGCCGACCGCATGCACGACCTCATCGGCACCTACAGCACGGGCATGCGCCAGCGCATCAAGCTTGCGCAGGCCATCGCCTACGGCGCCGACCTGCTCTTCCTCGATGAACCGATGGCCGGCCTCGACCCGAAAAGCCGCGAGGAGACCTTCGCCCTGATCCGCAACCTCGGCGACGAAGGCCGTACCGTCGTCGTCTCCAGTCATATCCTGTACGAAGTCGAGCGCGTGACCGACAACGTGGTTGTTCTCCACAATGGTCAGGTCCTCGCCCGCGGTCACGTGCGCCAGATCCGCGCGCTGATCGACGAACACCCCCATGCGGTCACCGTGCAGAGCCCGCACGTGCGGCGGATTGCCGAGCATTTCGTCGGCGAGTCTGCGACGCTGAGCGTCGAGTTCACGGACGGCGGCGTCACGATCCGCACCAGCGACCCCAACGGTTTCTATCAGAAGCTCAACGACATGGTGCTGGACGGCGGCGTCGCCATCGACAGCATCCGGTGTCCGGACGACAGCCTGCAGGCTGTGTTCGACTATCTTGTGAAATAGGAGGCTGTCCATGGCTGACGACATCGCGCGGCGCGCGCCCTACCACCGCTACCTCGGCGCGTCGTTTTCGCAAAGCCTGCTGCTGTTCCAGCGGCGCCCGCGCACCATCTTTCTCGGGTGCCTGCTGCTGAGTCCGGTGGTGTTGCCGTTGGCCGCCGCCTTTCTCAGCCGTTCCGAGTTCACGCAGGAAGGCATGAACGTGCTGGTGCTCCTGCTGCACAATGTCTACCTCAAGGCGCTGATCCCGCTGCTCGCCCTGTTCCAGGCCTGCACCCTGATCAGCGACGAAGTGGAGAACGGCACGGTGGCCTACGTGCTCACGCGGCCCGTGCCGCGGTCGGCGTGGGTGCTCGGGAAATATCTGGGCTTTGTGACCCTCGCGGCCGCGCTGCTCGTGCCCGCGACGGTGCTGGTCTACCTTGCCTGCTGGACCCTGGGGGGCTTGGCGATCACCGGCCAGACCTTCGGCGTGCTCGCGCATCACGTGGCCGTGCTAATTGTGGCGCTGGCGGCCTACGGCGCGCTGGCGGCGTTTCTGGGCGCCTTCGTGCGGCGGCCGATCGTGATTGGCCTCCTGCTTTTCTTTGTGTGGCAGCGCTTCGCCATGGCCCTGCCCGGGCTGATCCAGTTCTTTACCATCGAGCGGTGGCTCAAGGCCCTGCTGCCGGTGCTGCCCACGCAGCTCACCCCCGCCGTGCGCGGCGTCCTGTCGGAATTTGCCCTGCGCGAATTCGTGGTGGCGGCGCCCAAGGCGCTGGCCGTGCTGGCCGCGATGATTGTTGTCCTGCTCGGCGCCACCGTCCTGGCGCTTCGCTGGCGCGAGTACACCACGGCCCGCTCGCTGGAGACATGACGCCGGTCGCAGAACACTGCGCCCGTCAGGCCTTTTCCTGGACGCGCAGCACATCCCCCGCGCGCACGCGGGTGATCCGGCCCTTGAACTGCACCAGGTAGTAGCCGTCCACCTGTTCCACACTCTCGGCGGGGTGGGTGTAGCCGTTGCGCAGGAACACCGTGTACCGGACATCCACCTGCGGTGCGGGAGGTGGCTCTGCCACGGCCGCCACGCGCATCGCGGGCCGCGTCCCGCGCTCGAAATCGGTATAGTAGGTGTTCACGCGCTCGATGTAGGTGCGGGTCTCTTTGTACGGTGGCACGCCGTTGTGCTTCATCACCGCGCCGGGACCCGCGTTGTAGGCGGCCAGCGCCAAGGTCGTGTCGCCGTTGAAGAGTTGCAGCATCTTGCTCAGGTACTGCGTGCCCCCGGCGATGTTCTCGGCCGGGTCGAAGATGTTCGACACGCCCATTTCCGCCGCCGTGCCCGGCATGAGCTGCATCAGCCCGCGCGCGCCCGCGGGCGACACGGCGGCCGCATTGAAATTGCTTTCCGCCTTGATGACCGCCAGCACAAGATTGGGCGGAAGGCGGTACTGCCTGCTGTAGTGCGCCACAATCTCGCCCACTTCGGCCGGAGCCGCCGCCGCGGCGACCGCGCGAAACCGCGCAGGCACCACGATCGGCGCGTACTGAAGGGTCAACTCGACGTGCTCGGGATTGCCCCGGTATTTTCCGGTCATGTTCGTGAACACCGGAACGCCCGCGGGCCCCATGAACACCGGGCGGCTGCTCCGCCGCTTGCGGTCGGCCTCGGACAGATTGGTCAGCACGACGGGCTCGGGGCGCGTAGGCACGTGCTGATCCGCGGCCACCGGATCCGCCCCGGTAACGAGCGCGATCCGCTGGTCGTCGTTCATCGCGTGCGCCCGCTTGGCCCGCCAAGCCTCGAGCAGCTGCGCGCGGGCCGTCTCGTTCCGGGTGATGTGGACGTCTTTCGCGGGCACCTTGCTCTTGGGAACGGCCATGACCGTCCCGTCTTCGGGTACCTGGACGTAGTATGTGTCCACCCCTTCGCGGATGTAGACATCCTGATAGCGCGTGCCGTCGATAGTGATGGAATCGGCGCCCACAGCCGACGCCATGGCACCGGACAGCACCATCCCGAGGACGAACACGCGTTCTGCGCGGGACGCGGTCCCATTTCCAGTCAACACACCCAATATTCTCATGGGCTCCAATCTACCATGACGTTGGTCATTCGACAACCCCCTGATCAGGGACAGCACGGAGCAACAGGGTTTCTCCACAACTTCGCGTCCTCGTATTGCACTTCGCATAATGCTCTTATTGACCATACTGCGCCCGGACGCTTGGCCCACGCCGTGTCTCCAGTCCACGGGCACGGCGAACGTCAACTTGCGCTGAAGTGGGGCAGGCTCTATCATCCCCCGTCAAGCAGTTGACACTGGGGAGCCACAGCGTGAAGGCGGAACCTGTAACGTTTCTGGTCGTGGGTGCGGGCGGTCGCGGGACGGGCTATGCCGCCTTTGCCTTGGCACACCCCGAGCGCGCGCACGTTGTGGGCGTCGCCGAGCCGCAGGATCTGCAACGCAACGCCCTTGTCGAGGCCCACAGGATCCCCTCAGAAAACGTCTTTCGGGACTGGCGGGATGTCGCCCAGAAGGACCGGATCGCCGATGCGGTCATCATCGCCACTCAGGATGCCATGCACACCGAACCGGCCATCGCCTTCGCGGAAAAGGGCTATGCCATCCTGCTGGAAAAACCCATGGCGCCGACTGAGGAGGAGTGCCGAAAAATCGTTGCGGCGGTCAAGGCCCATGGCAACCTTTTCGCCGTGTGCCACGTGCTGCGCTACACGTCGTACACAAGGAGGCTCAAGGAAGTGCTGGATGCCGGTACCATCGGCGAGGTCGTCAGCATGCAGCACCTCGAGCCGGTGGGCTACTGGCACCAAGCCCATTCGTTTGTGCGCGGCAGCTGGCGCAACGAAGGCGAGTCCTCGTCCATGCTGCTGGCAAAGTCCTGTCACGATCTGGACTGGATCCGGTACATAATGGGCGGGTCCTGTCAGGAGGTAGCGAGTTTTGGGGCGCTGAAGCATTTCCGCGCCGAAAACAGGCCTGCCACGGCAGGCGATCGCTGCGTCGCCTGCGATTACGAACCCGACTGCCCCTATTCCGCCCTTAAGGTCTACGTAAAACCCCTCCAGGCAGGCCACACCGAATGGCCGGTGGCCTCGGTGACCGCGCCGCTGACCGAAGAACGCCTCATGGAAGCGCTGCGTGAGGGCCCCTACGGGCGCTGCGTCTACACCTGTGACAACGACGTGGTGGACAACCAGGTGGTCATCATGCAGTTCGAGGACGGTCGCACGGCCAACTTCACCATGACCGCCTTCACGCCCATGACGGATCGCAAGACCCGCCTCTTCGGCACACGCGGTTACATCGAAGGAGACGGCCGGTACATCCGTGTCTACGACTTTCTGACGGACCGGGAGACGGTGCACGATACCCACGCTTCGGACGGCAGCATGCTGAGCGGTCATGGCGGCGGCGACACGGGCCTTATGGACCATTTTACCCGCGCCGTGGCCGAGAATGATCCAAGCCATATCCTGTCTGGTCCGGAAGAGACCTTGGAGACGCACTTGTCTGTTTTTGCGGCCGAACAGTCGCGACGGGAAAAACGCATTGTGACGGTGAGGCCGCTGTAGGCGGCGAGAGAGTCCCGACATTTGGCCGCGGATGAGTGGAATTGCCGGTGGGCAATTTCGTACCATACGCGCCCCGGCAAGGCACCGGGAAAAACAGATCCAGCGTTCAAGGAAGGCAGTAATGGCGACGATCAACACCAACTACAATAAGCTGAACGCGGGCTATCTGTTCCCGGAAATCAACCGGCGTACCCGCCAATTCAAGGCCGAACACCCCGACGCGCAGGTCATGCGGCTGGGCGTCGGAAACACCACCGAGCCGCTGCCGCCGTCGATCATCGCCGGGCTCCATGAAGGGGTGAGCAAGCTGGCCAGCGTCGCCACCTACACCGGCTACGGCGACGAACAGGGCACGACCGCGCTGCGCGAGGCGCTCGTCGAACGCTATCGCGGCTACGGGGTACACCTGGACGCCGACGAGTTCTTCATCAGCGACGGCGCCAAGCCGGACTCGGCCAACATCCAGTCCATTTTTGGCGTGGACAACGTGGTCGCCGTGCAGGATCCCGCGTACCCGGTCTATGTGGACAGCAACGTCATCGCGGGCCGGACCGGTCACATGGACAACGGCCAGTATGCGGGCCTGGTGTACATGCCCTGCACCGAGGCCAACGGCTTCTTCCCAGACATCCCGTCCCGGAAGGTCGACCTGATCTACCTGTGCAGCCCCAACAATCCGACGGGCGCGGTCGCCACGAAGGACCAGTTGCGCGGATTTGTGGACTACGCGCGTTCCAACAAGGCCGTGATCATTTTCGACGCGGCCTACGCGGCCTTCATCACGGACCCGGCGCTGCCGCGCACGATCTTCGAGATCGACGGGGCCAAGGAATGCGCGATCGAGATCAACAGCTTCTCCAAGGAGGCGGGCTTCACGGGCGTGCGCCTCGGCTGGAGCATCGTGCCCAAGGATCTCGTCTGCGAGGACGCGGAGGCCGGGCGCCTGCATCAGCTCTGGTACCGGCGGCAGACCACCATGTTCAACGGCGCGTCGAACATCGTCCAGGAAGGCGGCCTGGCTGTAATGAGCCCGCAGGGCCAGCGCGAATGCCAAGCCATTGTCGATTACTACATGCAGAACGCCCGGACCATCCGCGAGGGGCTCAACCGCCTCGGCATCACCACCTATGGCGGCGACAACGCCCCCTACATCTGGATGAAGACCCCGAACGGACTCAGTTCCTGGGAGTTCTTCGACAAGCTGCTCAACGAGGCCCATGTGGTCGGCACCCCGGGCTCGGGTTTCGGGCCCAGCGGCGAGGGTTTCTTCCGGCTCAGCGCCTTTGGCCACGCCGAAGACGTCGAGCAGGCGGTCGCCGCGATGCACGAGCGGCTTCGTCTCTAGTAGCGGCGTACGGACAGCTCCGGTCAGTCCTTGCGGCCGAGCCGGTCGCGCAAGGCGCGGAGTCCTTCGAGCGACTCCGGGTCGAGGCGCTCTTCCAGGATCGATCGGCCCTGGCTGTCCCTGTGCCGCTCCAACTGATTGGACAGACCGCCCAGCGCCTCGCGCACGGTGCCCAGAAAGATGTCGGGCATCATCGTCGGGCTGCCCAACCCGAGGCACAGCGTCCGGATACCCCGATCGGCCGTCACCACCGTGATCTCGCGCCGGTTGGGCGACTGATAGACGGCGCGTTCGATCACGCTGTCGGCCGACAGGTGGTGCGGGGAAAAGGATACCGTAAGGTTGGTCGCGAGGTCGTCGGTGATGCGGGATTTGAGGCGGCGGCCACGCCCGTCAAACACGATCCGGGCACGGTCGCCCGTGATGCTGCAATAGCGCGAAACCTTGGTGACGAGTTCATCGCGGGCCGTCTCGAAATCCCGCATGGCCAGCGGCTTGAGCAAAGCCGAGTGGTGAATCACGTTGTAGCCGTCTATCAGAAACTCCCTGCTCATGGATGGCCCGCGCTAACCGTCGCCCACATACACCCGCGGCACGCGCCGGGTGATGCAGGTCGTCACCTCATAGGGAATCGTCTCGCCCCACCGCGCCAGATCCTCGACACGGATGCAATCGCCGCCGTCTTCGCCGACCAGGACCGCCGTCTCGCCGGCCGACACCCCCGGAACGTGTGTGATGTCCACGACGATCTGGTCCATGCACACGCTGCCGCGCACGGGACACCGTTTGCCGCGGATCAACACCTCGGCGCGGTTGGACAGCGCGTGCCGGTAGCCGTCGCCGTAGCCCACCGGGAGCAGCGCGCCGCGCATGCCCTTTCCGGTCGTGTAGGTGCGGCCGTAGCCGATGGTCGCGTTGGGCGCGTAATCGCGCACCAGCACCACGCGGGTTTCCCAGCGCAATACCGGTCGCAGGGTCAGCCCCGGATGGTCGAGGGGCGCCACGCCGTAGGTCATCAGCCCCGGGCGCACCAGGTCGAAGTGCGCGCCGCGCTGCGCGACAATGGCCGCGCTGTTGGCCGCATGCACCAGTCCGTACGGCAGACCTTCCGCCTCGAGCTGGTGCAGCAGGGTCTTGAACAGGTCCAACTGATGGGTTGTGAAGGGGTCCCCGGCGCGGTCCGCGTTGGCAAAGTGCGTCCACACCGCCTCCATGTCCACATGCGGCACATGGGTTACGCGCACCAGATCCTGCAAGACGTTGTGCAGCGAAAACCCTTGGCGGCCCATGCCCGAATCGATCTTGCAGTGCACCTGCGCCACCGTGTTGAGCCGGCGCGCGATCTCGCCGGCGTGCAGGGCGCTGTCCACCGTCGAGACCGTGAGCCGCAGGTCGTGCTCCAACGCCGCCGCAATCGCCTCGCGCGGCGCTTCCACCATCACAAAGACCGGGATGTGGATGCCCGCCTCGCGCAGCGCGATACCCTCGGGGACCGTGGCGACGCCCAGCATGGCCACGCCTTCCTTCTCCGCGCGCCGCGCCACGGGTACGAGTCCGTGCCCGTAGGCATCCGCCTTGACCACGGCCATGACCCGGCAACCGCCGCCCACCAGCCGTCTGACCTCGCCAAGGTTGTGCGCGTAGGCGTCCAGGTCGATGATGGCGCGTGTGGCCGACAGCTCCGTCACAGCGAGCGCCCCAGGTTGAGCGCCCGCCAGTTCACGGTCGCGAACCGGAACCCCGAGTACACGGTGTACGCCGCCACGAAGACGATGCCATACAGGGACGCGTGCCGGAGCACCGGGGCGTAGTAATCCAGGATCTGCGGCGCGGCCATGTCGAGCACCTGCCGCACGAGGACGAAGAACAGGAAGGTCAGGACATACGTCATCTGCAGGACCGTCTTCGTCTTGCCCCAACGGTTGGCCGCGATTATGGCCCCGTCACTGGCGGCGAGCGACCGCGCGCCGGTAATAAGGAATTCGCGCGCGATGATCGTGACCACCGTCCAGCCCGGGATCCACAGGTCGGGAATCGCCATGAGCATGATGAACCCGCTCGCCATCAGCACCTTGTCCGCGACCGGGTCAAGCAGTTTGCCGAAATTCGTTATCTGGTTGCGCTCGCGCGCCAGCTTGCCGTCCCAGTAGTCCGTGATGGCGGCCGCGACGAACACCACATACCCCAGTGCATACGTGACGAGGTGTTCCACGGACAGCAGCGCCACGAAGACAAGCGCCATGACAAGGCGGGCAACGGTAAGTCTGTTGGGCAGATTCATGATACCTGACACGCACCGGTAACGGCCGAAAGGCCTGAACGGGTTCATCACACGGGAATTCGCCGTATTCTACCAAATCCCCCCCGCCAAACGTAGCGCAGCCGCGAGGATGCAACGGCCGGCTTGGTGGGCTACAATGGGGCCTCGGCGTGTGTAACCGGTGGGGACGGGTTGGCAAGGATCGATTCATGCGTATGGACGTGGCTGCCCAGACGGATATCGGGCGGCGAAAGAAGACGAATGAGGATTTCTACGGGGTCTTCCGGGACGACCTGCCGGACGTGAAGCTCTTTTCCAAGGGGGCGCTGCTGATGGTGGCCGATGGCCTCGGGGGGCATGTGGGCGGTGAGATCGCGAGCAAGCTGGCGGTCAACACGGCCAAGGACATGCTCAAGGAATCGATGGACCCGCCGCAGGACCCCGACGAGGAGCCGACGCCCTTCGGCGCCATGCGCAAGTGGTTTGTACGTGCCAACGAAAACGTGTGGCAGACCAACCAGGAACTGGTGCGGGCGGGCAAACCAATGGGCACGACGCTCGTGGCCATGCTCCTGACCCCGCGCAAGGCCTTCATCACCAACGTGGGCGATTCGCGGTGCTACCACATCCGCGACGGGCAAATCCTTGAGAAGACCGAAGACCATTCGTGGGTGGACGAACAGGTCAAGCTGGGGCTGATGAGCCGGTCCGAGGCGGAAACGGATTCGCGGCGCAACTACGTGACCCGCAGCATTGGCACGCACCCCGAGGTCGGGATTGACACCTACACATGGCACGTCGTCGCGGGCGACTGGCTGCTCTTGTGCACGGATGGCCTGGTCAACATGGTCAAGGACAGCGAGATCAAGGAGGTGTTTCGCAAACCCGCGACGGCGGCGGAGATCGCGCATACGCTGGTGACCATGGCGAACGACAATGGCGGGCGCGACAACATCACGGTGGTGGTGGCGAACGTTCAGCCAAGCCGTTTCCGCATCACCCGGCTGCGTCTGCGCCAGTTCTTCCGCAAGAAGGGCGGGAAGATGCTGCTGGTGCTGCTGTTCCTGCTCTACGGCGCGCTATGCTTCGTGGGTGGCTATTACGTCCGTCACGCCGGCCTGCTGCCGTAGCAGCGAAAACCTTGCGTTTTCCCACGTCACGTACGACTGGTGCACGAGCCAGTCGCCGGTGTTGATGTAGGCGCCTGTGCCGCCGGGGGCGGTCATGGCCTCGCACATCGGGTGGTGGGAGTGGCCGCACATGACCACGTCCGCCGTGCCCTCGGCGAGGGTCTGACGCGCAAACGCGCGCAATGGCTCGACCTCGGGCCCCGTGCTGGGATCGGCGGCGCCGAACAGGCGCCGGCTCCCGTGCGAAACCCGCCGGGCGAGACCCATGGCCAGGTCCGGATGCAGTTGCCGGAACGCCCACACCATCCACGGTGCCCGCGCAATGCGCTTGTAGACACGGTACCCGCGATCGGCGGGGTTGATCCCGTCGCCGTGGACGAGCAGCACGCGGGCCGCGCCAAAGGGCAGGACGACCGGGGCCTGGTGGACCTCCATGCCGAGATCCTCGCGCAGAAAGCGCCCCGCCCAGAAATCGTGATTGCCACAGACGAGGTGCAGGCGCACGCCGGCGTCCCGGAGGTCGGCCAATTGCCGCAGGACGGGAAAATACCCCGAGAAGATGACGTGCCGGTACTCGAACCAGAAGTCGAAGAGGTCCCCGAGCACGATCAACCGGTCGGTGTTCGCCGGATCGATGCGATCCAGAAAGCGCCGGAAGGGTGCCGCGCGTTCCATGCCTTCGGGGGTGGGCTGCAGGTGGACGTCGGAGAGGACGACCGTCTTCATTCAATGAAACCAAAGCGGCTGGGTGGCCAGAACCGCAGCACGGCCTTTCCGATGATGGCATCCTCGTTCACGGGACCAAAGATGCGGCTGTCCTTGCTCTTGGGACGGTTGTCGCCGAGCACGTAGTACTGCCCGGGCGCGACGCCCACCTCATCGTAGCTCTCATTGGGGTCTTTCATCGACGGCTGCAGGTAGTTTTCGGGCACCAGGCTGTTGTCGACATAGACCTGCCCGTGATCGATGAGCACTTTGGTCTGCGGCGCGTTGTAGCCGCCGCCGTGCGTCTGGGCATCGGCGGTTGCGCGGCGGCGCCCAGCGGGACCTTCGGCAAGGACGCGTTTCACGTAGCGTTTGGAGGGGTCCTCGGGGCTCTGAAACACCACAATGTCGCCGGGCGAGATGGCGTCCATCCCGAGCTGCAACGGCAGCTTCAGCACGAGGATGCGTTCGCGGTCGGCCAACGTGGGCTGCATGGACGGTCCCTGAATCTCGTAGCCCTCGACCACATAGGCCCGCAACCCGAAGAAGAGCAGCAGGAACCACAGCACCATCTTCACGAACTCGAAGACTTCGCGTTTGACTTCCTGCTTCACCTGCCGGTTGCGGTCGGCAGGTGAGAGCGGCTGTTGAATCTCGGTGCTCACGCTGTGCCCGTTCTGCGCAGGCTTCGCCGCGCGGGTCGAAATCTACCATGCCGCAGCGCGTCGCGCAAATCATCCATCGACGTGATCGGACCCTCGAAGAGGGCCGCATGGCGTCCGACGGACGGCAGCTGGTGGGCGTCGCTGGCCGCGATCGGGCGCAACCCAGCCCGTTCGGCGACGTAGCGCGCCGCTTCCTGTTCCTGTTCCTGCAGGTTGCCGCTTTCCACCTCGATGGCGTCAAAGGGGATCTCGTAGATGCGCTCGTCGAACCCCATGCCGAGGCGGGTCGGGTGGGCCGCGATGCATACGCCGCCCATTCCATGGATCAGTTCGACCACCTCCTCGGGAGACTGGCCGGGCTGAAAGAGGGACGCCTGGTCGGCGGGCAGACCATAGACGAGGATGTCGCCCCGGGCGGAGGTGTACTCGAAACCCGCCAGAAGCAGCACGCCGCAGTCGGGCGCGGCGTTGCGCAACAGGTCCAGTTCGGCGTCAGACCACTGGTAGTGGTGCTCGGTGATCACGAGCACATCGAGACCGGCGCCCGCCGCCTGTACAAGCAGCCGGGCGGGATCGATGCCGCTGCACTCCGAGTGCCGGCTGGTGTGCACATGCAGGTCAACCAGAACGTCCATACTACTCCAGCGTCGCGCCGCCGGGGGCGCCCAGCCCGGAGATGCCGAGCGCCTGGGCGACCGCGGCGTCTTCGCGGACCATGGGGACCAGAATCTCCGTGTCGCCCACCAGGCGCCGCGCCACAAACAGCACGGCGGCCGGATGACGGTAGGCCAGTTCCTTGAGGTACTGCCACCACGCGCCGTCGGGGATCCGCCGTCCGAGCAGGAGTGCGGGGATTCGCCACAGGTCGTCCAGTTCCTGCTGGACGAGTTCCCGGGCCAGATCGGCGCCCGGTGCGGCCTGTTCCTTGGCGATGGCCAGCAGGCGCGCATTGACATCGCGGGCCAACGCGAGCGCTTCTTTGAAACGTGTGGCAAAGGCATGCCATTCCGCATCGCGGCGGGCGTTCAGTGCGGCCAGGAAGCGCAGGCGCATGGATTGGGGCCGCCCGGCCAGCCGCGCCGCGGCCTCGGCGTCAAGCAGCAGGTGGCTCAGGGCGGTCTGTATCAGGTCTTCGTCGGCCCGCATGCCCACGCAGTCTTCGGGCCGTCGCGGGTACTCGCCGTGAAGCAACAGGGCGCGCATCGGAAAGTTGGGCACGCGGGGCATGGGCTCGGGAAACGCGGCGTAGTCGTAGGCCAGGCCCGTGGCCAGCAGGTACCCGCGCACGGCCTCGTCCACGTCGTCGGCATCCAGGGCCGTGTCCGCGTGCTCGAAGAACAGCTCCTGCATCCGGTCGCGTATGCGCAGCAGCTCGTAGGCCTGCGCGGCGCTGGTGTACTTGTGCGTGCGCACCGCGTTGTCCGCCAGCATCAACACCAGTTCGGACGGCAACTGCGGCGGGCGTTCCGCGGCGAGTTCCCTCTGGACATGCTGCTGCACCGCGTCGTCCTCGACGGCCGCCAAGGCGCTCCGGAAGCCCGGCTCCGCCTGTTCGGCCTCATCCGGGAGCAGATAGCCATAGCGCGGGTTGTCGAAGCACTCCTCCGAACCGGGCCGGGCCGGCGACGCGGGCGAAAAGAGCTGGCGAAAGCAGACGATGTCGCCGTTGTACACGGCCTTGGCCAGGGCGCGGTTGACCTCGTGGGGGTCCAGGGATTTGGCCTGAGCGGATCGTTTGGACGCCATGGGTCAGCTCTCCTTCGTCAGCGCGGCGACCGCCGCACGGCGCTCGTTCCAGTCGATCCGGGGCGGGGTAACCTCATGGTACGGCATGCGTTGGCGAATCTGCTGGTAGAGCCGGTTGCGGTACTCGCGCAGGATACGCGACGCGTGCCGTTCGTGGGCGCGGTCCCAGTTGCTGGCTTCGACTGCCTCCTTGTCCCGGCCTGCGCTGAGCATCAGATCCTCGACATACCGCGACAGGAAATCGCGGAGGCGGCGCTCGTAGTCGCGCCGGAGCGGCTCGGCCTCCGCTTGACGCTGCTCGACCGCCTCGCGCCAGCGGTTCTCGATCTGGATGAGTTCCTCGCGGTCGTTCCAGTAGGCGTCCCGGGCGGATTCGTCGCGCAGCAGGCACAGGGCGGCGTTGAGCTGGGCCATCTCGAGCAGAAACCGCGCGCGCCGGTCCTCGGTAATCTGGACCCGGGCGATCTCCATGACGAGATCCTTCATCTTGCGCCGGTAGGCCTTGCGCACGTCGCCGGGTTTGGCATCGGGGGCAAGGCCCAGGATGTCAAAATAGTCGACATACCCGTTTTCGGAACCTGAACCGCTCATTGTGTTTCTCCACCGGTGGGAGCGCCCGGGCGCATCAAGTGCCCATTCTACCCTTTGGCCGGCGACTACCACAACTCCCCGGTGCCCGGAACGGTGGCATAGGCCGGTCCCGCGCGAGTGTTTCCCGTCAGTGGGCGCAAGGATTGACAGCTCCTGGAGGCTGTGCTACGGTGAAAGCAGATAAAAGTACTTGTCTTGCGCAAGGTTACGAAGCGTTGGCCGAAAACGTTGACGGCGAGGTGTCTGCCATGAAGACGCGACCACGGTCGGGGTTTACGCTCATCGAACTGCTGGTGGTCATTACGATCATCGGCATCCTGGCGGCGATACTGCTGCCCGCGCTGGCGCGTGCGCGCGAGCAGGCGCGCAAGGTGCGCTGCGCCAGCAACATGAAGCAGCTTGGGCTGGCGTTCATCATGTTCGCGGACGAGCACAACGGCTACTTCCCGCCCAACGACCCCAACGACTACTGGGGCGAGCCACTGGGCGGGACGGGGGATACCGATGCACTGGCGACCTACTACGACTGGCAACTGGTGCGCAACAACTATATCTTCGACCTCGACGAGGTGTACCCGGATTACCTCTACGACGTGCGCGTGGCCACCTGTCCGTCGTCGGTGATCGAGGCCGAGGACGGGCGCGACAACTGGTACCGTGACGTGACCTTCACGCCCGAGCATTTCGACTCGCGCATTCGCAGCGCCACCGACCGGGACGCCCTCACCGGACTGATCGGGCCAGGGCGGGTCGACAGCGAGTGCATGACCAATCAGCACTATACGTATCTCGCTTACGCCGTCGTGACCGAAGAGCATGGCCTGTACCTGCGGGACGAGCTGGACGCGCAGATGGCGGATCTCCGGCTGGGCTTCTTCGGCGAGTCGATTCGCCTGAGCGCCAACTGGTCCGTGGGCCACGCCCCGGGCAACACGGACATCTACTTCCGGTTGCGCGACAACATCAGCAAGGTTTTCATGGGCGATCTGACGCAGCAGACCCGGGACTACGTGTCGTCGGCCGAGATACCGGTCCTGTACGACAGCGTGGCGTTTCAGGGCCGCGTGGTGGGTTCCGCCCAGGGAACGACCGAACTTCAGCCCTTCCGCAACCGGGAGTTCGATGGCAACTTCGTGATGAGCCACGTGACGCCCATCGGCGGCAACGTGCTGTTCATGGACGGACACGTGGAATTCAAACGGTACCCGGATCAATATCTGCGGCTGCCGTACACGGAGGACTACATCCGGTTCAGTGTGGCGAACGCCTACACCAACGAGCCCCTGATCAATGTGCCGCCATGGTGCGGCAACCGGCTGCCCGGCACCCCCTTCGAGCCGCGGTACAAGTACTATCCGAACGATCCGCTGTATGAGGACCTGATTCTTCCCGTGGACGTCAAATAAAACTGGCAAGTTGGTCGTCTCCTTTTGTTAGAATGGGCCGCGGTGGCAGACTGCCCATGTTGACGTGGACGAACCGTACACCCGTGGTGGTCCGCGCTTGGCGGGAACCAGAAGGAACGATCACATGAAATCGAGTTGGATAGGTGCCGTCTCGGTGGCGGCCGCTCTGATTGCCGCGGCGGCGGGACCGGCATATGCGTGGGGGCCCAAGGCGCAGCAGGCAATCACGCTGACGTCGCTTCAGTTGCTCCGGCAGCGTCAGGCGGACGTATTGCAGACCGCGCAGGTGCGCCTGGACACCGATGTCATCAAGGGAAGCGAGCAGGGCTGGGAGAGTCTGGACCCGCCGCTGACGGTGGGCACGGACGCGCGCGCCATGGAGGCGATTGACGCCGAGATTCAGCTTCTGCGTGGGGTCAAGAAGTACGGGATGGGCAGCTATTTCGCCTACCGGATGGGTGTGCTGAGTTCGCTTGTCGCCGACGCCATGCTGCCCCTGGCCCTTGAACAGAGCCCCGAGGCGCAGCGGTACCGTCAGCAGGTCGAGGCCGACATCGACGCGCGCCTCGACCGCTATTCGTTCATGCCAAGCCGGCCCAAGCAGGTCTACATCCGTACGGCCAGCGAGTACTTTCGCACCTATCGGGCGTTCTATGCCGACAACCGCCGGATGATCGTCAACGATTACGACCGGGGCGTGGGCTACCAGGGACTGCTCAGCGAGGCGGGCCCCGTCATCTTCGGCCGGGCGGTCGAGTCGGTTGCGGACGCGTGGCACACCGTGTTGGCGACGACGCCGCTGGACGTTGACGTCGATCCGAGCCCGCAGGCGCTCACGTGGTACTTCGTGAATGCCATCCGCTATCTGCTCTACGAGAAGGACAACTACCAGCAGGCCGTTCAGACCTACGACATCCTCGAGCGGGTGAATCCGGGCATCCCGGACGCCTACATCGTGCTCGGCGACCTGTTCTACCAGTACGGCACCGGCGAGGCGGTCGAGCGCGGTGTGCGTGAGTGGAAGATTGCTCAGCGCATCCCGGGGGCGCACCGGCAGGAAACGGCGGCCAAGCTTGCCAAGCACTACATCGCTGCCGGCCAGGCATTCCTGGAGACGGGCGTGCTTCCGTCGTCGCCCGAGACCGACCTCCAGAACGCCCTGAAGAACTTCTCGCTGGCGCTCGAGTACCAAAGCACCAACGCCGAGGCCGCCGAGCGGATCAACGCCGCCAATGCCGCGCTCGTTACGCGTCAGAAGAACCATGAGATGGCCACGCAGTACCTCAGCAGCGCCGAGACCGTGGTCCAGAAGGCTGAACAAAGCCGTCTGATGGAAGACTTCGCATCGGCCATCGCCACCTACAACAACGCCAGCAGCGTGTACGCGCTGGTCCTCGAGAACCCTGACTACCAGTTCCCCGATCTGGTCGCGGCGGCCCAGCGCGGCGTGGCAAACGTCAAGAAAAGCATCCGCGACGTGCTCAAGCAGGTGCTCGAGAACGCGCATCTCGCGATCGAGACCGGCGACCGCGCCGTGGATGAGCGCGAGTACCAGCGCGCCATCGATTCCTATGGCATGGTGCAGTCCATCCTGACGGTCATCCCCGACGACCAGTCCTCCCAGGCCGCCGAAAAGCAGGGACTGCTGAAGACCGCTGAGGAGCGGATCGAAAAGGCCAAGCGCGAGAAGACCGAGTGGGAAGCGCTGCAACAGCAGCAACAGCAGCAACAGGAACAGGCCAGCCAGTAGTCTCGCGCGTTACCGGGGCCAGCCGGGATTGAAGGAAAAGGCGCGAGCGGCAGTGATGTGCCGCTCGCGCCTTGTTTGTTGTGGCGGGTGATCAGCCCTCGTGCCAGTACACGTCCCAGTCGAGGTAGGTCGTGAACGCCTCGTGCAGCGCGCGGGCCACCTGGCTGTGACTGACCGCGACGTGGTGCTCGAAGCCGTTCTTGCAGATATAGCGCAACAAGCCCTGCAGATCCGGGATGCGCGCAACGCCGTAACCACCGAAAGTGTTGAGGGGATCGGCCGTGAATTCGCCCTCGCCCAGATACGAGACGACCAGCCCCTCGGTGTCGAGCGTGCTGAGGCGGCAGTAGGTCATCGGGAGCGCCTTGATGCGGCCCGAGATGGTGCCGTAGGTGTTTTCTTTCCCGACCGTGCCGGCGATGATCGCCTGGTAGTCCATGTGCGATTCCTGGAAGCAGCTCTTGGGCAGATTCGAGCAGTGGAAGCACACGCACTTGTCCGGATCGTCGCCGTAGTTGTTGTTCCAGTCGAGCAGGAAGCTGGGCCGCTGCGAGGCCAGCGCCAGCGCGTGCATGCCGACCGCCCCGGTCACATCCACCTCGCATGCCGACGAACGCAGCACGTCGCTCATCATGCTCATGACCGTGCACGGCACCACGCCGTAGTACTCCTCGAGCGAGGTCCAGCACTGCACGGCGGTGATATCCAGCTCGGCGGCCTCCATCCAGTCTTCCATGACCAGGGCCAGCTTGGCCATCTTGCTGAGCGCGGCTTCTGGCACGCCCTTCGTGCCCGTGTAGCCCTGGATGCGTGCGAGCTGCTCCTTGACGCGCGCCTCATCGTCCTTCATGCGATCCGCGCGCCCGAAAACCTCGGACAGGTCGAGGGTCTCGACCGAAATACCCGACTGCTCGAGGATCTTCTCGCTGTAGCGGACCGTGTTGAAGGCCGCGGGCCGGGCGCCGAGCGCGCCGACGCGGCAATTGCGCAGGCCGTTGACCACGCGGCACACGCTGGCGAACCAGTGAATCTCTTCCTTGAAGGCGTCCGTGGCCGGGTCCATTGTGTGCTGGCTGGTCAGGCTGTACGAGACGCCGTACTGGGCCAGATTATTGCACGCGCTCATCTTGCCGCAGAACGAATCGCGCCGGTGCGTGATCTCCATGTTGCGGGGGTCGTCGGCCCACGCGTGCAGCAGGACCGGCACGTTCAGATTCGCCATCTTCACGGTATCCGCCACACCCCGCTCATCGCCAAAGTTGGGCAGGGTCACGATGATGCCGTCGATGCGTTCCCGGTTGGCCTTGAAGAGGTTCGCGCACTTCTTGGCGTCCTGCCACGTCTCGACGCTGCCAAACTTGGTATCTGCGTCCGAGAGGACGACGACGTCATAGCCCAGGTCGCCCAGCAGCTTGGTCATGAAACGGTGACCCTCACGCGCCAACTCGTCCGGGAAGAAGCCGCGATTGCCTACGATGAGTCCAAAACAGGTTTTCTTTGACTGAACGGCCATGGGAAACAAATCTCCTTGTTCATGACGGAAGTAACGCCGGTAACGGTCTGGCAACAATGCCGTCTGATTGTAGGACGCCCCCCGAAAAGAGTCAAGGCGTCGCGGGCGCATTGCAGGCCGCCACGACCACATAGTACACTTGGCCCCTGTTTCGGGCCTACTAGTGTCAACCGGTGCGGGGTGAGGCATGTCTGAGCCAACCAACTATGTGGAACCACAGACCCTGAAAGGGTTTCTTGACCTGCTTCCGGAGGATGTCATTCCCCGGCGCGCGGTCGTGGACCGGATCGAGGCGATTTTCCAGCGCTACGGCTTTGTCCCGCTGGAGACCCCCGCGCTCGAGTATCTGGACGTCCTGCTGGGCGCCGGCGGCGAGGAGACGAACAAGGAACTGTTCCGGCTGCAATCGCCCGAGGGCGAGGCCATTGCCCTGCGATTCGACCTGACCGTGCCGTTCTCGCGTGTCCTGGCCCAATATCCGGACAAGGTCAAGGCCCCGTTCCGCCGCTATGCCATCGGGCCGGTCTGGCGCGCCGACAAACCGGGGCCGGGCCGCTTCCGCCAATTTACCCAGTTCGATATCGATATCGCGGGAGCGGATACGACAGCGGCAGATGCCGAAATCGTCGCGGTCATGGCCGAGATCATGGCCGCGTTGGGTGCCCCCAGCTATGCCGTCCTCATCAACAACCGCAAGCTGATCGACGCGCTCCTCGAAGGATGCGGCATCACCGATGCGGGCCGTCAGAAGCATGTCCTGCGCGTCATCGACAAACTGCAGAAGGTGGGGCTGGACAACATCCGGCTCGAGCTTGGCCCGGGTCGCGTGGATGCCTCGGGCGACCCGATCCCCGGCATCGGGCTGGACGCCGCGACCATCGACACGATTACCGGGTTCATCGGGATCAACGGGTCCTGCCGCCTCGAGGTGGTGGACCACTGCGCGGCGGCCCTGCCCGGTTCGGAGCTGGCCCGTGCGGCGCTGGATGAGATGCGCGAGATGGCGATGGCCCTGAATGCGCTCGGCGTGGACGAGGCGCATGCGCGCTTCGTGCCGAGTCTGGCGCGCGGGCTGGATTACTACACCGGGCCGGTCTTCGAGATGGTGATTCCGGCCGCGCCCGAGTTCGGCTCGGTCATGGGCGGCGGCCGCTACAACCAGCTGGTGGCCCGCTTTCTGGACCGCACGATCCCCTGTACGGGCATGTCGGTTGGCCTGGACCGGCTCATGGCGGCCCTGCGCCATCTGGGCGTGGCGCCGGAGGCCCAGTCCACCGTGCAGGCGTTGATCGTGACACTCGGGAAGGTGCCCGCAGCCGAGGCGCTCGGGGCGGCCATGGAACTACGCCGGGCAGGGATCAACGCCGAGGCGTATCTTGGTCAGAAAAAGGGCATGAAGCACCAGCTTGGCCATGCCGACCGCTGTGGCATCCCGGTGGCGGTCATCCTCGGCGAAGACGAGGTGGCGCAGGGTATGGTGGCGATCAAGGACCTGTACAGCGGCAAGAAGACCCGCGAGGACATCGAGGACCGGGACGCGTACCGCCAAGCCGGGAAGGCCGGTCAGGTGACTGTAAGCCGGGCCGATATGGTGAGTACGGTCCAGGAACTGCTCGGCTGACTGCGGGGGCGGCGCGGCGTCAGAACAGGCCGGTGCGCATCTGGATGAGATCGGCGACGTTGTCGTAGCTCATCATGCGGGCCAGTTCGAGGGGCGTCAGGCCCCCGGCGAAGGTATCGCGGGCCCAGGGGTCCGCACCGTGCGTCATCAACACCTCCGCGGCCTCGACGCGGCCCGTCAGGGCGGCCCAATGCAGCGGGGTCATGCCGACCGTATCACGGGCGTTCACGTCCGATCCGCTGTCCAGCAGGGCGGAAACCGTATCCAGGCTGCCTGCGCGCACGGCGCGGTGCAGCGGTGTTTCGCCTCGGTGGTCCCGTTCGCTGGGGTCCATGCCGCGGCTGAGCATATCGCGCAGATTGCCGTCCTGTCCGAGGCAAACCGCCCGGTGAACCGGCGGGAGCTTGGCGGCCTCGGTGGTAACGTCCTCGGCTTCCTGGGTCACCATGAGCGACGCGATCTCAGTGCGGCCCGTGCGGCAAATCCGGGTGAGGGGGGTCTGCCCCTCACTGTCCAGCGAATACAACCAGCCGTCCATGATTTGCCTCCTCATTTCACGTGGCCGCGTCCGTCGGCCGACCGATATAGAAGCATAACAGGTGCCAAGTGCGTCCTGCTCCGGTTCGGATGATGTAACCATCTGTCTACAAGCCGCTTGCGATGGTGCGGTCGCCGGCGTCGGAAGGGAACCGGGGCGTGCGGCGCGACGAGAATTGTCAGCGCCCTGCAACTTTTCGTCATTGTGACAACCGGTGGCGCGGCCGCGTGCCGGGGATGACAGGGCGGCAGGCTTCATCGCTTTTTGCACCGGATCATGTTAGAATGCGCGGCTAAACGGGAGGTTCCAGCCCATGATACGTACGTTGCGGCGCCTGGTGCGCGATGCCCTCATCGAAGATGTGGGCCAGGAAGACATTACGACCACGCGGACCGTTCCGGCGGACGCGCGGTGCGAGGCGGTGCTGGTTGCCAAGCAGGACGGGGTCCTCAGCGGCATCGAGGTCTTCCGGCTGGTCTTTGACGTGATGCGGGCGGGCGTCCGGGACTGGGACTCGCTGCCAAACGGGGCGCGGTTCAGGAAGGGCGACGAGATTGCGTCCCTCAAGGGCGCCACGCGGGCGATCCTCACGGGCGAACGCACCGCGATGAATTATATCCAGCATCTGACGGGCGTGGCCACCCTGACGGCGGCGTTTGTGGAAAAAGTGGCCGGAACCGGGGCGCGCATCGTCGATACGCGCAAGACCACGCCGCTGATGCGCCAATTGGAGAAGGCGGCAGTGATCCATGGCGGGGGTACCAACCACCGGCACACCCTGTTCAACGGCGTCGTCATCAAGGACAACCACATCGTCGCCGCGGGCGGCATCCGCAACGCCGTGGCGCAGGCCGTCGCCGGGTCGCACCACCTGATGAAGATCGAGGTGGAAGTCACGTCGCTCAAAGAACTTGACGAAGCGATCGAGGCCGGCGCCGATGTCATCATGCTCGACAACATGAGCCTCAAGGACATGCGGACGGCCGTCGAACGGGTCAATCACAGCAAGGTCGTCCTGGAAGCCAGCGGCAACGTGAACCTGGACCGCGTGCGTGCCATCGCCGAGACGGGGGTGCATGTCATCTCCGTGGGCGCGCTGACCCATTCCGCGCCGGCCGCCGATCTGTCGCTCCGGATCCAGAATGTCTGAGCCCGTGCCGCAGGCGCACCTGGTGCCCGCGCCGCCACGCACGGCCGTGGTGGGTTCGCGCATCCTGACCTTTGCGGAAGTGGCTTCCACCAATGACGTTGCGCTGCGGACCGGCGGAGACGGCGTTGTCGTCGTGGCGGACCGGCAGCGTGCGGGGCGCGGCCGCCTCGGGCGGACCTGGCACAGCGGGCCGGGACTCGGGATCTGGTGCAGCGTCGGGCTGAACGGTCACTTGGATGGACTCATGTTCGCGGCGGCGCTGGCCGTGCGCGACGCGGTGCGGCCGCGCTGCGAGCCGACGCTGAAGTGGCCCAACGACGTGATGTTGCAGGGGCGCAAGTTCTGCGGCATTCTGGTGGAACACCGGGCGAACCGCACGGCCGTCGGCATTGGCATCAACGTGGGCCATGCGGCCGAGGATTTTCCGCCGGACCTGCGCGACACCGCCACGTCGCTGTGCCGCGAGACGGGCGAGTACTGGGACCGTGCGGAGGTCCTTCAACGGCTGTTGACGGAACTCGACGCGCGCGTCGTGGCCTTGCGGGCCGGGGGATACGGCCAGATATGGAGCGCATGGCAGGCCGCCTGCAATATTGTGGGCCGCCGCGTGAGCTGTGGGCCGGTCGAGGGCGTGGTGCGCGGGGTCAACCCGTCGGGCGCGCTCGAGGTGCAGACCCTCCGCGGCATCGTCACGGTGACGTCCGCGGACGCGGTCATTCAGCACGAGGGATAACCGATGCTTTTCGTGATGGATGTGGGCAACTCCCACACGGTGCTGGGGCTGTACGAGGGCGAGACCCTGCGTGCGCACTGGCGCATCGTGACGACCAACTACCGGACCGCCGACGAGCTGCATCTGCTGTTTACCATGTTGTTGCAGCAGCGGGGCATTCACGCGTCCGCGGTGCGCGGCTGCTGCATATCGAGCGTGGTGCCGCAACTGAACCTGGCCTTGGCCGATGTCAGCCGGGCGGCCTTCGGGAGCGAGCCGGTGATGGTCGGGCCCGGGGTGAAGACCGGCCTGGTCATCCAGGTGGACAACCCCCGGGAAGTGGGCGCGGATCGCATCGCCAATGCGGTGGCGGCGCTCGAGGAGTACGAAGGCCCCTTCATCATCATCGATTTCGGCACGGCGACCACCTTTGATGCGGTCACGGCGCGCGGCGAATACCGGGGCGGGGTCATCTTTCCGGGGATCCAGTTGTCCGCGACGGCGCTGTTCGAGCGGTGCGCCCGCCTGCCCCAGGTGGAGGTTACCCCGCCGGCCGCGGTAATCGGGCGGGACACGGTCACCAACATCCGGTCCGGGCTGACCTACGGCTATGCCGACCTGGTCGACGGCCTGATCCGGCGCATGTCCGAAGAGATGGGCGCGGCCCCGTACGTGATCGCCACCGGCGGTCTGGCGGGGGTCATGGCGGGGCTGGCGACGCGCATCGACCACGTCGATCCCCAGTTGACGCTCAAGGGACTGCGCCGCATCTACCTGAAGAACGAGGGCTGAGTGAGGATCCGGGCACACATTGCCGTGCTGACTGGGCTGGCCGCCTTGGTGGCCGGCTGCGGCCCGCCGCTGCCTGCCCCCGAAGCGGAGCGGGCACCGTCCACGCCCGAGCGCACCGTGGAAGCCACCATGCAGAACATGACCCTGCGCCTGTACGGGCCCGAGGGCGGCGGCGCGACCGGCAAACCGGCGTTCTGGGTACAGGCAGATCAGTCCACGCTGATCGAGGAAGGCGTGTGGTCTTTTGAGAACGCCCGGGCGGTCATCTATGATCGCGAGGGCAACGAGACCCTGCTCGAGGCCGCGCATGGCCAGGTAGATCAGCGCGAAGGCCGCGAGACGGCCTTGCTGAATGAGGGGGTCAACCTCCGGGCCGGGGCGATGGCCCTGAACCTGCGTGAACTGGAATGGATCAACGCCGAGCGGGTGGCCCGATCGGATGCACCGGTGCAGATGGAGGGCGACGGCTCCGCCATCGCGGCGACGTCCCTGCGCTACTACCCCGACGAGCAGCGCCTGGTTCTCAAGGACGTCCGCGGCACGCTGGTGCTGAAAGGAGATGATCCGCTGTGAAAATGCACAGGATGTGGGTGGTGTTTGCCGCGCTGGTGCTGGCACTGCCGGTCTGGGGCCAGGCGGCAAGCTACAGCTTCGATCGCGTCGACCTCGAGGCGGGCGAAGGGGAATTTGATGTCGCGGGCCGCATCCACCGCCTGGTGGGCGGGGCGGATGTGACGCTCTACTCCGACAAGCCGGACTCGCCGAATCTGCGTCTGCGCGCGAACCGGATGGATTTTGACTACCCCGAGAGCGGCAGCCAGCCGAGCGCGATCCGGCTGAGCGGGAATGTGGTGATCGAACACCCCGAAGGCACCGTGCTCGCGGGCAAGGCCGACTGGCAGCTCGCGGCCAACCGCATGGTCTTCTCTGAAAACCCGGTCGTCAAGAACTCTGAACAGTTTGGCGAGATCCGTGGCGAGACCATCACCTTTGATCTGGGGACCGGGGCGATCCGGGTCCAGCGGCCCGTGGTCAAGGACGTGCAGTTCCAGCAGTCCGCGCCGCAACAGGCGGCGACGGCCGGAGGATTGGGGATTGACGACGTGAACTGGCCCGTGTTACTGCCGCGCCTGAAAGAAGACGCCGCGGACCCAGCACCGTCGCCGGGCCAGCGCATCCTGACGATGCTGGACGACAACGCGCAGCGGTTCCTGCTGACCTCGACGGTGGAGCAACTTGATGCCAATCGCGAGACGATGCTGCGCCAGCTCAACCGGGTGCTTCAGCGGCGCGATTTCCATGACCCAGCCGCGTTTCCGGGTGTGGACCCGGGTCCGGCGGCGCAGGCGCTCCTCGACCGCGGCGTGGATACGCTCAGCGAGGACGAGGTGATGCGGCTCAACCGCATGCTGTTCGAAGCCGCCTATCCCGGCGCCATCAAGCCGCTGCCGTGAGGGTTGGCATGGATACGGCGCCCACGCACGAAAACACAGGAGCCCTGATCGAGACCGAGGGGCTGGTGAAACAGTTCAAGAAGCGGACGGTGGTGCGCGGCGTATCGATACGTCTGGATGCGGGCGAAATCGTCGGGCTGCTGGGACCCAATGGCGCGGGAAAGACGACCACCTTCCGCATGACGGTCGGGCTGCTGCGGCCCGATGCGGGGCGCGTACGCTTCGCGGGCCGCGACGTGACGCGGCTGCCCATGTACCGCCGCGCGCGCGCCGGGATGGCGTATCTTCCACAGGAGCCGTCGGTCTTTCGCGAGCTCACGGTGCGTCAGAACGTGCTGGCCATCCTCGAGTATCAGGGACTCAAGCGGTCCGAGCGCATCGAGCGGGCGGACCAGCTGCTTGAAGAGCTGAACATCTCCCACGTCGCCCACAGTCAGGCCTATACCCTGTCGGGCGGTGAGCGGCGCCGCACCGAGATCTGTCGCGCCCTGGCCACGAATCCCAAGGCGTTTCTGCTCGACGAGCCGTTTGCGGGCATCGACCCGATCGCGGTCGCCGATCTCCAGGAGATCGTCGCGGACCTCAAGACACGCGGCATCGGCGTTCTCATCACCGACCACAATGTGCGGCATACCCTCGAAATCACCGACCGCGCCTACATCATCAGCGAAGGCGCCATCATGGTCGCGGGCACACCTCAGGAAATCATCGACAACCCGGTTGCCCGCAAGACCTATCTCGGTGAAAAGTTCCGAATGGAGTTCTGACCCTTCCTGGAGCGTGTTCCCATGATTTCTCGCATCGCCATCGCTGTCTGTCTGTGTGTACTCTGCCCGGCGGCATCCGCCGATCAGCTCGTCATGAACAACGGCGACAAGCTGTCGGGCACCGTCGAACGCATTGCCGACGGCAAAGTGACCATCGTGACGCCCTACGCGGGCGCCATTGAGGTCGACGCGGACGCCGTGCAATCGCTGACCACCGACGTGCCGCTGCACACGGTCGACGAGTCGGGCGAGACCGTGCCCCGGCGTTTTGCCGTGTGGGACGGCGAATGGATGGTCGTGGATGAGACCGGGGAGGCCGCGCCGGCCGGCCCGGTGACGGCTGCGCGCGACGCGGATGCGGCCGTACCGCCGAAACCGAAAGTGTGGTCTGGTTCGGTAGAAGCAGGCGGGTCGTGGCGTTCGGGAGAGAAAGACGTCCTGGATGCCACCCTCACTGTGACGACCGGCCGGGACTTTGGCAGGGATCGCCTCACAATGACGGCGAGCGCCGGGTACGGAGAGGTGGACAGTGACGTCAATACCCGGCGGATCAAGGGGGATGCGAGATATCAGCATTACCCCAATGAGCGCTTCTTCCTGTACGCGCAAGGCGGGCTGGCCCATGATGAGCCCCGCAAACTCGACCTTCGGGCCACCGGCGGCCTTGGGGCGGGCTACGACTTCGTCAAGAGGGAGCGCCTGAAGCTGTCCGGCGATGCAGGCCTGGAGTATGGGTACGAGCGTTGGCTGCGCTACAGCGACGATGAACTGGATGCCCTGCGCGCGACGCGCCGCAAGGCTGCCTACACCGCCGTCAACAACCTGGTCAGCGGAATCCAGACAGGGGCGCTGGACGCGCAGGGCGTATATGACGCGGCCCGGGCCGTCCGCCTCGCGCTGGACGACGTGGACAACACCCGCGTCGACAGGAGCGCCAGTGCGCGTTTCGGGCTGCAATATGAGCAGAGGGTATTCGAGAAGGCGGTGTTGACCGAGACCCTCACTGCCTGGCCCAAGCTGGATGACTGGGGCGAGTACCGCCTGCTCTCCGAGGCTGCCGTGGTCACACCGTTGAGTCAAATGCTCGACCTGCGCCTCAGTCTCACGAGCGAGTACCAGAGTGACACCGGCGCCAACGGGGTCAACTGGGACCATCTTTTTCAGGCCGGTATCGTGTACCGTTTTTGACGTCGCGTTGCCGAGGGGGACCGTTTCCAGGCGGATTGGCGCGCCGCTTCGAGGGGCATGGGCTGGACGCTCATACCATATATTGTGGTGGTCCTGAGCGAACGACGGCGCGCTGGTGTCTGCCAGGTGGCTCCGCATACCCGGCATAGCAGCATCTAAATTGCCACAGGCACCGTTTTCCCCGCTATTTTGCGCGCGGCGGCCTACCGCCTTGCCAGGATGCAGGCCTTGCTGTTACTATTGATTTACAAGGGACTTGCGATGGGGCGCATCCCTGTTCTGGTCTGCCTCTTGCCTCTGTCTTTCTGGTTTTGCCTCATCGTGCCACCTGGCACCATATTTAGTTGCAACAGGGACTACCTTTTGCTAGAATTCACGCTGTACAGCAAACATAGCGCACACGAGGGGTGAGTGGCCATGGGCGATACAGGACAACGCCACGAGGAACGGCGCCGCGAGATCGGCGGCGTGCTTCTCCTTGGTGTGACGGCGTTTCTGTTCGTGGCGCTCATCACTGACGAGTACCAGGGCGCTACCCGGCGGTCGCTCACCGAAATCCGCGACGTATACAACGCCTTGGGGGATGCGGGGGCGGTAGTGGCCGGGCTGGCGTACATTCTCCTGGGTCATGCGGCCCACATCACCTATTTTGTGACAGGCGTCTGGGGCATCATGCTGATGCGCCACGTGCCGCTTGACCGGCTCCTGACGCGGCTGGCGGGCACCTTTCTGCTGGCCGGGTCGTTGGCCGGGCTGTTCCAGGTCAATCTCGAGGAGGCCGGTACCCGGAGTTTTCCGGGCGGCGCCGTCGGCGACCTGTTTTCCGTGGTCGTGACCACGTTGTTTGGGGTGATCGGCGCCAATGTCCTCGGGGTGACGCTGGCGATTGTCGGCCTGTTGTTGGCCACCGAGTTTCTGTTCGTAAAACTTTTCGCAAGCATCTTCGAAGTGTCCGTGGTGGCCATCCACGCGACGGCGGATGCGATGGGCCGGCTGTGGGTGTACATGAAGGCCGCGCCAGTGCCCAGGAAGCCCAAGGCCAAAGGCAAAGCCGCCAAGCGGGCCCTCGAGGCGCCGGTGGACATGGACGAGGTCGACGACGCTCCGCCGCGCATTCGCGTGCAGACGCAGCGCGCGCCGGATCCCGCCGAAGACGACCTCCCCTTCGAGGACGTGCCGGATCCCGCACTGGATTCACCGCTTGCCGAGGACGACTACACCGAAGAAGCATCCGTGCCGGAACCAGCGCCCATACCGGCGCCATCCGCCGCGGCGTCGGCCAAGCTGTCGCGCAAGACCATGGCCATCCGCCGCAAAATCGATGAGATGGACGAACTGCCGGCGGACTACGAGTATCCCCGGCGCTATGCGCTGCCGCCGGTGGACATGCTTGATCCGGCGCCCGCCGTGGTGCACGGCGATCTCGACGAGCAGTTGCGGCAGACGAGCATGTTGCTCGAAGAGCGCCTGAAGACCTTCGGCATCGACGCGCGGGTGACGGATGTCACGCGCGGGCCGACGATCACGCGTTTCGAGCTCGACCCGGCGCCGGGCGTGAAGGTGAGCCGCTTCCAGACCCTGGCCGATGACCTGGCGCTGGCGCTGAAGGCACACCGCGTGCGCGTCGAGGCGCCGATTCCCGGCCGGGGGCGTGTGGGCATCGAGGTGCCCAACAAGGAGTGCGACCCGGTGGTGTTGCGTGAGCTGCTCGAGTCGCGCGAGTTCAAGCGTTCGGGCAAGGCGCTGACGCTGGCGCTGGGCAAGGGCATCGCGGGCGAGGTAAAGGTCGCGGACCTGGCGTCCATGCCGCACCTGCTGGTGGCGGGCGCCACCGGTTCAGGCAAGACGGTGTGCGTGAAAACGCTGCTGGCGAGCCTGTTGTTCTCGATGCGGCCCGACGAATTGCAGCTCATGCTCATCGACCCGAAAATGGTCGAGCTGTCGATTTTCAACGACATTCCGCACCTGATCACGCCGGTAGTGATCGATCCCAAGAAGGCGGCCGCGTCGTTGACCTGGCTGATCACGGAGATGGAAGAGCGCTACCGCCTGTTCGCCCACCTGCGGGTGCGCAACATCGAGGTCTACAACGAGAGCGTCGACAACGGCGAGATCGAGATGACGACCGAGGGCGAGGGCGACAACGAATCCTACGACGTGATTCGCAAACTCCCTTATATCGTGTGCATAATCGACGAGCTGGCCGACCTGATGATGCTGGCGCGGGCCGAGGTTGAGGACGCCATCGCACGCTTGGCGCAACTGGCGCGCGCGGTGGGCATTCACCTCATCATTGCCACACAGCGGCCGTCGGTGGACGTGCTGACGGGCGTCATCAAGGCCAATTTCCCGGCGCGCCTGAGCTTTCAGGTGTCGTCCCGGGTGGATTCGCGATGCATCCTGGACGAGATCGGCGCCGAGAAGCTGATCGGCCGCGGGGACATGCTCTATCTGCCCGCCGGACAGTCCAAGCCGACGCGCATCCAGGGGGCCTTTGTCAGCGATGAGGAAATGAATACCCTGATCCGGTATCTTAAGAGTCAGGCGCCGCCGCAGTACCGTGACGAGATTCAGAACTTCGGCAAGGCGGGCGAGGCCGCCTTGGACCTCGCCGACGAGTCCGACGAGCTGTTCGACGACGCGGTCCGGGTGGTGCTGGAGACCGGACAGGCCTCGATATCGATGGTCCAGCGGCGTTTGCGTGTGGGGTACACGCGAGCGGCGCGGCTGATTGACATGATGGAGATGAGGGGAATCGTGGGACCCCATCTGGGGAGCAAGGCGCGCGAGATCCTGGTGGATTCGCCGCGCAAGGATGAAGTGGCATGACAGAAGGGCAGATTCGAGGAAGCGAACTGCGCGCACGCCGGGAAGAACTCGGGCTGACCGTCGAGGCGGTCTACCGGGAGCTGCGCATCCCGATAGGCTACATCACCGCTATCGAGGACGGCGACCCGCGTCATCTGCCGACGGCCTGCTACGTGCGGGGGTTCCTCAAGACCTACTGCGCGCTGCTGGACGTGCCGCCGGACCCCTATCTGCATGCCTACGAGGATGAGGTTCCGGCAGGCGGCTTTCTCCAACGCCGGGGGGTGTTTTCCGGCGCTTCGCGGAAGGCCGTGCCTGCGCCGGACTGGCTGCCCGAGCTGGCGGCCTGGGCCGCCGTGTGCGCGCTCGTCCTTTTCGGCTGGTTTGCGTATTCTGTCCTGGTGCAGCCGGCCGCGGATGCCGGGCAGGACAGGGTCAAGGCGGAGACCTTCGAGGTGGTCGTGCCGCCGGTGCCGCCCGAGGTCAGCTTCTGACCGGCGCGCGCACGGATCAGCCGGGCAGTGCCTTCACATTCGAACAACCGGGGGGTTGAGTTTAGGTGGCCGCCTTGCGCACCACGCGCAGGGCGGCCCGTTTTTTTAACGGTGGAGGGAATCACCATGCCGTCTTTCCAGGTGAAATGTGTGGCCAGTCTGGCCAGGGCGATCGGGTGCGTGCTGGTGGCGACGGTTTTCGCCGGATGCCCCATGCTGACCCAGTACGCAGTCGTAATGTGGGGCGCGGTCTGCCTCGACACGCCCGTTGAACGCGCGACGATCGTGGTCGAGGTGGGCGGCCAGCGGGTGTGGTCTGGACCGTGCCAGGACGGCGCGTTCTTTGGCCGCACGTGGACCTGCGGCCGGGGTGATGTGCGGGTCGTGGCGCGGAATCTTGTCGTGGACGGCATGCCCGTCGAGGGGACCCTGAGCGCGTACGAGCCATCCTATGAACGCGGCGAGCACCTCGAGGTCAATCTCTTCACGACGCTCGTGGACCGCTACCGGCTGGCTCACGGATGCACGCACGACGAGGCCCTGCGGGTCGTCCAGAATCACCTCCACCTGCCGCTGGGGCTGAACTACGCCGAACTCCTTGGCCAGGATGCCTTGCGGATGTATCTGGACCCGTCGCTGTTACTGGAGGAGGCGCATAAGGCCGGCGGCCTCGATGCCTACCTCGACACGCTCGTGATGGACCGCATGCCGGACGCCTCGTCGCGCACGATGCTGGGCGCGCTGTACGGCGTGGGCGGTGAGCGCAGTTTCTGTGAAGACCTCGCGATTGCCGCCGCGGAATCGGCGGGATCGTCACTTGGCGAACAGGCCGCGGGCGTTCTGCTCAAGAAATTCGGCCTGGTGTCCGGTGACGAAAATCCCAATCAGGACGTGCTGGATGCCTTGGCGGCGCAGAACGAGCGGCTGGATCAAATCGAGGCACAGCTGGGTGATCTCAAGCTCGAGATCCAGCAACTCGAACAACAGCTCGAGCGCGCCACGGTGGACATTCTCTTCGAGAGCAGCCAGCAGCCCGTTCGCGATGCGATCATCAACCTAGACGCACTCGTCAGCCGGTTGCGCGTGAATTTCACCGTCGACCAGGCGCTGAGCGACAACCCGCTGGACCCCCATGCCTTCGGCGTCAGCATGATCAGCAACAACGCGTCGCCCCAGAACGACGTGCCCCACATGCTCGCGGTGATTCACGGCAACGTGATGCCGGACACCTCCGTGGGCCATCCTGGCGCGCTGGGGCGCTATGCGCTGTCGCTGAGCGCCGGTGGCGGGAAGGACGACGTGCTGGCGGCGTACAAGGCATTCGAGGCCTATTTCGGCAAGATCCTGGCCTACGAGTACCGCGGCCTGGCCCTCATCACCGAGGCCATCAACATCCTCAAAGCGGGCGACAGCGGCACGGTGCAGTTCAACAACGTCGCCACCTACCAGCACGGGGTGTTTCAGCGCTATATCGACGACCAGGTGGACGAGTTCATGCGCTGGGTGGATTATCTGGTGCTGGCGAATGCGGACTTCGTTACGGATATCGTCAACCCGCGTCAGGTGCTGCCCGCCAACACAGGGCTTATCTATCAGCGGGCCGACTTCGTGGCGCAGCAGTTCTCTTCGCGGCAACCCGCGGGCATCGCCATGCGCCTCATCGGACAGCCGCAGGAGATCGACGCGTTCTGGAACGCCACCGGGCAGACGGCCATGACCAAGGGCGAACACATCACGGTGCTCTACGCGCTCACACCGGTGTACCACACCTCCTACGACCTGCGGAGTACCGATTTCTACGTCACTACGCGGCCCGCGTGGGCCAAACCGTACATCCAGTGGAGTTACGACGCCGCGAGCGGCGACTTCCTCACCGGGCGCAGCACGACGCACGTCAGTGTGGCGAAGTTCGTGCTGCCGATGGACGGCAGCGGCGCATGGTCCTATGGGCCGCCCGATGCCCCGGCGGAGTGGAAGGGCTGCTGGGGGCTGACGTCCTCTGCGGGCCTTCTCAGCGAGGGATCGCCGATACCCGGCTTTCTCGAAGACCTGGTAGGGTACTATGCCTTTGGACTGGCGGACGACGGCACGTACCAATACACGGTCTCCGACCAGTTCGACCTGGACGCCCAGCCCTACGGGTCCTACCTGTTCCCCGTGCGCCACATCCCGCGCACGACGAGTTTCAAGGATCGCGGGATGTCGAGTTCCCATTCACCGTCCGACAACAACTCGACCACCAGCTCCTTCGACGCCAACTCGCTCAAGTTCTCGCTCCACACGGCCATCAACAACGTCAAGGTCACCAGCCACAATCATTACGATCCGTCCGGCTACGCCTGGATGACCTACGACTACTACGTGTCGCATTCCGGATCGCGGACGAGCAATCTGCACTTCACGCTCGAACAGCCCGCCCAGGAACGCTGGAGCATCGTGACCAGCGGCACGATGACGTCCAAATACAACGGGACCAACTGGGACATCCACGGTGCGGGATCCCTGGCCATGGGCGCCGGTCATGCCGTGGTGTCGCACGACATCGCTTCGGGCAACTACGCGTCGGCGAGCGGCAGCTATGCCCTGCCGGTGGATCCGAAGTCCGTGCCGCACGACGTGCCGCTTGCCGGCGCCATCAGCGGCAACATCAACAAGACCGGCCAGCAATCCTACTCGTCGCCGCCGAAGTACACCGTGGATGCGACGTTCCAGTGCACCAAGCTGCAGTTCGACGTAACCGGATACTGAGCTCTTCCGGAAGCTTACGGTGTCCGGACCCACACCGGCGGGTCTGGACACCGGCTTCCCGGGCTGGCGGGCAGGTTGTCTCCATTCGCCCTATTGCGCAAATTATCACTTGTCGGGTATACTCGTGCGCTACTGGGTTGGGGTGCGCGACAATCTACAGGGGAAGGCACTTACCGTGTACGGACGTGCATTGTGCTGTGTGATGGTGTTGGTGGCAGGGGGCGGTGCGTGGGCGCAGGCGCCGGACTGGACGGTGTCGCCGCGCCACCAGGCGTGGGCCTATGGTGCGGAACGCCACGTCCCATTGAGCACCTTCGAGCGGATCGTGCTGGCCGATGCACGGCTTGAGCCGGCCGCCTCCGGCGTCGTTTCGGACATCGCGGGCCTCTGCGGCGCGGCGCCGGTTGTCGAGGTGGACGCCGACGCCGTGGCGACCACGCCGGGAGGCATCTGGGTTGGCACGAGCGCCAATCTGTCCGCGTGGACGGTCGTCAATGGACTCCCCGCCCCGCCTTCGGAAGAGGGGTTCCGGCTTTTTGTGTCCGAGGACTGGGCGCTGGTCGTGGGCGAGGGCCTTTCCGGTGCAGCGCACGGATTGACATGTCTGCGCCAGCTCATCGCAGCCAGCGGCGGCTCCGTTCCGGCCGTTACCCTGAGTGATTGGCCCGGCGCCACGTTCCGGGCGGTCTACATCGAGGGCCTGCCCAGCGAAGCGGATATTGAACGATGGACGGCCCTCCGGCTGAACGCGGTCATTTGCCGTGATGCGCGGCTCTTCGAACTTGATGATCCTCTGACCGCTGCCGCCGTGACCACGGCCTTCGAGGCGTGCCGCATGCGCTTCATCGAGCCGATCCCCTTGCTGGATCTGCTCACGAACGCGGACACACTCCTGTCGCGAAATCCCGCGATGGCCGAGGGGGTCACGATGGACCACGCGTTCGTGGTGTCCGATGGAGAGCTGGTTCCACTGGGCACTTGGGAGTTGCCGCTGCAGCCGCTGGCCAACCTCGTGGTCAGTCCGAGCGCCCCGGTCACCGTGTCGCCGTTGACGGGCGGGACCATCTATACGCCGGGGCAGGACTATTCGTCGCCAGTCTGCGCCGCCTTCCCCTTCACGGGGGAGACCGTCCCGCTGCACGCGCTCCCCGGCGGCCAGCTCGAAGAGGGGGACCCGGTGCGCGTACGTTACACGGCGGCATTTCCGGGATCGCGGGATGCCTGTCCCTCCGAGCCGTTGTGGCAGACCGCCGCTGTTGAGGCAATCGAGACGCTTATTGCGCGGCTCCAACCGCGATCCCTCCATCTGGGTATGGGCATGCCCGGCGTCTTCGCATCCGACGGCCGGTGCCGCCAGCGCAACCTCTCTCCAGACGCACTCTTTGCCGAAACGGTGACCTCGCTCAGCATGGCGGCGCCGAGCGCGAGGGTGATGATGTGGGCCGACGCGGTCGACGCGTACGGCCTCTGGGACGCGGTGCCGGCGCTTCCGGGCGACATGACTCTGTGTCCGCGATTTGCCGGATCGGCGCTTGTCACCATGGCCCGCTTCGGCGAGACCGGGCATTCGTTCGCTGTTACCTGTCACGATACCGATTGTGCCGCTTGGGACGATCCGCAGGCTGCCACTGCGGGGGCCACGGCGTTCATTTATCATCCAGCCGAGCCGGCATCACCGGGTGACACGTGGGCGGCCCTGCCCCGGTTTGCGGCCGCGGTCTGGCAGGTATCGGCCCCGGACACGCCACCGTCCATCGATCCGCCGCCGTTCCCTGATTCTGACGATGCGGAAGTCCCGCTGACCGGCACGGCATGGGCCATCACAGCTTTCGCGTGCGCGCTGCTCGCCCTCCGCAGCCTTCGCACCGCCCGCTGACGGCCCCGTTTCAAACGCCCCCGTGGGCGCGGTACACTATCCGTTGCCATGCATATGCCCTATTCCATGCCCGGCGACGCGCCAAGCGCCACGCTGCACGTCTTGCAGCAGGCCGCGGCGATGCTTGCCGAACACCGCATTCCGCCCGGCGAACGCGTTCTGGCGGCGGTATCCGGTGGCGCGGACTCGGTGTGCCTGTTTGACGCGCTGCGCGCACTCGGGCTTCGCGTCGAGGTGGTCCATCTGGATCATGGCACGCGCCAGGGACAGAGTGCGTCCGATGCCGCCTTTGTGGCGGAACTGGCCGGAACGGCGCGCGCTCCGCTCCATGCAACCACGGTGTCCGTCGCTGAGGCGGCCCGGGCGGCCGGCGAAGGCTTCGAGGCGCATGCACGCAGGCTGCGCTACCAGTTTTTTTTGCGCGTGGCCCGTGAACAGGGGATTCGCACCATCGCGACGGGCCATACGGCCGACGATCAGGCAGAGACCGTGCTGATGCGCCTGCTGCGCGGCACCACGCCACACGGATTGGGCGGTATTCCGCCGCTCCGGCGCGCGGGCGCGGTGTCCATTGTGCGGCCGCTCCTGGGCTGTACGCGCGGCGACGTGCTGGCTTACCTCCACGCGCGCGGGCTCGCGTGGCGCGACGACGCGAGCAACGCGGATCCCGGGTTCGCACGCAACCGCATCCGCCATGAGCTGCTGCCCGCGCTCCGTACGGGCTACAATCCGGCCGTCCAGGAGGCCTTGGTGCGTCTCGCGGCGGTCCAGCGCGACGAAGACGCCTTGCTCGACGCGATGACGGACACATTTCTGGCCCGGTGCATGGCGCCGGACGGCGCCATTGATCGCGCGGTCTTTCGCTCAGGGGACCGGGCGCTTCAGCGGCGCGCCGTGACCCGCGTGATGCTCGAACGCCGCGTGGAACCGGCGTTTGACCGGGTCGAGGCGGCCGTCGAGCACATCATCGCAGGCCGGACGGGGACTGCGGCCGATCTGGGTTGCTGGCTGCTGCTGCGGAACGCGCGCGACCGGGCCATGATTGAGGACGGGGCGCTGTCCACTCCCGAGGCGGTGTTGCTCGAGGTGCCGGGCGAAGCACGCTTTGGGGCGTGGCGCGTCCGCGCATCCGTGCTGGCGGCGCCGCCGTCCGCACCGATCCAGACGTACTGCACCGCGACCCGGCAGGTGGTGGATGCCGCGGCGGCCGGCCCACGGCTTGTCCTGCGCACGCGCCGCCCGGGCGACCGGATCGCCCCGCTCGGCATGGCGGGCACACAGAAACTCAAGGACTGGATGATCGGACGCGGTATCCCGCGCCACGAGCGGGACGCGCTGCTGATCGTCGAGGGACGGGACGGGATCGTGTGGATTCCGGGCGGTCCGGTGAGCCGGCACGCCGCCGTTACAGGACACACCCGCGAGGTGCTGGAAATCGAGGTGACTCGTGCAACGCAGTCGTGAACCCTTGTTCAGCGAAACCGTCATCGCGCGCCGCATCGACGAACTGGCGGCGGACATCACGCGGGATTATGCCGGGCGCGACCCGATGGTCGTTCCCGTGTTGAAGGGCGGGCTGTTTTTCGCCGCGGACCTGCTGCGGCGGCTGGCCTTCGATCTGACGGTGGACTTCATCCGGGCCCGGAGTTACGAGGGGCATCTGTCCAAGGGCACGGTGGAGTTCACTTTTCTGCCCGAACAGCCGCTCGAGGGACGTCATGTGCTGGTGGTCGAAGACATACTCGACACGGGCCGCACGACCGCGGCGGTATTTGACCGGTTGATGGCCGCAGGCGCGGCGTCGGCTGAGCTGTGTGCCCTGCTGGACAAACCCGCGCGGCGCGTGACGCCCATCCAGGCCAGGTATACCGGTTTCGCGATCGATGACCACTTCGTAGTGGGCTACGGCCTTGATCACGACGAGTGCTACCGGAACCTCCCCGCGATCTACACGCTCGAATGAGCCGCCGTGCGCGGCATCACGCCTCGTCCCGGTGAACGCGGTCCGGCGAAAACGCCGGAACGCACACGGCGATGTACTCCGCGCCCTCCGGATCCGGGCTGCTGTACTGCACCCACTCGCCGCGTTCGACGATCACCGCCTGTCCGGCGCGCACGCTGACCGCGTGGCTGTCTTCCTGCGTGACCACCAGCCGGCCTCGCAGCACGACGGTGTACTCATCAAACTCGGGCCGCTGGCCCGGTTCAATCCACCCCGCCGGGCTGCGCATATGGGCGATGCTGATGGCGTCGGTTCCGGTATTCACGCGGCCGATGTATTCGTGGATGACCTTCGGAACCGTACCGGCCGCGGCCACCTCGGTATACCCGGCGATGAGCTTCGGCATCGCATGTCTCCTCTCTACGGCGTTACCTCGCGCGTTACCCCCTGGGTTGTCAGCGTGACCACATCGCGGCCCGTCCGGGCAAAGCGGGACAGCGACAGCACCCGCGCGCCACGATCCAGCTTGTTTTCCTCGGCATAGGCCCGCGCGGCCTCTTCGGTGGAGAAGATCTCGATGTTGACGTTGTCGAAGGCGCGGAACCGTTCGTGCAGCGCGCGGCCCAGGGCCGCCAAGGCGGCGTCCGATGCCTGTCCGGGTACCCATCCGACCAGCCCCTTCAGCGACGTGGTGTCGGCCCCGACCGACGCGGCTTCCTCGGGGGTCCGGCCCCACTCGGCGACGATCTCGAGCGGTGCCGCCGCCACACCGTCTGGCACGGCTACCGGTTCGTCGGCCGAGGGCGACCCAAGCGGGGCCGCACCGGTTGGACGCGGGATGGATGGCGTGACCGGGGCATCGCTGCCTGCGGCCAACACCGACTGAAGGCGGCGCACCTCGGCGCGGAGCTGGGCATTTTCCCGCCGGAGCTGGTTGACATCTTCGGTGAGCAGCACCTCGATGGCATCGCGCAGATCGCGCACTTCCGTCCGCAGCGCCCGGACTTCCCCGTGCAGGTCAGCGGGTCCGCCCGTCTCGGGCGCAACCGGTATCAGGACCGGTGCACTGGTCCCGGCGCCGGGCTCGGCGGCCATAGCCACAGGGATCGCCACTGCCACTGCCACCACCACTGTCCACCATCCAACGGGTCCCTGCCATCTGACACACATGTTTTCGCGCTCTCCGTTTCGCGGGACGTATTCCCGGCATTTTTGGTCATCATATCACGGCGCCGTTTCGGGCCGCGTGACTTTTTGCTGGATTCTGTCCCGTCGGACCCGCTATGGTAGCGCGATGGGTAAGGAACTGGTTCGATTCAGCTGTCACCATTGTGGGCACTGTTGCACGGAGGTGGTGTGCCTGCCGACACCGGCCGACGTGCTGCGCATCGTGCGGGCCACGGGCCGCGATCCGCGCCGCTTTCTCGAGTTTCTGACGCCTGAGGAGATTCAGGGGGTGGCCAAATCCGATCCGACCTGGCTCGAATGCGGGCGGGATCGCTACCTGATGGCCCTGCGCCGCAGCGACAAGGGCTGCGTCTTCCTCAACAAACGGAACCGGCACTGTACCATCTACGAGCATCGTCCCCTGCTCTGCCGTCTGTATCCGTTCAAGCTTCAGGAGACGCGCGAGGGGGCGTTCAAGGGCTTCGCGCTGCATTCGGACGTCGGATGTCCGCGTCACCGCGATGGTGAGGTCCGGACGTGGCCGCTCTACGGAATATTCCGCGAGGACGCCGGGCATCAGCACGACTACCAGCTACTGGTGGAGAACTTCAACCGCAAGACCTATCCCGGCAAGAAGCCGGTGGACTTTCTCTACCTCTTCGTCGACATGGGCCAGCCGTGCCCGTGGCCGGATCCTCGAAGCTCGAGGATCGCGGCCCGGACACGGAAATCCTGATTCGGAGGGCTATTTCAGCCGGCGCAGCGCGTTGGACCCGGCGATGAGCTTGTCTCCATCGATCGTCGCGCTGACCGATTCGCCGCCACTGGTGACCGTGACCGTGTCGCCCTCGATTGCCCACGTTCCGCGGACCTCGGTGCCGTTCATTCTGCCCACTGCGACACCGTCGGCCTCAAACGCAAGGGCAAACTGCCCCACCTGCCACTCGGTTCCCACGATGGTCTCGGCATCGAGTGCCACGCCGGCCGGCGCGGCGGGTTCTTCTGCTGGTCCCTCATTCCCCTCGGGCTCGCCGACTGCTTCCGGCGCGTCTTCCACAACATCCTCGGCTTCCTCGACGACCGGTTCCGCCGGCTGCTCCACCGGGTACTCCTCGGTCACGGGACTCTCCTCGGCCACGGGCGAACTGACGGCCGGGGGCGCAGGGATGATTGACTCTTCGGGCGGGGTCGCCGCGCGCTGCAGCCCGAAATAGCCCGCGATCCCCAGCACGGCGATGACAATCACGACGATGACGACATTCTTGCTCATGGCAACCTCTCTGGTGGCGCGTCCCGCGCCGTTGATACCCCGTGGTGCACGGTAAAGCAGCCGGACAATACGCCCCGGAGCCCCCAAAAATCAACCGACAAGGGCAGGCCGTCCACGACGGCGGCCAATCCGTGAAACCTTTTGCCAGGACCGGGGATACATCATGCGCGGGTCGGCGGAAGGGCCCGAAAACGCCGCACAGGCCTTCAAAATCGTTGACTTCGCGGACCAAAGATGCTACGCTGCGTCTGGATAACGAGGTGACCTGAAGGGGACCGCGGTCTAGTCCAGCCAAGGCCTGACTTTCAACGAAGAAGGCACTTTGGCGGTACGTTGCCTTCCAATAAGTGACAGCCCGGGAGTCCTGTTTGCATGAAGAAGTGGACTGTCATGCTCATCCCCCAGGGGACGGGGCCTACGCGAAATCTAAATCTTAGTACTTTTCATATCTGGTCGTCGGTCGGAATGTTGCTCTGCCTGTCGTTCACGGCGGGATTCCTGTACCAGCGTCAGCAAGCCTCGGCGTACAGCGTCGCGCTCCTGCGCCAGGCCATGTTCGAGCTGCAACAGGACACGGCGCCGCTCGCGCCCTTGGACGCGCCGGTCTCCAGTGCCGTCGAAGCGCCGGATGTGGACCTGCGTGCCGAGTACGAAGCACGCGAAGCCGCCATCACCGCCGAATTGCGCGACCTCTATGACTTGGAGCAGGAAGTCCGGCAGTTGACCGGTCTGCCCCCGCGCGATACCGAACTGGAACCCGCGACACCGTTCCCCGAGAATGGCCGCGGCGGCAGTCTTGGGGAGCCCGCGCCCCCGGGCTCCGGCGCTCGCACCCTCTCCGCGCGCCCGGCACAACTCATCTACAGCACGTCCCGGCCGTCGGCCGACCTGATCCTTCAGGAGATCGCCCTGCGCCGCAACAGTATGACGTCGCTCGTAGCCGATCTGAAGGTTCAACAGGACCGGATCGACCGCACGCCGTCGACTTGGCCCATCCGGACGGCCAGCCGGCGCATCAGCTCGCGCTACGGCTATCGCATGGACCCCTTCACGAAGCGGCTGCGCTACCACAGCGGCACCGATATCGTCGCGCCCGTGGGCACACCCATCTACGCCACCGCCAAGGGGCGGGTGGTCTTTTCCGGCCGCGAGAGTGATTACGGCAACCTGGTGAAGATTGACCACGGCAATGTCCTCGAGAGCTGGTACGCCCACATGCACCGGCGCGCGGTGACCACGGGGGACACCGTGACGCGCGGCCAGCAGATTGGCACGGTCGGCAACACCGGCCGCAGTACCGGACCGCACCTGCACTATGAGGTGCGCCGCAATGGCATAACGGTCAATCCGGAAACCTACCTGGGGAACTGAACGTGCGCGACGTCACCAAACGGCGAAACGGCGAGAACGGAACCGGTTTGACCATCATTGGTCCCGGCACCATGCTCACAGGCGAAGTCCGCTCGCACGGCCCGATCCGCGTCGAGGGACAGGTGTCGGGCCGTATCCACAGCGAAGATACGGTCATCATCCAGGATACGGGCCAGGTGAAGGCCGATCTGATTGCGCGCGAGATCGTCATCAGCGGCCAGGTCGAGGGCAACGTGTTTGCCAACGAACGCCTGGAGATCACGGACAAGGGCAAGCTCATCGGCAACATCACCGCGCCGCGCGTCAGCATTTCCGAGGGCGTCGTCTTTGAAGGCAAGTGCACGATGAAGACGCCCGGCGAAACGAGGCCCGCCACTCCCCCCAAGCCCGAGACCGCCGCCACCGCGCCTGCGCCGTCGGCCGCGGAGCCTCGCGCCTAGCGTTCCCTCCGTCGGCGCGGCGTTACCACGTTCCGGCATTTGCCGCAGAAGTATTTCCGCGGCAGGAGCCGCGACCCGGCCCACAGCGCCACCGTGAACGCGATCGCCGCGACGGGCTTCACCGGCCACAACAGAAGCGGCAGCAGGATGACCGGGATCACCCACACGCGCGGCCGTGCCTGCAACTCGGGCGACGCGCACAACGGACACACCGGCGGATCGTCGGCCTGCCCGGGCTCCTCGTCGGCCTCGCCGTCGTCCACGAGGTACTCTTCATCCAGCTCGTCGACCTCACTCAGCACGCGCCGCGCCTCGTCGGCATCCTGCACCCGTACGCGCACGCGGATGCCGCCGGGGCGAAGATAGCCCAGCCTGTTCAGCGCGGTCGAATCCTCGGCGACGACCGCGGGGATCCCGTAGTTCTCGAGATGTCCCGCGGCGAGATGGGCCTCGAACGCGTTCGGGAAGTAGCCAACGGTAACCAGACGCTCGATGCTCAGCATGACGTGCCTTTCCCAGGGATGGATGCCCCTTCCAGCGACAACAACCGCCGCTTCCATTCGAGTCCGCCTGTGTAGCCGCCCAGCCCGTTCACACCAATGACCCGGTGGCACGGCACGACAATCGGGATTGGATTGGCCCCCATGGCCTGGCCGATGGCCCGCGCCGCGCCCGGTTTGCCCACCCGCCTGGCAACCGCCCCGTAGGTCCACGTGTCCCCCCAGGGGATCGCGCAAATGGCGCGCCAGACCTCCTGCTGAAACGGGGTGCCCGCCGACAGGTCCAGCGTCACGGCATCAAAGGTGACCGGCTCGCCCGCGAAGTAGCTGTTCAGGGCGTCCCGCAGGACCGCCGCACGCCCGCTGCACGCGAAGAGGGCCGCCGGCGCTGGTCCGCGCCAGTCGTAGTCGAGGCGCGCCAGGCCCGCTTCGGAGTGCCAGGCCGCCAAGGTTCCCCACGGGGAACGCAACAACAGGTCAGGCGCCTGAGGATGTGTCGACATCGCTGACAAGGGCGCTTCCCTCCAGGTAGACCGCGCGGCACGAGCCATCATCGTACACGACCCGCACCTCACGTGGAACACCGGCGCGGTCCACGAGATGCACGCCGCCGTCCACGAATTGGGCCGAGATGCTGTCAATGCCAAAGGCCTGGCCGCGGATGCGGTCAATGTAGACGTCGCCAAAGTGGTCGTAGATCCGGCTGCGCGCCTCGGATGCTGCGCCGTTGCCCCAGTAGAAGATGGTGAACGGCCCGATGCCCTCACCCTCGCGGCTCACGCGGCCGCCATGGCCGTAGTTCTCCATCATGAAGCCGTAGTCCTCGGGACCGAAGAATGGCCACGTCTTTTCCCAAAGCGCCTTCTGTGCCGGGTTCTCGGGACAGTACATCATGACGAACCCGGCCTGGAGCGCCGCGACGCCGCGCTCAAACAGCGCGGACTCGCCGGTTTCCTTGTAGTAGTCCAGGAACAGCTCCGCGAACAGCGTCTGCCGCGAGTCGTTCCACTCGCCGTCGGCATTCATCACGCCAAAACCGCCCAGCGCCGGGATGTAGATGTACGGCGGCTGCCAGGTCTGCTGCGTCATGCCGAGTTCATCGAGCGTGCGGCGGCCCCAGTGCAGGTACGCGGCGTCGCCCGTGGCGCGGTAGGCCGCCAGCAAGGCCTCGGCGGTCCAGAACATGCTGAAGTTGCACTGCTTGAACATCCCGTTGCGCGGGATCTTCTCGCCGAGGTACTGCTCCTTGCCCCAGGGACAGCACGACCAGTAGGTCTCGAAATCCTCCCAGCGACCAACCGGAACGATCTCGCGCACTACCGCGTCCATCGCCCTGCACGCTGCGTCGCGGTAGCGCACATCGCCCGTCAGCGCATGGAGCTTGAGCAGGAACGTCACGCTCATGCTCGATTCGGGCGAGACGCGCAGCACGTCGGAGGGCGCAAGCGTTTCCGGATGCAGGAACTGCGGGAAGAATCCGTCGCTGCCCTGGATCCGCAGGAGCTTCTCGCCGTGCTGGGTCGCATAGTCGAGCAGCCGGGGGTCGGCCTCAAGTTCCTCGTACCACCGGAGCATGAGCAGGCAGGTCCAACTGGCGTCGGTGACGTGGTACCACTCGGGCGTAATGCCGCGCTCGATCGGACAGCGGTCGGAGTTGAGCCAGCGGCCCGTCTCCCAGCCCTTGGAGCGCCAGATCGTGCCGCGCTCGCTCTCGACCTGCTCGCGCTCGGCCCGATAGCGCGACGGGAACATGCCGTCGCGCATCGGCGCGGACAGGGCAAACTCCTTGGTCATCTGGGCGTGCCGCATGAGACCGGGGTCGTTTGTGCTCCGCGCATGGCGAAACATGCCGGCCGCCGAACGCAACGACGAGAACCAGGCCTGATTCCACAGGGAGAGGTATTCATACTGCTCGGGCGTGCCGGTGTAGTTGGGCGACTGGCTGTAGTTCACAATAAACGCGGGCGCGCCCACGCGCCGGCCGCCCATGTCGAGTTCCTGCCATACCGCGTCCTTCCATGTGTCGAAGGCCCAGCGGTAGGTGTGCTCTACGTAGTTGTCCATCGGCACGCGCCCGGGTTCGCCCTGATCGAACAGCGGCCGGCCGTAGCGGTTCCAGAGAAAGGCCGAGACCTCTGCCCAGGGATTGGGCGCCGGTTGCGTGTCCGCGTACGCCGCGACGAAGAAACCCAGCTCCAGAACGCCTGCGTCCAGACGCAGGCCGGGACGTTTGGTGAACAATACGTGCTGCGGTATGTCCGTGTGGGCGATGCCCAGCTCGAAGCGCTTGGCGGGCGCGTCCAGATCGAGGTACCACGGCGCATCCTCGCGTTGACCGCAAAGGTCGAGGTCGGGCACCACGACCAGCGTGTTGCGGCCCTGCGCGGCAATCAGCGCGGGAGAGCGGAACACATGCTGGGCAATGACGTAGCCCGGCTCGGGTGCGAGGTGGGGCGCCCACCAGAAATCCGGATCGAGGAGCACATGAAGCGCCACGGCGGCCTCATCCGTCTCGAGCGGCGCGTCCAGACGCCACTGAACGCGGACACGCGTCCACATCGCGTCGATCGCCTCCGTGGTCACCCGCGGCGCGATGCCTCCGGGGAGGTCCGGGACCTCGAAGGTCAGCCAGTCCGCGCCCGCGACCGACACCACACCCCGCCGGTCCTGCTGCTGCACCGTCATTGCACGCTCCTTGCTGTGTTGGCACCCCGTTTGGGCGGCCATTATGGCAACGAGCATGGCCCATATCAATCGGTCCATCCGTCGTCGCAGGCGCGTGTTCACCGGGTCATCCCTCCGGATAGATCGCCTCCTCGTGCCAGATGCGCCAGATGAACTCGTAGCGCTCGAGGGGCAGGCCGGTATAGACACAGTTGCTGGTGGAGAAGATGTAGCCGCCGCCGGGCATGCCGTGCTGAATGCAATAGCGCGCCGACGCGGCCATCTCCTCCTCGCTGCCCGACTGGAGCAGCCCGCAGTTGACGTTGCCGATGAGGCAGATCCGGTCGCCGTACTGCTTCTTCACCTCGGCGATGTCCACCCCGCCCTGCGGATCGAGCGAATGCAGCGCATGCGGATTGGCGTCAACAAGCTGGTCGAGGATCGGGTTGATGTTGCCGTCGGTGTGCTTGATGACGTAGAACCCGCGCTCGCGCTGGCCCGCGATGAGCCGCTTCATGTACGGCGCCACGATCTCGGCAAACATGTCCGGCGAGATGTAGGGGTTGGTGTTGAAGCAGTAGTCATCGCACAGCGCGAAGCCGTCCAGTCCGCCGTGCGCCGCGATTTCGTCGGCCCACTGCAACTGCCCGTCGACCATCCTGTCCGCCTGGGCCTTGGCCTCATCCATGTGCTCATAGAGCCAGGTGATGAAGTCCATCATGTTCGCGCCGTTGGGCATGCCATAGGTGGCGTCCCCGTGCATCATCAGGAAGAACTCGTCGCCCGACTTCTCCCGGACGAGGTCGATCAGGCGCTTCGTTTCGTCGGGGAACCCGGGATTCGGATGCAGGAAGATCGCGCTGTGCTCATAGCGCCGCGCCGTGGCGATGTAGATATCCGCGATCTCGTTGCGGTGCAGCATGCGCTCGCGCTCGGTCATCTGGTGCCACTGCCCGTAGCCCCGGTGCGTAGGATGGACCTTGCCGAAGGCCTCCATCGTCGGAAAAAACACCAGCTCGAAGTGCGGCACGCGCCCGGTCAGCGGATTGCGTTCCAAAGCAGCGATAAAACGTTCTCGTGGCGTCATGGTGTCCTCCGCGACCTTAGTAAAAAACTTTAACTTACCGATCTGCTAGTAAAAAATACGACCCAAGTTTAATTAAGCACTTTTCGTGCTTCGCGTTCCTATCCTTTCGCTGCCGTCCCTTGCCGCGCCTAACCATTTTCGTGGTGTCACTAAAATGGTCCGGCACGGTGTGACCCACTGCTCCTCACCCCTCCAGCTTCGCCTTCCCCTCCTTGTGCAGCTCGGCGAGTTCGGCGATGTAATCCTTATCCAGTTTTGGGAAAAGCACTTGCGGTGGTTGGAGGGGCGTCCCGGCCGCGATGCCCGCCTTGGCGGCGTTCCACAGGTCGTCGCCGCCGTCGGGACCGCTCCCGGTCACATTTGCTCCGAGCACCCCGGCCAGTTTCTCCGCGCCGTCGGGCGCGAAGGGGGCCATGGCCGTGCAGAGCGTCCGCACGACCTGGCAGCACACGTACAGCGTGGTCGCGGTACGCTCGAGGTCGGTCTTGCGGGTGACCCACGGCTGCTTGACGTCGAAGTACTGGTTGGCGCGGCGGCCGATGTCGATGAAGCGCTCACAGGCCTGGCGGAAGCGGAAATTGTCGAGGGCCTCCGCGACGCCGTCGAGCAGTCCGGGCAGGGCGTCGAGCAGGGCGCGGTCTTC
>JBPOJD010000026.1:0-16890 GCA_052033955.1 Candidatus Hydrogenedentota bacterium
CTTGAAGCTTGCGCACGATCTGCTCCGCGTTGTGACGTTTTCTCTTCGACATCTCCGAGTCTCCTTGGCCCTCTGGCCGGCTGGAAACTCTCATTGTACGTGGACCAGTTTACGGGAGGCACGCCACTGCACCTTGGGTAGCGCTGGTTGGCAGCAGTGTTCTATTTATTAGCTTCTGGGTCATGGCTTCTTACCCTGCTAATGCTGCTTTCACCATGACCAGGGGAGTCCTGGAAGGGGCCTTCGCAAATTACGGCGAAGACCTGCTGAAGGGAGTCACGCTGAGCAACCAGAAGATGGGGTTTAGTGTGCAGCTAGCCCTAGCAGAGTTCAAGGGAGATGAACGCTGGGACGACGAGGAAATTCTAAGCGTTAGCGTCGTTGGCCCAAGCGACGAGCGTCGCAGATCCCGCGTCCGGAATGTACTCCGTGACTTAGCGGTGTTAAATACAGGAGACGGAATCATCGATGAGTCGATAGAACCAGAGGGTGCGGGCGCTTCCTTGAGTTTCTTGATAAGGAGGCCTCCATCTCTTAGCCAGTTCGTAGCGTCCCTTCTTGAAGCTGCCGGAATAGAGGGGAGTGATGAACTGCACGTGCTTGTGTGGTAGCTGCACCATCGAGCTACAGGAAGCGGAATTGAAGGCGGAATTGAAGGGACCGACTACGAATTAAACTCCGAACATCAGCGGCACCACCACGACGCGGTACCGCTGGGGGCTCGGGTGGGACTTGTTGAACGAGGAGAACGGAGGGGGTACGCTGACGAACATGTACATCGGGCACTTGGCGGAGGTTCCGGGGAGCAACCCGGCGACGGGGGCGTACCGGTATTACGCGACGGACCTGATCCGCTCGACGCGGGCGCTGTTTGACCAGAGCAAGGCCCAGGTCGCGGGGTATAAATACACGCCGTATGGCGAGCTCTACGCCTCCAGCGGCACCGCCTCGACCACCCACCGCTTCACCGGCCACGACTGGGACGCCACCGCCGGACACTACTTCGCGCCGTACCGCTACTACCGCCCCGACCTCGCACGATGGCTCAGCCCCGACCCGGCGGGGTTCGTCGACGGGTTGAATGTGAATTCTTACGCTCTTGCGCAGCCTTTCAAGTCCGTACGACTCGCTTGGTCTGCAAGCAGACAACACATGCGACACGACACAAGGAATATCCTGTCAAGACTCCGGTCACGAATATGAGGCGTCAATAGCGTTGCGAGGGCGTGCGGTACCTCGGGAGCAGACGAGGCACTTCTCCATCGGCGTCGCGAGCCTCGAACATGAACTCCCAGTGGTTGTCAGGGCTGGCTTCCACCTTGACCAGGATGCGGTTCTCGCCTTTCTGTGCGGTAAAGGTGAAAAGGTCCTGCCCGGGCCGGAATAGCCGCTCTTGGGTCCAAATGCTGTGCACGAGCTCGCCGTTGACCCACACCTTGGCGCTGTCGGACGAGGCAAACTCGACGTGGTACTCCTCGCCGCCTTCCGCCTCGAATTCCGCGAAGGCGTAGCCGACCTTGCCGTAGGCCTGGAGGCGCCGCACGAAGTCCAGGCGTCCCGCATCGTTGGTCGGCACGTTGTTGGCCGTCAGATTTATCGTCTCGCCGCCCTCGCCGGTGTATTGGACTTGCGTATTGGGCCTCAGGACCGCATTGGCTTCGCCGCCGAGCGCCTCGAGGTAATCGGTGTGGAAGCCCGCCCGCGTGGGTTCGCCTTCCCGGGCGCCTTCGATCGCCGGGTTGGGGAAGGGGCCAAGGACATTCCAGCGCCGGATGCGGCCGTCGATTTCGAGGCCGGCGTTATACCCGATCTGGACATCGGCGTAGTCGGGTGCGTTGTTTTCGATATTGACGCCGCCGTACATGATGTTCGAGGTGATGACCGCCTCGCGGGCCTGCGGACCAATGTTGATCTTTCGCTTGTTGCCGCGCACATCGAAAAAGTCGTTACCGGAGATGATCATCCGGCGCCCGTTGGCGTCAATGGCGGGGGCGCCCGAGTTCTGGCCGTCCCAGTTCGAAAAATGGTTGCCGACGAAGTACACGGGGGAAACGCCTTCGATGATCGCGTGGGTATCGAGACCTTGTCTGGCCCAGAACCCACACCCGGTGAATTTGATCGGACCGCGATTGCGCGGCCCGACAATCACCTTGGACATGATGAAACAGTTAACAAAGGCGTAGCCCGCATTTTCCATGCTGTCGTCCACCACTACGGCATTTTCCGCCACATCAAAGTAGGAGTTCGTAAAGGCCCCGGAGCCGCCTTGATACTCGATGCGCTCGGGTTGATCAGGCGCGTTGACCCGAATGGGTCCCCCAATCAGGTGGACTGCTTTGTTGTAGAAGATGCTGAAAAAATTGGTGATCTGCTCACCGTCGGTCCGGCCGATCTTGAGCGACGTGCCGTGTTCCTTGGTGTACTCCCATAACGGACTGTTGTGATCGAGGTCGAAGAACGGCCACAGATGAACGTTGTTCAGGCGCCCAACGTCGAAGGTGGCATTGATATAGATTCCCGTCTTGAACGGGTAGGCGTACAGGCCGTTTATGAAATGACGCCCGCACGGATAGGTTCCGACGTCAACGGCTTGGTAGGCGTTGATCATGCTGACGTTCAGTATGCCGATGTCGTCGCCGCGACCCTGGATGGTCCAGGGGTAGGCGTGGGGAGGATTGGCTCGGACTTGCTCAGGGTAATAAATGGTTACTCCGGAAATCGTCGCGTTGACGTACGACTGCACGTCTCCCCTCGGGGCGTCGGTCATATACGGCTCATTTCCATCGGAGGCATCGGTCGCGGGACCGTTGAGGCTGATGAACGGCGTGCCGTCTGGGTCGCCCTGGCCCTCAATCGCCAGAAGGATCGTGCCCATCATCTCGGGCGCCGGGGTGGGTCCGCCGGCAGTTGGATCGGCTGACGCGTCCGCTGAACCGTCGCCAATCGCATATGGTCCCCATGACGGCTTGCGCCAGACGCCCTCCAGGGTCACGTTCGAGGGAATGACGAGATGCGTCTTGACCAGAAACCGGCCCGTCGGCATCTTGACCACACCACCGCCGTCCCAGTAGGCCGCGTTCAATGCGCGCTGTATGGGCTCCGTGTCGTCTGTTATCCCGTCGCCCTTGGCGCCGAACTCCATGACATTGTAGAGGCCTCGTTGCGCCGACGGGCGGTTCTGGCGGGGATCCTCGACAGACGTGGTCCCGTCCTGCAAGCTCTCGAGACGTTCCAGCGCACGCCGCAGCGACGCCAGATCATCGGCCGTGTCGGCGTTTGCCGTGGACACTGCCAGAGCCGCGGCCACAGCGACCACGAGAAGAATCATGCACGCAAACCTGTTCATTGCACTGCCCTTCTTGGGGATTTCCCGTTTGCATCCATACCCGATCTCACCAGTAACGGTGACGGTCCATTACCGCAGGGTAGCAGGGATGGACGGCTTGAGCAACTGTAATTACCATTTCCGGGCGAGCTTTTTGGGAAATAAAGGGACATCCATGATAGGTAAAAGTCAACAGGGCGAGAGGGCGTTCGGCCTGCGGAGGGATTAAGGGGACACACAACTTGATTCATCAGAAAGCGCCGCGCGCGGTCAACGGCACCACGCGGCTCGTATTCCCCGCTTCGCGCGCTCCTGCGCTACAATCCTTCCGTCAACAAGCGGAGGCAGGCATGGCGGCGGTAATCGATCACGTCAACATTGTGGTAGCGGACTTGACCGTTTCGGAGCGTTTCTACACGGAACTCCTGGGGTTTGGGGTATTGCGGCGAGCGCGGCTGGAGGGGGCGTGGATTGACGGCATCGTGGGACTCGAAGGGGTGCGGGCGGAGGTGGTGTATGTGCAGCCGCCGGGCGGGGGGCCGCGTATCGAGCTGCTGCGCTACCTCTCTCCCGCCTCGCTGGAAGCGGCGCCGGTCTCGCAGGCGAATACTCCGGGCCTGCGGCATGTTGCCTTTCGGGTACACGACATCGATGCGCTCTGCGCCCGGCTGAGCGAGGAAGGCGTGACGTTCTTCAGTCCGCCCACGCCCGTGCCGGCCGGAACGATCCGCCATGACGAGGGCCGGAAGCGGTTGTGCTACCTGCGCGACCCGGACGGGGTCATCCTCGAACTGGCGCAGTATGATCCGGGTGACGGCGAACCATGACGCGAGAAACCAATGTAAGGAGTGCTGCCAGAATGAGATACATGGGACTTGTCGCCATGGTGCTGTGCGCCCTGCCCCTTCAGGCCGCCGCGGTGGACCTCAAGGCGGGCGTGGCCAAGGGTGTCATCACCAACTCGCAACCCATGACGATGGTCAACGGGCGCGTGTCGGAGGGAACCCTGAAGGACCTGCATGCGCGCGTCCTCACGCTCTTCGATGGCGACACGCGCCTGGTATTCGTGACCTACGACCTCAACTGCCTGGATGTCGCGACACCGATCCTGCGCGACCGCGTCAGGGAAGAACTGGGGATGCGTCCCGAGCAACTCATCCTTCTGGCAACGCACACCCACAATGCCCCCATCCAGATCGTGCCGGACAACTTCGCGTATGGCCGCTGGCTTGCAGACACCATTTTCGCGTTGATCCAGGAGGCGATAGCGGACGAATCTGGCCCGGCCCGGGTCGAGTTCGGCTCGGGTCACGGGTATTTCGTCCTCAGCGTCGGCAATGCCCCCGCGGACTACGAAATCCAGGTGATCCGTGTCACCCGCGCCGGGCAACCGGCGGCACTGCTGTTCAACCATGGCGCCCACCCGGCCCAGGCTTCCGTCACCAAGGTGGAACCCGGACACCCGGGGTGGGCCATGGACGCCATTGAGCTCGCCGTGCCGGGCATGCAGGCCATGTACGGGGCCGCGGCGGGGGGCAATCAGTTCGTCAGGCCGCCGGCGGACCATGAGGAACGGATGCGCATTGCCCGCGATGCGGGTCCGGAGTCCGTGGAGACCTATCTGACGCAGACGGCCAAGTCAGTGGGTCAGAAACTGGCCGACGCCACACTGCGCATCCTCGACGGTCCACTGGTCGATGTGACGGGTCCTCTGAGCAGCCGCATGAGCGTCTTCAGTCTGCCCTTGGCGCCGCCGATACCTGAAGCAGAGGCGCGGGAGCTGGCGCAGACCGTTCCCATGGACGTGGGATTCGTGCCATATCCCAGTCGCGACCGCCGCTCCAACTGGATCCGGATGCTCATCCGCTACTATGACGAAGGCCTCGCGTTTCCCAGTACAACCACCGACATGGTATGTACGGACGACACCTATCTCATCAGCAGGGAAGATGCCGGCCTGCTTGCGCTGTACGACGATGCCATCCACGACACCTACCCGTGCGTGTATACCGAGACCATCGTCGCGCAAATAGGTCCCATGCCGTTCGTCGCCATGCAGGGAGAGGTTTGTGGTCCGATCGGCATGCGGATCAAGGACGCGTTCCGCGCCGATCACCCGCTCTTCGTGACGGCCTACATGGGCGAGCACAATCTGTACATCCCTACCCGCGAGATGGTTCGCCTCGACACCTATCAGGCGCAGACCCTGCGCACTCAGTACGCCTCACCGGTGGGATGGGATCCGAGTGTGGAGGATGTGATGGTGCAGGGGGTCGTACAGATGATTCAGCAGTCCCTTGATGACAACACTCCCAAGGGGCCCGGAAAAGAATAGCGGCGACGCGATGCGTCGTGTCACCTATGATGGAGGCTTGAAAATGAAGACGGCCATGCTTGTAGTGGCGATACTGGGCTCGACATTCGCGGCATCGTACAGCGCGGCACAGGAAGGGGCACTCCACGCGGGGACCGCCCGCGCGGACATCACTCCGCCGACGGGATCCCGGATGTACGGCTACGGCGCACGCGGCACCAGTGTCTCGGAAGGCGTTCACGACCCGCTCCATGCCAAGGCCCTCGTCCTGGACAACGGAAACACTCGACTGGCCGTGGTAACGCTGGATCTCGGGTCGTTTTCGGCGGAGAACACCGCAAACGTTAAGGCCATCGTCCAGCAGAAAGCCGACATACAGAGCTTTCTGTTTGTTGCATCGCACACCCATTCCGCGCCGGCTTTCTCCGATGATTTTCCATCGCCGGAAGCCCCGTGGGTGCGCCAGATGGAACGCGACGTGGCGGATGCAATCGTCTCCGCGTCACAGAGCATGCAGCCCGCCCGGGTTGGCGCAGGATGGGGCGAGGTCCGGGAGGGACATAATCGCCGCATGATTCGCACTGATGGTGAGGTCATCATGTTCTGGGCCAACCGTGACCGCATGCCCACCCATCCCGTGGACTACTCCGTCGGCATCATCCGCGTGGAATCACACTCCGGCAAGACTATCGCCACGCTGGTCAACTATGCGTGCCATCCCGTCGTACTGGGCCCCCAGAACCTGCTCCTTTCTGCGGACTTCGCAGGGGCTTTCACGCGCATGGCCGAAGCCGAGCTGGGGGGCGAGTGCATGTTCCTGCAAGGCGCCTCGGGCGACATCAACCCGTTCTGGGACAAGACCCCCCCCGAGGAGGGCGGCTTTGAGCAAGTCGAACGGATGGGCCGCGCAATCGCCGATGAGGTCGTCCGCGTCTCCAGGCACATCGTGGAATTCTCCGGGCAACCGCGTATCTCTGCCATGACCGAGACCGTTCCCCTGAGGCCGCGGCAGGTCGACGCCGCCGATGCGAAGGACCTGCAGGCCGAGGTCAACACGATCCTGATCGGTGATCAGATCGCCATCGCGGCGTTCCCAGGCGAGTTTTTTGTCGAGCACGGGTTGCGGCTCAAGTCGGAAAGCGTGATTCCGCACACGTTCTTCGTGGGATACGCCAACGATCAACTGGCCTATTTTCCGACGATACGCGCGGTCACCGAGGGCGGTTACGGTGCCGATGTAGGTGTATACGTGGAAGTGGGAGCCGGTGAAACACTCGTCAACCGGGCGCTCATCAATCTGTATCGCCAAGCTGGTCTGATAACCCCCTGAGACGGTCACCGGGGTCGCTCTTCCGCAAGTGCGCCAGGCCGGCGTGGCCCATCGAAGACCCCGCCGTCCGGCTCGCGCCCACCTGATGGTTGACGTCTCCGCCCCCATGCCGTCATGATGGCGGCTCAATGAGGGGTCATACCTTGAAGCACACCTGCGTTCTGGAAAGTCGCTAGCATGGACGGAGACGTGTTGCCACAACACCGGGCCGGCGCGCCGCTTCTACAGCTTGCCACTATTCACAAGGCCTTCGGCGGAGCGCCGGCGTTGCGTGGCGTGCGGCTGGACGTCCGGCCGGGCGAGGTTCACGGCCTCATAGGCGAGAACGGCGCGGGCAAGAGCACGCTCATCAATATCGCCACCGGGCTGTTTGCGCCGGATTCGGGCGAGATCACCTTCAGCGGGAAGCCCGTCCGCCTGTCCGGGCCGCGTCACGCCGCGTCGCTCGGCATCGCCGTGGTTCATCAGGAGTCCGATCTGTTTCCCCAACTGAGTATCGCGGAAAACATGTTGTTGGGCCAGGGACTCGCGCGCGGTCGGGCCGGGCTGATTGACTGGCCCGAAACCTTCCGCAAGGCCGAGGCCATGGTGGGGGCGATGGGCGAGCGCTTTGACGTCCGCTCGACGGCGGTCGGGCTGACCGTGGCGCGCCGGATGATGGCCGAGATCGCGGCGGCCGTGGCCGAAGATGCGCGCGTGCTGTTTCTGGACGAGCCGACGGCCTCGTTGACGCGCAAGGAAGTGGAGAATCTGTTCGCCCAGATCCAGCGCCTGCGCGCCGCGGGCGTGGGCATCGTGTACGTGAGCCATCGACTCGAGGAGATCCTGGTCCTGTGCGACCGGGTCACCATCATGCGCGACGGCGAGACCATCTGTACCCGCCATGCGGCCGGATTGACGATGGACCAGATGGTTGGCTTGATGGTGGGGCGCGAGCCGGGTCAACTCTTTGGCAAGACGTCCGCCCCGATCGGGGCCACGCGTTTGCGCGTCGAGAACGCGACGAGCGCGGAGGGCCTCTTCTCGGACATCGAACTCGAAGCACGCGCCGGCGAGATCGTTGGGATCTATGGTTTCGTAGGCGCTGGCCGCAGTGAATTCGCACAGGCGGTATTCGGGATTCGTCCCCTCAGCACGGGCAAGGTGTTTGTCGATGGTGAGGCCGTAAACATCACGTCGCCACGGCAGGCGGTCAATACCGGTCTCGCGTATCTGCCCGAGGATCGATTGGTCCAGGGCATCTTCCGGGGCCATCCGATCCGAACGAACGGCAGCGTGGCGAGCCTGCGAAAGCTCTCGACGGCAACGTGGATCAACCAGCGCAGGGAACAAGCGCAGTCCCGGCGGATCATGGCCGATATGCACGTGCGCGCAACCGGCATGGAACAGCCGATCGGAACCCTCAGCGGCGGCAACCAGCAGAAGGTTGTCTTTGGCCGCTGGCAGGCGACGAACCCGAAGATCCTGATCCTTGACGAGCCGACGCGCGGCGTCGATGTGGGCGCCAAGGCCGAGATCCACAAGCTCATCTGCGACCTGGCGCGACAGGGCACGGCGATTGTCATGATCAGCTCGGAACTGCCCGAGATCATGGCGATGAGCGACCGCGTGATCACCTTGTCCGCGGGCCGGATGACAGGCGTGTTTGATCCGAAGGTCGATTCCGAGGAAGCCATCGCCGGGGCGGCCGTGCCGCGCGCGGCCTCGGGCGCCGAAGCCGCCGAACCGCGCAAACAGAGCCGCTGGGGCAAGTGGCTGCGATTTCGCGAGGGCGGACTGGTGGCGTTTATCGCGGTGCTGTCGCTGATCATGGCGTGGTTGCAGCCCGGCAAGTTCGCCAATTCGGGAAACTTCCTCGATGTGTTGACGAACGCCGCGTTGCCGGCGATCATGGCGCAGGGTGCGATGCTGATCATCTGCGCCGGCGGCATCGACATTTCGGTTGGCGCCATGATGGGCCTGGCCGGTGCGTCGGCCGGTCTTCTGGCCAAGAGCGGCGCACCTCCGATGGTCTGTCTGGCGGCGGCGATGGTCATGGGCGCGGCGTTGAGCCTCGCGAACGCGGGCACGTCGCTGATGGCCCGCATTCATCCGATTATCGTTACGCTGGCGGGCATCAGCATCTATCGCGGACTGATGCTCATTGTCACGGGAGGCCGGGAAGTATTGGAGCTGCCGGACGCGTACCGCGCGATTGCGCAGGGCCAGTGGTTTGGCGTTCCCAAGATCTGCTTCTATGTCGTCGCCGTCACAGCCGTCATGCACATCCTTCTGCGCCATTCGATCTGGGGGCGGCGTGTGCTGGCTCTGGGAAACTCGGAAAGCGCCGCGCGGTTGATCGGGTTGTCGAAGGTCCGGCTGACCTTGTCGGTGTTCGCGGTGTCGGGCGTGTTGACCGGGCTGACGGCCGTGCTGCATGGCGGCTACTACGCCGGGGTACAGGCCAACGCGGGGGAAGGAATGGAGCTGCGCGCAATCGCGGCGGCGGTGATCGGGGGAACCAATATTCTGGGCGGTCGCGGATCGGCACTCGGGGCTCTTTTGGGCGCATTTCTCGTGGCGCTGCTGTACAACATGCTGATACTGATGGAGATCAGCGCGTACTGGCAGAATCTTTTCGTTGGGGCATTGATACTCGCGGCCGTGTTGGCGGACCTCGGCATGCAACGTGCCCGGGGAGGAGCGGCGTAATGCGCGCGAAAGACCGACTGAAAGCGTTAGTCCTATCTCGCGAGGCCATTCTGTTTCTTGCGCTTGTCGCGATGGCAGGAGCGTTCGCCGTCACCACACCGGGCTTTCTCGACCTTGAGAATATGGTTCGGCGTTCCCGGTATTGGGTCGCGATGGGGATGGTTGCCGTGCCGATGACGTTCGTCATCGCGACGGCCGGGATAGATCTTTCGGTAGGGTCGATCGTCGCGTTGTGCGCGGTGACGTTTGGCCTCCTGAATCAGGACGCAGGCTGTCCGGCACTGCTGGCGGCGTTTGGAGCCGTGGCAGCGGGCGGCGTCGCGGGCGCGTTCAACGGCGGCATCATCAGCATGCTGCGCGTGCCGCCGCTTGTCGTGACGCTGGCCACGATGGCACTGTTTCGCGGCATTGCCATGGGATTGAGTCAGGCCCGCGCCATCGGAAACTTCCCGGCAGGATTCCGGTGGCTGGATCAGGGAAATGTCCTGGCTCCGTTGGGCGTGACCGGCGTCAAGGTGCCCATATCGCTGCTTGCACTGCTCGCCGTGTTCGTCGCGGGCCACCTTATCTTGCGTCGCACATGGATGGGACGTTTTACGGAATGCCTTGGGGAGAACGAAACGGCCTCCAGGTTCGCCGCAATTGGTGTCCGCCCAATGAAGTTTGGCATCTACACGTCCGTTGGACTGGTATGCGGACTGGCGGCGCTCTTTCACACGGCGCTCTACGGCGCCGCAAAGGCCGATACCGCCTCGGGCATGGAGCTGGAGGTCATTGCATGCGTGGTTATCGGCGGCACGCGCATCAGTGGCGGACAGGCCTCCGTGCTGGGGACGCTGCTGGGCTTGTTGATCATTGGCCTGATGCGCTACGGGCTTGACATGGCCGGCGTACCCGCGCAGAATGTCATCATCTATGTGGGTATTCTGCTAATTGTGACGGCAGTATTCAATGAGTGGGTAGCCAGAAAGACGGGAGTCTCTCGATGAAACAGTTCGTGTGCATGCTGAGTGTGGTGGCATTGATGTCCGGTTGTGGCGCGGCGCCCGAACAAGCGGCATCGACGGCCCCCGGCGCGCCCGCGACGGAGTCGTCCACCGGCGAGCAGAGGACACTCAAGGTTGGCGTGATGCCCAAATTGATGGGCATTGATTTCTTCATCGCCACGGAAAAGGGTGCTCGAGAAGCGGCGAAGGATCTGGGCGTTGAGATTACCTATGATGGCCCCGCGACCAACGACGTGAATGCACAGAGCCAGATGATCGAGACCTGGATCGCCAAGAAGTACGACGTCATCGCTGTCGCGCCGAACGATCCCGAGGCCATCGCGCCGGTCCTGGCGGAGGCCCGGGCGAAAGGCATCACGGTCATTTCCTGGGACGCCGATTCCAAAAGCGACGCGCGCGACTTCTTCGTAAACCAGTGCACGCCCGACAGCGTCGCCAAGGCGTTGATGGACGTCGTAGCCGAAGGCGCGGGCCAGGATGCCAAGTACCTGATCATCACGGGTTCATTGACTGCCGCCAACCAGAACATATGGATGGCTGAGATGGACACATACCGTCAGACCGCCTATCCCGGCATGACGAACGTGTCGCCGACGCCGAAAGCCTCCGAGGAGGACCGTGCGCTTGCGATGCAGGTCATGACCGACAGCCTCAAGGCTTACCCGGACATGAACGCGGTACTCGCGATAACATCCGTCGCGTTACCGGGCGCGGCCGAAGCCCTGCGCAACGCCGGGCCGGAGGTCTACAATCGCGTGACGCTCACGGGCCTGTCGACGCCTAAAATGATGAAGGAATATGTGAAGCAGGGTGTCGTCAGGAAGTTCGTATTGTGGAATGCCGTGGATCTTGGTTACCTCGCCGTGCAGGCCGGTGTCGCCGCCGCCCGGGGCGAACTCACGCAGGAAAGCACCCGCCTCGAGGCCGGACGTCTGGGCGAGGTTGAGGTCCGTAACGGCGAAGTGATTCTGGGGCCGCCGATCGTCTTCGATGCCGACAACATCGACAACTACGATTTCTAGAGGCCATCCCAAGACACGCTGGCCTTGTACTCCATCGGGTGAACCGGGACACGAGAATACCGGGCAGCAGGCTGCAGCGGCGGTTTCCGATCTTACTACGTCCAGATCGAATCCGTTTTGTCTTTTTTCGCGCTATACGCCGAAAACAGGCCTTTTTTCGCCGAAAATCCGGTTGACAGATCCGCCATCTGTCGGGTATTACTTGGGAACGTGGACGGTTCGAAGGTTGTTGCTGTCCATCCACCCTGAGGTAGTACGACTCAATGCACGTTCTCTGTTTTGACTGCGCCCTCTCCGCTGCTCATCACGATGATCGCCCCCACGCGACGGTTCCCGCCGTCCGCGGCAGTGCGTGTCCGGTATGCGGCAGCGAGAACCCGTTTGATGTCGAGGGGATTCCGTACGTGGGCCGCACGCCGTCAGCGGCGGCCGCCGCTTCGGCTCCGCTGCGTTGAGACGGTCGGCCGCCGCGCGACCTTGACCGTGGCTTCCGCGGTGGCGCCGGTGAGCAGGTCGCGGGCCGTCACGCGGTAAAACGCCTCGGGATCGCTGAGCGCGAGCGGCGCGAAGCCTCCCCCCTTGCCCGCTGCGCAGATCACGGTCTGGCCGTACGCATCGATCACCGCCCCCCCGATCGGCCGCACGGTCACGTGGACGGGGTGATCGCCGGGCAGGGCGTCGTGCGCCTTGATCTCGACCGCATACGGCAGGCGTTCGCCCAGGATCACCGCCTCGGGCACGGTCAGCACCACCTCATCCAGCCGGTAGGGCAGCCGCACCAGCAACGCGCCCTCTCCGCGTTCGAGCCGCACCACGGCGCGCTGCCCGCCTCGAACCAGGACGCTTTCCGCCGGCGCGTACAGATTGCCTGCTTGCGCGAAACGCACCTGGACGCGCCCCGCCTGCTTGCCCGCGCCCGGATGACGCAACAGGGTCAGGACTTCTGCCCCGCCTAACGTGTGCCGCCATGCCCAGATCTCGGCACCCGCGTCGATCTCGACGCCGGGCAGGCCAAGGGCGCGGCCGTTTGCCTCCCAGAAGGCACCCAGACCACGGCGAAGGACGTCCGCATGACTGGTGGTGACGCCGTGGTTCAGCAGCAACGCCGCGCCGCTCTTGGCCGTGTTCGCGACCCAGAGCACGGGTGCATCACTTGCCGCAGCCGCGTCGCGCACAACTACCGACGCGTCCGTCGTAACCGGGCCAAGGGTCAGCGGCGCGCTGTCCGCCGTGACACGTGCCTGCGCGTCCGCGATGGCCGTGGGGACCGGTGGTCCCTGTTGGCTGACGTTGAACAGGCCCGCCAACGGCGATTCCGTCCGGAGCACGCCGTGTTCATCGAACTGCCCGGGCAACATGCCCGCCACGAGCAGGCCGCCCCCGGCATGGAACGCGGCCAGACGCGCGCACTCGGCAGCGCTCAGCGCCCGCGCCGAGGGCAAGAGCACCGCTTCGCAGCCGTCGAGGCCGCCGCGCAACGCTTCGGCGCCGCTCACGGTCCGGAACGGCAGCCGCAAGCCGTGCAGCGCCTCGATCCACGCGTCCATCGAGGCGCCTTGATCGAAAATCGGGTTGAGTTCGTCCAGGATCTCGCTCGCAGGACTCACATACAGGACCACCCGCGGCGCTTCGGGCGTGGCGCGGCGGTAGAGGTCGCCCAGCCCCTCGCGCATGCGCCCCGCCGCCCCGGACAGGCTCACCAATCCTGTCGTGGGCAGGCCGCCGGCCGAGACGGCAAATGGCGGTGCCTCGGGCGTGGCCGTCGCATAGGGGTACGGCATCCAGACGCCCGCGAGCCCATTGGTCGCGGCGTACCAGCACCACCACCCGAAATTGGCCGGATCCAGGCCGCCGTCCGCCGTGCAGGCGACGAGGGCGGTCGTGCCCTGCCCCGCGCTGGAACGGTACCGCGCCATGTACTCGAGTCCGGGCGGGAGAAAGAACACATCCAGCTCGCTGGCGGCCGCGGCGAGATCAAACCCGGCAGGCAGGGCCTCGGCAGCGGCGATGCCGGAGCGTCCTTCGGCATCGGCGCGCGCCACGATCCCGCGCACGGCCACGGCCGCTTCGCGTTCACGCTGACGCAGAAACATGCGGGTGTCGAGCCATGGCGCAAAGGAAGCGCCGCCGGCGCCTTCAACGTCAAAATCCGGCGGGACCACATCGTCCCACGCGGCAAATCCTGCGCCCCACGCCGCATTGAGCGCATCCAGCCGCCCGTAGCTCGCGCGAAGGTGGGCACGGAACCCGCCCAGCCATCCCGGGTCCTCGCCAAGCGCCTCCATGGACGGGTCGTTGCCCGCCTCCAGCGTGACGGCCGCCGTGACCGGCCCAAACGGTGCCGCCTCGCGCAGCGCGATGGTCAGGGAATCCGTGGCGGCATCCACGCGGGCCACCGGGTCGTTGCCCCCCGTCCCGCCGGCCGCGCTCAGGAAGCCCGGGGTAAACTCGAGCGCGGGGACGAGCCCCGAGTCCGCCACATAGGCCGGCGCGGCGCCGCCCGGCACCACGAGCAACGCCTGCACGCCGTGGCGGCGCAGCAGGTCATGGTGCTGTCGGGGCACATACTCGGTCGTAAGCAGCCCCCGCGCGGCCATCATGAACCCTTGGTCGCGCCGGGGCGCCCGCACGGCCACCCGCTGCACGGTCTGCGGCGTGGTCGGCAGCACGTAGACCTCCACCGCTGCCTGCGGCGCCAACAGATCGTACAAATTCAGTTCCCCCTTCAAGACCGGGCTGTCCGCAGGCCAGGCCGCCCTCTCCTGTGCGACCACCCGGCCCCAGGCATCGGTCACATGGAAGACGGCCTCGGTCAGACCTTTCGCGGTCGCACTCTGCTTCTCCAGGGACACCCCCAGCCCCGCATGGGCTCCTACCGCCTCTTGGCCGAGACTCAGCGCAAGAGGGGCTGGCCCGGACGCCGTGAGGGGCACCGTATGCCAGTCGATCACCTCGCCCCGCCGCTCGAGCCACACGTCGATGAACCCCGTCCGCGGAAGCGCGGGCACGTCCACCGCAACCAGACGCGCCCCCCGTGGGGGCGTCTCGGGCGCGTAGATCGTTCGCGTACGATACTCCGGTACCCGCACCCCGACGCGCAGGGTATCGCGCGGCTCGGCGGGCTCTGCCAGCTCGATCTGCACCGCGTCCGTGGGCGGCGTGAACACCTCGGACAGCAGCGCGTCGATTTCATCCTGCGAAAGCCCCGGGGGGAGGCTATCGGCATCCGGGATGCGCCGCCCCGGAGTATTCACTGACCGTATCTGCTGCGAAGGCTGGCGGCCGGCCGCCCAGACCAGGCACTCGGCCACGAGCGCGTAGTCCGACTCGCGCGACTCGATCGTGACGAAGCCGTCGTCCTCGATCCTCGGCAAGACACTCTGCGCAGCGGGCGGCAGACCCCAGTTCAGAACACACACCCGGCCGGATCCAAGCGTCCGCGCCTCTAGCTGCGACGGAAACCGTGTCAATGACTCGGCCAAGGCGCGCAGCACTTCCGAAGCCGGTCGGTCTTCCACTGCATCGCCAAGCAACCCCGCCATCGGGGAATCCGTCGCGGCCTCCGCCGAAATCAGCACCAAGCCCGCCCCGGCCTCCACCCGCGCGCGGATCCGGGCCACCGCGTCGGCGTCCAAGGTATCAAGTACAACGTTTGCGAAGAGCAGCACGTCATGGTCGCCGTCCAGCGCCTGGCGCACGTCGTCGGGCAGCGCCTCGGCCCCGTCCTCGCGTGTCCACGCGTCTCGTCCCCACACCGGCACGACATCGAGATCCAGATCCAGGCGCGCAGCGAGACCTGCCAAGTCGGTCTGCGTGAAGGCGGGCACCACCGCGAGCACGCCGACTGCGCCGCCGTGCAGGGGACGTGCCCAAGGCGCCACGGCCGGATTCTGTCCCGGGGGATCGGGCCACGGCACAGACAAGACGGAATCGTCGGCACCGATGCGTGTCGACAATCCGGTAATCAGAAGCAGCAGCGTCAGCCGCCAGAGCGCGCGGGAGCCGCGAAACATACTGCCATATGGTGTTGACATGAGTGCCTTTCCAGAGCATGGACAGGCGCCCTCGGGCTCCCGGGGAGCCGGTCGGACGCGACATTAGCCTAGACTTTACACAAAGTGATACAATTGCGCTAGCAGGAGCCATGCAACGGCTGGGAGCTACAGGGACCAGACCATGCCTGATGACATGTTTTTCAGTGCGGACGCGCGTTCGCTGCGCCGGGGCAGACGGCGCGCCGCCCGAACCCAGATCTGCAGGCCGTGTCTGATCTGGCCCAGCGACGCGAAGGATGTCACGTTGCAGGGGGTCGCGCTGGACATCAGCCCCTACGGGATGCGGGTGCGAATGGTCGAGACCTTGCCGCCGGGGACCCCGGTCCGGGTCCAGCTCATGCGGGACGAGCAGTTCACGCAACCCTTTGCCGATCCGGTTCATGCCGTGGTCGTGCGCATCCGCGACGAAGGGAATCAATTCACGGATCACGGCATCCAGATCGTACGCGAGGCAATCGTCCACGAGACAGCCAAGCCCGCCGAGGCGCCGCGACAGGAACTGCCGCGCGGCGGTCAACAGCAGACTCGGATGCACACTATCGACCTGCGGGTCGGCGATCGGCGGCGTGCCCGCTGAACGGAAAGGCGTGAAACGCTGATGGAAGCAGGAAAGATACTCATCGTGGACGACGAGCCCGATGTGGTGGCGTTCGTTTCGGCCGTGCTGACCGCCGAGCACTATGAGGTCATCGCGGCCTATGACGGCATCGGCGCGCTGGACCTTGCCGAGACCGAGAAGCCCGATCTCATCCTGCTCGACATCATGATGCCCATGATGAGCGGCTACGAAGTGGCCGAGCAACTGAAAGCCAATCCGCAGACGCAGGACATCCCAATTCTGTGCCTGTCGTCGGCGCATACACCGCACGCCCGGGCGAACAGCATGAAAGCGGGCGCCGTGATGCTTCTCGTCAAGCCCTTCATGCCGGCGGAACTGGTGGCGCAGGTACGCCGTTACATGCCGCAGGCCACTGCCCAGCAGGAATGATGCGTTCATCCCCGCGCCGGACCGCCCTCCACCTGTCAAGCCATTTGTGGATCTTACCCGAGGGGCTTTCGTCGCGCCATTTGCGATCTTACCCGAGGGATGTTTTGACCTTTTCATGAGGGCTCTCCTGGCACACTCCTCCCCGCGGGGAGGGGTGT
>JBPOJD010000050.1:0-32595 GCA_052033955.1 Candidatus Hydrogenedentota bacterium
CGCGCACTCCACCGTTCCTTCGGCCCCAAAGGCCCCTGCTTCTTGCCCTGTTCCTTGCTCATGCCCGTCCTCCTTGGCTACACAGATTAGCCTAATTCTGTGTCCAAGAAAATCGGGGCCGCCGCAGTACAACTCCGCCCGACCATCGTGTTCGCGTATGGAATAATTAAACCACAGCTTGTTTATGCAAACACCTACCCAATTATACTCACTGGGCGAAATGGACGAGTGCAGGTCTGTTAACGCTTTTTCTCTTTCAAGCAATTCAGTCCAGAAACGCTTTCGGATCTCATATCGCTCCGGCTTCCCTTCCTTTGACGTTCGCCTTTTCGTCACGTTGGACAAGACAAGGGGTTTTTTCGGAGCGAAACGCTTTTCAATGAACTCCTGCGCTTGCTCACATGGCAGTTCGATAGTCGTTGCCCCGTCGCGCACATACAGTGCTTCCCCACCGTTGTGTTTGAGATAAGCCGGCGTTTGTCCCGGCCGACACTCGACGACGAGCACGCGGCAGCCGTCATAGTCCTCAAACCGGGGATGTATCTGCTTCAGATGTTCGACACCAATCTGTTCCGTAAACAGATCTATCAGACAGTTGACAGCCTCCTCTTCTGTTGAGAATCCATCCGCTTGGTATCCAATTGGTTCGCCTTCGTCCAGGACTCCAACGACAATAGTCCCGCCATTCTGATTGAGGAAGCCTGCGATGGTCCGGAAAACGCTACGCGTGATCCGGTCATCCGGGCTGTTTGTGTGGAGATTTGTTCGCAGTGTGCCCTTGAATTCCACTTCGGATGACTCACCCAGCTGTACCAATTCCGCGATTTCCATAGACGGACCCATCGACAGAGACTTGGATTTGGGGGCCAGAACCGCATAGCCATCCGCGATGACCTTAGCGATCAGCTCCCTCCGTTTCGAGAGGAACTCCGGGTACGCCATTTCATGCCAGTTTTTGGGAAGCGCGTGCCAGTAATACATCCGCTTGAGTTCTGGCGACGGAAAGCGTTCTTCAAGCGCACAGCGGTAGTCCGCCGGCGGCTTGTCGGATATGCCAACGTTGTCGCCCCATTCGATAAGCGCGTAGTTGGCCACTTGGTTTGTGTCGCCAACACTTGATATGCCCTGTTTGGCTAGATATGCCTTCGGAAACAGGTGGTGGCGCTCAATGGCGGACTTGCTGCTTACGAGCGACGGGTCGAGAAGATCCTTCACCCGCTGCTTCGAATACAGAACCCGGGCATCAAGCAGTACCAGCGACGCGCAGTAGGAGAGAAATGCCGGGTTTCGTGCGGACGCAACCGCTAGTTCGCCGGGTAACGTAATCTCCCAGTAATCCTGCGTAAGAATCTCGTCACAAAGCCTATCAAGCACATCCACAAACTGCTCCGCCGTCTCTACGGGCCGAAGGCGTGCCAAATCATACTCCATCTTAGATTCCGGGGAACTGGAATACCTGGCGGAAAGGAGAGACATGAAGATCCAGCGGGCGATCACGCGACGTAGCTCGAATTCATCTACCATGTGCTCGGTGCGTCCAAGAAGATAAAGCGTGTAAGCGAACACAATGGCCGACTGAGAGCTTATTGTCTGTTTACTGCAGTGTCCAGATTGGCGTACCGCCTTCAGGAAATCATGCCAGTACACAAGGTTCAGGGTTCGGTCGTGAGCCTGCTTCAACACTCCGAACTGTTGTTTGCGACGCTCTTCACTGAACTCGCCGGTATCCAGGTCCTTGCCTCGGAGGATCGAATAGACGTGTTTGAGGCGAGCACGGCGGAAACCCAGCCCCACACTTATCCGCAGGAGGTGGTCAGGATCCGGCTCAAAGAAATGATTGAAAGGCGATGACTCTCCTTTTGGGATGCTGCGCGCACTTCGGCAAAAATCCTCCAATTGGGAACGTCCTTCGTCCCAGAACACCGACATCAAGGTCAGGATGAAATCAGCCTGATTCAGCGGCGTGGCCTTGCTGTTGATACGGACGAATACTTCCGCAACCTGCTCCTCGTCTACTGCCGAGGCCAGTTCCAGCGCGGTAAACGGAAAACTCAGCAGGCCGTGTAGACGGGTGATTGCCTTTTTAATTTGCTTGTCTTCTTCGTCGGCTACGTCACGCGACAACTTCAGCCCTCTGAGGTACTCCTCGACGATGCTGAACAGGTCCGTGTCTTTGCTCCAGACTTTCGAGATATTGGGTATGAAGCTGCGGTCCTTTCGAATGGCCGCGTCGGCGACCTCGAACTTGCCCAACAGTGGATTGAAGGCTATATCGACGCGTTCCGAGTCGTAGTTCTCGCGAATCACGGGAATGCCCCTGGTCACAGCGTATAAGGAAGTCAGACGCTGTTGGCCGTCCACAATCAGAAGCTTCGGAGTTTTCTGCTTGCTGTCGGTACCGATGGTTTTCTGGCCGTTGTCGAGTCCATTTTGCCACAGCAGCAAGTAGCCCACAGGGTAACCCCGGTACATCGAGTCGAAGAGATCACGGATCTTAGCGTTTGGCCACACGAACGGACGCTGAATGTCCGGCAACCCGATCTCGCCTAACTCGATGTAGTTCATCAAAGAGCCGAGGGTATAGTTGACTTCTTTGAACAGGGTATGGCTCATACCGTCTCCTTTGCTCGGGGTGGCTACACGTCCATCTCGGTCTGCTTGCGTAAGTGGCCCACTTCCGGAGAAGCCATTTCGATGGCTCTCCAAGACGTAATCAGTTCCACTCTTGCTCCGAACCTCGGGTCGCGACTCAGGGACTGCTGAGGTTCTCCGCTGGTATAAAGGAATCCGGTCCTGTATCGCTTGGCTCCCCCACGCAACCCCCGGAGGGGCATGTCATGGTACGTACGGCCCGTCTGTTCAGTCAACTGCTCCAACACATCCCGCGCGACCATTTCAGCGCCTTGGTCAACGAGCAGCACGGCAAACCTTACGCCAAGGGGATCACGCGCTGGAACGTGGTTTCGCCGACGCCCCGCAGCGCGTCGTGCCCTACGACTCCGGCGCGTGCCGCCGGACGGGGTACCGGCGTTCGCAAGCTGAACAGCGGACCCGGGTGGCGGCGAAGGTGGGGGCGAGGGTGATCACGTTGCCGCAGGTGCAGGTGAAGGATCCCCAGGTTCCCTCGGTGTAGTCGACCTCGGCGGGTTCGACGGGCGCGTCCGCCATCGCGGCGTCTTCGACGGCCTCGACGCGGGCATAGCGGCGGGCCACCTCGGCGGCGGTCAGCACGGCCGCGGCCTCGCCTGCGGGCACGGTAAGCTGCCGTTTGCAGCGCGGACACGCCACGTGGGGCCGGTCGTACTCCGGGGGCAGCTTGACGCGGGTTCCGCACACGCAGGCGAGCAGCAGAAAACCGTTCACCTTGCGCATGAGATCGTCCGCATGCCGTTTGCGCGCGCGTTTGGCGTTCTCGGCGGCCGCCTCGGGGTGGCCTTCCCGGACGGCCTGGGCCTGACCATTCATGCGCGCCGATTTCGGGAGCATCGGCCGCTTTCTGCCGGTGGCGCCGTGGTAGGCCTGCTCGTATGCCCGGTAGGAGACGGCCCCGCCGATGCCGCGCAGTATCTGGATGCGCTCGGCCATGGGCGGGTGCGTGCTGCCGATCCCCAGAAACCCGGATTGCTGGCCGGGAAAGTGGATGAACATGGGCGCAATGACTTTGTTGGCGCTGACCATGGGGGTGACGTTGCGGTAGATGATCTCGAGCGCGGACGCGAGGCCTTCGGGGTAGCGGGTGAGCACGACCGCCTGGGCATCGGCGAGGTACTCGCGCCGGCGCGAGGCCGCATAGTAGAGGATCTGCGCGAGAATGGGGCTCAGGATGGCCATGACCAGCGCGACGATCGCAAAGGGGTTCTGGCCGCCGCCGCGCCGGCTGCCCCGGCTGTGGCGGCCGCTGTAGTACAGGCCGCGCACAAAGGTGTCGCTGAGCAGCACGATGGACCCCAGCGCCACGCCCATGAGGGTCATGAACGCGACGTCGCGGTTGATGATGTGCGCCATCTCGTGCGCGACGACCCCCTGCAACTCGTCACGGTTCAGCTCCGCGAGCAGGCCGGTGGTCACCGCGATCGCGGCGTGCTCCGGGCTGCGGCCCGTGGCGAAGGCGTTCGGGGCGATGTCGTCGAGAATGAAGACGCGCGGCATCTTCGGCACGCCGCCCGCGATGGTCATCTCCTCGACGATGTTGAACAGCCGGGGGTGGTCGGATTTGGCGATCTCCCGCGCGTGGGCCGTGGCCAGCAGGATGCGGTCGCCCGCGGTCCAGGCCGTGATCAGCAACACGGCCCACAGGCCCAGCGCGACCGCGGCGCCCGTACCGGCGCCCTGTGCCGCCGGATAGACCGCCATCCCGATGGATGCGCCCAGGGCAAGAAGAATCACGCCCATGGCGACGACCAGGACGGCGGATTTCCGCTTATTGGATCGAATCTGCTCCCACATGGATCAGCATGGAGCCGTCATCAGAACTGGACCTTCGGCACGGCGCGTTCGGCGGCGTCCTCGATCTCGAAGAAGGGCTGTTTGGTGAACTTGAACAGGCCCGCCACGATGTTGCTCGGGAACATCTCGACCTTGTTGTTGAAGTGCATCGCCTGGTCGTTGTAGAGCTGGCGCGCGAAGCCGATCTTGTTCTCCGTGCTGGTCAGTTCCTCCTGCAGGGCCAGGAAGTTCTGGTTGGCCTTGAGGTCCGGATAGTTCTCGACCACGACGAAGAAATTGCTCAGGGCCTGATTCAGGTGTCCTTCGGCCTTGGCCTGCTCCCCGACCCCCGACGCCTGCGTCGCCAGGTTGCGCGCCTTGGTGATGTTCTCGAGGGTGTCGCGCTCGTGCTTCATGTAGCCCTTGGCGGTCTCGACCAGATTGGGGATGAGATCGTGCCGCCGCTTGAGCTGCACGTCAATCTGCGACCAGGCATTGCGGACCTGGTTGCGCAACACCACCAAGCTGTTGTAGATGCCCACGACAAACAGCACCACGACGACGATGATGCCCAGCGGCACCGCAAGCACGAGAAGAGGCGTCATGTCCAAGGCTCCTTCCTGGTTATCCATCCTACACCCACGGCGGGCCGCTTATTCACGCGTCGCGCCGCCGAAGACCTCGCGCAACCACGCCGCCAGCTTCCCGTTGGCGTCCCACGCGCCCCCGAGCGTCAGCACCTGCTCCAGCTCGCCCTGATCAAGCCACATGCCGCATCCCCGGGGACACACGTCCACCACAACAGACGTCGCGCCCACGGTCGCGCGAACGTCCATCTTCTTCGCGCAGTGCGGACACCGGCGGCGTGCCGGCGCCGTCGCCGCTGCGCCGGTCAGCATAAGCGCGATGGCCCCCGGACCCGACAGGAGTTCGAGTTCGCCCGTGTCCAGCCAGACCCCCCGGCATTGCTCGCAGAAGTCGAGTTCGACTTCCTCGTACTCGATGGTGATCAGAAGCGACTTGCTGCACGCGGGACACTGCATCCGCCCAAGGCCCTCCTTACGGTGACTGGATGGCAGTCTACCGCCCCGCGCGGCGCGCCGCAAGCTGGCAAGGGGCGACTCCGGCGCGGCGCGCGAATGGATGCGTGCCCGGGGGTGTTACAGGCAGTGTGACACAGTAGAGGTGTGCGGACGTGAAGATCACCAACATATTCGCGCTAGCGGCGGTACTTCTTGCCCTGCCGGCGTGCCCGGAAACCCACGTTCCAGCGGCCGAGGGGAGTGAGACGGTGATGGCAGACGGCGACAAGGTCATCAAGAGCGAGGCGCAGTGGCGCAAGGAGCTGACGCCGGAGCAGTACCGCATTCTGCGCGAAAAGGGCACGGAACCCGCCTTCACGGGCACCTATCATGACACCAAGGAGCCCGGGATGTACGTGTGCGCGGGCTGCGGCCAGCCCTTGTTCAGTTCCGAGACCAAATACGACAGTTGCTCGGGGTGGCCGAGCTTCTACGCGCCATTGGACAGGGCGAGAATTGCCGAGGAGGTGGATGTGGGTTTCGGCATGATTCGAACCGAGGTGTTGTGCAGCCGATGTGGCGGTCACCTGGGACATGTGTTCAATGACGGCCCGCAGCCGACTGGCCAGCGCTACTGCATCAACTCGGCCGCGCTCAAGCACCACCCGAAGGAATAGCCGGCGCGGGCATGACCGGAAGACGGTTTCGAGACGGCCCCCAGCCCCCTTGAGGGAGGTCAGTTGATCGTGATGTCCCCGCCCCGGGTCGTCAGCACGACCTGATGGGTGCCGCCGTTGAGCTGGCCCATGAACTGCTGCAGGCTCCGCTGGGTGGTGCCGGTGAGCGGGATTGCACTGTAAACGCTTCCGTTTTCGGCTTTTAAGACGAGAGTGGCGTCCGCCGAGGCGGGCAGCACGATGCTGATGTCGCCGCCGTCGGTCTGGACGTCATAGGGTCCGGCGACTTTGTCGAGGGCCAGCACGCGGACGTCGCCGCCACGGCTCAGCGCGGTGACGGGACCGCCCGGCCCGTCGACGACAAGCCGTCCCTCACGGTTGACGGCGGTAATCGCCCCATGGATGGTGCTCAAGGTCACCGTGCCGTACGCGCCTTCGGCGTCGACGGGACCCTCGCAGTCCCGCACGCGGATGTCGCCCCGGGCGTTGCGCAGGTGGAGCGGTCCCTTGACGTGCTCGGCGTCGAGCGCTCCCTGCTGCTGGGCCACGGTCGCGCCGACCCCCAACCCGGAAAGCATCACGCGGCCGTCTTCCGCCGAGACGGAGACCAGCGACGTGCGCGGGCAACGTACCACAAGATCAATCCGGTAGGTGGTGCACCCGAGCGCCGCCATGTCGCCGGTGACCGCGGTGTCGATGCGGATCGCGCCGCTCTCCTGACGCATGGTTACCTGGAGGTTCTTGAACACCTCGCGGGCCTGGTCGGGATGGAGCACGCGCCCGAGGCGCGTGGCCGAGACGCGCACCACGTCCTCGTCCACCCCTTCGATGGTGACATCGCCGGTTGCCGCATAGATCGCGATCGGGACGCCGCTGGCGACCGCCGCAACCTCCTCCTGCGGCCCCTGCTTGATGAGTTCGCCTTCTTTGGTCAGCGACGGCGTCTGGGCGAGCGGCGTGCCAGCCTGGCGGATGCCGATGGTGCCGAACGAGGTGTGCAAGCTGAGGTGCTGCGCGGTTTCGCTGTGGGGACCACGTGCGTAGATCGCCTCGCCGAAGGTCGTCCGGACGAGCTGCACATCGCTGTCGATCGCTCCGAACACCGCGGTGGCCGTGATGTCCGGCACGGGACCCTCATTCAGGAACACCCGGATGTCCCCGCTGTCGGTGGCTGCGTCGATATGTGCCTGCGGACCGGGCGCGTGCACCTCGACGGACCCGAGGTGGCTGCGTACCTGTAGCGTGCCGTCCACGTTCCGGAAGACGGCCGTGGTGTCGCTGAGTTCGAAGGTCCCGCCTTGTTTGAGGCCCGATACGGCCACGCCGAACTGGCCCTTGGCCCGAACCCGCACGGACCCCGACAGATCGTCAAGGGTCACCGCGCCAAACCGCGATTCCACCGTGAGCGCTCCGCCCACCCCGTTGACGGCGAGATCGCCGAACGCGCTGTCCGTGGTGACGCTCGCCTGGCGCGGCACGGTGATGAAGTAGGTGACGGTGATGGGCACCCGGCCCAGCGACGTCGTGTCCGGCAGGATCGTCTCGATGGCGACCCGTTCCTCGGTGTGGCGGACCTGGATCTGCGTGCGCTCCGCGACCTCCGCGGCCGTCTGCGCATTCTGGGCGCCCACCGTGATCTGCGCGAGCACGCGCACCACCTGGCTGTCCCACGTGTCCACGTGCGTCTTGCCGAAATGGTTGCGAATGCTGATCGCTGCCGTGCGCTGGACCGGATAGCTCTCGCGCACCTCACGGGTTTCCTGGACGAGCCCTGTAAAGCCTCCCTGGACGGCCGTCGCCGGCACGTCGATCCGGGGCGCAAGCAAGTCCTCGCTTTTCTGTCCGACGAGGTTGAGACTGCGCGCGATGCCCTCGAACACCGACCCGACGCGATCAATGATGCCGGGATCGGCGGCGGCAGGTACGGGGTGAAGCGCGAACCACGCCACGGCGAAGGCGGTGGCGGCCTGCCGCGCCCTGGTGGCCAACAGATTGCCTGGCGCGTCCATGCGGCTACAGGTTGCGCTCTACGAAGAGGCGGCGCAAGGTTTCTGCTTGGCGCCGGCGATTGGCGTCCACAAGTTGCTGGGCGCGTTCACAGGCAGGATTCTTTTCCAGGGCCGTCATGGCCTCGCGAATGTCCGCGTCCAGCCGCATTACCGCGCGAAGGCGGGCCTGATCCGGCTCGCTGCGCCCGGCCGTTTCCGGGCGGGCCGTCAACGCCGTGACCAGGGTCTGCACCTGCGCCGTCGCCGTCTGGAGTGTCGCGTCGTCCGTCGCCTTGGGCGTCGCCGCGAGGGCGGCCGGGATCAGCGAGTCCGCGGGCGCCGCCGTATCGGGGTCGGCAAGCGCCGCATGGAAGGCCGTGCCCGCGATCACCGCCAGCGCGGCCGCGTAGCCGATGCCCTTCAGCGCGCCGGAAAGCCACCGGCCGCGGCGCGTCGGCGTTCCCGCGTCGCCCGACTGCCGGATGCGGCGGGCCGCCAGGAGAATCTCCTCGGCGGACGCCGGGGACGGTTCCAGTTCAGGCACGGCCGCCACGGCCTCGAGGGACCGGCGAATCGCTACCACTTCCGCGGCACACTGCGCGCAGGCATGGATATGCTGTGCCACGGACCGCGCGAACGCGGCGCGATGGTCCACAAGCCCCTCGGCATACGCCATAAGCTCGTGTCTGGACACATGCCCAATCATGATCTCAGTCCTCCGCAGCCCTCAGAGGTAATCCCGGAAGGCGTCGAGCAAGGGCCGCAGCGCCCTCTCCGCCCGCACGACCCGCGACTTGATGGTGCCCGCGGGACTTCCGGTAATGGAAGCGATCTCGTCGTACCCCAACTGCTGACAGCGATGCAGCACAAAGGCCTCACGCTGGTGCGCCGGCAATTCATTGAGGGCCTCGTTGACCGCTTCGGATATTTCCGCACGTTGAAAGCGGCTCAGCACGCACGCGCGGTCATCGCTGACCTGCTCGAGGGGATTGAGCGCCGCCTCGTCGGCCTGCTGCCGCCCCCAATTGCCCAGACTGAACAGCCGGGGCCGGCGTTTGCGCCGCAGCCACTCCTTCGAAATCAGGTTGGACGCGATGGCGTACAGGTACGTCGTGAACTTTGCTGTCGGCTCATAACGCTGGGCGTTGCGTACCAGCGCGAGGAACACCTCCTGGGTGATTTCCTCCGCCACGTGCCGGTTGTTGACCATCCGGAACACATAATTGAGCACGCTCCGCTGATGACGTCGCACCAGCTCCGCAAAGGCGGCCTCCGACCCCTGCGCATGCTCGAGCATGAGGTCCTCGTCCGCCCGTTGACGCAGGGGAACCTCGTCATGGCCCAGCACCCGCAGCCGTGGCGTCCGCTCCGTCGCAAGCTCTGCCTGTTCGAATGAATCCACTGGCGTCCCGTTCCCTGATAAACTACTCCCCAACCTGTCTCTACCATACCCGATCCGCCCCGGAAGTTCCATCCCCCCCCGGACGTGCTTGCACGGTACCGTCTCCCCGCAAACCGACCTCCACAGGAATTTCCGCCTCGGCCAAAAATAGGGACAGTAACTAATTTTAAACCTGCCCGCTCCGCGCGAACCGGCAGTCTGCGCGATAAAATTAGTTACTGTCCCTAATTTTGGCAACTCAGACCTCTCCATAATGCGATTCAGGACCGGATAGCACGGAAGTTGTGGCCGACAAATCCTTCAGTTGCAAAATTACGAAATATGTGCTTTAATCAACAAAGAAGCGTGGCTATACCATAAAGGCAGGCGAATATTTCCTTGTTTGCGGGAAAACCGAGGGGTCCGTGCCCGACTGAAACATGGGCTTGAATGTCGGCCAGTGAGTCATACGGGGGACAGGGCGTGGTGCGTGGCAAAAAAGGCGCTGATGAGCCGGAACGGGCCGTGGTTGTTGATGACGATCCGGTCCAGCTCCGGCTCCTTGCCGGTCTGCTGCGCAAGGTCGGCCTTGAGCCGTGCGCCTTCGCCGACGTAGAAGTCGCCCTGTCGGAATTGGACCCGGCGTTTCCTCCCCGTCTGATCGTCACGAGCCTTCGCATGTTGGAAAGCGACGGCTGGCGATTCTGCCGCCTGCTGCGCTCCCGGGAACATTCCGGGTTCAATAGCGTGCCCATTGTGGTCACCTCGGCCACCTCCAAGGACGAGGAGTCAAAGCGCATCGCCGCGAGCTTGGGTGTGGAGGCTCTCTTGCCGTCGCCCATGGACGAAACCCACTTCATCGACACCGTTCGGTCGGTATTGGCGGGCGATGTGCTGCGTCAGGCACCTCTCGTGTTGCTTGTCGCGCATGCCCCAAGTGAGCCGCAGGCAGTCATACACGCCTTTGAGGCGTCCGGCTGGCAAATCGAGACCGCCTGCTCGACCGAGGACGCCCATCGCGCCATCGCCCGATTCGCCTTCGTCGCAGCGGTGATCGGCCCCGGCCTCCCGGTAGACAACGCGAATGCACTGTTTCTCGACCTTCAGAACGCCCAGCCGGATTGCGCCTGCGTCATCGCGACCTCGGACCCCGATCCCAAGCTGGAGCTGCACTGGTTGAAGCGTGGTGCCGCAGCCTGTGTGCGCATGCCCTACGAGCCGGAATACCTCGTCGAGGTCTGTGAACGGGCGCGCCCGGAGCGCGCCCTCCTGCGCACCCAGGATCTCCTCGAAGCCCGCACGCGCGAGCTTCGCGACAGCGAGGCAAACCTGCGTGAATCCCAAGAGCTTGCTTCCCTCAGCCGCTGGGAGTTCGACCTGACTGCCGGGAGACTGACGTGGTCCGACGGCATATTTGATCTCTTCGAACTTGACCCTGCGTCGTTCGAACCCAACTACGAGGCGTTTCTCAACTTTGTCCATCCCGACGACCGGACACGGGTCGATGACGCCTACCGGCGTTCCCTCGTCACCAAGGAGCCCTACGACATTGAACACCGTCTAGCGATGCCGGATGGCCGCACCAAATGGGTCCGCGAGATCTGTCGCACCGAATACGACGCCGCACACCGGCCGCTGCGCTCCGTCGGCGTCGTTCAGGATATCACGCGTCGCAAGCAGACCGAACTGGCGCTGGCGGATCACGAACACGTTCTGCAGGCGGTTGTCCAAACGACGCAGGATGGTTTCTTCATCGCGGATGCGGAACTGCGCTTTCTCGATGTCAACGACGCATACTGCCGAATGACGGGCTATTCCAGAGATGAACTGCTCGAAATGCGCATCCAGGACATCGAAGCCAATGAGTCGTCCGCCCAAGTCGCAGCGCACAGTCGAAAGGTCCTTCTCAACAAATCCGATACCTTCGAAACCCGCCACCGCCGAAAGCACGGCGGGACAGTTCCTGTTGAGATAACCACCACACACGAGCACGTCGATGGGGGCCGCTTTGTCTGCTTTTGCCGCGATGTGACGAAATGGCAAATCGAGCAGCGTATTCTGGAATTTGCCAACCAGGACGACGACCTTCCCGCCTTCATGCACAACGTCACGGAAGAGCTGCGACATTGGCTCCAGATCGAGGCCGTAGGAATTCGCCTCAAGCAAGGCGATGATTATCCCTACTATGAGGCGCAGGGGTTTTCGCCGGAGTTTGTCTGCGCGGAAAGTGCGTTGTGCCAGCGCACGCAACAGGGTGCCCTGATCCTGGACGCCACGGGCAACCCCGCGTTGGACTGCATGTGCGGCAACGTGATCCGAGGACGCTTTGATCCCGCCCTGCCCTTCTTCACCGAGTACGGCAGTTTTTGGACAAACAGCACCTCGGACCTGCTCGCCCAGACGAGCGAGGAGGATCGGCAGGCCCGCACACGCAACCGATGCCACGGAGAGGGTTTCGAATCTGTTGCGCTCATTCCCTTGCGCGTTGGCGAGACCTGTCTGGGATTGCTACAGCTCAACGACCGCCGCAGGGATCGGTTCACAAAGAGCATGCTGATCCTCCTCGAGCGCCTGGTCGGAAACATGGCCATCGCCATCGCGCAGCGGCAAGCCACGAAGGCGTTGCGTGACAACGAGCGTTTTCTGGTCGACGTATTCGAGGGTATTCAGGACGGTATCTGCGTGCTGGACATGGATTTCAATCTGACCATGACCAACCAGCGTCTGGAACAGATATTCGGTAACGGCGCGCCGCTGGTCGACAGAAAATGCTACGAGGCTTTCCACCATCGGGATGCAGAGTGCGAACGGTGCGCCGCACGTGAGGTCTTGGCAATTGGTAGTCCGGTGACGACGGTTATTGCGCGCCAGCGGCGTGATGGCGCGCGGGTCTGGCTGGAGATCACGGCGTTTCCCCTGCGCGACGCAAAGGGGACCGCGACGGGCGTCGTTGAGTACGTGCGGGACATTACCGAGCGGAGACAGGTGGAAGAGGACCTTTTCCTCAAGTCCCTGGTTCTTGACCAGATAAGTGATTACGTGACCATCACGGACCTGGACGGGGTCATTCGCTACGTCAACGAGGCCGAAACCAAGTTGATGGGGGCTAGCAAGGAGAATCTGGTCGGGGCCACGATAGAAACTTACGGCGAGGACCCCGGGCACGGACCGTCTCAACGGGAGATATTGGCGCAGACGCTCGAACACGGCGAATGGCGAGGCGACGTTGTGAATTTCAACGGCAAAGGCGACAGGCGGGTCATGCACTGCCGGACGCAGGTCGTCCATGACGAGAGCGGTGCCGCCATAGCCCTGTGCGGCATCGCGACGGACGTCACGGACCTCAAGGCCGAGAGCGAACGTCGCGACCGCCAGCTCGTCTTTTCCAGGGCAATGAACAGGATATCCGCGGCCATCATTGAGAACGACCGCCCGGAGGCCATTCTCGAAACGGCTAATCGCGCCATTGGCGAAGCGCTTCAGGCGGACCGGCTTCTCATCTACAAAGTGTCTTTCCCTGACGAACGCATCACGGCGCTCTCCGAGTGGCTGGGGCATGAGCACCCGCTTATCACCCCCACGAAAGGGCAGTACGGCTCGCTGGAACCTTTCCGGCGCGCGTTCACGGCAATACGGGAGAGCCGGCAACCCCTCGAGAGCCACGTCGATGCGCCCAGTGAACATCTCCTCCAGGACGGGGCGGTGGACCTGCTGCACAAGCAGCTTCACATTCAGAGCCTGCTCTGGCATCCCTTCGCTTTCGATGATGACGGGTTCCACGTATTCACCATCAACCAGATTCTGAACCGCCGCGCATGGCAGGACGACGAACGGGCGTTCCTGGACTCCGCAGCCAGCCAGGTCAGTCTTGCGCTGATGAAAGTTGCGCTGATGCAGAGTCGCCGGAACGCCGAGGAGGCGCTGTCCCACTCGCGCGAACTGCTCCGGTACATCGTCGAACACAACCGGAGCGCCGTGGCTGTACACGACCGGGAGTTGCGATATATCTACGTCAGCCAGCGCTACTTGGATGACCACGGACTTACCGGACAGAACATTATCGGAAGACACCACTACGAGGTCTTTCCCGATCTGCCCCAAAAATGGAGGGAGGTTCACCAGCGTGCCCTCCACGGCATTGTGAGCAGCGCCGAGGAGGACTCCTACGAGCACCCGGACGGCTCCGTCGACTGGACCCGCTGGGAATGCCGTCCATGGTACGAAGCAGACGGATCGATCGGAGGGTTCGTCGTCTACACCGAGGTCATCAATGAGCAGAAGCGCGCCGAAGACGAACTGAGGTTATTCAAGACCATCTTCGACGGGGCGAACTTCGGCGCCGTCGTAGCGGACATCCATGGCGTGTTCACCTACGCGAACAAGAACTTCGCCGCGATGCACGGCTGCCTTCCCGAGGACCTGGTCGGCGAGACCATCGCCTGTCTGCACTCGCCGGAACAAATGATACAGGTAGGACGGCTGTTGTCGGAGCTCAAGAACAACGGATATTTTCCTCCGACCGAGGTAGAACACCGCCGTCGCGATGGGTCCACCTTCACGGCGCTCATGACCGGCATGCTGGTGCGCGACGCTGCGGGAGTCCCCCAACGCGTTGCCGCTACGGCGCTGGATGTCACGGAATTCAAAGACCTCCAGACGCGGTTCCTGCAGGCCCAGAAGATGGAGTCCGTGGGGCGTCTCGCGGGCGGTATAGCGCATGACTTCAACAACATGCTGAGCGTCATCTTGGGAAATGTCGAGCTGGCTCTGTCGCAGCTCAATCCGGACAGCCCTGCTTACGACGAGTTGATGGAAATCCTCAACGCGGCGGAGCGAAGCGCCGACCTGACCCGCCAACTGCTCGCCTTTGCAAGAAAGCAAACCATCTCGCCGAGGCCCATTGATCTCAACGGCGCGGTAGAGGGTCTGTTGCGAATGCTACAGCGCCTCATGGGCGAGGACATCGAGCTGGGCTGGCGTCCTGGCCCGAACCTCTGGACAATCAGCATGGACCCGTCTCAGGTGACTCAGATTCTGGCCAACCTCTGCGTCAATGCGCGCGACGCAATCGAGAGCACCGGTACGGTGGTAATCGAGACGGCGAACGTCGTCGTGGATGCCGCGTTCGCCCGCAGGGTCGCAGACGCGGTACCGGGGAACTACGTGTGTCTGCGTGTAAGCGACTCCGGGTGCGGCATAGACGCCTCGGTCATGGACAAGCTCTTTGACCCGTTCTATACAAGCAAGGCGGTGGGTCAAGGCACCGGCTTGGGGTTGGCGACGGTCTACGGCATCGTCACGCAGAACAACGGCTTCATCGACGTGGACAGCGAACCCGGACAGGGTGCCGCCTTCCACATCTATCTGCCGCGCCACGCGGGCGACGGCGAGCCGCAGGACGAAGGTCAGGAGAACGTGGTGTCCTTGCGGGGGAGCGAGACGGTTCTGGTCGTCGAGGATGAACCGGCAATTCTCGATATTGCCAAGCGCATGCTTGGCCAGCTCGGGTACGAAGTTCTGACCGCCCCTTCCCCGGTCGAGGCCCTGCGTATCGCGGAAACGCACCCGAGCGTGATTCATCTCCTAATCACCGACATAATCATGCCGGAGATGACCGGTCGAGAGCTTGCGGAGAGGATCGCCCTCTGCTGCCCGGACATCCCGTGCCTGTACATGTCTGGATACACAGCCGACATCGTTGCCAGTCGCGGCGTGCTCGATCAGGGCACACACTTCCTGCAGAAACCCTTTTCGACCAGGCAACTGGCCCAGGTTGTACGCGCGGCTCTGGATGGGCGTGACAGCAGCTGAGAGGAGAATGGCCTGCGGGCAGATTGCCCCCACCCATGCACAACGCAGCACGTCCCGCCATGAGAGGGTCCGGATTCTTTTCGTGCAACCAGCCTTGCCGGTCGGCCCTCGGCGGCGGTTCGCCCCCTACCCTTGCTTCGTACAGCCGCGACGCGTCCCTGCGGTGGTGAATCCTTTCACGCCAAACGTCCATCTGATAGCGCGTCGCCCTTCCGCACGATCTGGTGAGGTCCCGAACAGCTCCGGCGGTTTACCTCTCGCCGCACCGGGGTCGCCTCCCTGGGGGATTGTGCCGGCAGTACCATGAGGAACGGTGTGGCGCGTCAGCGCAGGTGCCTGCGGCCACAGAGCGTGGACAGGCGGACCAACCGGATGCGATTGTAGCGCTGGGCGATGATACACGGCACGTTGACCGCCGCCGCATACGCAACCATGATCAGCCCAATCCACCACGGGTTCCAAAGAAAGAAGAGCAGCGCGCAGGCAAACACCACCCAGTGCACCGCTTCGCCGCGGCAAGTCTCGCGAACAAAACGCTCAAGATACGCCGGGTCCGATCCGGAGAGGCGCGCCTTCGGAAATCCACCTCTGAAGATCACCGCGCCGTCGGGCAACATTCCCTTCCAGCGTCGCACCCGAAACATGCGCTCCCATAGGCGCCCACCACATTCGCACGCCCACTCGCCGTAAAGCCAGCTCCCGGGCCGGAACCACCGCCCGGGCAGTAGCACGCCGATCCACGCCACGCCAAGGTGGATCACCAACCAGGCGATCACGTTCGCAACGACCAGCCATGCCGGGGAGAGTCTGACCAGCATGCCCTATCCCCTTTTTCCCGTGGCGTCGGTGTCTATCTCGCGATCCTTCCAGACCACCTTCCGCCCGCAAAGTTGCCGAAACAACGAATGCGCGAACACCGCCTGATAGAAGATCAGCGGAACCGGGTACAGCAGCGCAGTCAGCAGCCGGAACGACCCCAGCTGGCGTTGAAATGCCCAGATCTGGACCGTGAACAACAGATACAGGCCAACACCGGTCACAAATCCCCGCATGCTGCGCGCCATGATGGCGGCGATGGGATAGTGGATTGCCAAGAACAAGCCGACAAACCAGGCCACGGAGGCAAGCACGATCCAGCGTGGCGACTCAATGGCTCCCGAAGCAAATGCCTTGCTCCAGCCGGCAACGAGGCTGCGCAATCCGTTGGGATACATCCGTACCGCGATGGTACCGCGTCCTCCCAGACACCGCATCGGGACACCATGTTTCCGCAGCACCCGGGCGATGTGGAAGTGCTCGAGTATCTTGTCGCGCACGGCAGCATGGCCACCGAAACCATGGTAGGCTGCGCGCTCGATCATGAAGACGGGGCCGAAGAGGCCTGCGGGAGACCTGCGGGTTCCGCCGAGCCCGAAGGCAGCTGTACCGGCGACCATCATGATGTTGAAAAACGTGGAGAGCTCTTCGTAGGGCCGCTCGACACGATGGTACGGCGCCAGAGACAGCGCCCCGCCCTGATCGGAAAAGGCCCCCACGATGCGCGCAATTCCTCCCGTCTCGAAAAAGGTGTCCGCATCAATGAAAAGCAGCACGTCGCCGGTTGCTGCCTCCGCGCCCTGCATACAGGCCCAAGCCTTGCCACGCCACCCCTCCGGCAGCGGCTGCGACGACAGCACCCGTGCTCCCGCGTCGCGGGCCACGGTGGCGGTCGGGTCAGTCGAACCGTCATCGACAACGATGACCTCGTGCGGCTGAACGTTCTGCTCAGCAATGCTCGCAAGCAGGGTGGGCAGGTTCAGGGCTTCATTGCGGGCGGGTATGATCACCGAGACACGCGACGGGCTGCCGACGGCGGTTCGTTCCCTGCAGACGGGCACCCGGAACAGAAAAGTGAACGCGGCCGCCCATAGTGTCACGATGACGAAGGCAAGGAGCATCACACGTCCCACTTTGCGATAGCGCGTGCGACATTCTGGCCGCACTGCACGACCATGGGCATGCCGCCGCCCGGATTCACCGAGCCGCCCACGAAGAAGAGGTTCGCGTAGCGGGTACTTTGCTTGGGAATCTTGAATCCGAAATTCTTGAAGCGGTCACAGACGACACCGTAGATCGAGCCCTGATTCGACCGATACATGCGTTGGATATCCATCGGCGTCCACATGTGTTCGAAAACGATATGGCGACGCAGATCGGTCAGGCCCATGCGCTCAAGTTTCTCGAGAATGCGGTCGCGCAGTTCCACGTAGGCCCGCTCTGGAACGGGGTGTTTCGGGTCGAGGTGAGGAATGTGCGGCAAGATCTTGATACAGTCGCAGCCGGGGGGCGCCACGGAGGGATCGCTCTTCGACGCGGCGACAAGATACAGGGTTGGATCGCGTGGAATCTGCTTCTTCTGGAATACGCTGTGGAAATGCGCCCGTTGGTCACTCGAGAAGAAGAAGTTGTGATGAGCCAGTTGGGGGTAGGATATGTCCAGGCCGAGGTCCAGCACCAGCCCACTGCACGACGGCTCGAAACGCCGGAGGGTTCGGACAAAGGCTTCGTCTTCATGCAGGAGTTCGCGGTACGCCGGGATCGCCTCCATGTTGCACACGACGATATCGGATGCAACCTCCTTGCCTTCCGCCAGTACCAGTCCCGTCACCTGGTCGCCGCGGGTCGTGATGTTCACGACCTCAGCGTTCGTGTGAATGAGGACCCCGAGCTCTTCGGCCAGGCGTACAAGCCCGCGGGCGATTCCGTGCATGCCGCCATCGACATACCACAGGTCGTAACGGAACTGGATGGCAGGCAGACAGTTCATGAAGGCAGGCGCGCGGTGCGCGGAGGAACCAACGTACTTCACGAAAAAATCGAAGATGTCCCGGAAATGGGGGGTCGTTATTCGCTTCGTCACCGCCGCGTGCATGCTTCGCAGCAGGTCAAACTTCGCAAACTGGAGCATGCCATAGTGGCGCCGGAAGTCTGCGGCGGTATCCAGGCCCTCCTGGAAATAACCCCCGTCGATAAGGTCGTAGAGGCCCTCCGAGTAGGCCAGGAAAGCGGCGATGGCCTCCGGTGGTTCGCCAACCTTCCGGGCCTCCTCGGCCATCCGTTCCGGCTCAGGGTACAGATCAACCGTCTTTCCGTCTTCGAAGAAATTTCTCCAGTGCGGCCGGACGGGACGCATGGTGAAATAGTCACTCATGTTGCGGCCGGACCGTTGAAACAGGCGTTCGAAGATATGTGGCAATGTGAGGATGGAGGGGCCGAGATCGAAGGCATAACCATCCGCCTTGAGTACATTCAGCTTGCCGCCGACATGCCCGTTTTTTTCGTAGACGCTGACCGCATACCCTTCTTGGGCCAGGCTGATCGCCGCCGACAGGCCCCCAAGTCCGGCCCCAATCACCGCTACGCGCTTGTCTCGATGCCGCTCCGCTGTTGCAGCCATCCGCGATGGTTCCCTTTCTGTGTCGGGCGCCTCAAGTCAATTCTAGGCAACGTGGCGGCACTGCGCAAGTCAGACATGGCTGCGCGTGTTGCGTTACGAGGCCATGGTGTGGGATGCTCGACGCGCGGCACGGGTGTGCCCTGGGGACCCTGGTGTGAGCGAGACCGCCGAACGCCGAGACGCCGAGCGTGTCATACGGGAGGGCATGGTCAGCGCCTTGCGGACCTTCTACGCAACAGGTGCGACGCGTTCCCATGCGTTTCGCACGCGGCAATTGCAGGCGCTCAGCCGGGCCATTATGGTCCACGAAGAAACACTCCTGCACGCGCTTCATGCGGACCTTCGAAAATCCGGACCCGAAGCCTATGCATCCGAGATCGGCCTTGTGCAGACGGACATCACCTACGCCCTGCGCAATCTGCGGCATTGGATGCGGCCCCGACGGGTGCGGGGACCCTTGTTGACGTGGCCGTCGCGTGGCGCCGTATGCCCCGAGCCCTACGGTTCCGCGCTCATCATCGGCCCATGGAACTACCCTGTGCATCTCTTGCTCACGCCCCTGGTTGGTGCGATCGCCGCGGGAAACTGCGTCTGCCTCAAGCCGTCCGAACTGGCACCGGCGACGTCACGTGCCGTGGCGGATCTTGTCCGTGACGCCTTTCCGCCGGACTACATCTCGGTTGCGGAGGGTGGCCGCGAAACGGCGCAGCAACTCTTGGCGCAGGGTTTCGACTGCATTTTCTTCACCGGCAGCGCGCTGGTTGGGCGCAGTGTGCTCGAGGCGGCTGCTCGCACCTTGACACCGGCAACCCTGGAACTTGGCGGGAAGAACCCGTGTATTGTCTGCAGCGACGTCCCGGTCGAAATCGCGGCGCGCCGCATCCTGTGGGGAAAATGTCTCAATGCCGGTCAGACGTGCATCGCGCCGGACTACATCCTGGTAGACCGGACGCTGATGACGCCGTTGATCAATGCGCTCAGGCAGACATTGGCGACATTCTTCCCCGAGGGCATCCAAGGAAGTCCGGATTACGGCCGCATCATCAACGTGGCCCATTTCCAGCGCATTCGTTCGTATATGCGTACAGGCCGGATTGTCCTGGGAGGCGCCTGTGACCTTGACGACCTCTTTATCGAGCCGACCGTTCTACTCGATGTGCCCGACGATGCACCGGTTCTGCATGAGGAGATCTTCGGGCCGGTACTCCCGGTGCTTGGCGTTGACAGACTTGACGAGGCGCTCGCATTGGTGAATGCGCGTCCGGCGCCGCTGGCGCTCTATGCGTTCACGCGCGACCGTGCGGTGCAGCGTCGCATACAGAATGAGACGGCGTCCGGAGGCGTGTGCTTCAACGACGTGCTCAGTCATGCTTTCGCCAAGGGCCTTCCCTTCGGGGGCGTCGGCCCGAGCGGGATGGGCGCCTATCACGGCAAAACGAGTTTCGACTGTTTCTCACACCGCCGCAGCGTCCTTCGGCGAGCATTCCGGCCCGATTTTTCCTTTCGCTATCCCCCCGTGCACAGCAAGGTGGCGACGTTGAGGAAGATATACGGGCTTCTGATGAGGTCCTGACCGGAAGGGAGTTACGAGCATGAGGTCTGGCACCAAGCACGTCGCGCTTGTGGGGGCGGGTCCCGGCGGACTGACCGCGGCCATGATTCTCGCACGCCGGGGCTGTCGCGTGAGCGTGTTCGAAGCCAAGGACACCGTGGGAGGGCGGAATGCGGCCATCCGTCTCGATGGGCATACGTTTGACGCCGGTCCGACCTTCCTGATGCTCCGCAGCATCCTGGACGAGGTCTTCGACGAGGCCGGCGCCGACGTGAATGCCTTGCTCGATCTTCGCCGCATTGAGCCCATGTATCGCCTTCAGTTCTCCGAGAAGATTCTCGAGCCCGTGAGTGATCCGGACGGCATGATTGCGGAGCTGGGCCGCAACTTTCCGGGGAGCGAGGCCGGATACCGGAGGTTTCGCAAGCGTGAAGCCGCGCGCTACAGACGGCTCTATCCCTGTCTCGAAGTTCCATACCACAGGCTGCGCTCGCTGCTCAGCCTGGACCTTGTCGCGGCTACGCCACACCTTGCCTTGGGGCGCAGCCTCTATGATGTGATGAAGGGATATTTTGGCGATGAACACCTCGCGCTCGCGTTTACGTTTCAGTCCAAGTACCTGGGCATGTCACCCTGGGAGTGCCCCGGCTTGTTCTCGATCATCCCTTTCATTGAGCACGACATGGGGATCTGGCATCCCATAGGGGGACTATCGCGCATCTCGGAGGCCATGGCGGAGACGGCCTGCGGGCACGGTGCCGAGATCCGCCTGGGTGCGCCGGTCAGACGAATCATGGTGAAAGATCGCAATGCCGTTGGCGTGGAGCTCGAAAGCGGCGAGCAGATACTCGCGGACGACGTGATCATCAACGCCGATTTCGGTTATGCCGCTACGTCACTGTTCGAGCCGGGCGTGCTCCGAAAATACACGCCCGCGCGACTCCGCAAGATGCGGCTCTCGTGCTCGACGTTCATGATCTACCTGGCGCTGGATACGCGGATTGACCTTCCCCACCACACTATCTGTTTTGCCGAGGACTACCGGCGACACATCGAGGCCGTCGGGCGAGGCGGGGAACTGCCCCGCGACATCTCTTTCTACGTTCGCAACGCGGACGTTACGGACCCCACCCTGTCCCCGGAGGGGTGTTCGTCGCTCTATGTGCTTGTGCCCGTCCCAAACGCACGAAGTGGCATCGACTGGCAGGCCGAGCGCGACAGCTACCGTGACTTGGCGCTCGACGCCGTCGAAGCCCGCCTCGGTGTGCCGCGACTTCGCCCTCACATCAAGGCCGAGCGCGTCGTCACTCCGGTCGAATGGCAACACGACTACAACGTATACGACGCCGCGACTTTCAATCTGGCGCATAACTGGAACCAGTTGCTCTACCTGCGTCCACGCAACAAGTTCGAGGAGATTGACCACTGCTATCTGGTTGGCGGTGGCACCCATCCCGGAAGCGGCCTGCCAACCATTTACGAGTCGGGTCGCATCGCCGCGGATCTCCTCACGTAACGGTGCCGCCATGGCGACGGAGTATCGGTGTTCTCCCACTCCGGGCCGGGCCTATTCGGTTCGAATCCGAAAGAACGTGCGTGTTGCATGGGGGCGACGGCCGTCTTGACGCATGGAAACGGCTTCTGTGGAGGTTTTCCGGTATAGCGCGCGATCAGCGGTCAGGACCAGGACGTTCGACAAGGATACCCCTGTTGCCAGCCATGGGGGTGTCCAGCGATCCCGGTATCCCCGTCCGCTCCACGGGACCCCATCCAGCACCGGTTGTGCCGTTTGTGCTGTGCGGATACTTCCATTATAATCGCCAACTTGGGCAGGTTTCCTGTGTGCGGAGCAGGAGCGGCATCACCCACGAGACGATTATCCAACCTGAGAGGTGGGCGGTATGGCGGAAAGCGTTATCATTATCGGATCAGGACCCGCGGCCTACACGGCCGCGCTGTATGCGGCGCGCGCCGATCTGGCCCCGCTGGTCTTTGAAGGCGAAATCAGCGAGGATATCCTGCCCGGTGGCCAGCTCATGACCACCACCGAAGTCGAGAATTTCCCGGGGTATCCGGACGGCGTCTCGGGGCCGCAGATGATGGACGACATCAAGCGGCAGGCCGAGCGGTTCGGCACGCGGGTGCTTTCGCGCACGGTGGACGAAGTGAATTTCGCGGTCAACCCCTTCATCCTTGGCAGCAAGGGCGAACAATGGGAGGCCGAGGCGGTCATCGTGGCGACCGGCGCGAGTGCCCGGTATCTGAACATTCCCTCGGAGCAGCATTTCCTGAACCGGGGCGTGTCGGCGTGCGCCACGTGCGACGGCGCCCTGCCGCGCTATCGCAACAAGCCGCTGGTGGTCGTCGGCGGTGGGGACACGGCCATGGAAGAGGCGCTGTTCCTGACCAAATTCGCCAGCGAGGTGCATGTTGTGCACCGGCGCGACAAGCTGCGCGCCAGCAAGATCATGGGCGAACGCGTCTTGGCCCATCCCAAGGTGGTCATGCAGTGGAACGCGACCGTGGACGAGGTCCTGGGCGATGACGAGCGGGGTGTGACGGCCGTGCGTCTGCGGGATGTCACCACGAATGAGTTCCGCGAGGTGGAGTGCGCGGGCATGTTCGTTGCCATTGGGCACAAGCCCAACACGGATCTGTTTCAGGGCATTCTCGATGTCGACGATCAAGGCTACCTGGTGACCCAGCCCAACTCGTCCCACACGAACATCGAGGGCGTGTTTGCCGCCGGGGATGTCAAGGACAAAGTCTACCGGCAGGCGATCACGGCGGCGGGTTCGGGGTGCATGGCCGCGATCGACTGCACGCGGTGGCTCGAGGCCCGCGTCGGCGAGGCGCAGGGCCACGCCTGAACTGGACGAACGATGAACTCCCCAGGGCGCCGCGGCGCATGCCGCGGTGCCCTTCTTTATGGTGTATTTCCCGCCTGAAAACTAGTGTTTTCCCCCATTCGAACGCGCTCCGGCCCGGCCTATAATGATATGTGAGGAAGGGATATTCCCCGAATCAGGCAACAGCCATGTCTGGCGTAGGAGCACGACCATGAAGACGGCCACTGACACGACCACCAGCCGGTCCCCCGATTTCGAGCAGTTGGTAATGGATCACCTTGACCTCATGAACGCGGTTGCCCTGAACCTCACCAAGAACCCGGTGGATGCCCAGGATCTTACCCAGGAGGCGGTTGTCCGGGCGCTGCGTTTCCACGACAAATTTCAGCGAGGAACCTACATCAAGGCCTGGCTGCTGACCATTCTGCGAAACACCTTCATCAACGAGTACCGCAAACGGGCCCGGCAGCCGGAGATCGTGGAACTGACCGGGCACGAACCCGTCCGGCGGCCCCCGGGCGACCCGGAAATGGGATTTTATCCCGAGGAACTGTGCGAGAAATACGAACTGGAGATGCTCACGGACGACGTGCGCCACGCGGTTGACGCGCTGCCGGACTGGCACCGGCGCACGGTCATCATGGCCGATATCCGGGACATGAGCTACAAGGAGATCGCAGAAACGATGGCCTGCCCGCTCGGCACCGTCATGTCGCGGCTGCACCGGGGCCGCAAGCTCCTGCGCAAGGAGCTGGAGAAGCGGCACGTGATGTGCTGCTGACCGGTTCCTTCCACGGGCGGCGCGGAAATCCGTGCCGCCCGCGGTGTGTTTGGACGGCAGTGACATGGGTGGACGGGGTCTGGAGAATAGACCGGCAGCGATGGACGAGTTTCTCGAGAAGATCACGCAGCACCGGGACGAGTTCTACCGGTACGTGCTTCGCAACGTCTGGGATACGGGCGTGGCGGACGACGTGTTTTCATCGGCGGTGCTGGCCGCGTACGAGAACCGTCATAAGTACACGCCCGGCACCAACTTCCGCGCGTGGATGTTTCGCATTCTGACCAACAAATGCTTTGTGGCGAACCGCGAGACGATGCGCACGCCGGACCCATTGGACGATGGCCGGGCCGAACGGGTGGCGCTGGACGAGGCGCCCGAGTACGGCGACCTGTTGCGCGATCCGGAGCCGTTCTTCGAGCAGTGCGGTGACGAGGTCTACTTGGCGCTGCGGCGGCTTTCGACAGCCCAGCGCAGTTGCATTCTGCTCAAGGACGTGGAAGGCTTCAGTTATCAGGAGATCGCGGACACGCTGGACATACCGGCGGGCACGGTGATGACGCACCTTTCGCGGGGCCGCACGCGGCTGCGAGCCGAGCTTCTGGCCTACGCGCGGCAGCAGGGCATCGTGCGATCGCGGCCGAAACTGTACAAACCGAACGAGGAGAGCGGCGGCACCGTCCGCCACGCCAGCGCATGAACAGTCAGCATGATGAAAACCTGTGGTCGGCCTATCTGGACGGCGAACTGACTGCCTCGGAGTCGTTGGAGGTCGATGGCGGCCTGACCGATGACGGGCGTGCGCGCTTGGCCGCGGAGATGCGGTTCGAGCGGCTCGTGGCGGAGCGGCTCAGCGTGGCGCCGCCGTGTCCGAATGCGCTTTGGGAGGGTGCCGTGGCGCGCATGCGCCCGCCGCGTGCCGCGCGGCGGCCGTTCCCGGTCTGGCGGGTAGGCAGCCTTGCCGCGGCCTTTGTGGTGGCGCTCTCCTTCTTTCTGGCGCTGCAGGCCAACAACGACGCCGAGTTTCTGGCCAAGGCCGCCAGCATCAACAGCCTGCGCGACCAGGCCCAGGTGACCACCCGCGACGAGGTGCAGGCCCTGCTGCGGCGCCATGGCATCACCCTGCAGCTGCGGTCGCTGGAAGAAGCGGGGATTGATCACCACCAGGGCTTCCTGGTGGGCGCGGTGGCCACCGAGCACAATGGCGAACCCGTGGTGCAGTTGCTGTACGGATGCTGCGGCAATCCGGCGAAAGTCATTGTCGCGAGGCGTGGCGGCGCCGCCGCGGGCTGTATTGCGAAGGGTGTTACCAGTGGGCGGGTCCAGGCGTGCTGCGCGACCGGCGACCACGTGGTGGCGGTGGTGAGTCCGCACCCGAGCGCGGAACTGCTTCACGTGCTGCACTGAACAGAACGGGCGGCACCCGGAACCCGGACGCCGCCCGCGCAATGTGTATCGTAAGGGCTACTCGCTCTCGTCGGCCGCCTCGACATCCTCTTCCGGGGTCGCGGGTTCGATCGGCTGCGCCGACAGATCCCTGCCGGCAATCAGCGCATCCAGTTCTTCGCGGAGCTGATTTTCGATTCCCGGAGACGTGCCCACGTGCACTACCTGCACCTTGCCGTCTTTGCCGATGATGACGCTCTGCGGGATATACTGAACCTTATAGTCATCGGCAACATCGCCTTCCTTGTCCATTGCGACCGTCACGTCCAGCCCGAGGGTTTCGAGAAAGCCCTTGATGCGCTCCTCGTCCTCGCGCAGATTGACCGCATACAGGACGACGTTCTTGTCCTCATAGTCCTTGGCGACATCGCTGATGATGGGCATCAGGCTGCGACAGGGCCCGCACCACGTCGCCCAGAAATCCAGGATGACGATATCCTTGTTCAGGTGCTTCGCCAGCGCCGCCTCACCGCCGCCCATCAGCGGCAGCGTGAAGTCCGGAGCGGGCTGTCCCACCAGCGCGTGCTCCCCGTCCCCTTCCTCGGCCTCGCCCGACTGGCCAAGCTGATCAACATGCTCGACCCCTTCGGGCGCCACGAACGCGAAATGATTGTCTGCGAATTCCGGCGCCGGGTTCCACTCGTTGACCCGGGTAACCATCTCGACACTCCCCTGCTGTCCCTGCGCTTCGAGCATGGCCTGAAGGTCCGGGATGGCCTTCTTCAGGTGCGGTTCGTCGCCCGTGGTGATCCAAAGGTCATAGCTTAACCGAGGATCCACGACATGGAGACGGTGGCAGGGCTGACCATCGACGTCCTCCTCGCCGACGTACGAGATGCTGGTGGCACTCTGCACCATCCGGCCATACGGTTGCGGGGTCACGATCTCGCCCACAAACGTCGAGCCCAGTTGCAGCATGCCGGCCGCTCCGGTCGTTACCAGCAGACTCAGATCCGGCGGGGTCGGGGCGGTCATGTATTGCTTGAGTTCCGGCGAGTAAATGTAGGCCTCGCCTTCACTGGCGCCAATGACCGTGTTCGAGCCTTCCGCCGTGGCAACAACCCGGATGGCGTCGGGTTTGCGGTACTCGACATCCAGCGCAATCTGTCCGTTCTGGGTGGTATCGTCCATCGTCACCGTGGCGTCAATGACCGCACGGACGCTGAAAACGTCCAAGCTGGACAGGTAGGACTGAAACTTCTCGAGCACCTCGGCCGACTTCTCGTCTATCTCCGGCGCCGCGGGGGCTTCAGGAGCGGCGGGCGCCGCACCGGTCGCGCCGGGGGACTCCGGGGCGGCTTCCTGGGCCATGGCCGGCATGGCCACGGAAACGCCGACCACGGAGATAAGCAACAGCGCACGCAATAACATGGCAAAACCCTTTCTTCACGGTTGAGCCGCCCGCGGCAGCAGGCGGCAGAGCATTCGGGAAGTATGGCAGAGCCCCGGCCGCCTTATCAATGGCACGCCGTGCCACCTTGCTGCGCGCGGAGGCGGCGTGACGCGTGTCACCGGTTTCTTCTTCCGAACACAGCGGTGGCGCCAATACCCTGCCTGAGAGTAAATCACTGCGGAATCAGAACGCTTCATGCCGGACTCTACTCCGCGCCGGGGGTAGCGGCTGTCTCCGATCGTCAGTCCAGACGGATCCAATACCGCGAGACCGGTTTTCCCGAGTGGCGCGATATCACCTCGCTCTCGAAGACGCCGCCATTCTTCTCGATGATGCGCGCGGAACCCGTGTTGTCGGTGTCGCACGTGACCAGGACCCGGGCGAGGCCGCGTTCGCGCGCCTTGTCGAGGGTCAGTGCCAGGATGTGTGTGCCGTGGCCAAGCCGGCGGCAGGCGGGCCGGATCAGGTAGCCGATGTGGCCGCCTTCGTGCATGAGTTCGGGTGTCAGGCGGTGGCGCAGCCGGCTCTCGCCGACGATGCGGCCGTCACCGGTCGCCAGCCAGTAAGTGGTGTACGGCACCCGCCCCCGTCCGAGCCCCCGCCCGCGGGCATAGTCGCGCAGGCGCGTGACGTGTGCGGGAAAGTTGGACGTGATCAGCGTGTAGGTGCTCAGGTAGTAGGGTTCGCGCGCGGCCTCGAAGTCCTCGACCATGTCCCGGAACGCCGCCTCCCACTCAAGGGCGGGTTCCACGAGCATCTGTGTCGCAGTCTCCATGGTTCCAGCGTAGCAGGCGGCCCGGGCGGAAACCAGCGGCCCATTGTCTGGCCATCAGGGTCCGGCGAGCGCGTCCCGGTGTTTGCGATAGAGGCCCCGGAACTGGTGATAGGTCAACCCCAACCGTTCCGCCGCCTCGCGCTGATTGTAGCGGCATGCGTCGAGCGCGCGCCGTATCAGGTGCACCTCGAGCGCGCGGGTGGCCGCGTCGAAGGTCAATCCCTCGACGCCGGAAAAGGGCGTTCCGCCGTCCGCCGCATGCGGCGCGGCCGCCTTCGGCGATTCGGCCGGCCCGGCAGCGGCGACGCACCCGTAGGGCGATTGGAACGGGTCGAAGACAATGTGGTCCGCGTTCACGGCGCCGCCCTGGGCGCGGTACACGGCGCGCTCGACGACGTTCTTGAGTTCACGCACGTTGCCCGGCCAAGCGTACGTCTCGAGCCGTTGCAGCGCCTGCTCCGTGAACTCGGGCGGCGCATCCGCGCCCAGTTCGTGGGCCATCCGCGCGGCGAAATGGTTCGCCAGCAACGGCACGTCGCCCTGCCGCGCCCGGAGCGGCGGCACGACGATCACCTCGAAAGACAGCCGGTCGAGCAGATCGGCCATGAAGTCGCCCCGCCGGGCCATTGCGGGGAGGTCGGCGTTGGTGGCGCCGATGATCCGCACGTCCACCTTCACCGCACTCGAGCTCCCCACCCGCTCGAAGCCGCCGTACTCGACCACGCGCAGGATCTTCTCCTGCACCTGACGCGGAATCAGACCGATCTCGTCCAACAGCAGCGAGCCGCCGTGGGCGGCCTCGAAGCGGCCGCTGCGCCGTCCCCGTGCGCCCGTGAACGCCCCTTCCTCGTGACCGAACAGCTCGGACTCGATCAGTCCCGGCGACAGGGCCGCACAGTTGAGGGCCATCAGCGGTTCCTGCCAGCGGGGGCTCAGGAAATGGAGCCGGAGCGCCGCCAACTCCTTGCCGGTGCCGCGTTCGCCGACCAGCAGCACCGGCCGGTCCACCTTGGCCACGCGCGACAGACACTCCTGAAACTCGAGAAAGACCTCGGACTGGCCCAGCGCCTCGCCCGGCGGCCCGTCGTAGGTCTCCTCGCCGCCGGGTCCGCGTGCGTCGCGTGTCGACATCACTCGCTCCTTTCGCGCGCGCCCGGTGCGGGTGCGCAGGACACCTGTTCCGATGGTACGACGGCCACCGGAACAAACGCAAGCGAAAAATGGTGTATTGCGCCATCTTTTAGCACACGCCGCCTTGTGGTGGCGGAAGGGACCATGTGTCCGCGGGTCAGTTGCCGGTCGAAATGTGCGTAACACACGTCAGGGCAACCGGATACGGTGTTTCTGACTGGTCGGCACGGCGGTTGCTTCTTACGATGCGACAACGACGAAGGGGGTACACGATGCATGGCTCGGGGTTGCAGCAGACAGTTGAACAGGTGGAGCAGCGGCGGTTCTCGCGCGTTCCGCTGGACCTGGCCGCCACGTGCAGCACGCGCGACGGCTACACGGGCGCGCTGGCGATCGGAAACGTCGGCGCGGGCGGCATCGGCGGGCGTCTTGGGGCGCGGCTCGAACCCGGCACGGCCGTGGCGGTGAAGGCCCTCTCGGCGGACGGCCTGCGTGTCCCGGTGGACCTGGTGGGCCGGGTGCAGTGGCAGGCGGCGCAACGTGGCGACGCGGGCTGGTGGACGGGCATCCAGTTGCTCGACGACGAGTGGGACTCGCCCGCGGGGTTGGACGAGTTGATGCGGGCCGCGCTGTGGCAGGCCCAGGAAGAGGACCGCGCTTTGGCGAATGAAGTGCGTGGGGTAGCGGTAATGAACGGCACGGGCCGGGTCTGGACAGTACGGTTCCAGCCGGTGTGCGCACGGAGGTAACAGAATGGGTATCTTTACGCGGGTACGGGACATCATCAGCGCCAACATCAACGCGATGCTGGACAAGGCGGAGGATCCGGAGAAGCTGGTCAAGCTGATGATCCGGGAGATGGAAGACACGCTGGTGGAAATCAAGGCCTCGTGCGCGGCGGCCATGGCGGGACGCAAGAAGGTGCAGCGGGCCCAGGACGAAGCACAGGTGCGCGCCGACCAGTGGAACGATCGTGCCCGGATCGCCGTGGACAAGGGCCGCGACGACCTGGCGCGCGAGGCGCTGGTCGAGCGGCGGCGCTATCTGGAGCGCGTCGAGAGCCTCCAGCGGGAAAGCGCGCAGAGCGAGGCCCTTGTCGAACAGTACCAGAGTGATATAATGCAGTTGGAGGAGAAGCTGGCGGCCGCGCGTGAAAAACAGCGTGTGCTCGTGCAGCGGCATGTGCATGCCCAGCAGAAGAAGCGGGCGCAGGGCGACATCCGCCGTGTCGAGACGGCGGGCGCGCTGGTGCGCTTCGAAAAGTTTGAGACCCGTATCGACCGCATGGAAGCCGAGGCCGACCTCGTCAACTATGGCCGCAAGCCGTCGCTCGATGACAAGTTCGCCGAGCTGGAGACGGACGAGGAGATCGAGCGGCAGTTGACCGAGCTCAAGCAGCGCCAGCAGGGCCGTTGAGCGTGGGACAGGCAACCATGCGCACGAACCTCAACCAGCATGCCGGACGGGTGATCCGGACGGCGGTACGACACCGAGAGGAAACGGCGCATCGTGAAGAGCCTGGTCAAGACCGCGGCCCTCGTAGGGGTCCTGATTCTGAGCGTAGTACTGGTCGTCGTCGTGGGGCTTCAGATCCTGGGGCAGCTCTTCCCGCGCACCTTTGCCGACATCCTGCCCGCATCGCTGCTGAACCCGTCCACGGTTCGGCTGAACCCGGACGCGGACGACGTGTACCTGCCGGAGCTGTTGCCGCATCTTTGGGGCTACGGGATGCCGAGTCTGGCGGCCTTCTTCCTGTTCAGCATGCTCGCGCTGCTCGCGTGGCGTCTGCTGGGCCGCAAGGAGTCCCGGCCGCACCACGACCGTCTCGATGCCGACGAGAGCCGCATGATGCAGGAGATGCACAACGGCCTGACGCGGCTCGAAGACCGGGTGGAATCACTCGAATCCGTGCTCTTGCGGCTCTCCGGGCGCACCCGCGACGAGCGCGGACCGGACGACAAGACGACTTGATTCCCCTGCTCGGCGCAGGGTGTGGAAAGGAATGCTGACACATGCCTATGACTTCGGAAGCGATTGCGGTGGTGGCCGTGGTCCTGGCGCTGGCGATTCCGCTGGCGGCCATCCTGCTTCCAGCCATTCTCATCCTGGGCGGAATCTGGCTGCTGCGCAAGCCGGGGCGATCGGTCAAGCAGGAGGCCGACGAGACCCGGCTGATCCAGGAGATTCACCACGGCCTGAACCGCATGGAGCAGCGCATTGAGACGCTCGAGACCCTGGTCCTCGGCGAGAGCGCCCGCCACGACGAACGGTCGCACCGGACAGGAAGGGGGATCACCTGATGCAGATTATTTCGATTGTAATTCTTGTGCTGGCCGTGTTCGCGTTGCTGGTGATTCGCATCGGTCAGGCCATCGCGCGGGTGGGCGGGATCACCACGTCGGCCACACCCTCCGAGGACGTACAGATATTGAACGATCTGGCCCGAGGCCTCGAACGCATGGAACACCGCATCGAGGCCGTCGAGACCATCCTGGAAAACGCCCCGGCGCCGCGGCAGGAAACCGCAGGCCGGCGGGGTGAGTGAACTGGCAGTCGAACTCAGGAAAGGCGCCGATACCATGACAAACGAACTCCGCAGCCGCCGTCCCGGCCCGTACCGGTCACGCAATGGCCTGATCCTCGGCGTGTGCCGCGGTCTGGCGGAATACCTCGACTTCTCCGTGTTCTGGATGCGCGTCATCGCCCTGCTTTTGCTGTTCTTCAGCGCGGGATGGGCGATCCTCGGATATTTCGCCCTGGCGCTGGCGCTGAAGCTCGAGCCGGTATTGCCGCTCGAAAGCGCCGCCGACCAGGAGTTCTACAACTCCCTCACCACCTCGCGCAGCATGGCCCTCCATCGCCTCAAGCGCACCTTTGACGGTCTCGATCGCCGCATCCAGCGCATCGAAGACGCCGTGACCGCCCGCGAATACGACTGGGAGCGCCGCCTGAACAGCTGACCGAATCGCCGACGGCGATGGGTCCACCGGTGACATGCATCACCCGTGGGCCTTCTTTTTTTGACATGATATGGGTCTGGTTCCGGAATTACAGCGTGTCTTGGAGCGTTCTCCGTAGCTGATGTTGTGACAAAACCCACCGTATCGAAAGGAACCAAGGCATGAAGCGAGGATTGTTGATCCAGACGGCTGTTTTGGCGCTGGTCGCGCTTCTGGCAGGGGCCGCGCAGGCAGACGACCATGAGAAGGGGCTGGAGGTCGGCCAGGTGGCCCCGGATTTCACCTTGACGGACTTCGACGGCAATGCCCATACCCTGAGCGCCCTCAAGGGACAGCCGGTGGTGCTGGTGTTTACGTCCCAGGAGTGTCCGTGGGTGCGCGGGGCGGACCCGGACATTTCGGCCGTGGCCCGGAAATATGCCGACAAGGGCGTGACCTTCATCGGCATCGACTCCCACGTAAGTACCACTCCGGAAGAGATTAAGGCGTATGCCGCCGAGAAGAATCTCGCCTACCCGGTTGTGAAGGACGAACAGAACGTCTACGCGGACAAGGTGGGCGCGACCCGCACTCCGGAGATCTTTGTTCTGGACGCCGACCAGACGGTCGTGTACCACGGCGCCTTTGACAATCGCAAGGTCCCCGAGGAGACCGGTGACACCAACTACCTCGATGCCGCCCTTTCGAGTGTGACAGCCGCTGAAGAAGTCGCCACAAAGCAAGTTGCGGCATGGGGATGCACGATCAAGCGTGCCCCGAAGGCAAAGGCGGTGGCGGAACACGTGCACGGCCCCGGCGACGGTCATGACCATGACGCGCGCCTGGCCAATCCCGCGCCCGTCGTGAGCGCAGCCGTCGTCCCCGCCGCCGATGGCGAGACCGCCGAGAAGCCGAAGAAGGCCGAGAAGGCGGACAAGGCCGAGGGTTGCGAGAAGGCCGATACCTGCTGCCCGGCGAAGAAGAAAGAA
>JBPOJD010000046.1:0-88381 GCA_052033955.1 Candidatus Hydrogenedentota bacterium
GAACGAGTGAAACGATCCGCGTTCGGCGTCGTTTGTCCCATCGGCGGCGCCCGCCGAAGGATTCTGGTCGCCGGACGGGGAATCCGGGTCACGGCATTCCACCCATCCGGGCGTGGATGAACGTCCCGTCAGCCAAGGACCGTACACGGACTCGAGGGAGAGCGCGGCCAAGGCACGCTTGCGCCATTCCTCCCAGTCGCCCGAGAAATCCTCCGGCCCGTTCGGCAGCGCAATGGCGTCATAGGCATTCGCCAGAGCGTCCGAGACCGCCTGATCGATGGCGGGATCAATGTCCTTTGGCTGCGCACACTCAAACTCGCCGGGAACGAAGGGACAAAAGCCGTTCTCGCCATACTGGTAGAAGCGGTTTCCGCCGTCTCGCGCGCCGGTCCACCACGGCAGCCAGACCAGATTGCCGTACCCGTTTCCGGCGATCTTGTCCTGCTTGGGAAAGACCTCGATGCCCTTTTGCTTCTCGGGATCGGCATACCCTCCCCGCGCCAGCGGGATATCGCGCGGAATCACGGCGCAGGCCAGTTCGCGGGCTTTCGCCGCCGGGACGGGCGTTTCGAAGAGCAGCCAGACGTGCCAGCCCTTGCCGCCGCCGGAGCGTTCGAGGTAGGCGGGCAGGCCATACCGCTGGAACCGTTCGGCAATCACGCGGGCCGCGCCGTCGGGGTCGGCCACCGCTTCCGCATGGCCCGCGCCGTCGATATCCAGACACAGCCATGCGGTCATGCCGTCCGGCGCGGGGGTGTAGCTGCCGACGCGATAATGTCCCTTCATCACTCCCGTGGTTTTCTTCGTGACATACCGCGCGACGGCCGCCGGAGCGGTTTCCCCCAGCAGATGCGTGAGCAGCAGGGCGTCGAGCGATGAATCGTCCACCACGACAGGCATGGGCTTGCCGTGCCCGTTCAGAATGGCAGCCCGGTCGGTCCTGGAAAAGAAATGGCGTTTCAACAGGCCGAGCAGAAGGCCTGTATCGGTTTCAGACATACTATCCTCCTCGGTGGGCAGCGCCCCGTATCTACCAGATATCTACCGGGGAATTTGCGGCCACGCGGGTGTGTATCCCGGTTTTTCATGGATGTGGCGAGGCCAACTCGGTGATCGACTCGAACACGGGAATACCGTGCTCGATGGCGATGGCGCGTTCGTTACGCGCGCCGCGGGACTTCCGCCAGTCCGCCGTGAGAAGCACCGCGTCGCAACGGAGCATCATGGCGATGTCGCCGTCGAGAAAGACCTGGTCGGGCAACGCGCCGTCGAAGAACCGGCTGTTCGTATGCGGGCACAGGGCCGCGTGGCCCAAACGCCACACATCGAGGGCCAAACGTTCGGCGGTCCGTATATGCTCTTCCCGGTCCCAGGCGTTGTCCGCGCGGTAGGGACCGGCGATGTAGACGACTTTGATCATGGGTCCTCCAAATCCGGCCCCAGAGACAGGAATGTCTGTCTCAGGGCGGTGCTGCGTTTGCGCGCGCATTCGCGGATGCCCCAGGCGTCGCCGAGGATGATGGCGGTCTCGCGGGCGCGTGTTACGGCGGTGTAGAAAAGGTTCCGGTGATGCTGGAATGAGTGCGACTTGTGGATGATGACGATGACACAGGGATATTCGGAGCCCTGCGACTTGTGGATGGACAACGCGTAAGCCAGTTCGATGTCCTGTAGCCAGGGCGACTTGGCCGGTATCTCCTTGGACTCGCCGTCGAAATCGATCACGAGTCCGCCGCCAAGCGTGGCCTCCCGGACGATCCCGACGGCCCCGTTCATCACGCCCAACTCGTAGTTGTTCTTGGTTTGAATGACCTTGTCATGAACGAGAGGCCGTGGCCGCCGCCCCTCGGGGACGGGCGGCGCCTCGATGCCGTAGAGCATCTTCTGGAGCAGGCGTTGCAGGAGGATGTTCAGCGCCCGTGTGCCCATGGGTCCTTTGTGCGTCGGCGTGAGGACCTGCACATCCGTAACCGGATTGAAGTTGAGCTTCTGCGCGAGCACCTGCTGGTACATGTCGCAGATGAACCGGGGAACGTGGTCCGGGATATCCAGGTCGTCGAGCACGTGCCATGCGCGGCGTCCCGTAGCATCCCGCGCCGAACTCTTGGGGACGGCCCCGCTCAAGATCGCGATGCTGTTTTCTTTGAGTACTCCAGCCTGCCGGACAATTTCTTCGAGCACCATCGTCGGCACGAGGCGCCGCTGAACCAGATCGCGCAACACGTTGCCGGGTCCCACCGGCGGCAATTGGTTGTGGTCCCCCACGAGCACGACCGCGGTATGGTCCAACCGCAGCGCCTGGAACAGCCGCCAAGCCAGAGGCACGTCCACCATGCTCATCTCGTCTATGACCAGGACGTCGGCGTCGACGGGATTATCGGGACCGCACCGGTAGTCCCGCCCGTTGTACCCAAGCAGGCGATGGAGGGTGAACGCCTCATGGCCGGTCACCTGTTCCATGCGTTTGGCAGCCTTGCCGGTGGGTGCGGCGAGAATGACGTTCAGCCCTCGCTCCTCGCAGATATCCAAGATGGCCTTGATCGTGAATGTTTTGCCGCTGCCCGCCCCGCCGGAGACCAGCGAGATCATGAAGGACAGTGCGTTGGACGCCGCGACAAGTTGGCCGGGATTTAGCTGGGGTGCGTGGCGTTCGATGAGGCGGACCACATGGCGTTCATCCCGGAAATGGACGTTGGGACTGACCCCACGGCGGAAGGTTTCCGCCAGAAAGTGTTCCATTTCCACCATGGCGGGAGTGGCGACCAGACGCTGCCCGGCGTGCGAAACCTCCGCCAACGCCCCTTCCTTGACCAGCGCGTCCGTGGCGTCGGCCACCCACCGCCAACTGTCCAGCTCGTCCATGGTCAACAGCGTATTCGCGCGATCCACGAGGTCCTGATACTCCACCCAGCAGTGCCCGGTATCCAGCGCGTCCTTCACACATTCCAGAACGCCCGCGCGAATGCGGCCCTGATGACTCTTCGGGACCCCTGTTTTCAGGGCGACTTTGTCCACGCGTTTGAACCCGAATCCGGGGATTTCGCCGGCCAGCAGATATGGATTCTCCTTCAGTACCGCCACGGCATTGTTGCCGAGCCGTTGCAGGAGCGACGTTACTTGGTGATGCGTCAATTCAAAACTCGCGAGCCATGCGCTCGCCCGGTTCAAGAGCGCATGGGCCTGCCAGAGGGAGCGCAACGCGAGGATGCTGTCCACCGGCACGTGCGCCGCCTTCGCCATGGCTTCGGGTTCTTCGGCGAGCGCGCGGTCAAACTCGGAGCCAAACCGCTCCGCAAGTATCCGGGCCTTGGCCGGACCGATGCCCTTCACCTCGGGATGGTTCGCGAGGTAATGCGCCAGCCCGTCCGTATCGAGGGCCATGTCGTATTCCATCGAGGCCACCTCGAACTGGCGGCCAAACTGGGGATGGCGCGTCCAGCGCCCCCGCAACGTCAGCAGGTCGCCGACGCGGGCGAACAGCTTCCCTGCGAAACGGACCGTGTCTCCATCGGACAGTTTCAAGCGGCCCGACGACCATTGCGGCGCGGCGTAATAGACGGTGTCGACCATCCCGCACAGGACGTCGGATTCTTCCGCGTGCGCCGTCATGGCCGCCCCGCCTTTTCGTGAAACCGCAACAGGTACTCCTGGACAAACGTCCGCGCAATGGGGCGGTTCGAACAGAAGTACACGGGAACGGCGAAATCCACGACGATGGAGACGACCGCGCCCAGCACCGCGTTGGGATGCGCGCCGCCTGCGTATCGCCGGGCCAGCACGTCGTCCATGCCGCCCTCGACGACCACGCAGGCGGCATCGTATGCCGCAAGGCGTTTCAACTCGCGGTGAAACCGGTCGCGTCCCCGGATGACGGTGGCGACGAGATCGTCGAGCGATTTTCGTTCCACCGCCACCACGGTCTCGAGACCCGCGAGCGAATAGTCGCCCGCGGGCAGGGCGGCCCGGATGCTCTGCGCGCGTGCGGCGTCAAAGGCGTAGGGCGCCTGCTCGCGCGTGTCTATCACGATGACGGGATTCATGCCGTGCTCCCGCCTAGAAACTGGACAGGCGGTCGTGCGCCGAGGCGTCGTACCCGGCGGGTCCCGCGCTGCCCCGGCCAATCAGGCGGTTGAAATAGATGCTGTATCCGTCCGCCCGTCCATCGTCGTTGCCTCCCCGCTCCTTCGTGCGCTTGGCCACCTCGATCTGGAGATCGAGCAGTTCCTCGAGATGGTTGGGCAGGTCCTTGAAGTTCGCATGGTCGAAACCGCAGAGGCCCAGGTCCTGTTTGATGAACCTCAGACAGGCCTGCGTGAACACATGGTTCTTGAATAGCTTCCGCCCGACGCACGCCGGCGCGATGATGCGCAGATGCCATTTCAGCATCGTGTTGCCGGACGTCTTGGCCTTGACCAGTTCCACTTTGTCCACGTGAACCTGGTAGTTGCCGTCTGGGACCTCTTCGCGGTCCGTTCGCTCGGCGCTTTCCTGTTCGTATTGTCCCGCCATCTCGTCCATGTCGTCGAGCCAGGCGTCATTGGCGCTTTTTCCGTGGTCTGTCATGATGCGATATCTCCTCTGGGTTTACTTGCCGTTGGTTTCTGAAGGGGAAGTCTTTGCGTTGGGCGTGCTCGCGGGCGCGGGGTTCTTCTGCGCCGGAGCGGAAGGTTGCGGGACTGGTGCGGGGGCGGTTACGGCGTTGAACGCGGCGACGAACGCCCGGTAGTCCATGTCCAGGATTTCCGGCAGACGCCCCGTCCGGTCGCCCGCCTCGTAATACTGCGTGGGCTTGGTGCGCAGTACGCGCCGGACCGTGGCCTGGCCGTTGGCGTCACGGGTCACTTCGACATCGCAATACAGGATGATGTCCACCAGGCCCAGCACGATCTTGCGGGCCGTCTCCGGGAGCGTCGGCACGGTTTTCGTGAACTTGCCCGTGCGCGTCTCGACCTCGATCTCCTGCGCGTGGCTGATGAGAATGAGGCCGCAGGGCAGATGGGCGAGTTTCGTGAGCACGCGATGGAACTCGTTGTTGACCAGCGCGTAGCCCTTGCCGTAGCCCAGGTCGCTCTCGTGCTCGACGCTGTATTTCTTCAGCATGTGTTCCGAGCAGAAGCGGTAGGCCAAGTCCACCGTATCGACGACGATGGTCTTGAACGGGTGTTCGCCTTGGGCGATCTCGGCGCAGGCCGCGAGGAAGTCCTCCCACGAGGTGATGGGAACCTGGAACGCGTTCAGAGCGTTCAGCCCCGGTTCCGTGGCGAGGAACAACGCGCCGTCCGCCTGTGACGCCGTGGTGGTTTTGCCGGCCTTGCTCGGCCCATACAACAGGATCGAGTAGTCCGACACGCTTTGTTTTTGGGGTGTGGGTGCGGTTGGCAGCATGATGGTTGCTTCCTTTCTCTAGAAGGTTTGAAGGGGTTCGGTCGATTCGGGACACCGCAGTTCTTCGTGCGGGTCCTGGATTTCATAGAAGTTGTCGCGGATGTTGGGATTGTTGTTGGAACTGCAGAGCGGGAAGTACGGGCAGGGGCGGTTGTAGTGAAAGCAGAACGACGTGTTCTGGTAGAACATCTTGCGCCGCCGCGCATCCAGGAAGGCCTGCGTCAGTTCCCAGAGTTCGGCGCGAAGCGGCTCGTACTGCTCTTTCGAGAGGTACAGGAGTTCGCGATGGAACATACCGGGGTCCGCATACTTCTCCGCGAGCCGCGCCTGGTAATCCTCGTCGGATTCGGCAACCTTGCGCTTGGCCGATGTTTTGCCGGTCTTGGATTTCGCCAGCAGTTCTGTCCGGCGCGCCTCGAATTCAGCCTCGGTTTCGCCTTTGCCCTGTTGCAGCTTGGCCTTGCCGAGGATGTTGTACAGGACGCCCGCGACGGGGATGCCGAGGGTTTCCTCGACGTACCACGTGTACAGCGTGATCTGGAAGTCCGTCCAGAGGCGTTCCAGGTAGGAACCGTCGATCTGGGAGGCCGTCTTGTGTTCGAGCAGGAAGTACTGGCCATTCTGTTTCACGATCCCGTCGACCTTGCCGGCCAGCGTGAAACTTCGGGACAGCGCCCCCGTCGCGGGATTCACGATGGGACCTTCGAAGGTCTTTTCCAGCGAGACGACCTCAAAATCCTCGTGCGGATAGCGCGCGGCATATCCCTTCATCATCGCCGCGGCCAAGTGCCAGTCCCGGCGCTGATCGTCATCGGCGGAACGCTCCGGGTGGCTCCGGTCGATGGTCTGCAAAACGGCGGAGAACGGCTGGCCGCCATGCCATTGTTCGAGGCAGTCGTGAATGATCGAACCGAAGCTCAGGCATTTGCTGCGCTGGATCGGCGTGAGGTTTTCCTGGTACCGCAACTGGCACGCGCGCCGGCAATCGCGGAACAACCGCCACATGGAATAGGTGGTTACAAAGGTTTCACTCATAGGATATCTCCCAAGTTGCATGTTGAAATGGAAAGAGATGGAAGCGGCTTGGCATCAGGGACCGCAGTACATCCCCATTCCCATCTCCGTGAATGAGGCTTTGAGACGAAGGCGGAACTCCCGCGCCTTCACCAGGGACACCCCGGTCTCGCGGGCCGCCGCACGCAATTCGCCCGTTCGCGCAAATGCCGCGTAGAACGCGCCGAGATCGTCGGGAAGTGCCTCGACGGCGATCTGCAGGTCGACGCGCAGGTACAACCGCTCCGGCGCGCACCGGGCGTCCTCGACGGCGTAGGCCGGGTTTATGGTTGCAGGGGAATGCATTTGCGGTAGTCCCGTTTCTGGAAGGTGCGGTACTCGATGAGGTGGGAAATCTTGTTGCGCAGCATCCGCTTCAGGAAGGTGCTCCACGCGCCGCGGCCCGGGTCGTATTCGCCCATGCGTTCGATCACGTGCAGCGCGAGGTCCTGCGCGATGTCCTCGAAATCGGACCGGCTGTAGCCGTGGCGGCCGGCGAGTCCGCGGGCCGCCACGCGGATCGAGACGAGGTCGTCCGCCGTCAGTTCCTGCCGCCACGGAAGCAACATCTGCCTCGGCGCGCCGGGGATGCGGCGGACGGGCTTGCCGCGGCGTCCGCCGCGCCCGCGCCTGCCGTCTCGTCCGTTCGCCTTCGTCATGCCGGTCTCCTTCGGGTCGGAAAAATGAAGAACCCCGAGAGGCCGTTCGGCGGAAGGCTTGCCTCTCGGGGTTCACGCAACGCCCTGTTCGGGCGTCAAGGGCTTGTTCGGGTCCGCCGAACTTCGCCCCCGTCCCGAAGGCGCTCCTTTTGGTGTAGCAATGCTACTTTTGACGTCGCGGAAAACTGTTGACAACGCCGACAAAAACGGCGGCGGTCTTGGGGCAAATGGGGAAGGGGGTAGTGGAAGGATGAAGATTGGGAGCGGTTCAGCGAGGCTGAACCGCTCCCAATCACTTGCTGCTCAGAGAATCCAGTGAACCGTGGGGAAGGGGGTGTAGGTGAGGAAGTACCCGGTCTGGAGGGACTGGCTGAGGTGGTGCCACAACGGCGGATGGGAATCCTTGATCTTGTCCAGGCTCCGCTTGATGTTGCCTCGAACGGCCTTGCGAATCCGTTCGGCGTCGTCCGAGGCTTTGCGCGCGCGGCTGCGTAACCCGAACGCGTTGCCCAGTTGCCGGGTGAGGGCGTCGAGTTCTTCCTCGCATTTGGCCCTCGTACCCAAATCATTGTGCTGTTCCGCCTCTTGAATCCGTTCGCGTAAGTCCACAATGCGTTCCTTGTATTCGGCCAGGGCCGCAGGTGTAAGCACCTCGCCCGCCGAACCCAACACGGGGATATCCGCCTGGCCCGCCGTTTCCGCAAGCACCTGGGCTACGTGCAGCTCGACGCCCGGCGAACGCAGCAGACACGCAATGGAAGCCAGGCCTTTACTGGGCTGCAGGTGGACCGTTTCCCCCTCGAACGAAAGCGTCCAGAATTCGCCTTCCCGGCGGAAGACGTTCTCGGCGATAACAGGGCTACCGGGTTCTGGAGTCTCCCTGCCTCGCAGAGCCTCGATCTGCCGAAGCACCGCCGGAGACGCGACCCAATGCCCGTCCGGCGTCATGCCCACATGTTCGTCCAGCGCGATGAAGAGACCCTTGCGCGAGCGGATGTGCGCGTCGCATTCGGGACCGTAGGTTCTTGATGTGGGCGAAACCACCACGAACGGTCCGTCGTTGTCCAGCATCAAACGAAGCACGCAGTTCACCATGGCATCGGGGTCCCGGACGACGATTGCGTAGACCGGACATTGGGGCCGTGCCTGGCCGAGATTGCCCAACTGGAAGCATTGTTCTCTCCACGGAACCGGTGTGGGCATCATGCTCACATGGAGCGCGTCGGCCACACCCGCCCAGACGGAATGCATGTCCAATTCGTGCAGCACGGCCTCCGCGCGCGGCACATCGACAACGTCGCAACGGTCGCGGAAGTCGTCGTCCGGGATGGCCGCACATACATCGTCGCTGATCTCCACGACTTCGTGGCGACACGAGCAGCCGTGCTCGACCGGGCAGGGATAGCTTGACGCGATGGTCCCGTTCGGGCGAAGGAAGCGCGAGGCGTGCGCATGCTCGTCGCCCAATTCCCTGCGCCAGTACAACGGGACGTCGGCGCATTTGGGGAAGGTGGCGGCGACGGCATTCCAGAACCGTGTCAGTTCCCGCATGATACGTCCGCTCCCGTCTCGGCCTGCGCACGAAGGAACCCACGGGCCTGAAGCCATTGCTCCGTCAAGACGGCGTCGCCCTCGCGCGAATGGCGTGCCTCGTTGGGCGGGTACAGTCCAAGACGACGGGCGCTACGCGTCCCGCGGAACTTCATCTTGAATCCCGCGCCCAGCAGCCGCGCATCGGAAGGCACGATCCCGTGGGGGTACGAATCGAAGAGGTCGGAGGCGCTGCGCGTCTCGCGGGGATGATTCGGCAACGCCCGTTCGTAGCGCACCTCGACCAGTTTCACCCACTCGATGCCCGATACGTCCGAGCACGCGAGACTGGCGGAACCCTTGGTGAGCAACGGCGCGAGGGTGAACCGGCCCGGGCCGCATAAGAACTCCTCGAATCCGAAGAAATGCCTGCCCATGAGTTTCCGGTAGAGGTCCAGTTCTCGCTTCGACGAGGCGTGAATGCCGAGCTCCCCCGACTCCGCCACGTACACCATCGTGCTGAAACACTCCGGCCGGTAGGTGAAGATCGCGGCGGGCTTCGTCTCGATGTCCACCGCGCGTTTGAACGCGTCTCCGTGTCTCACCGTGAACCAGGTCTTTCCGCCGCGATGGAAAACGTGAATCCGGCAGTGCCGCCCGCGATTGTGTTCGGCGTAGTAGTCGTCCAGGTCCCGGCGCAATGCATTGAGCGGTGCCTCCGGCACGGGGTTCAGGACTGCCGCCGGTCCCGTGGCCGTGAAGTAGGTGTAACCGCGCGTCTTGAGCAAAGCGTGCCGCTGGTGAACCGATTCCACGAAGGCGCGGTCATGCAGACAGGCGCGGACCGCCACATCGAGCGGCGTCGCCGTGCGCAGGCGCTCGATGGCGATTTCCTGCTCGCGGGCCGCCTCGAGGAGGGCGTCCATCCCGCTCGGGGAAGCCAGTTCGTTCACGATGTGCAGCGACTCCACCAGGTCCAGCGGCATTTCCCGGTCGGGCGCCAGAAAGACCTGGACGAGCGAGGTGTGGTCCAGATGAAAGTCCGGGCTTCCCGGAGGAGGTATGGCGATGCCCCGCCTGGCGAAATAGGCCTGATGGGGGTGAAGCAGCGCGGCGAGATTCCGCGGGTCGATCTTCTGCAGGTTCTCCGGATTGGACAGACGACGCAGACTCAGTGCAGCCATACGCGATTCCCTTTCCACACTACGGTCAACAGCCCAGGAAAGGCGTCGCCGACCGTTCCCAAGACGGTTGACGGCGCAGAAATGGTTGGATTATACTACTGAAAAGATTTTCAGTCAAGCGATTTGTGTGCATTTGCCTGCGGCAAGCGGCTGGAAAGCGAGAACGAGACCATGATTCACACGCACGTCGCCCCGGAAACGATGGTCGCAGTCAGCCTGGAGACCACGGGGCTCAATCCATTGCAGGACCGGATAACGGAGGTGGGGGCGGTGCGTTTCGACTATGAGGGCAACCTGCTGGATACCTTCTGGGAGCGGGCGAACCCCGGCGTACTCATCCCCGAACACATCCGGAAGATCACGGGCGTCACGGACGAGAAGGTGGCCGGCGCGAGGCCGCCGGAAGAAGTGGCGCGGGATTTCTTTGTCTGGGCGGGGCAGGGCGCATGGCTCGCGGCGCACAGCGGGGAGTTCGAGGCCGCGTTTCTATGCGCCGCGACGGGCGGGCGGGACGATGCCGATGAGGACCAGTGTGTGTTGAGCACGCTGCGGTGGGCGAGGTGGGCGGAACTCGGCACGCCGAACTGCCGGCTAGGGACATTGCTCGAGCATATCCATTCCGAGATTCGGGTCTGGCCGTTGCACGGCACCCTCATCGGCGCGCAGGGTGTGGTGGACCTGGTGAAGTTCCTTCTGAAGCGGAGCTATGCCGATCCGTCGCACGCGGGCGTGAAGGATATTCTGGTGTTCCGTGCGGACCGGATGCATGCTCTCTCCCGGAGGGTGAGCGCGGAGTGGGAACGCAGGACGCGGCCCGCTTCAGGCTACCGGGGACGTACGTTCGCGCCCGCAAGATGAACCGCCACTGGATTCCCAGTTCGGCGCGGGAAAGCCGAACTGCTCGCGCTGTTCCTCCCAGAGAACCGGAATGCCCCGGCGCAGTCTTCTCAGGGTGAAGCCTTCGGGTTCTCTTCCGTTCAGCACGGCGAGAGCGATGTCCGGCGCAAGGTTCACCAGTCCGAGAATCCTCGACACATACGACCGTTCGAGTTTCACCGCCGCCGCCAGTTCGGGAATCGAGCGAAAGCGGCCGTTTTCGAGGAGGCCGTTCCAGCAGTGGGCGCGCACCAGCGCCGTCACGAGGGATTCGCTTTCCGAAAGACGCACGCACGCATCCGGGAGCGTGTCCGGGGGCAAGACGATCTCTTTGCGCTTGCCCCGCATCCTCATTTGAATGGGGATCGAAATGATGATGCCCCCGTTGGGCAGGCGCGATTCGGTGGCCTTCGCCTGATTCGTGTCAATCAGTTTTCCCATCGTTTCCGTCCTCTTCGACTGCGTTCATTTCCGCGGTCAGATCGAGCATCCCGTGCGCTCTCAGTTCAATGTTCAGGCTATCGCGTGTCGCCACCACGCATTGAATCAATAGTTGGGCAATTCGAGCCTGCTCTCCGGAAAACAGGTTGTCCCACAATTCATCGAGCCGTTCCAAGGCAAGCACGACATCCCGCTCGGTAAATGTCGGGGCGTCCCCCGGTGATGCAGCCGCTGCTTCGCGATAAGTCTGCGCGATCAGGGCGGGGGAACGCAGCACCTGCCGCAGGCGGTCGATGACCATGCGCTCCACTTCGCCGGCAGGTATGGACTTCATGGGGCAGGAGGCATATCCGTGCTTCATCGCGTTGGCGCAGACATAGTATCGGTACATCGCGCCCTTCTTGCGCGCGTAGGAATGCGTCATGCCACAGTCACAATGGCCGCACCGAAGGACGCCGCGCAGAAGGGAGTCGTGACGCTTACGGTTCCGATTGCCGTTGGTGCGGTCGTTTCGGTCCAGAGTGGCCTGTGCCTTGTCCCATGCGGTTCGGCTCACGATGGCTTCGTGCTCACCAGCGTAGATTTCACCCTTGTAAGCTACCTCGCCGATGTAGAGATGGTTTCGCAGCAGGCGCGCGAGTGACGCCTTGTCCCAACGGCCGCCTTCGTGTTTTCTGCCGCCGCGCGTGGTCCAGGATTTCGTGCGGCGCCCTTGCTGATTGAGTTCCTGCGCCAGTTTGAGCGTCGAACCCAGTTCCACGAACCGGGCGAAAATGTGGCGGACCAGCGATGCCTCTTCGGAGTTCACCATCAGACGGCGCGTGCCTGCGTCGGCGTCGTATCCCAGAACGGGCGGTCCGCCCATGTACTTGCCTTTGCGTTTCGCGGCGGCCACCTTGTCCCGGATGCGCTCGCCAATGATTTCCCGCTCGAACTGGGCGAAGGACAGAAGGATGTTGAGCGTGAGCCGCCCCATCGATGTCGTCGTGTTGAACTGCTGCGTCACGGAGACGAAGGAGACGCCGTGCCGCTCGAAGAGGTCTATCAGGCGTGTGAAGTCCAGCAGGGAACGGGACAGCCGGTCGATTTTGTAGACCACGACGCATTGGACCTTTCCCGCTTCGATGTCCTGGATGAGCCGCTGGAGCGCGGGACGTTCGAGAGTGCCGCCCGAGAAGCCGCCGTCGTCGTACCGGTCTTCCACGGAAATCCAGCCGTTCTGCCGTTGGCTGTAGATGAACGACTCCGCAGATTCACGTTGGGCGTCCAGCGAATTGAATTCCTGATCGAGACCCTCGTCGGTGGACTTGCGCGTGTAGATTGCGCAGCGCAGCGGGGCCGCCATGGGTTCGGCGGTCGCGTTTCGCCGGTTGTTCATACGCGGCCCCCTTGCCCCGTGCCGGGTTTGTACAATCCGAAGAATGCGCGTCCGTTCCAGTGCGTGCCGGTGATGGCTTTCGCCACGGCGCTCAGGCTGCGGTAGGTCCTTCCCTGGAACTCAAAGCCATCAGCGGTCACGGTGACTTCGCAACGCGACCCGTTCCATTCGCGCACAAGGCGCGTGCCCACGACAGGCGTGCCTGCCTGACGTTTGCCGCCCCGGCCACGTCTGAGCGCCATGTCGTCCAAGCCCAGGGCCGTGCGCTTTTCCTCGATACGGCGCTTGACCTCTTCAAGGGGCGCGCCGAAGGCCAGTTCCTGAACGCGGTGGGACAGGCGGCGGACCAGCACCGATGGGCGGCATGACGGCGGCTCGCTTCCGAACATGGTGCGCCATTGCTCGCGCAACTCCGGTTCGCGCATCCGTTCGAGCGCGGCCACACGGCTCAGAATCGTTCGTTGTTTCTCCTTGTCCTGTCTGTTCATCGTGTGCGCCATGCGCGGTCTCCTTTCTCTGGTTGGACACGATGAACGCTCTGTTCGATCGTAGAATCAAGTTCTTTCTCCGCCGGAAAGACGCCTCCTGAACGGCTGTGTACATGCCGCAGGCGCATGCGCAGAAAACCACGCGCAAGGAGCGCCGCAGCTTCGCGCTGCCGCTCCTGTGGTGTCATGAGTTCCGGGTCGGTGGTGAGTGTGTCCATGCGATGTCTCCGGGAGTCCTTCGGCGCCGCAAGCAAGCGGCGTCCGTCGGTTAACTACCGGAAACGTTCGTGAAATGGATGCGGGGCTTTCTTCATGCGGAATTTCTCGGAGACACGCGGGGACAATAGATTTTCCGCATGAAAAAGCTACTCGATGCGAAATCGACTCGGAAAACGAAAACCGTGTTCGTAAGTCGTTGTATCGCAACAACGGGTCGCCGAAGGGGGTGGACACGTTGAAACAGAGAAAAGGCGCGAGAAAAGAGACGGATTGGGGTTCAGGCAGGGAAAGATGTGTGATCGGGGGCACGTTGAAAAAGACGCTGTCTCAGAGAGGACACATCACAAAAAGCCCGTAAATAAAGGGCGGTGTGCGATCCATTGTGATGGATGCCCACACCGCCGAGATCTTGCAGATAGAGAATTTCGAGTGAACGTAAAATGGTGGGCGATACTGGACTTGAACCAGTGACCTCTTGCATGTCAAGCAAGCACTCTAACCACCTGAGCTAATCGCCCACTGCGGCGTCAAGCCTATCAAAAAGTCGCCGAGGGTGTCAATCCTCCTCGCGGCCCAAGCACACAGCGCCCGGCCCACGCGCGGACAAGTGGATCCGGGTGGCGCAAAGGCCGTACTATTCCGCCCGGAGAACGTGTCGCACCAGCCGCTCCGCAGCACACAACGAAAAGGAATCTGCATCCGTGCCGTCTGAACGCTCCGCTGCCCCCGGCCGCTCCAAGCTGGCCGCCATGATCGATGCTACACTCGTCCGGCCTCACGCAACACAGGCCGACATCGTCGCGGTGTGCGACAGCGCGGTGCAGCTCGGCTTCGCGGCCGTCTCGGTGAATCCGGTCTGGGTGCCGTTCTGTGCCCGGCGGCTGCAGGGCACACGGGTGAAGGTTGCCACGGTGATCGGGTTCCCGCTGGGGGCCGCGACGGCCCGCATGAAGCTCGAGGAGGCCCGGGAAGCCCTTCAGAACGGGGCGGGTGAACTGGATGTCGTGATGAACCTGGGCGCGCTGCGGTCCGGCTTTCCCAAGTTCGCCGAGCGCGAGATCGCGGCCATCGTGGCGTCGGCAGGGAAGGTTCCCGTGCGGGTGATCATCGAGGCGTGCTTTCTCACCCGTGACGAGCGCAACCTGGCCGGGGAGGTCTGTGTGCATGCGGGGGCCGCGGGCATCCAGACGGCCACGGGATACGGCACCACCGGTGCCACGCTTGAGGACGTCTTTTTGTTGCGCGAGGTCACGCGCGGCCGACTGGCGATCAAGGCCGCCGGGGGTATCCGCAGCTATGGCATCGCCGCGGATTTCATTGCCGCCGGGGCCACCCGCATCGGCACGAGCGCCGGCGCAGAGATCCTTGAGCAGGTGCCGCCGGAAGCGGCAGCGGGACCTTGAAGCAAGGGACCAATGGGACGGAAGGGACCTCAGGGATCACGTGGCTTTCGAACGGGGAATGAACAGAACCGCTCCTGAAAATCCCCCTTTGGTGCGCGCCTCAGGCCCTTCTCGGCCCGTTCAGGAACTGCTGCACGAACGCCGTGGCCGGCCTGTGCAGAATTTCCTGCGGGGTCCCAACCTGCTGACAGACACCGTTCTGCAGCACCGCAATGCGGTCGGCAAGCTCCAGGGCCTCTTCCTGATCGTGGGTCACGTAGATCGCCGTGATGCCAAGCGCCTTCTGAAGCGAGGCAAGCTGTTGGCGGGTGGCCAAGCGCAGTTCGGCGTCCAAATTGCTGAGCGGCTCGTCCAGAAGCAGGATGCGCGGGTGGATCGCCAAGGCGCGCGCGAGGGCCACGCGCTGCTGCTGGCCGCCGCTCAGTTCCGTGACGCGCCGTCGCGCCAGGCCATCGAGCTGGACCTGCCCCAGGGCTTCGGCGACGCGCGCATCGATCGCGGGACGCGACATCTTCCGCGCACGCAGACCGAAGGCGACGTTCTCGAAGACATTCATGTGCGGAAACAGGGCGTAGTTCTGGAAGACCATGGCCGCGCCGCGTTTCTCGGGCGGCAGGTGCGTCACCTCGACGCCGTCGAACAGCACGCGACCGTCGTCCGGCGCCTCCAGCCCCGCCACCACGCGCAGGGTGGTCGTCTTGCCGCAACCGCTCGGACCCAGCAGGGCAAGGAACTCCCCGTCGCGCACGTCAACGCTGAAGTCCCGCACGCCGCCGCCTTCGGGGAAGCGTTTCGTGATGTTTTCGAGGCGGACTCCGCTCATTTGTCCCGGTAGACCTCCGTTTCCCAGCGATTCATCCAGACCCGGATCTGCTCTGCCGCGGCGGCGCCGCCCAGATCCATGGGCGTGAACGCCCGGGCGCGCATCCACTCGGGCAGTGCCTCGGGCGGGATGTCGGCGCGCAGCGGCATCTTGGCGTAGGCCCGCGCCTGGTGCGCAAGCGCCTCCGTGGTCGTCACGAATTCGTAGAAGAGGCGCGCATTTTCGGCGTGCGGGGCGCCGTTGATGAGCGCGATACCCTCGGTGATCACGGGGGTTTCCGCCGGGATGGTGAACCCGAACGGATAGCCGTTGCGCTCGCGCTGGAGCACCGCGTCCGGCGCCAGCCACACGGTGATCAGGTGCGGATTCCGTTTGAGCCGGTCATAAAGGAGCTGGGGCGATTCCGGATAGGATTCCGTGGCCGCGTGCAGGCGCGCGAGCCAGTCGCGCCCCGCATCCGCCGTCGGCGCGCGGAGACCCATCGCGGCGATGAAGGTCCGCATGGTGCCCGATGCCTGCGGCTTGCGCAAGACGATGCGGCCGTGCCACGCGGGATCCAGCAGCTCATCCCACGACTGGGGCACTTCGGCGGCCTGCACGCCGTGCGTGTTGAAGACAATCCCGATGGGCGACCCGTAGGTGCCGTACCACCGGTCATCGGGATCGCGGGCGACCGGATCGGCCTGTGCGGCCCACGAGGGACGGTACGCGGCGAGGAGATCTTGTTCCGCGGCCTCGGCAAACATGTCGGCGGGCCCGCCCCACCACACGTCGCCGTGCGGCCGCCGCTGCTCGGCCCGGACCCGGTTGTAGATCTCCTGCGATCCCATGTCGAGCCATTGCACGTCGATGCCGGGATGGGCCGCCTCGAAAAGCGCTTCGTAGTCGCGCAGCACGTCGGGGCCGTGCGCGCTGTAGACGACCACGGTCTCCCGCGCGCTGCACCCGCACAGCAGACCGGCTATCAACAGCAGGAGCAGACCAGGTTTCATGCGACGAAGATCTCCGGTTGGCATCGCGAAAAGCAGCCGTGCGATGGCGCCGCGACCGCCCAGGAAGGCATTGTGACAGAACAAAAGAAACGAGGCAAAAGGATCAGCGCGAGGCCCGCCGCACGGAGGCGCGGAAGAGCGTCCGGTAGATGCGCACCGAGTCCCGGACGGGGCCGAAGTGGGAGCTTGGGTTGCCTGTCTCATAGATGGTCTGCACAGGCACACTGACAATGCGCCAGCCCTCGCGCACGGCCTTGACCAAGATCTCCATTTCCGTTTCGTAGCGCCCGCCGCCGATTGACGCCGTCACCGCTTCGAGGAAGGTCCGCCGGTGAAGACGGAAGCCGGACTGCGTGTCCGGGATGCGCCGACGCAGCAGGAGGAGTGTAATCAGCGCGGTCAGGCGGTTTCCCAGCCGGCTCCGCCACGGTACATGTCCCTGCCCGAAGCTGCGCTGGCCGATCACGAGGTCCGCGCCGCCCTCGCGCAGTGCCTTTACCAGAGCGGGAATCTCCGCCGGGTCATGCTGACCGTCGGCATCGACAACCACAACGGCCTCGACCGCGTCCTCGGCCAGCGCTTCCCGGAATCCCGCGAGCAGCGCGTGGCCCTTGCCCCGGTTCGGTGAGAGCGACAGGATGTGAACGGGAAGCCCCCGCAGCGCATTCACGGCGCCGTCCGTGCTGCCGTCGTCTACAACCCAGACGAGGTCCGTGATCCGGAGCAGCCCTTCCACGACCGGGCGCAGGCGCACCCCGGCGTTGTAGCAGGGCACAACGGCCGCTATCCCGCGGCACAAGGCGGAAGGAGACGTCACGGGCCGGCTCCGGCACCTGCGGCTGGCACCCGATGCGTCAAGGCGCCGTCTGCCCCCGGGCCCGCAGACTGGCGCCCGCCACAATCTGCGCAACGCGCTCGGCCTGGGTAATGATCTCACCAACCAGGGCCTGTTGCTGCGATTCCGCCGGCACTTCCAGCGCCAGCGTGTCGGCCGCGGCGTACAGCGCCTGGAGGGGGTTGTTCACCGCGTGTGACAACGTCGAAATAAGACTCAGCAGCTCATCTTCCGAAATCGCCCGCGCGCCCCCCTGCACGGCAAGTTCGCGCTGGAGCCGGCTGATGCGCAGCGTCGCCCGCACCCACGCGCGCAACGCGTTGTCGCTGATTGGCTTGGTCAGATAGCCCTCGGCGCCGACGTCCAGCCCGCGGCTGATGCTGTCGTCATCGGTGTGAACGCCGCTGATCAGAACCACCGGGATGTCCCGAGTCAGCGGGTCAATCTTCAGACGCTGGCACACGGTGATCCCGTCCGTATCGCCCAGCGCCACGTCAAGCAGGATAAGGTCCAGTTCCCGGGCGTGACGCGCCGCCGTGTCCAACGCGTCTTTCCCGCTCGCCGCAACCAGAATGGCGTACTGGTCACGCCCCAGCAATTGTCGCAGAATATCCAGATTCGCAGGACTGTCGTCAACAACCAAGACTGTAGCCGCCATCTCTGCCCTCCTCGCACTTCCGGAGTCCCCGCGCGACAGTTTAGCACAGCTCTTATCTTTCGTAAAGACGCTTCTATCGCCCGGCGTGAAGGCAGGACAATCCTGGACGGGCAGTCGCGGGTACCGTTCCAGGCGCGGATCCTCGGCGGCCTTCGTGCAGCGCCAGTACCGCGCGGCCCCCCGGGGGTGGTCGATGGCGCGGGCGTGAACACACCCGCGACAGAGGCCAACAGGGTCATCTGGCGCTGGCGAATCTCCGGACATGGCCATGACCCTGCTCCGTCGTTGGCTGACTGCAAAAAGAGCCCCGTGCGCCACCTGGGCGACGGGGCTCGAGCAATACTGTCTGCAATCCTTACTTCGGCGTATCCATGAGGCCAAAGAGCATCTCCGCCTCGGCCGCGACTTCGCCCTCGATGCGCGCCACGGCCTTGACGCGGCACGCGTTCCGGCGCAGCTTGACCGTCTCGGCCTCGACAACCAGTTGGTCGCCCGGCACCACGGAACGCCTGAACTTCGCCTTGTCGATGCCGAGGAAAAAGGCCAGCTTGCCGGGAGACTCGCCGTCGTGCCCCAGCATCAACATGCTGCTGACCTGGGCCATGGTCTCGACGATCAACACACCGGGCATCACCGGCATGATCGGCCAGTGGCCCTGGAAGAAGGGCTCGGTCACCGTGACGTTCTTGATGCCGACGACGTGCAGCCCCGGTTCCAGGGACAGGATGCGGTCAACCAGGAGAAACGGATAGCGGTGCGGCAGCACCTTCATGATGGCGTTCACATCGAGATTCTGGAAGGTAGCACCAGTGGACGCCTCGGATTTGGCGTGTCCGTTCAAAAGCGTCTTCTTGATCTGCTGCGAGAACTTCACATGCATCGCGTGGCCGCTCTTTACGCCCACGACGTGGCCCTTGACCGGGCGCCCGAGCAGATACATGTCGCCGAGCAGGTCCAGGATCTTGTGGCGGACAAACTCGTCGGGAAACCGCAGATCGTCGTTGAGGATCTCGTCATCACCGATCACGACGGCGTTTTCGAGGCTGCCACCACGGATAAGACCCTGCTCCTGCAGCATGCGGACATCGCGGAGAAAACAATAGGTGCGCGCGGGCGCGATCTCCTTCTCGAAGCTGTCCGGGGTGACATTGAACGAGGCGTACTGTGTGCCGATCGCTACGTGGTCATACGCGATGGTCATCGTGATGCGCAGTTCGTCCGCCGGAAGCACGCTCAAGGTCACGTCATCATGCCGGTAGTAGACCGGCTGCTCGACGGTGATGTACTCGCGCTCCGCGTCCTGCTCCTGGACTCCTGCCCGCTTGAGCGCGGCCATGAAGGGCAGGGAACTGCCGTCGCCGACGGGGACCTCGTTCGCATCGACATCGATGTCCACGTTGTCGATGCCCAGACCGGCAATGGCCGCCAGCACATGCTCGACCGTATGCACTTTGGCGCCGTTCAGACCGATCGTCGTCCCGCGAGACACGTCGACCACGTGGTCGATGTCCGCCTTGATTGCAGGGCGGTTGGGCAGGTCGGCCCGGTAGAACGTGATGCCGCTGTTGGCTGGCGCGGGCCTGAACGTCATCGTGGTCAGGTTGCCCGTATGTAGCCCTATCCCGGAAAACGACGATTCACTCGCTATCGTCCGCTGTTTGTCCATTCGACTGTTCTTCCAGTTGCTGTAGCCGAACCTCAAGCGCCCGCAACCTGCGGGTCAGTTCGGGCAGATGCCGAACCGAAGCCTGAAGCCGCCGCTCAGCGGTGTGATCGGTCGCCGGAAAGCCGGAAACGATCTTGCCGGCCAAGATCGACTTCGTTACGCCGGAGCGCGCCGCCACAATGGCGTTGTCACCGATCTCCAAATGGCCGGCGATGCCAACCTGCGCGGCAATGGTAACATTGTCGCCGATTGTCGTACTCCCGGCGATGCCGGTCTTCCCGGAAACCACGCAATGCTCGCCAATTCTTACATTATGACCGATCTGGACCAAATTGTCGATCTTCGTGCCCCGCCCAATATGGGTCTCGCCGCAGGTCGCCCGATCAATCGCGCTGTTGGCCCCGATCTCCACATCGTCCTCGATCACCACGGTGCCCACCTGCGGTATCTTCCGCCGGACCCCCTCGGCGTCGGACATGAACCCGAAGCCGTCCGCGCCAAGCACCACACCGCTGTGCAGTACACAGCGCGCGCCAATGGTCACGCGTTCGCGAATGGTGACGTTCGGGTACAGCACCGTGCCTTCGCCAATCGAAACGCCGTATCCGACGTAGCACCCGGCATAAATCACCACGCCATCGCCGATGCGGCATCCGGGGCTCAACACGACATGCGCATCGAGTGCCACCTCGCGGCCCAGTTCCACGTCCTGGCCAACGACAGCCGTCGGATGGATACCCGAGGGATGCTTCACGACCTCCCGCTCGACGTGACGGAGCAATAGCGCAAATGCGACGTACGGATCGCGCACCTGGATCAGGGGTTTGTCGTGCCGTGTGACGCCCTCGGGCACCAGCACGGCCGAAGCGCGGGTCGTCTCCAAGTACGGCGCATAGCGGGGACTGCCGAGAAAGGTGATGTCGCCATCAGTGGCTTCGCGGATCCCGTTCAAACCGGTGATCCGCACATCGGTGTCGCCCACAACCACGCCGTCGACCAGAGCGGCTATCTCACCCAGCGATCTGTTCATATGGCGCTCTGCGACGCCCTCCTGACTCACCCTCTGAGGCCGCCGCGCTTGCGTCAGGACGCTTTCGCGGCGCCGCTGTGAAGATGATCGACCACTTTCTGCGTGATGTCCAGGGTGGGACTCGAGAAGACAACGCCGGAACGCGTCCCTTCGCCGCTCTCAAGCACCAGGTGGTAGTTGTCTTTCGCGGCGACTTCCGCGATGGCCTTGTGGATATCCTTGAAGACCCGCTCAAGAAGCTGCTTCTCCAGGCTGTCGATGTCGCCCTGAAGCTTGCGGAAATCCGCCTCGAACTGCCGAACCAGGCCGTCGATCTCGGCCGCCGCCGCTCTGCGCTGTTCCTCGCTCATGCTGGCGCCCTGTTCGCTTGCGGTCTTTTTCTTGGCCTCGATCGTATCGGCGAGGGCATCGATGTTCTTCTGCTTGGCGTCACGCTCTGCGCGCAGCGCCGCGTACTCTTTCTTCTGCCGGTCGTACTGGTCAAACACGTCCTTGACGTTCACGACGCCGATCTTGTACTGGTCCGTGGTCGGCCGGGCAGCTTCCTGAGCCCCAACCGGCGCCAGCACCGCCAAGATCGCTATCATCGCGCCAATCGTCGCCACGGCAATCATTTGTGACCCAATCTTCACGTCAACGGCATCCTTTCTGAGCTAGCTGTACACACCCAAGAGCCTGATGCTGTTGGGGGGATAACCTTCTTGCTTCCAAAGACGGGAACGCAGTATATCACGCACCGCAAAACCGCGCAAATCCGGCGTCAGAACCGGAAACCGGTGGACAGGTGCAGACGGCCGCCGTCGTCCTGATGGCCCTCGGGGTTGAGTGGGAATCCGTAGTCCACACGGATCGGCCCCAACTTGGGCACGTCAACACCAAAGCCCAGACCCGCTCCATACCGAATCTCGCCGAAATCGATATCACTCCCAGTAGCCCACACGGCGCCGGTATCGAGAAAGGCGTACAAGCGGAACAGGTTGGTGGCCTTGTACTTCAACTCGGTATTCGTCACGAACATGACGTTGCCACCAATCGGGTAATCCTCACCGAAGAACCGGAAACGCCGTTCCCGCGGCCCGATGTCCCGGGTGCCATAGCCGCGCACCGTGGCGCTGCCGCCCGCAAAGAACCGCTCTTGGAGAGGGACGACTTCCGACGAGCCGTATTCATCGATCCAGCCCTCGCGGGTCCGGAACGAGGCCACCCACTTGCTGTCTTCGTCCAGACTCTTGTACCAGGTCGAATCGTGACGCACCTTGTAGAACTCGTTGTCGCCACCAAAACCCGCGACCTGTACCTCGAGGTCGTGCTTGCTGCCCCGGCTCGGATCGCGGAACAGGTCCACCGTGTTGCGCGTGATGCCGCCCACCACCGCGACCGTCAGGTCAAGGTCGCGCTGCTGGCGCAGGGTCGGATACCCGAACAGCGGCAGGTCTGTCACGTCGGTGTCCACGTACCGCAGCGAAAGGCGCGCGCCGACAAACGGCGAGAGCATCTTCATGCCCTTGAGCTGGAAACCCTGATTCCGTTCGGTGTAGTTGCCGTCGTCGTGCTTGTAGGACTCGTTGAAAAGGTCAAAGCCGCCGGAAAGGGGATATCCGAAAAGCTCGGGGTCCATGAAGCTCAGCGAATACGAGGTGCGCACATCGCCCACGGAAAGCTTGGCGGAAAACTGCTGACCGCCGCCACTGAAGCGCGGCCAGTTCATGATGTCGAAGTTCCGCAGGCTGATCTCCGTGAAGCCGCCGAACTTCTCTTCCGTGCTGTACCCAGCGCCAAAGCTGAAGTTGCCGGTCTTTCCCTCGTCCACATGCACCAGGAGGTCCGTCCACAGGTCCTCTGGCGTCGGGTCTTCGAGCGTCAACCGGGGAGCCCCCTCGAAGAAGCCCGTATTCTCGAGCGAACGCTGACTGGTGCGCATGGCGCCGCCGTCAAAACGGTCGCCCGGCGTCAACATGAGCTGACGGCGAATGATGGCGTCCTTGGTGATGTCGTTGCCCGAAATCTTGATCTGGCGCACGTAGAGGAGCTGGTCCTCGTTGACCGTGTGCACCACGCTGGTCGTCTTCGCCTCGCGATCGACCGTCACCCGCGGATCGACCCGGGCGTTGACATAGCCGCTGTCCTGGTAACCCTGCTGAAGGATGTTCGCGTCTTCGGCCACTTGGCCGACATTGTGAACGTCGCCCGCACGGACATCGATGATGTCCTCGAGTTCCTCGTTCTCGAACACGACATTGCCCGTGACGCCAAGATTTTCGACATGGTACTCGGGACCCTCGAACAGGCGGACGGTAATGAAAAGGTCCTTGCCCCGGTCGCCGAAATCGAACTCTGTCTGCACAACGTCGGCTTCGAGACGTCCGTGGTTGCCGTAGGCGCGCACGATGTTCTGAAGGTCGGCTTCAAACTTCGTCTCGTCGTACTTGCCACCGAGGAACCACCACGCGCGCTTGGTCTGCATCAGCCGACGCAGCTGCCGGTCCGTCAGCACATCGTTGCCGTCGAACTCGACGTCGCGAATCCGCGCCTTCCCGCCCTCATCGATGAGATAGGTGACGCGCACGCGGGACGGGGCCACCTCGTCAACCAGGATGTCGACGGTGGCATTCGGAAAACCCTTGGACTGGTACAGCTCAAGAAGAGCGCTCCGTTCCTGCTCGTAGGCTTGGGGCGAGAAGGTATCGCCCTCTTTCCAGCTCAGAGCCGTCCGGATCGCGCGCGCCCGGACCTTGTCGTTCCCGACCAGCCGGATCTCGCTGATGAACTGCTTTTCCTCGAACGTGTAGATGAGCGCCACACCGGCGCCGCTCGGCTCCGCCTCGACCGCAATATGCGAGAAGAAGCCGAGGTCGTACAGCCGGCGGATGTCGCGGGCGATGGCTGGATACGAAAGGGTTTGCCCGGTCTGAACTTCCAGTTGCGACCGGACCATTTGATCGCTGACGCGCCCCAAGCCGACAAGACGGATCTCCGCGACCGTTCGGCCGCTGAGATCCTGGGCAATTACTGCGGATGCCGACAGGGCGAGCGCGACGACCCACGCTACACCAACAAATCGTTGTCTCAAGTGGTTACACCTTCCGCTGCCGGTACGGCGGGTTCGAAGACAAGTTTATCCTCTTCGGGATCTGCCTTGACCTCGATGCGCGTGCCGGCCTCGAAGGTTCCACGAAGCAGCAGTTCCGAGAGCGGGTCCTCGACGTAGTGCTGCACTGAGCGGCGCAACGGGCGTGCCCCATATTGCTCATCGCTTCCCACCTTGACCAGATACTCCCGCGCATCTTGCGTAAGCGACAGATCGATGCCACGTTCGGCGACTCGTTCTATCACTTCGGCGACTTGGATGTCAACAATGCGCAACAGGTCCTCCGCGGTCAGACGGTGGAACACCAGCGTTTCGTCGATCCGGTTCAGAAATTCCGGGTTGAAGACCTTCTTGACGTCCTCCATCACCCGTTCCTTCATCTTGTCGTGCTCTTCCCCTACGTCACCGCGCCGGAACCCGACGGCCGTGCTCCGGCCAATGCGCCGGGTACCCACGTTGCTGGTCATCACCAGAACGGTGTTGCGGAAGTCCACCTTGCGCCCGGTCGCGTCGGTCATTGCCCCCTCTTCGAGGATCTGGAGCAGGGAATTGAACACATCCGGGTGCGCTTTCTCGATCTCGTCGAACAGCACCACCGAATAGGGGCGCCGCCGGACCTGCTCGGTGAGCTGGCCGCCTTCGTTGTACCCGACATACCCCGGGGGCGCGCCGGCCAGACGCGAGACGGCGTATTTCTCCATGTACTCGGCCATGTCGATCGTGATCAGCGCGTCCTCATTCCCGAAAAGGAACTTGGCCAGTTGCTTGGCCAGGAGCGTCTTGCCCACGCCCGTCGGCCCAAGGAACAGGAACGAACCCACGGGCCGCCGCGCATTCTTCAGCCCCGCCCGCGACCGCTGGATCGCCCGCGCGATGGCATCGATGGCGTGCGCCTGGCCGATCACGTGCTTGGTCAGTTCCTCCCGCATGCGCAACAACCGCTCGGACTCCTTCTCCTCGAGCTTGGTGAGCGGGATACCCGTCCATTTTGACACGATATAGGCAATTTCCTCGGCCGTGACCACGGTCTCCGACGACTCCCGCCGCCGCTCCCACTCCAGCTTGCGCTCCTCGAGCTTGGCAATCAGCGTGCGCTCGCGGTCGCGCAGACTCGCCGCCTTCTCGTACTCCTGACGGCGGATCGCGGCCTCTTTTTCCTTGGTCACTTCGTCGATGTCCGCCTCGATGTCCTTGAGTTCGAGGGGCCGCGTCGTGATCTGGAGCCGCGCGCGGCTGCCCGCCTCATCGATGACGTCGACGGCCTTGTCGGGAAGGTAGCGGTCGGTGATGTACTGATGGGACAGCCGTGCTGCCGCCTCGACGGCCTCGTCCGAGAACCGGACCCGGTGATGCGCCTCGTACTTGTCCCGCAGCCCCTTGATAATTTCCACGGTCTGCGCGACCGTGGGCGCATCCACGAGAATGGTCTGGAAGCGCCGGGCCAGGGCCGCGTCTTTCTCGATGTACTTGCGGTACTCGTCCATCGTCGTCGCGCCGATGCACTGCAGCTCGCCGCGCGCCAGGGCGGGCTTGAGCATGTTGGCCGCGTCGACGGCGCCTTCGGCCGCCCCCGCGCCCACGATGGTGTGCAGCTCGTCAATGAACAGAATGATGTTGTCGGCCCGGCGAATCTCCTTCATCACCGACTTGAGCCGCTCCTCAAACTGGCCCCGGTACTTTGTTCCCGCCACGACCCCGGCCAGGTCCAGTGTCAGCACCCGCCGGTTGAGCAGCAGGTCGGGCACATCGCCGTTCACGATGGACTGCGCCAGTCCCTCGACGATGGCGGTCTTGCCGACGCCGGCCTCACCGATCAGCACAGGGTTGTTTTTTGTCCGCCTGCTCAGCACCTGAATGACCCGCTCGATCTCGCTCTCCCGGCCAATGACCGGGTCAAGCTTGCCCTCGCGGGCCAGCGCGGTAAGGTCACGTCCGAACGTGTCCAGCGCCGGCGTCTGCGAGGGCTTCTTGCTGCCCGACGCCTGCGCGCCCATACGGCCCTGGTCGCCCAACAATCGAATCACCTCCGCCTGGACCCGGTTCAGGTCGATCTTCATGTCTTGGAGCACCTTCGCGGCAATCCCCTCGCCCTCTTTCATTAACCCGAGGAGAATATGCTCCGTGCCGATGTAACTGTGGTTGAAACGGCGCGCTTCCTCGACGGCCAACTCAAGCACCTTCTTGGCGCGCGGCGTGAACGCGATCTCGTCGCTGCGCACCGTGCCCGACCCGCGCTTGACCTGCTGCTCGATCTCGATGGCCAGCGCCTCGATGTCCACACCCAGGTTTTCCAGGGCGCGGGCCGCGATTCCGTCCGGCTCGCGGCACAGCCCCAGCAAAATGTGCTCCGTGCGCACGTATTCGCTGCAGAGACGTGTCGCCTCTTCCCGAGCCGCACTGACCACGTGTTTCGCGCGTTCCGTAAAACGATCCCACATACAACTGGTTCCTCTCTTGGAAAAGCATCGCCCATCCACCCAGAAAGACCGGGCCGCGGTACGCGGTCCTGCCCTCAGCCCCGGACGTCAGGCAAATCGCGAACGGAACAGGTCCGCCCGCGCACTGTTAAGGGTCACGTCATCGCACTCGCGCCCAGCCAGCAACTGGAGATGTCCGCCCTGCGACGCGATCAGTAATTCATCTATTTTGGCGACGGCGTCGTCCGTCAGCCCCATGGCCGCGCCCAGCCGCAGCGACGAGAGCACCGCCACGGCCTCGCCGTAATCCAGCAGCCGCGCATTCCGGGCAACTCCCCGGGCCCGGCTGATACGGTCATCCAGGCGCCGCGGCGCCGCGGCCCGCATCGCCTCGCGGAGATCCGTCTCGCGGGCCGTCATCTCCGAGGCAACGTGGCTGATGTGAAACAGAATTTCCTCTTCGCTCTGCCCGAGCGACGACCAGTTGGTCAAGCAGCAGAAATCGCTCTGCGGTCCGTAGACGCGCTCGACCGTGTACCGCTGTCCATACAACCCGGCATAGTTCTCGGCGCCGGTCAGGTCGCGTGCCAAGGGATCGCCACTCGCCAACAGCGCGGGCAAATGCAACACCACCGACGCCTTCAGGCCGGTCCCGGTCTGGCCGAGCGAACTGGTGAGAAAACCCAACCGGGCATCGAAGGCCACGTTCAGTTCCTCGAGCAGCGCATCATCCACTTCGTCCATCCGGCGCCATATCTCGTCGAACTGCAGCCCGGCGGCGAGCCCGCAGACCACCACGTGATCTGTGGCATTGACCACGACGCTCAGGGACTGGTCATGGCTGACATAAACGCCGCGCGCATGCGTACCCACCGACAGTTCCCGCGGAACGATCCGGCGTTCGGTAAGCACAGAGGTCTGGCCGACACTCAATTCTGACGCAGGATAGTAACGCCCGACCTCGAGCAGTCCCACCGCCTCCAACGCGTGCAGGACGCGATGTTCGACGGCGCTGCTGTCCTCTTGGGTGAAGCGGGCGGGAAACGGAAACTCGGCCAGATTCCGCACCAGACGAACCTGGCTGCTGACCACCGCCTCGGACCGCGGGCCGCTCGCGCTCAGCCACTCGGCCGTATGTTGAAAGAGGGCTTGCACGGGCTTACTCGCTATCGTGACTGGCGCCCGCGCCACGCAGATTCAGTTCCAGCATCTGAATCTCGTCGCGCAGGGTCGCCGCGGCTTCGTAGTTTTCGGTGCCGAGGGCCGTGCGCAGCAGCGACCGCTTGGCTTGGAGTTCCGCCCGCACCCGGACTTGATCATCGTCCACATGCGGCACCTTGCCCTGGTGGTTCAGCGCCACATGCAGCCCCTCCAGCAACGCTTCGAGATGCGCCGAGAATGTCTGGTAGCACCCGGCGCACCCGACCGCCGCGGTTTCGAGGATGGTCTTGAGGTTGCGGCCACAGCCCCGGCAGGACACCTTCAGCTCGGGCGCTTCGCGCCGGGAAACCGGCGCGGCGGCAAACTGCGGCGCCGGGGCAGCCCCGCCCAACTCAAATCCGGTCCCGTCGCCTTCCTGATAGAGGGCCAGACACGCGCTGCATACCTGCAGGTGCGTCACGTTGCCGTCAATCACCTCGGCGTAGCGTGCCGTTGCCGGATTCTTGTGGCATTTCTGGCATAACATGGCCACGTACCTCTGCTTAAGTATACCACCCGTCCCGATCTAAGTCCATGGCTCCTGCGGTTATAGACGACCCGCACCGCCGTGGCCTTCACGTTGAGTAACACGGTGTTGAAAGACCGGCATTCCCCCGTGAAATTGTGGTGGACCCTTCGCCGGAAACTGCCGCAGGCGCGCGTGAAATTCGCCTTGTTCGCAGTCTCGTCACCCCTCCTGCGGACGCGGACGCCGGTACGTCGCGAACTGCGCCATCGCGCCCGCGGCCATCAACACCAGCCAGACCAGCAGTTGTGTGCGGTCCTCCCCCTCGAACGACGGCAACGCCGCGGGCATGCCCTTCGGCGCATGCAGAAAAAACAGCACGCCCTGTACGATGGCCCACGCGCCCAGTGCCGCCGTGGCCACGGTGACGGCGGGACGCTCCACGAGCAACGCCACGACACCGCCCGCAAGACCGGCGCCCAGCACCGCCACGGGCGATTCCAGCAGGGGCCAGATGCCGGCCGCATGGTGGGCCGCCAGCGTCACCCCCAGCAGGCCGACCAGAAAGACGCCGGACCGGTAGACCACCAGGAGCGCCACCGCACCGCACACGCCTGCCAACGCCGCGCCCAGAATCATGTAGATGAGCTCGCCGTGCGTGACAACGCCCGCGATCACGCCGCCCGCGGCCCCCGCCAGCACAAAGCCCGTCAGCACAATGACCGCCTTGAGCGCGCGGTACCCCATGAAGCAGTACAACGTGCCAACGGCCACCGCCACGGCGACGGCCGCGTTGAGGACCTGCGGGGGCAGGCTGTCTATGTTCAGGGACGCAAGCGTCTCGGTCATGGGCACGGTCTCTGCCTTCCGGTGCGAGGGGAACACGATGCCGCAGCCCCCTCGGGTGCATTGTGGGCCGTCACACGGGGGATGTCAACGCATCGCCGCGGCTAGTGCGGCCCGATCACGGCGTCGCGACGGGCACCAGCGCGACGGCGTCGGCGACAACGTTGCCGGAGGCCGCATTGGTCAATTCAACCGCGCTCGCGCCGTCCAGCGAGAACATACCCAGCGGCACCCAGCGGCGCGTGTTCGTGTGCTGGTCGATCGTCACGTTGTGAACCCCATCGGCCGCGGCAACGGTGTATACCGCGTCGGTGGCATGATCGCCGCCGGGATCGTCCGTGACCCAGACCATGATTTCGTAGCGGCCCGGCTCCACGCCGCCCACGTGCCAGCGAAAGACTTCAACACCGTTCCCGCGAATCGCCCAGTAACCGATGGCCGCAAAGCACGAGGCGCCGTTGTTGGCAAACCAGCCCGGTGTGCGTTCAATCTGGGGACCGCGAACGTGAAACAGGATAGCGCCGTCCGGCACGTCGAACTGCGGCAGGAGTTCGGGCTCGTCGGAGGTGAGCCCGGCCCAGGTGTCCGTGCGGAAAGGACTCGCGGGGAGACCCGCGCCGTTCTGGAGATTGCACACGGGATTGTCGGCCCAGGCGTAGCGCACGGCAACGGGCTTGGACACCGCCCGACTGGATACCACCACGGTGTCCCCCTCGATGCGGGCATCCGCCCACACAAAGCGTCCGGTGTCGCCGGCAATGGCAAACCCCGTCAGGGGACCGCCGTCAGATGTCCTCAGACCGCCAAACGCGTGATCGAAGCGCAGCCGGACCTCGGCGCCCTTGATCGATTTGGACCTGTAGGTCGGGCCGCTGTAGGCAATGTCCTGCCCATGCGCGACCTTCAGCGCCGCCAGGGCCAATCGTCTCCCTACGTCCTGCTTGTTGACCGGGTGGATGTCATCCGCCTCGCCGATATCGATGGCGACGGCCATGCCTGTGTTCTTGAGTTTCAGGGTCATCGACTGCGCCTCACGCAGCTCCGCCCAGAGCGATCCCGACGGCTCCTCGCGCACATCGGTGAAATTGGCGAGCTGAACAAAGAGAAACGGAAAGGCGCCCTGCCCCCAGTTCGTGCGCCAGTCGCGAATCAACGCCGGAAAGAGCACCCGGTACTGGTACGCCCGGTCTGCGTTCGACTCGCCCTGGTACCAGATGGCGCCGCGAATACCGTACGGCATCAGCGGGTGAATCATCGCGTTGTACAGCCCCGACGGCTGCCAGGGATTGCCGGGCCCGAGCGGCAATGGCGGAGGCGGCGGAGGGGTCTCGCCGCGGGCCTCCGACTCCGCCGCGGCGGACTGCCACGCCTCACGTTGTGCGTCGTATTCGGCCCTCGCCTGCGGATAGTGCGCGAGCACCACCTTCCAGTTCTCAGCGATTGGCTCGAGCGCATCATATTTGGCCAAGGCCGCTTCGCTGGTCCACGATTCCGCCGGCGTGCCTCCCCACGACGTGTTGATCAATCCGACAGGCACTTCCAGGGCCTCCTGAAGATGCCGTCCGAAAAAGTAGGCGACCGCGGAGAAGTCCCGGGCGGTATCGGGCGCACAGACCGCCCACGATCCGCCGCAGACGGATTGCGGGGTGTCGGCGACGGCCTGCGGCACGGTGTACAGACGAATCCGTGGACGATCGGCCCGGGCCGTCTCCGTCGCGCCGTCGCGCGCCGACTTGAGGGGCCACTCCATGTTGGACTGCCCCGAACAGACCCAGACGTCGCCTATCAGGACATCTTTGAAGGTGAGCGTCCTGTCCTTGCCCGATATGGTGAGCGCGTGGGGACCGCCGGCCGCGAGGCTCGGGAGGCGCAGCCGCCACGAACCGTCGGCCTTCGCCTTGGTGGTCGCGACGCGCCCTGCCAGCGAGACCACGATCTTCTCGCCGGGGGCGCCAGTCCCCCACACGGGGATCGGGCGGTCCCGCTGCAGCACGGCGTGGTCGGCGAACAGCGGCGGCACCGTCAGGTCCGGCACGTGGGCATGTGCGGACAACAGACACGCCGAGCCAACCAGTCCCGGAAGCAGAAATGTGAACGGACGCATGGATCCTCCCTGCTGTGTGTTGTTATGGGTCACCCTCGAACTCCCGACGAGTGTACACCACTCGGCGGCGGAATCCATCCGATCGGACGCAGTGACGCGGACACGCCGCAATCAGCCGGTTCCAGCACCCTCTGTGCCGCCATAGAGCGCCACGGCGTTGTCGTGCAGGATCTTCCCGGCGACAGCGGTCATGCTCGTCGATGACAGGCCCAGAACGGATGCCTTCCCGGCAAGGGTTTCGCCAAGAATCTCGCGAACCAGCGAACACGCCCCCGCAGCCATCTCGACGGACGTGGCGTCGTGACTGACGGTGATCTTGTGCAGGGGAACGTAGCCGAGCCAACCCGCAAGGGCGCGCCGGAAAAACTCCGGGTTGAGCACGACCTGCCAGCAGCAATCCAGATACACGTTGGCATGGCGCCGCGCCAGCCAGCCCGCGTCGTCCAGGTAGGGCCAGCAGTGCAACAGGACCAGCTTCATGCCCGGATACCGCTCGGCCACCGCGCCCAGCGGCGCCGGAGCGGACAGCGGAAGATTATGCGTGCCCACATGGCACTGGTGCGGCCAGCCGCGCGCTTCGGTGCGCCGGAAACACTCGTGCATCACCCAATCCTGCCAGCGCCGCACGTCTTCCGGGGTCCGGTCACCCGACCACTTCACCTGCGCATCGTCGACTGCCTCGTAGTGGAGTGATCGCGAGTACGCCTGCGCCTGCTTGGTCGCAATGCACCCTTGGCCCTCGGCGCGATCAAATACCACATCCAGGTATGCCCGCCAGCTCGCGGCATCCACGGGATCGATGCCCGCAATCGCCACAAGTTCGCCCCGGCTGGGATAGTCCGCACGCCACATCTCCAGAAAGGCGTCCACACGCAGCAGCGTGTGCGTAATCGCCCGCTCGTGCACCGCTTCAGGGCTGTCCAAGGAACTGTAGTACATCTGCGGCCAGACCGGGCGGCACGGACGGGTGAGATGCGCCGTGCGCATCGCCGCTTCGTACCACTCGAAAAGACGGTCGTAATTGCTGCGGACCTGCGCGTCCAGGCGGGTCCATGCATCCGCGTCGGCGGTGAGGATGTCCGCGCCATAGAGTTCGAGTATGCCCCTCCGCAGACACTGCACGGCGCCGGACACCGCCAGCGCGGACAGAATCGGGCCAAGGATGCCGTGCGCCGCCCGCGGATCGGCCAGTCCCAACGCGTAGCAGTCCGGGTAGCCCGCCGCTATGGCCGGACCGTGCGGATCGTGACCCGCTTCGTACACCAGGCCGCCCAGGTAGGGGTCCAGCAGGAGATCCACGAGCCCGCTTGGCCTTGTGGGCAGCGCGCCCCACTCCGCATCCGCCCGGAACCCTTGCGGATGGTATCCGATCGAGGCGATGCTGCCCCAGTGCTCGTGTCCACAGAAACTCGGTATCGCTGACAGATCGACGTTACACGACGGGTTCCGCATGGCGTGTGGTGCTCCTGGCCAAGCGGTAGCTTACCACGAATGGGCATCGAGGCCCACGTCCCGGGAATCGGCGCGGACGCCCCGCAAGGGGCCGGTCCATGGATAGCGGTCTGGATGCGGACGCGCCACCACCCCTTGCGTTGTGCCCCGCCGACGCGGTACGATCCGCGTGCTTGGGAGGGCGCATGGATCTCTATCTCATCCGGCACGGCGATGCGGGCAGCGTCGCGGGAGGCTACGTGGGCGGCAGCGATGACCCGCCGTTGACGCCGCATGGCCGCCACCAGGCGGCCCTCGCGGCCGAACGCGTGGCCGGCCTGCATCTGGATGCCTTCTTCTGCGGACCCCTCCTGCGCAACCTCGAAACCGCCACGATCATCGGTGACCGGACCGGTCTCCACCCGGTGCTGGTCCCGGGCATCTTCGAGATCGAGGGCAACCTCGCCGCGTGGACGCCCGAGGCCGTGGCCGCGCGCTTCCCGATGGTTGCGGCGCCCCCGCCGTGGCCAGCATGCCAGCGTGCCCGCAAGGAGACCCGCGAGGAAGCCCGCCACCGGGCCGGGGAGGTCTGCGACTGGCTGGTGGCGCGCTACGAGGATACGGAATCACGGATCGGCGTCGTCGCCCATGGCAACTTCATGGGCTTAATGATAGAGTATCTCCTGAACGTGGAGCCCAGCGAGTACAACCGCTTCAGCGCGGGCAACTGCTGCCTCCATTGGCTGGAGATTACCCCCGGACGCATCAAGGTGCGGGCAGCGAACGACCAGGACCATATCCCCCTGGCAGAACGGACGTGAACGATGGCGGTTGCCGAAGACTTGCGTGACATGGATGGACCGGATCCGGGCGGCCAGCCGCCCGTCGAGTACATTGTCGATGAAGCGACCGACGAGGTGCTCCGCCTGCACCTGGACAAGTTCGAGGGCCCCTTCGAGGTGCTCCTCTACCTCATCCGGTCGCAGGAAATCGACATCTTCGACATCCCCGTCAGCAAGATCACGGACCAGTATCTGCGTTTTCTTGACCTGCTCCGCGAAGAGAACCTCGATGTCGCGGGCGATTTCCTCGTCATGGCCGCCACCCTGCTGCAGATCAAGTCGCGCATGCTGCTGCCGGTGGACCTGGAAGAGGAAGACGAGGAAATTGAAGAGGAAGACCCGCGCATCGAGCTGGTCGAAAAACTCATCGAATACCGCAAGTTCAAGGATGTCGCGGCGCGCCTCGAGCGCCTCGAGGCCGAACGGCACAATTGGTTCGAGCGCAATGTGAAGCCCCAGATCGAGCCCGACGAGGACGAGGAGGAATTCATCGAGGTGAGCCTCTTTGACCTCATCGAGTCCTTCCGCGGCGTCCTGCGCTTCATCACCGAGGACCTGAGCCACACGATCGAGAGCGAGCACCACTCGGTCGACGAGAAGATCGCCTACATCGAGGACGAACTCGCGGCGAAGCAGAGCGTCTCGTGGGTCGATCTCTTCAAGGCCTGCAAGAGCAAGGTGGAACTCGTCTGCTGTTTTCTGGCGATCCTCGAGCTGTGCCGCATGGGCCGCATCCGCGCGCACCAGCACCGCAACTTCGAGGACATCCGCCTCTTTGCCGTCGAGGAAGGCGTCGTGGCCTGATGCTGTTCGGCCGGCGGCGCTCGTTCAGCGAACGCGGCGAGGACCTCGCCGCGCGCCACCTGCGCAAACGCGGGTACCGCCTCATCGGCCGGAATGTCCGCCTCGGACGCTATGAGATCGACATCATCGCCCGCGACGGCGATACCGTCGCCTTCGTCGAGGTCAAGACCCGCCGGAGCGACGCCTATGCGACCCCCGAGGTCAATGTCACCCCCGAGAAAATCCGCCACATCCGCCGCGCCGCCCACGTCTACATCGCCCAGCACGGCGCCCCGGACACCTATTACCGCTTCGACGTGGTGTCCGTGGTGATGCCCGACACGGGGAAGCCGGTCATCACACTGTTCCAGGACGCCTTCCCGGACCAGTGACGCCCGCGCGAACCACCCCGGCAGAGTACTGCACCTCTCTCAAAAACGGGTGCGCCAACGCCCGGAACATGGTACGCTGGTGGCTTGTGATGCACGTCCGGCGCGTCAGGCACACAGCGAACGCGTGACGATCCGGCACTAACAGGGAGAGCGATGATGCGAAACGTGATGGTGATACTGGCCGTCGTGGCCGTGGTGGCGGGTTGCGCCACGAACGGCGCCCCGCAATTGCCCAAGATGGCCGGCGAGGCGACGCCGTGGACGAGTGCGGGGTTCAAGAATGCCCCCGAGGTGTTCCGCTTCGCGATCGTGAGCGACCGCACCGGCGGGCATCGCGAGGGCGTGTTTCCCCAGGCCATCGAGAAGCTGAATCTGATGCAGCCGGAATTCGTCCTGTGTGTCGGCGACCTGATCGAAGGCTACACGGAAAACCTGCCCACGCTCCAGAAACAGTATGACGAGGTGGACGCCGAGCTGGCCAAGCTCGAGATGACGTTCTTCCGGGTCCCCGGCAACCACGACATCACCAACGACACGATGACCGGCGTCTATCACGAGCGGTACGGGCGTTCCTGGTACCACTTCCGCTACAAGGATGTGCTCTTTCTGTGCCTGAACAGCGAAGACCCGCCGGGAAACCATCTGAGCGAGGAGCAACTGGCCTACTTTGACCGGGCGCTCGCGCAGCATCGCGACGCGCGGTGGACCCTCGTGTTCCTCCACAAGCCGTTCTGGCTGGACGGCTATGACGGCACCGGCTCGGCCAAGGACTCCAACTGGCTGCGCTTCGAGAGCATGCTCCAGGACCGCCCCTACACGGTCTTCGCCGGACACACGCACACGTACGCGAAATACGAGCGCCTCGGCCGGAACTATTACATCCTCTCCTCCACCGGCGGCGGCAGCAATCTGGCCGGTACCGATGCCGGCGAGTTTGACCACATCGTGTGGGTCACCATGGACGCAAACGGTCCCCGCGTGGCCAACGTCCTGCTCGACGGCATACTCCCGGACGATGTCGTCACCGAGCTCTCGGCCATCGCCAACATGCCCACCGCGCCCGAGTCCTTCACCTTCGAACCGCTATGGGTCGGCGCGAAAGGCTTTCTGGCCGACACGTCGACCGTGTCGGTTGAGAACCCGTCCGACCGGCCGGTGGACGTCGCCCTGCGGTTTGACGGTCATCCCCGCATGCTGATCTCCGCGTCCGAGCGCACCTTCACCGTCCCCGCGGGCGGCACGAAGACCTTCGACCTCCGCCTCCAGGCCCTCGCGCCCATCCCCGCCGACGAGCTCGAGCCCGTGGTGGGCGAGGCCACACTCAGCGCAACCGACGCCACCGGCCGTGTGCGCCAGAACACCGGCCCGCTGCTCTTCGCCGTGCAGCCACGCCGGCCCATCCCCGCCGTCAAGGGCATCACCGTCGACGGCGACCTGGCCGACTGGCCCGCGCTGCCCTACACCGTGGACGTCCCGGCCCAAATCCAGATGGACACCAGCGCCTGGCGCGGCCCGCAAGACGCCTCGTTCCGCTTCGGCGTCGCCAGGGACGATGCGTACCTCTACGTGGCCATCGACGTGCAGGATGACGAGTTTCTGCTCAAGGAAGGCGGGTTCCCGTGGGAACAGGACGCCGTGGAGCTTCGGCTGAGCGCCCGTCCCGAACCCGAACGCAGCCAGAGCCTGGGCAAGGGCGAGTTTCAGGACATCCTGCTGCTCGCGATCACCCCCGGCCAGACCGAGCAGGACGTCTTCGCGCGCGAGCGCCTGCCCGAGGGCTTCCGCGCCGTGTCGCGCCGCACCGCCAACGGCCACACCACCGAGGTGGCGATCCCCCACGCCTACCTCGACGCCCAGCAAGGGCAGAAATGGGAAGCCATCCGCCTGAACATCGCACTGGATGACTCCGACACCGACGGTCTCACCCAAATCTGGTGGCAGCCCGACTGGCGCACCCGTCAGACCGCTACCGGATCGGGCACCTTCCAGCGCTGACCAATCCCTTTGCCGCAACCGGCCCCGGCACACACCGTATGCTGGGGCCTTTTTCATACGGCCGCCACGCCCAAGGCGTGAGAGCCATACGCCTCGCAAGAACACCCATTAAGGGGTGTGCCCTATTTATTTACGTGCTGAAGCCGTTGCATCTGATGCGTGCGGTCAAGCGTCGCCCCGCGGGGCATCTGTCTCTTCGGGTTCATCGCCGTCGGGATGCTGCCCGATCGATGCCCGGCCGATCTGGCTCCAGTCCGCCAGCGCCTGGTGCGGCGAGGCAGGCCCGGCATCCGGCGCCAGGTATGGGCGGTGCAGAAGAAGCGCGTCCACCAGGCTCGAGATCATCTGCGCCTCGTCGTCGAACATGCGGTACTGCTCGGGATCCCGATTCACCTCGGCCTGCACCATGCGCCAGTTGTCGGCGTCATGCGCGAAGTGCACGACATAGATGCAGTGCCCGGTCCAGCTTCGATGGAAATAAAGCGCGTCATCTTCCCAGTAGATGAACCACTTGTCTTCCATTTGCTCGGGGATGAGTCCCATGCGGATCTGGCTCGCCTCGTCTGGCGAAAAGACCCGGTCGAGGCCTATTGTGGTGCGCTTGTCGGGCAACGCGTCCGTTTGCCAGTCAGATCGCTTGGCTGCTTTCATGATCCCCCCATGTTGCCGCCAGTCCAGGAATTGAGGCGACACACAACTTGATATCGTAATCCTCTTCCTGCAGGAAGGTGGGCATGCGCCGGTTCCCCCGCTGCGTGATGTGGTGAGGCATGCCAGGAGCTACAACTCGAGCAAGACGCGCCATGCGCAAAAGCATAGCAGAGATAGGTCGCTCAAGCACAATTGAGTTGTATGTCCCCTTAGCTAAGAGCGGGAGCGCGGATCAAGGCAGATCGTCCGCAATCCTGGTTGGGGCGCCGTCGTTCCGCAGGCTGACGACGATCGCATCGGCAAGGAATCCGGTGCGACAGGCATCGGTGATGGAAGGCGTCAGCGACCGACCTGCCAAGAGACTTCTCGCGAGGGCCAGCCACTCAAAGCGAAAGAAGTCCGGGTAGTATGCGGGGGCCGCCAGACCGGTAACGTCCAGGAAGCGGCCTGCCGGGGCGTCCGGGGGGATGACGTCACTCAGAACATCCGCCTCCATGACACGCTGAACCCAGTCCCGGCCATGCTCGCATGTGAGGGTCTGGTTGTTCTCCACGCGGATACGGGTCCATTCGCCCATGATGTCGGCGCTGACATCCCCATTGTGGGACGCGCCGGCCTTCATGTGAATCACGCCATGGGGCCCTCCGCCACCGTATACGCACGCCAGCACGGAACCGGAGAAATGGGGTCCTGTGCCGCGGTTCTCGTATCCCGACAAGGTTGCCCGTACCTCGGCGGGGTCTCCGCCGAAAAAGCGCCACAGGTCGATGGCGTGGATGCCGTGCATGTGCACAAAGCACTCCAACGGATCCTCCAGTCCCCAGTCCGGCAGCATGGCGGCCATGGTCAAATGCCCCGTGGCCACAAAGGCAAGCCTGCCGAAGGCGGGCTTGCACGACAGCCGCCGGGCGACGCGCTGCGCCGGGGCATACCGGCTCGTGAACCCGACCATGCCGCAGTCGCCGTGCGCGGCGGCCAGCACGGCCAGCTCGCGCATCTCGCGCGCACTGGTCGATAGCGGCTTCTCGGTCATGAAGGGAATCTGCCGCACCAGGCACTCGCGAGCCACCTCGGCATGAAGTCCCGGCGGGCCCGCCACCCCGACGACGTCAAGCGGGCACGCGTCCAGCATGGTGCGGAAATCGGCGTAGCAGGCGTCCACACCAAAACGCCGCGCCTGCTCCCGAAGCCGCTCGGAATTGCGCGAGCAGAGGGCCGCCAGCCGCAATTCAGGCACGGCCACGATGCCGGGCAGATGATACTGCGCCGCATGGGGTCCGCACCCGATGAAGCCGACGCGCAGGGGCGCCGAACGCCTCGCCCCGCCCGGTAGCCGCACCGATGCGGACCTATGCTCACATTCTCCCTGTTGACTCACGTTGCCACTAGGCGGGTGCATGAACATGATCCCTTCGCGTGTTCCCGGGAGTCGTGCGAACATCCTCCCCAGTCCTCGCCGTGGGGTGCTTTCGATCCCGGTCTTTGTGTGCCCCCAGGGTCTCCCGCAGACTGTTCCAGACCCTGGACGAATGCCTCATCGGCACCCGGCGCCGGGTGTCGGCTCCAGGCGCCCCCGTACTCTATCATGTCCGGCCATTGTGAGACAGCGGGGCGCCGCACGCCGCGAGCCGGGCACGCGCCGGTTGCCGTTACGCCCGCTCATCCTCCTGCAGGCGGCCCGGCGGGACCGGGTCAGCGCCAGCGGATTCGCAATTTTCGGCATACGCGGGTATTATTGAATGACGCAACCTGGTAAGCATGCACCCCGCTCACACCGGCAACCCGGCGAGGGGGGTGTCTGTGTCTACTACAGCGGGAGGACGCGATTTTTGTATACCTTGCGCAAGAACCGTCAGGAAGGCATCGCGCTGGTCACGGCGACGATCTTTCTGGCTGTTTCGGCCATTGTCCTGACGGCCATCGCGGCCCGGGCCATCAACCAGCACCACCAGGTCACGCACTACACGGACTACAAGGCATGCACGCTGGCGCTCGACGGCGCGTATGCGAGCAGCCGTTCGGCGTTGATGGGCGGCGGTGACCCCAATGTGGGGCTGGGAACGTGGACACAGGGGGCCACGGCGAACGGGATGCCGGTGCTGCCCTCCTTCGAGGACGCGGACGTGGCGCCTGTCGAACGGGAGACCATGCCCGGCGTCGCCTACATGGCCTATGCCCATCCTTGGGCTGCGGACAACCTGGACAACAACGGCGACGGGCTGGTTGACGGTCCCGAGGAAGGGGACTTCGTAACCATCTATGCGCTGGCCCGGAAAGGATCGAGTACCCTGCTCTCGGAGGCGGTGCTGCGCGCCCAGAGCCTCAGCGTCTGGGACAATGCCATTTTCGCGGGCGAGGGGCAGGCGGGCGGCATCATCAGCGGCCACACCGACATTCACGGCTCGGTGCACATCCTGGGGAACAACCTGCTGGACGGCAGTGTGGCCATGGCGCTCATCGGCAACAGCGGCATATTCAACAACTACAACGGCTGCCCGGCCGGGCTGCGCAGCCGCGTGCCGCCACTGCCGGTCACGGTCGTCAACGGCGAGACCGTGGAGACCCTCGATGCCGTGCTCCGGGCGCGCCAGGGACTCATCTCGGTCTCGGGCAGCGCGACCATCGGGACGCCCAATCAGTCCGGCAACAGCGTCAAGGAGCAGATGAACGGCACCTACGTCACCAGCGGATGGACGGGAAACAAGACGACCAACAACGGGGGCCGGGGCGTCCCGTCCGTGGTCCACAGCGACAACGGCTGGGACGAGGAATACGACCTGGGCACGACGTTTGAGTTCCCGTATCTGTCCGGCGACTGGCAGGATCCCCTGACGGGCGAGCGGGTCTTTGACGGGTCGCGCGGCCGCAATTACACCCACGACGAGTACTTCAGCGAAGTGCTCACGGGCACGGCGTACAACGGCAACCTGACGATCAATGCGGGCAGCAATTTCTACTACAACGCCACGCGGCCAAACGACTCCAACGCAAGTCACCGGCTGCCGACCGACGATTATCTGCTGTTCAACGCGTCCACGAATGTGCTCGAAATGAATGGCCAGATCGCCGTCAACGGCAACTTCTCGCTCGTGCGCGGCAGCGGCAACGACCGCACGATCAATTACACCGGGCGTGCGGCGATCCTCGTACACGGCGACGTCTCCATCGAGACCAATCTGCTTGCGGTGAACGCCAACGGCACTACGGCCAACAGCTTTCCGGCGGCAAATTGCTTTGGCATCATGGCATCCGGAGATCTGGACATCGGCAAGAACTCCCAGCTCGAGCTTATGGGCGCGTTCTATGCCCAGGGCACCATCAGCAGCGACAAGCAGAGCATCGTCATGGGCACCTTTGTATCCAACAATTTCGACATGGGCAAGAACGTGCCCAGCATCTTCCAGGTCCCCTCGCTGGCGAGCAACCTGCCGCTGGGCATGATTGGCGCCTTCCCCGTACGCTCGTTCGAAGAAGTGTCCTGGCGGCAGCTCTAGGCCAGGAACCGCCCGAAGGGAACGCGCCGGCCGAATCAACGGGAACCGGCGGGCCGGGCGCAAAGGGCGCCAATGCCTCGAACGCGACCTGGGCGCCCTTACGTGAGGCCAGCCATGAGCCGTATCAGGTTCTCCTGGGTGGATTGTTCGCGCGTGGCCTCTCCTGCGAGTCGCCCGGACCGCATCACAATGACGCGCGTCGCCAGGTTGATGATCTCGGGCAGTTCGCTGGAAATGAGCAGGACGCCAGCCCCTTCCCGGACCATTTCGTCTATCAGCCCGTGAATCTCCGCCTTGGCGCCGACGTCCACGCCGCGGGTAGGTTCATCCACGAGCAATACGCCACATCGCGCGGCCATCCAGCGCGCGATGACGAGCTTTTGCTGGTTGCCGCCCGAGAGCCCTTCGGTGCGCGCCTCGATGCCGGGCGCCCGGACCTTCAGGCGCGCGAAGTATTTCCCGGCCAGTGCACATTCGTCTTTGGAGCGCACCCAGCCGCAGCGGCTGAGCCGCTCCAGAATGGGGAGCGAGATATTCTCGCGCGCGTTCATCGAGAGCACGAGACCGTGACGTTTCCGGTCCTCGGGCGCGAGCCCCAGGCCCAGGGCCATGGCGCGCTGCGGGCTCCCGAGCGGCAGGCGCTTGCCCCGGACATACACCCGGCCCTTCGCCATCGGGTCGAGCCCGAACAAGGCCTCGGCCACTTCGGTTCGTCCCGCGCCGACGAGGCCGGCCAACCCGAGAACTTCGCCCGCGTGAAGCGTAAACGAAACGCCGGAGAATCTCCCCGGGCTGCTCAGATTCTCAACCCGCAGAAGCTCTTCACCCGGCGTTCCGGCGATATGCCCGGGAAAATACTCGCTCACCGGGCGGCCGATCATGTCCCGAATCAACGTGTCACGATCATACGCCGAGGCAGGACGGGTGGCGATGCGCTCGCCGTCGCGTAACACGCTGATCGTGTCGCACAGGCGGAAGATCTCTTCGAGGCGATGGGAAATGTACAGAATGGTCGCACCCTGCGCGCGAAGATCCTGAATCAACGAGAACAGGCGCTCGCTTTCGGGTTGCGAAAGGGCGCTGGTCGGTTCATCGAACACCAGAATACGGGCCCCGCGACCGACGGCCGCGGCGATCTGAACCAACTGCTGCTGGCTCACCGGAAGCTCACCGATGATCCGCCGCGGATCGATCGGGGCGCCAATCTGGTCCAGCCAGGCCCGGGCCCGGCGGAGTACCTCATCCCGCCGCACGAAGATGCGTCCCCAGCGCGGCAGCTCGCCCATGCAGAGATTCTCCGCCACGCTCAGGTTCTCGCAGAAAAGCAGTTCCTGATGCGCCATGGCCACGCCCGCCTTCATGGCGTCGCCGGGACTGGAAAAGCGGACCGCCTTGCCGTCAAGCGCGACGTGGCCGCGTTCCGGCTGATACAGTCCGGCCAGAATCTTGCCCAAGGTGCTCTTGCCCGCCCCGTTCTCGCCCACCAAGGCATGGCATGACCCCCGTTCCACCGCGAGGTCGACGCCGCGAAGCGCGTGCACACCGGGGAAGGATTTCACGATACCTTCGCACCGCAATATGGTGGAGGTGGCGTCCATGGGCTACTTCATGTCGAGGTACTTCTGAGGGACATCATCAAAACCCCAGGCGACAAGCTGGTGCGCCCACTCGCCAAGGTTCTCCTTGGTCACTCTTACGAGCTCCATGGGGTTGATCTCCGGAACCTCCTTGCCCAGCAGTACCTTGTCGACGATCTTCTCCACCGACACGTAGCCCCATTTGTATGTGGGCTGCGCCAAGAGCACCGGCGCGATGCCCGCCTCGACGTAAGGGAGCTCCGCCGGAAGTGCATCAACGGCCACTACCTTGACGCGGGCGGCGCTGAGGTCGGTGAGCAGCGTCGTGGTGAACAGGGGCCACCCGCCGATCATGGCCCAGCCGGTGATCTCGGGATACGCGTTCATTACGCGGACGACCTCCGCCGCGGCGTCCTGGGGTGTCTCCGTGTGGTAAAAGGCCCCGACGACCGCGATCTCGGGGTACTTGCCGGCCTCCAGATTCACACCTTCCACCCTCGTGCGCAGGTTCGGCGCGTTCTGATTGCCCGCCAGAATCGCCACCTTGCCCTTGCCGCCCAACTGCTCCGCCAACTCGCGCATCACCGCCTGGCCGGTCTCCAGATCGTCCACGCCATAGAAGGCAAAGCGCTGCGAGTCGGGAGCGTCGCTGTCGAAGGTCATCACGGGCACGCCCCGGGCGGCCGCGTCATTGATGGCACCAACCAGCTTGGCCGCGTCCGAGCACGAGACAAGCACTGCGTCGGCGCCTTCATTGACCGCCTGAGCAATCCGCTGCGCCTGTAGCTGGCCGTCTTCGGTCGGCGGCGTCCGCCAATCGATGACAATCTTCGTACCCGTCTTGACCGACAGATCGGCCGCAGCGGCCTCGGCGCCGGTTCGGGCGGAAAGAAACACGGGGTTGGTCGAACTCTTGGCCACCATCGCAATCGTGAACACGTCGGACGACGCCGTTTCCTGGGCCCCACTCGGGTCGTCGTTCGCGGAAGGCTTCGGGGCACATCCCTGAAGCGTGGCCACGAGGACCAGGCTCGCCAGCAAACACAGGGCTCCATTCTTCCACACGCCCATCGTACGCTCCCTCCCGTAATGTAGTGACCGCCGCCCCGGCGGTCATGCGTCGCCGCGGGCCAGGCGCCGGCGCGCCAGGCGTGCGCTCAGTTGGTCCAGCACCACCGCGACAATAATGGCCCATCCAATGATGATCCACTCGTAGTTCTGGTCGAATCGCAAGGTGCGGATGGACTGGCGTATCAGGATAATCAGCAGCGCCCCCAACATCGCGTTCAGCGCGCTGCCGCGTCCACCCGACAGACTGGCCCCGCCCACCACCGCCGCCGCGATGACGTACAACTCGTAACCCGTGGCGTCGGCACACGAGGCGGAACCGTAGAAGCTGCTGCCCAGAAAAGCCGCAATGCCCGCGCACAACCCCGATACGGTATACACACCGATCAGCACGCGCCCGATGCGCAGCCCCGCGTAGCGGCTGGCCTCAGGGTTCCCGCCCACGGCGTACACATGGCGACCCATCGTGGTCTTGGAGAGGTAGACGGCCCCGGCAATCGTCACCGCGAACATGACCAGCAGCGGAACCGGGTACAGGGACTCACTGAGTCCGAAACTCGCCTTCACCGTGTCCGTCAGCGAGGCTGGCACGAGGATGCTCTTGGCCTTGCTGGCCACGAAGGCAATTCCGCGAAACACCCACATCATGCCCAGCGTAATCACGAAGGGATGCACCCGGAGACCGACGATCATCAGGCCGTTGGCCAGCCCGCACAGAACACCGATGCCCACGCACAGCCCCAGGCCTGCCAAAACCTGGATCACCGGACTGTATCCGGACAGGTGCTGCATCGCCATGGCCATGGAGACACCGGCGAGTGCATAGATGCTGCCGACCGAAAGGTCGATGCCGCCGGAGATGATGACGACCGTCGCCCCGACTGCCATGATCGCGAAGAAACTCGCGTCGGTCCCCGTCTGCATGAGCGTGTACGAGTTGAGAAAGTTGTTCACCTCGCGACCGGTCAGACGATCGGGATGCGTGCCGGCCGATGCGGCCAGCAACGTCCCCAGCAGCAGGATCACCAGTACCAACCCCGATTGCTGCAACAGCAGCAACCGCCGCAAATACTGACCGCCGCCCCTTGCCCCGTCTTTCGGGTCCATGCGCTCCTCCGCGCCGGGCCATTCGCCCCGCGTGCCCGGTCCAATCAGTTGATACCGGCGAGCTCCGTACGGGCTCCCAGATGGCAGGGGTCCAGCGTCAGCGCCTCTTCGAAGGCGACTCTGGCCTGGTCCTGACCGCCGCGTCCAAGATAACTCAGTCCCTTGAGGTAAGCAAACTGCGCCAACTTCCTCTCGGCGCCTTCCTTCTCCCCAAACTTCGCGAAGACATCGACGCCCTCGGCGGATTCCGCGCCGGACGTCGCCGAACGCTCCAACTCCGCGAGAAGCGCGGCGGCCCTGTCGGGGGCCCCGAGCTTCTGATGCGCAAGCGCCTGGTAGTATGCCCGTTCAGACAGTTCCTCGCCGTACGCCACGCACTTCTGGAAGTTCGCGGTGGCATTCTTCTCATCGCCCATCATCTCGTAGGCCAACCCCATCGCGTAGTGCACGCCCGGCTCGGTCCCGCCGTCCGCGGGACGCCCCTGGCCAAGATTCTCGGGGTAGGTCAGCGCCGCCTTGAAGTCCTCGAGCGCCTGCCCCGGATCGCCCGCGGCGAGCCATTTCCTGCCGCGCAGCAGGTGGGCGCTCACAAAGTCCGCGTGCATCGAACGACCGCCTTCCCACACCAGGAAACGATGCGTGTCGAGCGCCTGAAGGGCCGAGTCATAGTCACCCAGCAATACCCACAGGTGAACCAGTCTGTTCAGCGCGTCGTCCAGCGACTCGATGACGGCCTGATTGGCTTCGAGCCGCTTGAGGCGGTCCTCGGCCGGCTTCTTGGCCATTTCCTCCAGGACATCCAGCTCGTAGAAGTACCGCGCGGATGTACCGTCGTGCCGGACGGCCTCTTCCATCTGAGCAATGGCTTTGTCCAGCGAATTGTCCCGCCGCGAATACGCGAACGCCAGGTTCCTGTGCGCTATCGCGAGAGAGGGGTCGAGGGCAACCGCCTGCTCCCACAGCCGCACGGCCTCTTGGGGCTGGTGGTCATACAGCAGATTGCCGAGGTAGTAATGCCCTTTGGCGTCGTCCGGGCACTGCTTCAGCGCTGATGTAAGGACCTGAATGGACTCCAGCTGATAGGGGAAGCAGTAGTCCTCGGGCATGGATGCCGCCTTCACATAGTACACCCTGGCCGCATCGAGCGCCCCCCGGCATTCTTCGAAATATCCCAAGTCATAGTAGACCATTGGGTAGCGGCTAAACTCGGCGGCCTGCGTCAGTACGCCGATCGCGTCGTCGTAGAGCCCGCCACAGGCGTAGTCGCTGGCGAGTTCGAGGTAGTTGTGGACCTCATCGCGCAACAGCGCCTTGAAGTCTGCCGCCCACGGCGCGCCCCCGTACAGCAGGCGGAGTTCGTTCGCGGCGCGGAAGTCGAGCGGATCCACCGTGCGCGCGGAAGTCGCCGCGACGATCGCTTCCTCCGTTCGGCCCAGGCGCCGGAGCAACGAGGTCTTCAAGCCCAACGCCTTGAGGTTCTGCGCGTTCACGGCAAGCGATTGATTGGCTCGATCGAGCGCAAGCCCATAGCGACCATCGAGCGCATCGAGTTCGGCCATGTTGAGGCGGGACGCCGACAGCCAAGGATGGGACAACGCCGCCCGGCCGAACGCATCGTAGGCTTCCTTGCGCCGGTCCATGTAGCGCAGCGCCACGCCGAGGTAGTAGTACGCCTCGCCGTCTTTCGGCGTCGTGTAGTTCCCCGCAGCTCGCTCGAGCGCGGTTCGCAGGCAGACCTCGGCTTTCTCATACAGGCCCTTCTTGATATACTGCGTCCCCATCTGGATGTTCGTGCGACAGTCGCCGGGGTCGCGACGGAGTGCCTCCTCGTAGTACAGGTTCGGATCAATGGCCGCATTGTGAAACTGTTCGAGCCATTGACCGGTCAGGAACAGCTCTTCCACCGTCTGTATCTCTTCGGGCTTAAGTGGCTTCTGCGCGGGCTCCGGCATGGGTGCGTTGGCCTTCGGAACGGGCTGGTAGCGCACAAGCTCATTGCCAGCCGCATCATGCAGCGCGATCGTCACGTCTTCGGCCCGCGCGCTGCGGCCAAGGCGCAGTTCATGCGAGAATGGCCGGTCCGGGGCGATGTCACATTCCGTCTCGTACACCTTCTTGCCCGACGTATGCACGGTCACCTTCGCGGCGGCATGCGCCTGCGTCGTGTTGAAGCCAAATTGAAGCTTGCCGCCGGGCGACAGCTCCAGATTGGCCGCCGCGTTCAGGTTGGCGTTCTTGAGTCCCTGGATGCCGCGGATCGGGTACCAATAGAAGACAGTGGATTTCGTGTCGTATGGCAAGCACCACGAATAGTCCGGCTGATTGTCCGAATAGGCCCCCGTCATCAGTTCAATATACGGGCCGTCGCTATCGGTTAGGATCTTGTCCCACATAGCGGCCTGGTCGTTCTTTCCCCAAACCCACGCCTTCTTGCCTGGCGCCACATGGTGGTCCGCCAGACTCACCACGCCCGCGTCGACCCCATGGTCGTATCCCGCAAAGAAGTCGTCGTCGTAGTTCCAGGCAAAAAACGACGAGGGAACCGGGATGTTCTTCCACCACGAGAGATCCGCGCCGTTTCGGTAATCTTGTCCAGCGTAGATCTCCCGGGCCACCGGCCACGAGACAAACTGATCCTTGTTGTGATGCGTGGCATATTCCGTCGCCGGAGGAAAAATGACCTGGTAGTCGTCATTCGCGTGGACGGCCGCGTTCGCCCAGAACAGAAAGGGATGCGCCGAGGGGGTACGGTTGATGACGCGCCCCGTCATCTCGATGTACGACTTGCCGGGGTGCAGGGTCAAGCCAACGAGCCAACGCATGCGATGGCGTGGCTCCACTTCGCCGACCCAGACCGTCTTGCTGCCGTCGGGGTGCTCTTCCAACCGATAGTCCACGGGCATGAACGTCGACGCCCGGTGGTGGTGCGGCACGTTCCATTCGATTCCTCCCGATACCCACGCCCCCAACATGCCGATCAGCGCCGGCTTGATCACGTGCTGCTCATAGAAGAAATTGTATCCGTTGGTCTTGTCCAGACCCGTGAACAACCGTCCGCCAATCTCGGGCAGGACCGAAATCTTGAGGTACTCGTTCTCAAGATAGACGACCTTGTACGTCTTGTCCGTTCGCTCGTCCGAGATCCTGTTCAGGAGTGGATAGGGATAGACACGGCCTTGAGCCCCCTGGTGAACCCTGCCCGTATAGAAGATGGGACATTTCTCCGGCTCTTCCAAGGGGTAGGTCGGCAGGGTGATCTCTGTTTCGTAGAGCTGTACGTCCGCCGCAACAGCGGGAAGAGAGAACACCAGGGGCGTAAATAACAGGAAAAAGATGAATACGGCACTTCTACTGCACATGGCGGACCTCCTTCCGGCTGTTGATGGAGAACATCCTACCCTACTCTGCTGCTCACATCAAGAGATTTGTGATCATATCATGGGCATAAAGTTTTACTTACAAGCAAAATATAATCGATTTCCGGTTGTCTCGGCAGCAGCGGTGATGGCCTGCGCGATGGACGGGAGAAACGGGATCGATTGACGGTGTGTGCGCTGGCCGGGATGGGGTCGGCCAACGTGCGCTCGGGGCGGTGCCGCGTCCGGGATTCGGCGAGGGCCGTCTCACAGAACACGAAAACGGCGCGGCAGCCAAGGCTTGCCGCGCCGTTTTCGCGTGATTGAGCGGATATTACTGCTTGATGATGACCTTGTCCCCGACGCGCAGCATGTGGTTCTTGTTCCAGCCGTTCCACTTGACCAGATCTTCCACGGTGACGTTGTAGCGCTTGGCGATGGTCCACGGACTCTGTCCGTTGGTGACCACGTGAGTAACCGTGCGCTGCTCCGGGGCATCGGCCGGGGCCATGGCCGCCATCGTGACCGGCGCGCCGTCACCGACGTACACAGTCAGCTTGTCACCCACCCGAATGTACGAACTGGCGGTCAGCTTGTTCCAGGAAAGGAGATCCGTGGTCGAGACGCCGTATTTGCGCGCGATAGTCGTGGGATTCTCGCCCGCGGCCACGGCGTGGGTGATCTTCTTGAGGTCTTCGCCCGCCGGGGTCTGCGTCCGCTCCACAGCCTGAAGGTTGCCCCCGTGGACGACCAGCTTGTCACCGACGCGGATGACGGAACTGCTGTTCAGCTTGTTCCAGGCGAGCAGGTCGCTGACCCGCACGTTGTACTGCTGGGCGATCTTGCCCGGGTTGTCGCCCGCGCGCACGGTGTGCACCGTGGGCTGCGCCGCCGGTGCGGGGGCGCTGTCCTTGGCCACCACGATAGTCTCGCCCGCACGGAGCAGCGTGCTGTCGCCCATCCCGTTCCACTGTTGGAGTTCCTCGATCGTCACGTCATTGGCCTTGGCAATGGTCGCCAAGGTATCGCCGCGCTTGACCGTGGCAGTCGGAGCGTCGGCAGCCGCCGTCTGCCCGCCGCTGCCCTGACCGGGCACCACGAGGCTGCGGCCCGCACGCAGGGCGCGCGCCGACGTGATATTGTTCGCGCGCATCAGTTCTTGAAGGCCGACGCCATAGCGCGTTGCGATGTGCGACAGGGTCTCGCCGCGCTGGACCGTATGGGTCCGGGAGTGGGCGGTCTGCGTCCGGGCGCGCGCGGCCGGGGCCTCGGCCCGCACGGCTGCGGGTTCCGGACGATGCCGGACGTCGTCACGCTGCAGCGCAGCGGCAAGCCGTTCGTAGCTCTCCGCGGGTACGCGCAGCTCGTAGTCGCCGTTGGGCGGCGTCACCCCGCGGATGAAGTGCGGGTTCAACGCCGTCAAGGTACCGCTGCTCATGTCGGACGCCTTCTCCAGGGCCGCCAGCGAAAACGACTGGTTTACGCGCACCGCAACGGTGTTGTCCGGGGCGTGCCCCTCGGTGGTAAAGCCATGCATGGAGGGGTTGGAGCCGATGAGATAGCTCGCGAGCAGCTTGGCGTAGAAGCACTTGGTCTCTTCGCGAATGACGGTGCTTGCGGGCGAGTCATCGATCAGGCGCCACAGGTCGCGTTCCCCGCCGGCCGTCACAATGGCGCGCTCGAGCCCGTATTCGCCCATGTTGTACGCGCTGATGGCCAGGGGCCACTCGCCGCCGAACATGGCATACAGATCCTTGAGGTACGCGATGGCGGCCCCGGTGGCCTTCTGCCAGTCGTACCGCTCATCCACGTACTGGTCGATGCGCAAGCCATAGCGGCGGCCCGTGCTGGGCATGAACTGCCACATGCCGCCGGCCCCGGCGTGCGAGTTGATCTTCGGGGTGAACTGGCTCTCGACCATGGCCAGCCAGGCCAGCTCGCGCGGGAGCCCTTCTTTGGCAAGCTGGGCCTCGATGTAGGGCATGTACTTGTGCGAGCGCTTGAGACCGTTCTCGAAGTTGCGCGGATAGCCCTTGAGGATGGCCTGGATTTCCTTTTCGACGCGGCTGTTCAGCGGCGACGGGATCGGCAGGCCCGCGGCCACCATGCCCTCCTCCCACTTCGGGAGGGCCTCGCCCGTCCCGTCGGGACGGCTGCCCAGAATCCGGCCAAACTCGTTCCTCAGACTGTAGTAGACCGAAGGATCCAGCTCGGCCTGGACCAGGAGCTTGAGCATGAGGTTGTACTGGCGCAGCGCCTCTTCCTGGTCACCTGCCTCCTGAGCAACGTTGGCGGCCTGGAAGGCGTCATCCGCCTCACGCAGCAGGTCTGCCACCGAACGCGGTGCGTCCGCGCTTTCGTCCGCGGCAACAGCTTCGCCGGGGAGTGCATAGGGATCGTAGTCACGGGCTTGTTTCTGGGTCGTGGCGCAACCGGCAACCAGGGCCAGCACGATAATCAGCCACAAGGGACGGGGAGAAAGAAGTCGTTTGAGCACGCTGAACAATTCTCCTTGGTTTACTTCGTTGTTCAAAGGGAGCTGGATTGCCGTTGCGGCGGATTGTCTCTGACGGGTACTCTAGACGCTATTCGCAGGCGCTGTCAAGATTTTTATCCGTGAAACTCGAAAATCCGACCGCGAAAGCATCTGCTGCGTCGGCCGACAGCGTTGACAGCCGCGCCACGGGTCAGGCATGCTACCCAAACCAAGAAAATATGACTTATTTAGTCGTCTTTCACCGCCGGTCTGGCGGGCCGTGCCGGTTGCAGCAACGGTCGGCAACCAAACGCAAGGAGGATGGAATGATGCCCGGCAGGCGCGGGTTCACGTTGATTGAACTGTTGGTAGTGATCGCGATCATCGGCGTGCTGGCGGCCATCCTGTTGCCGGCACTGGGCCGTGCGCGCGAGCAGGCCAGGAAGGTCTCCTGTATCAACAATTTGCGTCAGCTCGGGTTGGCGGTGGAACTCTTCCGGGCCGAACACAACGGCCATTACCCCTATCCGGGTGCGGCCTATCCCGTTGCCGACGATCCCGTCGGATTCGATCCGGCGCTGCCTGCGGACGATCCGGGCCAAGACACCTACCTGTGGTTCTGGATGGGGAGGGGGTGGCGACGCGCGCTGCTGGACTACGTGCCCGGTGACCGCGAAAACCCGTCGGTGTACTACTGCCCGTCCGATTTGAAGGAGGGCTACGATAGCACCTCGTATGCCTACTCGATGGCGTTCTACCACAGCCCGGAGCAAATCAACTCCTTGGCGGGCAAGCCCGACATCGGGCGGTACCTCTATGTCGGCGACGGCGACGGCGACGGCCTTCCCGATGACCGCTACGTGCTGCCGACGCGACGGCAGACCTCGTCGGCCGTGTTGCACCCGAGCAAGAAGATCCTGCTCGGCGAGTGGTACAGCAACCATGCGGCGGCCGGTCAGGATCCGGGCTGGTGGGGACGAGGCGGCCGGCGAAATTTTCTGTTTGCGGACGGCCACGTGGAAAACCTGGCGTCCGATGATATCCTTCCGGCGTGGGACGGGCGGCCCAATCCGTGCCTGACCAAGGACGGTCTGGCGGGGCGCGACATCAACTAGAATGGCCTGATCGCGTCTTCGCCCCCTTATCCGCGGGAGGAGGACTGACTGATGGCAGAGATCAAAGCCCGCAGACCTCCCTGTTGCCGGCGGCTGCAACGCTGGCTCATCGCCACGGCCACCGCCGTCCTGCTGCTGACGGCCGCATGGACCATCATTGAGCGCTTCGTTATCGATATCGACCGTTACCGCCCGCGCGTGGAAGCCCGGCTGGCGGCCGTTACGGGATTCGATGCCCAGTTGGGGCCGCTCAATCTCAACATCCTGCCCTATCTCCACGTCACCGCGCGCGACATACGCCTGAGACACCAGGCCGTGATGCTCGACGTGGGCGAGGTGACGATCGACCCGCGTCTTGGCCCGCTCATCCGGGGCGCCGTCCACATCAAGACCATCCGTCTGGAGAACGTCAACCTGGTCGTGCCCGAGGATCCGGAGGCCATCCGCGAAGCAATGGTCACCCTCAAGACAGCGATCGAGCAACGCCCCCGCACGCGCCGCAGGGTTCACGCGGATACCCTGGTCATCGGCGACGCCACGCTCTACTGGGGGCACATGGAGCCTGTCCTCAAGGCCAAGGCCACCGTCACGGACGTCACGAGTCCCCGGGCGGCCTTCGAGGCAGACGCCGACGTGACAGCCGCCGGTCCGGGGGCGGTGTTGCGCGCGGACGGCTACATCCTGCCCCAAGACGACCCGCTGGTGACCGGGCGGGTGCAACTGACGGGGCTGGACCTTCGCCGGGTGTACCCACGGCCCGACATGCCCGCAGCGCTCGCGGACGCCGCCGCGACGTTCCAGGCCAGCGACGCGCAGCACGTCACAGCCAGCCTGAGCGCCGACATCCAGAGCGCATCGCCGCTGGCCGGGACCGTGGCGGCCGAGGCGCAGTGGCTGGACGACGTCCTCACCCTGCGCGATATCGTGTGGCTGGGCAACGGGATGACGGTGCGCGCGGCCTTGGTCCGGCAGCCCGATGGCCGCGTCGACATCGAAGTCGCGGAGGCCGTTTCCGACACGGAAGGGCTACGGAGGCTGCTTCCACTGGTACCCTCGGAAAGCCTGTTCGCTCGGCCCCATGACAGCGCAACGGCCGCGTTGAACAACGTGGTCCTGAGCGTGGGCGGTGGCCAACGCCCCCGGTTCGCAAGCGGAACCGGCGAAATCGGGGCGATCGATGTAGTCGGGAAGGAGGAGACGCCGATCGTCTCCGGGGTCCGGACACGGTTCTCGGTCGAAGACAACCGCGTGATCCTGGACACATTTGCCGGGGACGGCTTTGCGCTGACCGGACGGCTCGAAGCGGCGCCGACCACTGCCGCGCTGCGGGCGTCGCTGGAAGGCACCGTCGATTTGGCCGCCACCCGCCTGGAGGCCCTGTTGCCCGGCAAGTCGATCACGGGCCTGGGCGGTCAGGCAACCCTGGACGAGTTCTCCGCTACCCTCTCCCAAGGGAAGGTGACCGAACTCACGTTGAGCGGACAGGTGCGCAGCGGCCGCGCGACGGTTCAGACCGGCCCCGTCTCGGCCGAGATCCGCGATATCTCTGCGCAGTTCTCCTCTGTGGAAGGCATGATCCAAAGCCAGGCGTCGGGCCAGTCGACGACGCTCGGGCCGCTGGGATTCGAGGGGCGCTACGAGGTCCCTGCGAGGCGCCTCACCGGGAAGGCATCGGCCATACCCGGCAAGGTGCTGGAAGCGCTGCTGACGGCTCAGCGCGCCTATCGCCTGTCGCCGCTCATCGACGCCCTCGGACCCGCGTCGCACGATCTGACTGTGGTAATGCCTCCGGGAAGCGACGATGTCGAGGTGCGCGTGGTCCGGGAAACCGCTCCGGACGTGACCGCCTCCGTCACGCTGCGGCAGACGCGCGGGACATGGCAAATGGTGCAGGCCGACGCATCAGGAAGCATATCCGCCCAAGTGCTCGCCGCGCTCGGCGGTGAGCACTTTGAGGCCGAGGGCCGCGTGCCCATCGTGTTCGAGAGGAAACCTGGCGAGGAAACCTTCAGCCTTTCTGCGGATCTGACCGCGTCCGACGTGCGGATGGGCCGCCCGCTTCGCAAGGAGCCGGGGTTGCCTGCCACAACACGTGTCGAGGGCACGACCGCACCCGCGTGGGCCTTTACGCACGGGCGTCTCGACGTCGCGGGCGAGCGGCTGGACTTCCAGTTTGCCGAGGACCGCGTGCTCATGCCGGTCGTGGACGTATCCCTGCAACCGTTGTCACCGCTCCTGACCGGTGTCGCGCTGCGGGGCGCGATCAGCGGGTCCATCGGCACCAACCCCCTCGATGTGCAGGTACTGCTGAACGGTGTCGGACTGGCCTTTGCGTCGGGGGCAGGGGTTGACACGCTGGACGGTGACGTGCGCTACCGTCCGGAACAGATGACCATCGATGGCCTGCGCGTGCGCGGTGCGAATTCGGCTGCGCTGCTCACTGCCCGCCTGGCGGACGGGCAGTGGACCGGTCACCTGACCGGCGAGAAGCTCGATGTCGACGCGGCATGGGCGTTGTACGAAACACTCCGGGAACTGGCCGGCCGGCCAGCCAGCGAGGCGCCCGAAGCGCCGCCGCGGGAGAGCGACACGCCGCCGCAGGGCACCTTGACCGTTGCGTTTGACGAGGTACTTTTCCGGGACAAGCCCTTCGAGGACGTCACGACCCAAGTGGTCCGGGATCGCTCGGGCATCCATTTGCAGAATATCTCGTTCAGTTCCCATCCCGGCCGGGCCAACGGGACCATTCACCTGCTGACCCCGCCCTACGGCGGGAGCGGCACCATTGAGACGGACTTCACGTTGGACGACTTCGACGCGGCGTATCTGGACCGGCTGCTTTTTGCCGAACCGCGCGGGCTGGAGGGCCGGGTAAACGCAACACTGCGGGCCACGGCGCCGAACATCGGAGGAGTCGAGGCGGTCCGCCGCGCGGACGGCCACCTCTCGCTTTCGGCCCGAAAAGGGACGCTGGGCCGTCTCGGGTTTGCCACCCAGATCCTGGCGCTGCTGCGCAATCTCGAAGTCTTCCAGCTTCGCCTGCCGACGTTGCGCGACGAGGGGCTGGTCTTCGACGACCTGGTCGCGGAACTGCGCATGGAGCGTGGGGTAATAACCTTCGAGGACTGCCGCCTCACGAGCCGGGTCTACGCGATGGCGGCCGCGGGCACGGTGGATTTCCCGCGGGACCAGACCGATGTGGCGATCCGCGTCGATTTGACCGAGGGTGTCACGCGCTATATCCATGCGGTGCCACTGCTTGGCCAAGCCGTGGGGACAGTGACGGGCATGGCCCGCCTGCGGTTGCTCGCGACCGGATCGCCTTTTGACGTCCGGGTCCGCCCGGATCCGGGATCGCGCGTGGAAGGGCTGGCGGACCGGATCGGCGGGATATTTGGCGGCGGCCGAAGCAGCGCGGTTCCGCTCGAAGAGGATGTCCCTGTGGAAGACGATGAGGCGCCCGCCGTCGCCGATCCGCCGGACGGCGCCGCGCTGGACACGTTATTGGGCAACTGAGGCCCGGTGCGGTATCATACACCGCTGCAGAACCACAGAGAGGTGAACGACATGAACCCAACGCTGGCGGGACCGCCCCGCGTGCAGATTCAGACGCAGGGAGGGTGCAATGCGCGGTGCGTATTCTGCCCGAACGAGGCCGTGCTGCACGCCAAGCTGCCGCAGGGCCGCATGGACCCCGCGCTGTTCCAGAAGATAATCGACGACCTGGCGCAGACCGATCCGCGACGGGTAAGCCTGTACCTCATGAACGAGCCGCTGCTGGACAAGCGCCTCCCCGAGTTCGCGCGCTACGCCGCCGGGCGCCTGCCGCAGACGACGAGCACGCTGGTCACCAGCAACGGCACCAACCTGACCGAGTCGATGGCGGAAGCGCTCATTGACTCCGGACTGCAGCGCCTCAAGGTCAGTCTGCAATCACTCGACCCCGATACCAACCGGCGCCTCATGGGGCCGCGCATGGACAGCGAGAAAGTCGTCCGGAACGTGTTGACCGCCCGGCGGCTGATCAATGAGAAGAAGGCCCGGCACTTTGACCTTCGCGTCTCGATGGTCGTCACGAGTTGGAACGAGGCGGAGATCGAGACGGCGCGGCGTTTCTGGAAGAAGCACGGCGTGCGGCTGGTGACGTCGGCATTGGAGAACCGCGGCGGCAACATCGCCGATACCGGGGCGTTGAACGCCCACGGGATGAAATCGCGCAGCCACGGGTGCATCCGGCCCTCCCGCGAAATGTGCGTGCTGTGGAACGGCGACGTGGTGCTGTGCTGTGTGGACTGGCACCGGACCGAGGTTGTGGGCAATCTGGCGAGCCAGTCGGTGACCGAGGTCTGGAACGGTCCGCGGCTCCAGGAAATCCGCCGCGCGCTGGACACGAACGATGTGGCGGCCATGCCCACAATCTGCGCCAACTGCACGGAGAGCGCCGCGCCCGATCATCACCGGCGCGGCTGGCGCGGCTGGTTGAGCCGCAGACGTGAACGCGCCGCCCAGTCGGCGGGCCGGACGGATTAACAGGCGCCGTGACGCTTCAATCGAGACCGCCGGTGGATACCCTGCTGCACGTGGCCGACCTGCACTTCTGGGAGGTCGTGCACAACCCGCTCCATCTCTTGAACAAGCGGCTGTTGGGCAACCTCAACGTGTGGCTGCGGCGGCGGCGTGAGTTCGCCATGGAACGCGCGGACGAGTTTGCGGACCGCCTCGCGGGGACCGGCATCACGACGGCGCTGCTCACCGGGGACTTCACCTCGACGTCCACGGAGCGCGAATTCGAGATGGCCGAACGGTTTGTAAGCGGCCTGACCCGGCGCGGCCTGGACGTGATGCTGGTGCCCGGAAATCATGACGTGTACACCTTCGGCGCGCACCGGAATCGCCGGTTTGAGCACCATCTCGGGCGGTTTCTGCCCGAGGCAGGCTACCCCGCCCGCTTCACACTGCCCGGCGGAACCTCGGTGATCCTCGTCAACACCGTCCGGCCCAACGTGTGGACCTCCAAGGGGCACATCGGGGACGCGCACATCGAGAAGATGAAGGCCTTGCTCGCGGACGCTTCGGACCCGGTCATCGTTGCGGGCCACTACCCCGTTCTGCATCGCACGGAGCACTACGAGACCGCCCGGTCACGCCGGCTGGTCAACGCGGACCCCCTGCGCGAGGCCTTGGGACAGTGTGGCCGGAACGTGCTGTACGTATGCGGCCATGTCCACCGGTTTGGCGTGGCCGCCGATCCCGACTTCCCGGCGCTGAGACACCTGACGACCGGCGCGTTCTTCCGGAACAATCCGAAGGCGGGCCGCCAAGGCGAATTCTCGGAGATCCACGTCGCACCGGACGGTTTCGAGGTTTTCCGGCACGTTTGTGAGGGAGCTTGGCGCCGCTTGCCCCCCTGAGTGTGCGCTTTTCTGCCCAGTGTGGTAGCATCTGGCCGTGGCAGCTCAATCCAAACCCAAAATCAGCGTCCTCAGCGCCAATGCCGATACATGGGCGCTTCTGAGCGCTGCGACCGTCGCGGTCGGCATGATGGCACTGGCATTCTACCGGCAGGTGTCCATTGGACCCGCACTGATCCGAAGTGGGTTGGGATTCGTCATTACCTACGCAGTCGTGTTTCTGCTGGTACGCTTTGCCTTGCGGGTCGCCTTGCGCGAGTTCGCCGCGGAAACCATCGCGCGGCGGCACGAACGGCAGCAGCGCCACAGACAGTCTTCAGAAGAAGGAGCATCCCGCGGAGCGGGTCCAGGAGAAAGTGAATGAGCCTCCCCAAGATAGTAGCAGGCATGGTCATCGCGTCGGTCGCACTGGGCGCCATTGCCCAGGTGCCGGATCTCTCGCGGATGGATGTGGTGGAGCGAGCCGTACCCGATGGGCCGGTGGCCAAGGTCAAGGGCAACAACATCCCCGCCGAGGATTTTCTGGCGCTCTACCTCAGCGAGCGGAGAACCATCCTCGACCATCAGAAGACACCGCTGTCGGATGTCGACCGGGTCAAGCTCGGGCTCTTCGCGCTGCGTCAGCTTGTGGAACGGGAGATCCTGTTTCATGAAGCGCAGAAGCGCAACGTGTCCGTAACCGACAGCGATCTTCAGACCGCCTACACCCGCGAGATGGATCGCCTGCGCCAAGGCTTGGCGCAGAGCACGGGCCGGGAAGTCTCGGAGGAGGATGTACTCAAGCATGCCGGGGCCACCCGTGCCGAGGCGCTGTCGGACCTGCGCAAGTCTCTGGTTGTGGAGAAGATGCGCGGTACGCTCATCGAGGAGTCGGGGGTCACGGTCAGTGACGCCGAGATCAAGGAGGTCTTCGACAAGCTGTCGGAGCGGTTGCAGCACCCGGACCTCGTTCAGCTCAACCACATTCTGATCAAATTCGAGGGCGCGCAGGGCGGCGTCACGGATGACATCAAGGCCAAGACACTCGAGAAGATTCAGGATGCGTTGATGCGGATCCGCGCCGGGCAGAGTTTCCAGGCGGTGGCCAAGGCGGTTTCCCAAGCGCCTGGGGCCGACAACGGGGGCCGCCTCCAGCAGATGCCGGTGAGCGCCCTCCCGCCGTTCTACGCCCAAGCCGTCACGGCAATGAAACCGGGCGATATCAGTGAGCCAATACTGAGCGAATACGGCTATCATCTCATCGAATTGGTGGACTGGACGCCGGCGGGCAAGGCCGACCTGGCCGAGGTGCGCCCGCGGCTGGAGAAGGAGCTTCGGGCCCAGAAAGGCGCCGAACACGTGGCGCAATTCTGTGAAAAGGTCATTCTCGAGTCGGATGACATCGAGGTCTATCTGCAACTGGAGAAGGTCCTGGCCTACCATCCGGACTTCCAGGTCGAGACTGGGGACAAGGCGCCGGACGGCGGGGCCTAGGCGATGCTGCTGGCCCTCGTGCTGTTCCAGGTGGTCGCGCAGCCGCCCGCCTACCAGTGGCCGCTGGACTTGCCGCCACAGGTGACGTCCAGCTTCGCGGAATACCGGACCGGGCGCTTCCACGCGGGCATCGACCTGCGCACCAGCGGCACGGGACGCGACGTCCGTGCCCCCCTGGACGGACACGTCACGCGTGTCCGATGCTCGGCATGGGGCTATGGAAAGGCCGTCTACCTCGAGTTGGCCGACGGCAACCATGTCGTCTTTGCGCACTTGGAAGGGTTTGACGCACGGCTCACCGGGTATGTCCGGGCAGAACAGCACCGGCGGCGCGAGTACGAGGTTGACCTCTACCCCGAGCCGGGCCGGTTCCCGGTCAAGGCCGGGCAGGTGATCGCCCAGAGCGGCGACACCGGCGTCGGGCCGCCACACCTGCACTACGAGCTGCGTGACAGCGCCGGCCGCCCCATCAACCCTCGCCTGATCGGCCAGACATGGCCCGATTCAACCGCGCCGGTATTCCAGAAACTGCTGATCGCGCCGCGAGGACCGGGCTCCACCGTGAGCGGTCGCAGCCTGCCCCAGACCGTCGCGGTGCGTCCGGACGGCGCGGGCGGGTATATCACGGATCCGGTGAACGTCCGGGGCCAGATTGCCTTTGGCGCGGACGTCATCGACCCGGCCAATAACGGCAGCAATCGTCTCGGCGTTCATGAGTTGCGGACGCTGCACGACGGACAGCCCGCCTTCTTTGTGCGCAATGACCGTCTGGACTACGCCAACAACGCGCACGGAGTCGTGTCGTATCACCCCTTCATGCTGCGTGAGGGCCGATTCCTGCTGCAATGGCGGTGGCCGGGGAACAGCGCCGAGCCCTTCCGGCACGCCGTCACGGACGGCTGGATGGCGGCGCCACGCGAGGCGGCAAGCTCCGTTGTCATCGAGGCAGAGGACTTTTTGGGCAACGTTGCCCGGCTGAGGGTGCCCCTGATCCCGGCGAACCCGGCGCCGCCGGTCGAGCAGCGCGGCAGCCAGATCCCGGGCAAGGTGGAACTCGATTGCGGCGGGACCTTTCTGGTGCTGGTTGCCGAGTTCCCCGACGACGAGCCGGGCATCCCGCAACTGACCGTGGTGACCGAGGGAGCATCGAGTCCGGACCTTTCTTTCCGGCGGGTTGACGGGCGGACCTTCGAGGCCGCGTACGCGCCGGAGCCGGGCGTGACGGCTGTCACCTTCTCCGTGGAGCACGATCGCCTCGCGCCGTATGCCGAGCAGGTCGCCGTGTTTCAACGCGGCCAGACCGGCACGGCGCGTTTTGGGGACGTGACCATCACCGCACCCCCTAGGGCCGCCTTTGGCACACTCTTCGTGCGGGCCGCGCCCACGGGCCTGCCCCTGTCCCCGCCGGTTCCCGCCACCGGGAAGGCGTGGCATATCTGGCCGGAGGCCGCACCCATTGATGAGCCGATCGAGGTGCGCTTTCCCGCACCGGACAACGCAGACGGCCGCACGCAGATGTACCGCACTGCGGGCAATTGGTGGTCACCCGAGGAGACCGGGCAGCAGGACGGTATGCTCGTGATCCGCACACGCCGCTTGGGCACCTTCGCGCCGATGACCGACAGCGTGCCGCCCGAGGTCGCCATCGCAACCCCAGCGGCCGGGCCGGCCGGACGCTTTGCCCCTATCCGGGTCTCGGTGAGCGACAAGGGTACCGGCGTGGCGCGTGTGGATGCCTGGTGCGGGAATCAGTGGCTGCTCATGGCATACGACCCCGACGCCGCCACGGCGAGCTGGGAGCGGGACGTCCCCCTGCCTGCGGGCCGGCAAACACTACGCGTCACCGTGCGCGACGGCGCGGGCAACGAGACCACCCGCACGCGTGAGATTACGGTCAGCGAACGGTAGTTCAGGGTGGGTAGCGGCGGCTCACGGGTTGACTTTTCGCCCGGTCACAGCTATCATGACTGGCATATCTGCGTTCACATCCTGACCACCACTTCCAAGGAGTTCCCGTCTCATGCGCCTGGAGAAATCCCTTACGCTGATCGTGTGTGGAGTGCTGCTGGCCGCCGCCACCGCTGCGGCGGGCGAACTCAGCCGTGGCCACGCGTTGCTGCTTCAACGCGGCCTCCAGCTCCAGACGTGGGCCTTTCCCGGCGTTCACGGCCACTTCACAGCCGAAAACTTCGACGCATCCAACCTGACCACGCCGGTCTTCATCGACGGCGCCGGCCGCGGCAACCAGTTCCTGGGACCGCCTCCGGGCAAACCGTGGGGCCTCGCTGGTTGGCAAGGGACGCTCATCCCGGAGGAACTGCCGTATCTGGAAAACATGGTCACGTACCAGTACGGAGATGAACAAAACATAGCCTCGCCGAGCGTCGTGGCGCAGGCCAAGTCTATCTTCCAATACTGGCGCGCGAACCACCCCAGCGTGATTGTATTTGTGAACCAGTTTGGTTCGCAGAGTTCCGAGTCCGCCCTGCGAGCGTTCATGGCCGAAGCCCAGCCCGACATGCTGATGTTCGACGATTACGTTTTCTATGGAGGGGTCACGCCTCCGGGAGGTTCTCCCGGGGCGCTCTACTCGAACCTGGAGAAGTACCGCGTCCTCGGGCTGGCAGGCAATGACGGTTCGGGCCAAATGCCCATCCCTGTGGGACTGCATGTGCAGACCTTCGTGGACCCCCAGTTCACGGTGGGACACGTAATCACGGAGTCGGAGTTTCGCCTTAACATGTTTGCCGCATGGGCGTATGGCGTCAAACTGACCTCCGCGTTCATCTATGATGCTCCTGCCGCACTGGGCACGAACCTCGGCTCGATCCTGTTCCATGGCCCCGGCGACACCAACCCCAAACCCTTTTTCGCGGCCTTCGCTGAGGTCAACCGGCAGAGCCGCAACCTCGGCCCCGCGCTGATACGGCTACTGTCTACGGACGTTCGCTTCGTGAGCGGCCGGTACAGGACGAGCGACGGGGGCCCGATCTATCCGATACAACTGCCTCCCCGCGCGCGCGCCTGGACACAAAACGCAGATCCCTATCTGAAGACCATCACTGCGACCAATCTCGGCCCGGAGAATTTCGGACTCGAAGGCGACGTGGTGATCGGCCAGTACAGGGTCCTTGACGAGTCATTTGACGGCCCGGCGGAAAGCCAGCGTTACTTCATGGTTGTCAACGGGCTGAGTTCCTCGTCGCCCACGGGCACGGCGGCCAACACACGGCAGCGGATTCGGCTGACCTTTGATTTTGGCATGAGTGGAATCACGAGGCTCCAACGAATGAGCCGGGAGACCGGTCTGGTGGAGCAGGTGGCGCTCACGCACGAGGGAGGATCGACCTATTCGCTGGAATTGGAGCTGGATGGCGGCACCGGTGATCTCTTCAAGTACGCCACCGGCGCGCCATTTGTGGGCGATCCGAAAGATGGCGGGGTGATCTCCGTCAACGGTCCTTCCGTCCGCTTCGAGGGTGAGCGCGTCGTCCTGAGCGTCGCCCCCGGGCATACGGGCTATGTGTGGTATCGTGACGATCAACCACTCGCCGACGACGCGCGCTTCACCGGGACCTCCACCTCCGAGCTGGTAATCGATCCGGTCCTGGTGGCGGACTCGGGCCGCTTCCATTGTGTCTTCGACAACCCGGACGTTCCCGGTGTGTCGATGCGCACGGCTCCCTATGGCCTGCTCGTATGGAAGGAAGAGGAAGTGCCCGCCGTCTCCGCCGTGGCGCTGACGGGTCTGGTCATCGCGCTGGGTTTGGCTGCCGCGGCGCGCAGCCGCCGCCGGACACGCAACGCCTGAGGACGAACCCTATCCCTTGATAGCCTGGTGCACGGTTGGCGCCAGGACCTCCAGGCGGTACGGCTTCCGCAGGAATCCCGCAGCACCCTGTGCGAGCAGATCTTTGATGCGGTCGTTTGGGTCGTAGGCGCTGCACAGCAGAATCGCCGCGTCCGGACACATCTTGCGGAGCAATGGAAACGCCGCGGCGCCGTCCATGACCGGCATGCACATGTCGAGCAGGATCACGTCAATCTTGCCGTCGTGTTCCCCGGCGATCGTTACCGCTTCCCGGCCGTCCGCGGCCGCCAAGACCCGGTAACCCAAACGTTCGAGAAGCTTCTGGGTCACCGCAAGCACCATCGCCTCGTCGTCGACGATGAGCACGGTCCTGGCGCCGGCGGGAATCAATCCGCTGACGGAAAGGCCGCTCGCGGGGGACTCGACGGCCGGCAGAAGCATGCGAAAGGCAGCGCCCTCCCCGGGACGGCTCTGCGCCGTGATCGAGCCGCCGAAGTGCCGTACCACACCGAATGCCGCCGGCAGGCTCATGCCGCGCCCGAGAAACTTCGTGCTGAAGAACGGATCAAACACGCGGGCCAGCGTTTCGGCATCCATGCCGGAGCCCGTGTCCGTCACCGTGACGGCGACATAGCGCCCAGGCGCCAGATCGGGGAGGTCCAGCACGTCGCGCTCATCCAGGGTCGCATTCACGGTCTGCACCGTGATGCGCCAGAATCCCTCGGTGGATTCCAGCGCGTTGGCAATCAAGTCGACGACGACGTGACAAATCTGAGCCGGATCCACGCAGACCGGCCACAAGGACTCCCCGCAGACGAGCTCCAGCTTTACGCGATCCGGGATCATCCCGCGGCAGAGTTCGAGCGCGTCACTCACGATCGCGTTCATGTCCGCAGACTCCGGATGCATTCTGCCCTCGCGCGTGAATGCGAGCATCTTCTGGGCGAGCGCACCCGCCCGGCGGGCGGCCTCGACAATCGCGCGGAGCATCTGCCCGGCCTCCCCCCCGGGATCCAGTTCCATCTGCAACAATTCGGCGTTTCCGAGCACCCCGGCCATCAAGTTGTTGAAGTCGTGAGCTACCCCGCTCGCGAGTGTGGCTGCGGCCTGAAGCCGCACGCGTGCACGCGCCATCGCATCCGCCCTATCCCGGTCCGTGACGTCCATGGTCGTTCCCCACAGCCGGTGAACGGCGCCTGTGCGGTCGCGATCGGCCTCCACAAGCGCCTGAAGACTGCGGAATGACCCATCGGCGCCGCGAAGCCGGTAGTTCAGGGTGACTGGGGTAGCGAGGTCCTGTATCCCGGCGAGTATCTGCTTCACCCGCAACAGATCGTGGGGATGGACCAGTGCTTCCCACACTTCCAGCGACGGCTGCTGGTCGCGGGGAACGCCGAGAAGATCGTACAGCTCGCGCGACCAATGCATGGTCCCCGTCCCGGGAAACCACTCCCAGCTCCCGATACACGCAAGACGCTGGGTCTCCTCCAGACGCTGCGTCGCATCGACAAGGTCACCCATGGACGTCCGGCGCGCGTCCTCGACGGCGATCAGCCGGGCACAGAGCGTGAGCAGTTCTTCGTCCGCAACCGTGGGGGTGCGACCATTCGCCAATGCGACAAACAGCACACCGGCGGGGCGGTTTCCAAGACGGACCGGTACGGCAACGAGGGTATCCATGGCCAGCTCGACGGCCGGCAACCCGGCGGCCTCCGGCGGCGGATGGAAATTCGCCATGATCGTCGGCCGGTCATCCCGTGCCTCGGCGCACGCCCGGAGCAGGGCATCGCTCACGCACCGTCGCGCCGTCGCGCCGTCTGCCTCGGGCGGACCGCAGAACACCACGTCGTCACACTCGAGACGCACATAGAAGCCGCAGACAGCCCCCAACTGGTTACGGCACAGCGCAAGGACGCGCTGGATGTTGGCATCCGGTTCCGGGCCAAAGGATCGAATCCCCTCGGCAAGACGTCGCAGCACGGACTCGGCCCGTTGGGGCTCCGGCAGTTCGCGCAGGATGCTGACCAACCCCAGAACGCGGCCGGTCTCATCGCGGATCGGCTCCTTGGTCACACTCATCCAGCGCGCCTCAGAAAACGCCGGAGGGCGCAGCAGCCGCTCGCGCTGCACCATGGACTGGCCCTCCCACAAGACCAGGTGGTCATCCTCGAGAAGAAGACGCACCTGGTCCTCATCGAAAAAATCCTCGTCGCTCTTTCCGACCACCGAAACGGCGTCACCCAACCCCAGCAGGGCGGCGGCGGCCCGGTTGGCGTGGGTGTAGCGTCCGTCGGCGTCCTTGGCGAGAACCACGTCGCCGATGCTGTCCATCAATGTCTGAAGATACGCATCATGGGTCGACGCCGCCGCGACAGATCCTGGCATCTCGGCTTGGACCACCATGGCGCCGGTTCCGCCCCGCAACGCGTAGCCGCGCAACGAAAAGCGGCGATGGCGGTTTCCGTCTGCTACCGTGTAGGCATGTTCGAACATGGCCGCTTCACGGTTGAGGACGCGACGCAACTTCTCCTGAACCTGCAGACCGTCTCCCGTCCCTTCGGGCAAGGGCAGAAGATCCAGAAGAAAGGCCCCCTTCACCGCGCCGGCCCCGGCAGGGCCCGTCCCCGGCGCGGACACCCCCTCCGTCACGCGCCCGTGACTGTCCAGTCTGGCGGCGAAATCAGAAAGCAACCGACCTCTCCCCTGTCGGTGTTCGATGTGGGGGGACGAAAGAAGCGCGATCCGTCTCCCCCTGCCATCCTGCCCCCATCATATCCCATATAAGCGAAAATAACGAGTCCCTCCATTGACGCGCCCGGCTCCGGACTTCTACACTGAGGCGGAAACCGGGAGGCGAGCGTGCGCATAAACCGTTGGATGGCGTGTTGGATCATCGCTGCCATACTGGTACCGCCTGCCGCGATCGCGCAGCGCGTTGCTGTCATTACCAATTCGCTTTCCGCGACGCGCCAGGCCGCAGCGCTGTATGCGCATGACATAACGTGGGACCCCGCTGGCGCTCGTGTGTCACCGCCGATCCGGTTGCCGGGCGTCGCGCTCAGTGCCCCTTTGATGCCCCATCCTTCCGAACCGCTCGCCGTGGTATCGACCCGCTACGTGCCGACCTTTGGCGCCTTCACTGATTTCTCGGCCTGTTTCATTCCCCTGCTCGAGACCTCGTCCTTGCGGCACGTGCCGGAAGCCCTGCTTCGTGGCAACGCAATGGAGATACTGCACGCGGCCTGTATCGTCGTGCCGCCCGGCGGCTCGCCGCTCGTCGCGGTGCTCGCATCCGGCATCGGAAAGGACGAAGTCCGGCTCTATCGCCCCGGAGCCGACCGGGCACCGACGGCGGCGGACCCGCTCCCGGCACCACCGCTGCTCGCATTTGCCCTGCCGCAGGGAAGGCTCGCGGTGCTGTGCGCTACGCCAGACGGCACGGCGGTGCTGTATGTGCTGGATGTCGCGTCCGGCAAGACGCTCATAACGTCGCAGGAACTCCCGCTGCCCGCGCGGATCCCGCAGGAGCAACCGCCGGCCGCCGTCGCAACCGACGGGGAGACCGCGATCATCGCGCTTTCCGGACACTCCTTTGAGTCGCCGTCAGGCACGCCGGAGACCCGGCTTCTGATGCTCAACACCGCCACGCTTGAGGTTCGTCACTGGCTGCAGGCGCCCGGTCTGGTGGCATCTGGGGGACTCACGCAGCGAGACGGGGTCTTCTGGCTGGCTACGCACACACCCAGTGACCGTTTTGCCCATGTGGGAAGCTACCGGGTGACAGAGGGCGAACTCCGTCGCGAGGAACAGTACAGTTTTGCCGAGGCGGCGGATCCGCCGGTTGTGTCACTGGCGCCGGGCACCGCGGCCGTGGCCGTGGCCGTGGGACGCAACCTGGAAATATGGCGCGACGGCCGTCCGGGATCGTCCCCCAGGGTCATGCAGGATCCCGTCCGCGCTCTCCACTGGGCCCAGGATGCGCTCCTGGTCGCTGAAGGAAGCCGGGTACACCGGCTTACACTGGAAGGCGAGCCGACCGGCATGGCGCAACTGCAATCGGGCGTCGTGGTGGACCTCCTGGTGCTGCCGGACGCACGGCCCGGAGCACAGCGCCCTGCGCCGACGATCGAGTTGCCGCACATTCGCCTGTTCTCGGGCGCGGCGATTGGCCGCGAGCTTCAGGCCGTCTTGGTGTCTGGAAGCAATGGTGCTTCGGATTGGCGCGTGGTGACCGAGGCACTGCCGCCGTGGCTGCTGGTACAGCCACCGTCCGGCACGCTGCTTCCGGATTTCCTGTATCTGAGCACCAATCCGGTCCGCTACGGCGACCCGACGGTGGCCCGTTCCGGCATCGTTCCCGTCGAGGCCATTGCGCCGTCCGGAGGAATACCGATCGCCCGCGACGAACTGGTGGTCCATGTGCGCCCGACGGCCACCGAACTCCAGCGCATACTCTGGGTCTGGGAGACACCTTTGGACAAATCGGTGCGCGACGCATCCGATCCCCGCGGGTTCCGGCCGCTGGCCGAGGCGCTCGCGTCGCCGCCGCACCTCTTCGTGCAGGAAGAGACGACCGTCCCCGTGATCGCGCCCTTGCGCCGCTACGCCGTGGTCATCCTGACCGCGCGCGCCGCGGCGGCCGGCGCGGTCACCCGGCAGATGGCGCTGGATTTCGTCGTGAACGGCGGCGCGCTGCTGCTGCTGGGCGAGCACCTGCCGGAAGCGGCCCGGTCGCTGACCCAGTGGTTGAGTCCGCTGGGCATCACGATTGACGCCGAACGGCCGGTCTCGGGCACCTTCGCCCAGCACGGCGGAAGTCCCCTGTCCCGTCACTGGGAAGATTTCGCGGTGTCCGGAGGCGCGTTGTTGCGCACGCAGCGCACGCAGGATGTAACCGTTCCCGGCCCGGAACCGGACAAAGGAGACGCCGTGCTCTTTGCGCGGGAGTACGGGCACGGGCGCGTGGCCGTCCTGGCCGCACCGACGCCGCTCGAGACGACCGCGATGAGCCGCACCGCCAACCGCCGCTTTGTGGACGACCTCTTCCGCTGGCTCGCACGCGCGGGCAGCACGATCAACGACCTGGATCAGGACGGCCTGCCGGACCACGTGGAGGACGCCAACGGGAACGGGCTGCGCGACCCGGGCGAGACCGACATGTTGCTGCCGGATACGGACGGCGATGGCATACCGGATGGAATGGAGGACGCCAACTGGAACGGGCGGCAGGACATCGGCGAGACCAGCCCGTTGCTTCCCGATTCCGACAACGACGGCATTCTGGACGGGGCGGATCGCTCCCCGGTTCCGCCGCCCGGCGCGCCGATCTTGGTGGCCGTGGAACCGTCGGCCGGACCGGCCGAGGGCGGGTCGCGCGTGGCCCTCTCCGGCGAGAACCTCTCGTCCGGGGTACAGGTGTGGTTTGGCGACCGGGTTGCGCGAATGCTGCCCGAGGTGCTGGGACGGGGCACGACCGTACTGGTCGAGACCCCGGCGAGTCCAGGCTTTGCCCCGGGGACGGTGGATGTTCGCGTCGTGAACACCGACGAAGACCTCGAGACCCGGCTGGACGGCGCATTCACCTACGAACCCAGGACAACGGTGACGATGCGGGCCGCCGTCGTGGACCGCGTCCGGGCCGCGTCGGGGATGTACTCGGGTGTCGCGACGGTTGACGTCACGTTTCCGCCAACGGCCCGGGTGGCTCTCATTGAGCTGACGCTCCAGCCTGAGCCCGGCGGGAGCATCCTGTGGCGCCGGGCAACGGCTACCCCAAGCGGAACGGCCGACATTGCCGTGCTGCAGAGCCCCCGGGCCGAGCTGCCGCTCCTCCTGAGAAACCTGGAACGGGTGAATGGCGCGGTGCGCCTGCGCGTGGAATGGGAACAGGTTGACGGTGGCGTGGACTCACCGGTAAGTGTCGCGCTGACCGGCCTTCGTGCGATGGCGGCCAACGGTGTCGAGCTGGAGGTCGTGGCCGTGCCGGAACGGGTGTACCTGACGGGCTCACCCCCGCCCGCCCGGCGCGCGGGGAGTGATTGAGCGCCCGCCGTCAGTAGTACTCGGGTTCGGGCGGCTCCAGGAGCGCGACGAGATCGGGCAGGGTGACCGGGTAGATGGTTGGCACGGCGGGCATGCCCGGCGCCTCCCACTCCTCCGCATGGCGAAATGTGACCGAGCCGTCCAGCCACAGCACATTGCCGCCGCGGGGAACATGATTCGAGAGTCCCTTCCACCGCTCAGGCAGCACGATATCCCACATCAGGGCGACGTTCGGCGGCAGGGGGGCGGGGGCCGCTGGCACAACGATGGGGCTCGCCGTATAGGCCCCCATGTAGTCGTAGCTGGCGCGCAGACCTTTCCATTCGTTCAACAGCGTGCTGACCGGGGCTGTGTCTGACTCGTCCTCCTCCTCCGGCTCCCACGCGCGCGGGGTGACGGCCTGCCCCGAATCGGAGGGACAGACAAGAAGGTCGACATCGGTCACATAATCGCCCTGCAGCGCCCGTAGCGCGTCAGCATTGCCACCGCCGCCGCTCCAGGGCAAGTGGCCCTGGTGCTCGTCCGCATACATCCACAACACGGTTCCCATTTGCGAGAGATTGCTGAAACACGACGCCCGGCGGCCGGCCTCGCGCGCCCGCGCCAGCGCCGGCAACAGTATGGCGGCGAGGATGCCGATCAGGGCGATCACGCCCAACAGCTCGAGCAGGGTCACGCCGGACTGCACGCGTCGCCTCATGGTCGCACCACCTCCCATCGCAGAATGACCGGGCGCGGACGAAGGCGCAGCTCCGCCTGCAACGTCACCCGCTGCGCCACTGCCGAATTCAGCGGCGCGCGCCCCTCCGAACGCACGCGGTACCGTCCTTCACCAAGAGGCTCCACGTAGGTACGAAATGCGCCGTCACCTATCTCCATCTCGTCTCCGGCATAGGCAGACGCGCCGTTGCCAAGTGCCGCGAGCGCCCGCTCGATCCCCGCCTCCGCAGCGCAGAGGGCCGCGTGACGGTGTGCCATCGCGTGTTCCACGGTCAGCCGCTGCTGCACTTCGTTCCAGAAGAGCGAGGCGAACAGCGAGATGACCGCCGTGTAGGCCACGACCACCAGGAGGGCGCTTCCCGCGCAGTGACGGCGTTCGCGTGCGGCGTTCATGAGCGTCCTCCCACGCGCGGGGCGGCCACGAAATCGAAGCGCCTTGTGACCGCGCCGTGTCGCCGGGCATCCAACACCAGGCCGACCGCCACACAATCTTCCTGCTGCGCGCATTCCATCGCCGCCACGGGCAGCGAATAGGTCTTGAAGTACTCGACGTGCCAGACACCCTGATGGATCGCGAAGCGCTGAAGCGTGGGCCGTTGCAGTGCGTCCAGCCGCCAGAGCGCAAAACGCGGCCACTCCGGCGACTCGTCCGAAGGGGGAAGCCGCAGGAGGAGTTCGCCGGGGGTCGCGGTGTACTCGCCTGCCTGCGGCACGGCCCCCATGCTGGCGGCGGCGGTCTCCAGGAAGTCGCGCTGGAATGCATCGAGCACGTAACGCTGATCCATGGCCGCCCCGGCGTGGGCGTGAAGCCGCAGGGTGGCCACGAACAACACGGCCGCGGCATTGACGACCATCGCGAAGACCACGAGGTAGATCAGGACTTCCAGCAGCGTCATGCCTGCCCGGTGGTGGTTGGTGCGCTTCATGGCCCGCTGTCCGCGATGAAGGTTGTGAGGGAACGCTCCACCCGGCGGCCGTTCTCGCCCCGCCACGAGAGGGTCACCGAGACCTCCTTGAGACCGGGCAGATCGGCGGGTCGCACCACTACGCGGGGCTGGGCCCCGGGAAGCTGCGCCGCCGGAACGTCACCGGTGAAGTGATCCCGCTCGCCGGGCTCGAGCGCTTCGAAGGGAAGCGCCCGGAGCGTCTCCATTTCATTCTGTACCGCCGTGCGCGCCAGGCCGTATTCATCGACCAAGGCCACCTTGCTCATGCCGATGGTGAACAGGGTCAGCGCCCCCATGAGTCCAGTGACGAGGATAAACAGCGCCGTAACGAGTTCGAGCAGGGTAAAACCCGCCTGCTCCGGGATGGGCCGGTGTGGTCTCTGGATACAGTAAGGCTTCATGAGCGTCAAAGCTCCAGCAGCTGGGTAAGGTTGGCGTACGTGGTAACCAGGTACGCCGCGGCCGCCAGCACCACGCCTCCCACCGCTACCAGTGCGAGCGGCGAAAGGACATCGAGCAACACCCTTGCGTGACGCTGTGACTGCGCCAGATAGAGGTCGCCGACCCGGCCGAGCGCCTGGGGCAGGCGGCCGGTACTCTCCCCAATGGACGCCATCGCCGTCATCCCGGCAGGGATGGCCCCGCCCTCCGCCCGCAGGGCCTCGGTGAACGAGTGCCCCTGCACGACGCGGGCCTGCAGGCGGCGGGCCAGCCGCCGCGACGGCCCCAGGAGGCCCTGGCCTCCCGCCAGCGCCAGCGCCTCGTCCAGGGGAACGCCCCCCTCCAACAACCTCTCCAACGAAAATGCCAGCCAACCCAGTGTCCGGCGCCGCCGCATGAAACGAAACGACGGCAGAGCCAGCGCAAGCAGCGCGATCACGCCCCCAAGCACGGCCACCAATGCGACACCGATCCAGGCGGGCGCCGCGCTGAAGGGTTCCACCACGGACGACGGCGTCGTCAACAGGGCATCGGCCACGGTGTCCTGAGTGATCTCCTGGAGCACCGGCACAACTTTCTTCCAGAGGAAGGCCAGAATCCCCACGGGCGCGACACTCGTGAGGACAAGATAGCTGGCATAGGTCTGGAGGCGCAACTGCATCTCGAGCCGGTGAAGCAACTGGGGAGTGAGTTCGCGGAGCGTCTCCGCCAGGCGGCCTCCCTCTTCGCCAACGCGCACAAGGTGGCAGTAGAACCGCGGGAAGAAGCGCGGACGCCGCGCCATTGCCTCGGACAGCGCATACCCGGCCAGCAGGTCCTTTCGCAGGACGTCCAGGAGACGCTTCATCTGGGCCGCATGCACACGGAAAAGACGCGGGCCAACGGCGTCTTCCGCGAAAGCGGCAAGCCCCTCGGCAAAGGGCATGTTGCACTCCGCAAGCCCTGCCAGCCGGTCGTTCAGGGCCACGAGACGCTCCAGCTTCTTGGCGGGCGCCATGACAAGGGGTCCGCGCCACGGCCGCCAGCGAAACCAGACGGCGTCCGGGTCGTTGCCCCACAACAGGGAAGAGATTTCCTTCTTGAAAATGCTTTTCATGCTCACCCGGCTATGGCGTCGCCCAGTGTGAAAATGGGCATGTACAGCGAAATGATGACGAAGGCAATGGCTATCCCGGTTATCACAATCATGGTGGGACCCAGCAACGCGAGCGCGAGCTTGGCGCGGGTGTCGGCGTGACGGTCTTCCATCTCGGCCAGGTTGGCCAGCACCGTGACCAGTTCACCCGATTTCTCGCCCATCCCCAGCATCCAGCAAAAGGTGTGTGAAAACGCCCCGGTCCCGGCCAGCGCCGGCCCGAGTCCCGTGCCCCCCTCGACCGCCTGAGCGGCTTGCCCGGCGGCCCGCGCCAGGACCGCGCTGTCGGCGGCGTCGCCCGCCAGGCGCAGGGCCTCGGGCGCGGACACACCGCTGCGGAGAAGGGCCGCCGCCGTGCGGCTGAACCGGGCCGCGGTCTCGGACCGGTACACCCGTCCCAACAGCGGGAGGCGCCACAGGCAGCGCTCCCAGAAGAGACTGCGGTGTCCCCCGACAAACACCGCGGCGATACATGCGAGGGCGCCGCCCACCACCGCTGCCATGGCAACGAGGGCCACGGGGCTTTCGCCCCGCAGGGCATTGCTCATGCCTATGACAAGCTGGGTGGGCCAAGGAAGCGTGCCCCCGAATTGCCAGAAGGTAGTTTCGAAGCTGGGCACAACCGCCAACAACATGAAGGTCAGCACGGCCAGCGCGCCGATCACGACGAAGAGCGGGTAGGCCACGGCCACCTGGAGGGCATGCCGCCGCGTCACCATGCGCTCGCTCCACTCGGTGAGCGCTTCGAGGACCTCGCTGAGGTTGCCGCTGCGTTCGCCCGCCCGGATCATCGTCTGGTACATGGCGGGAAAGACCCCCTCGTGCCGGGCGAAGGCGGACTCGAGGGAATGGCCGGCTTCCACATGGGCACGCATGTCGTCGATCGCCGCTTGCAGCCGCCGGTTCTGGAGATCCTGGGCCATGGCCGCGAGCCCGTCCGGCAATGGCAGCCCGCTGCGCACCAGTCCCTGCAACTGCTCGTTGAACAGGTGGAGATCGCTCCACGACACCCCCATCCGGCGGCGCGTGGGCGCCGTGAGCGGCCGCACGTCATTGACCTGAAGACCCTGCTCGCGCAGCAACGCCACGACCTGCGTCGACGACCGCGCTTCGAGCACCCCCTCCGAGGGCCGGCCTTCACTGTCCACTGCCCGGTAACGGAACTTTGGCATGGCATCTCTCCGTCAAGACTATAAAGGCACGTTGCAACCCCCGAAACCAACGCAACGTGCCATCAGGTGAGCGATGCACCTTCACACACTCTGTTCACCGGTATTCCGGGGACGCTCCCTCGGACACTGCCGATCCCTCGAGCGACACGGTTCGCACGGCCAGGGAATCGGCGTTCAGATAGTCCACAAGGAGCTGCATGCGTTCCTGGACCGGACCGTTGACTGTCGGCATGCCGGCCGGCATCACACCGCCCAGGCCCTGCCGCGCGGGGCCCTCCGCGAGCAGCGGCAGGACGGCTGCGGCGGCCAGCGCCAGCACTGCCGCCACCGCAACACCGCGCAGCACCGCGCCAAGGACAAGGGGCGCGCGAACCCTGCTCTTCCTCGCGGCCGCATGGTCTGCGGCCGCCATCTGGCCCCGCAGGGCGGCCAGCCGGTCCTCGGGATCGGGGTGCTGCAAGAGCGCCGCACAACGGTCCAGCGCCGCCGTGAGCACATCCAGCTCCCGTCTGCAGGCCATGCACGTGTACAGGTGTTGCTCCGTGAGAAGCCGCTCCCTTGGCGGCAGATCACCGTCCACGTACTCCGCCAGGTTATTGCGAATCCGTGAACATTCCATGTCTCCAACGCTCCAATCGGTATGATGAATTATGAATGTCGCGCACGGCGAGCTTACAGGACCAGCGCATTGCGCAGGACCTCCCGGAGTTTTTTCAGGGCCAGGATCTTGCGCGAGCGCACGGTGTTGGCCGGGCAGTTCATCACGATCGCGATCTCCTCGATCGGCATCCCTTCGACGACCCGCAGCACAAACACCATCCGCTGTTCCTCGGGCAGCCCGTCCACGGCATCGAGAATGCTCTGGGCCACCTCGTTGTGCTGGGCCGCCGCGTCCGGGCCGGCGTGGCGCGGGTCTTCCAGGATCTCGCCCATCACGTCGATGTCCTGCTGGAAACCCAGGCGGGCCTGACGCCGGTAGTCGCGGCACTTCTCGAGCCAGATGTTGCGGGCAAAGGTGAACAGGTAGGCCGTGAACGACCCCGTCGCCGCGTAACGTTGCTTCAACTTCCAGACCCGCAGGAAGGTCTCCTGACACAGGTCATCGGCCGCGTGAGCGTTCCGGCACAGGCCGTAGAAGAAATTGGCCACCCGGCGGTGGTGCCGCCGGTACAGTACCGCAAACGCCTCATCGTCGCCGTCCCGAACCCGCAGCATCAACGCCGCGTCCGGGGTGGGCTCGTGCCTCTCGTCGCCATGTCCCATGAGCGGGTTTCCTTGTCCGCCTTCATAATGGCACGAATGGCCCCGGATGATCACTCCGGGCAGGGGCCGGGCAAAGAAAGTCGTCTGGCCCCCTTTCATTCCCCCCTCCGCGGCGCCGGGACGGCTCAGACGCGGGTATGGGTCTCGTGCCGGACCGGACAACTGGCTTGGGGGGCGGCGTCCAGCGCCGCGCGCACCGCAAGGAACTCGTTGAGGTTGTCCATGGTCAGCAGCCCGACCAGACGGCCGTCCTCGACCACGGGCATGGCGAAACGCGGCCCCTCCTGGAGGCGCTCGACGATGTCCTGCAGCGAGTCCCTGGGGCTCGCGGTCTCGACGTCACGGCACATGACCCGGTGTACCGGCGTCGCGGGACCCAGTTCGTTCAACGCCTGCACCAGGTCCCGGCGGGTCAACACGCCGACCAGGCGGCCGTACTCCTCGACGGGGAACTCGTGCTGGAACCCGCTCAACAGGTACCGCACGGCCATCGCGACGGGGTCGTCCGGCCGGAGCGTATGGAATTCCGTGGCCATCGCCTGTTCCACGGGAATGCCCGCCAGGGAATGGCGGATCCGGCTCGCGGCGGCTTCCTGTCCGGCGCCGAACCAGACAAATACGGCAATCAACATGAGCACCCAGTTGCCGCTCAAGCCCACGAGAAAGAAACCCACCGCCAGGACGCGCCCGACGAAGGCGGCCACGGTGGTCGCCGTGACGTAGCTGGTCACCATGGCGAGCAAGGCGCGCAGCACGCGGCCGCCGTCCATCGGAAAGGCCGGCAGGAGGTTGAATCCCGCCAGGATGGCGTTCACCAGAATGAGCTTGCCGAGAAAGGTCGGGCCGCCGAGGTGGTAATAGATGGCGGGCAGGACGCCGCCGGAAACCTGAATGGCCACCCCGAACAGCAGGCCGCCCAGAACGATATTCACCATCGGCCCGGCAATGGCCACGACGAGTTCCTGCACCGGGTCGCGCGGCATGCGCTCGAGGCGCGCCAGGCCGCCAATCGGCAACAGGATGATGTCGCGCGTCTGAATGCCGAAACGGCGGGCCGTCAGCGCGTGCCCCAGCTCGTGCAGCAGCACGATGCCGAACAGGACCAGCAGGAACACGGTGTTGGCGGCGGTGGCGCCCAGGGTGTTGCCGTCCTGGAGGCTGACCGCCACCAGCCAGAAGATCAGCAGGAAGAAGGTAAAATGGACCGATACCTCGATACCCGCGACGCGGCCCAGCCGCAGTGACCACTTCATCGCTCGTCCTTTCCGGGCCATCCGCCCAGAGAGATAAACCCCGGCACCGGGCCGTTGCTTCCATCCCCCGGCACGCTCACAGGATGCCGTCCCCCTCAAAATCGGAGGGCACGTCGCAGCCGAGATGGCGCAGAACGGTCACCCCCAGGTCCCGGATGTGGGGCGTCGTGTTCTCGATCCGCCGGTTGCAGGCCAGCAAGCCGGGCAGTTCGGCGGCGTCGGACGCGGCATGTTCGCCGCTCCATTTGTCGGCATTGGCCTCGAACAGGTCATCGGGCACACCGCCCAGCGCGCAGGCCTTGCCGCTCTGGTAACCGTCCGCGTACCCAAACGAGAGATCCGGCGCCTCATCCATGGCCGGTCCGCTGTAGGCCGATCGGGTGTAGACATTGCTGAAGACCCGCTGCCCGGTCGCGGGATCGGTCACCGCGCGCAGCTTGTCGCGCACCTCGGCGATCAGGGCCTCTGCCCGGTCCCGCCCGACCACGCCCTGGCGCTCGCGGCCGTCCAGGTTGAGGTACATCGAACTCAACCCGACGCTGTAGGCCTGTGTCGCGCGCCAGTCGACGCCCATCAAAAAGCCCCGTTTGGCCTGCTCCGGATTGGCAATCTTCATGTATCCCTGGTCGACCAGCCAGCGGTTCACGTTGAACCCCGTGCGCCACGTGGTAAACCCATGGTCCGACATGACCAGCAGCACGTCGTCCTCGCGCAGCCTGGCGCGCACGTTGCCGATGATGCGGTCCGCGATGCGGTAGGTCTCCTCAAGCGCCTGGCCGTAACGCCGCGCCCCCTCGGCGTCGTACAGCGGGTGCCGCTCGTCACGGAAACGCCAGAACATGTGCCCGACCCGGTCCGTCGCGGTCCAAGCGCTGACCAGCACATCAAACTCCCCCCGGTCCAGCTCGTCGAGCGTCAACCGTTCGCGCCACGCCATGGTCTGCCGCACGTCGGCCAGGAAGGCATCCTCTCCGAGGTCGCCGCCGCGCAGCGCGTGCGTGTCATAGGCCCAGCCGACCGTCTTGTACAGGCCATACCGGTCGGCCAGGTCCGCCGCAAATTCGGACGGCGCCGTGTACGGCGCATAGGGCGCTTCCGGGTGGTACTGCTGGCACGTCATATACAGGCGCACACGGTCGCCGAGTTCCAGCGGAAACAGGCGGGTGATTGCGCGCACGGTGTACGAGGCGCTCATCCTGAACTCCCACGCCAGCCACGCCGACCACTCGCCTTCCTTGAGGTCAACGGTGTTAGCGCCCACCGACGCCGTACCGCGCCGGTCCTTGCGGTTCACGGTCAGGTTCATGTCGGTGGTGGTGAACGCATCGGGCGCACCGAAGGCGTGCCGCGTGTCGCGGGGACCGGGCACCGCTACCCGGGCCTCGTCGCGGCCGTCAAACACCAGCGCGAGGCGCTGTCCGCCGCTGACGGACTCGCGCAGCTCCGCCTCGGAGAACCCCTCCGCCAGTGAAAAGTAGGTGCTCGTCGTCCCGCGCAGATCGGGGACGCCGAGCGCGCACAGCATCGTCCCGTGTTGGAGCGGGTCCGGGGGAAATGCGAACGGCACATTGAGAATGCGGCATCTCCTGCCTTGCGCGTCCGCAACCGACCAGAAGCTTTCGCCCCGCCGGTAGGACTCCGCCACCGGCAGCGCCGCCAGGGACCCGTCGGCGTTCAACCGGACGTGTTCCACCTTTCCGGTGCCCACGTACGGCACCGGCCCCGACGCACCGGCCGGATCGCGACGGATGAAGTCGAAGATGTTGTGCCCGCCGGGGTTCTTGCAGGTGGCAAAGGTCGACCAGGCCACAGGCGACTGGGGAGGGATGGTGCTGCCAAGGCGCCCGAAGACGCCCGCGTCGCGCAATGCAGCCAAGTGCGGCAGGTCGCCCGCCGCCATCATTTCCTCGACAATCGAGGGCTCCATGCCGTCGAAACCGAGGATTACGAAGCGGCCCCTGGCGGCCGCCCGCGCCCGCCCGATGCCAAAGGCGGTCCCGGCGGTCAGCGCCGCGCCCGCCGCGGCGGCCCGCCCGAGGAAGCTGCGTCGTGTGATAGGGGTCTGAAGAGGATTCACGGCGTTTCCTGTGCAGTCTGTCCGTACAGGACGAACACACCTTGTCTGCCGATTCTTCCGTCTGCCCGCGCCGGATCACCGCCGTTCACTGGCCCGCAACGTTCTCCTGATCGGGATGACGATGGTTGCCGGCGTGCAGCCAGAGGTTGATGCACGGGTCATTCCTGTCGGCGACGAGGTGATGATCCTCGCCCGGCTCGACGACGAGCACGTCACCGGTCGTGAACGGGTGGGATTCGCCGTCGACCTCCAGGACGCCCTTGCCCTGGACGATCACGAAGATCTCGTGGTCCTCGTGGACATGGCGATCCGAACCGTCTTCGCCCTCGCCCACGTGCGTTCGAAATCCCGGGGGCTTGAAACCCAGCGCGCCCTGGTAGATGAAGGCGCCGGGGACGATCCCCTGGAGAAAATGGCCCTCGTGGACGTCCGGAAGTTCGCTCAGCCGGTATCTTTTCATTGTGCGCTCCCTTGCCGGTCGCGGGGCTACGCCACCGGCGCGTCGAGTGCCTCCACAACCCGGTCGCCGAATTCACGGGTGCTGATCGGCCTGCTGGGCCCTTCGCTGGCCGCCAGGTCCGGGGTGGTGTATCCCTCGCCAAAGACCTGGCGCATCGCCCGCCAGATCGCCTGCGCCTCGTCGGGCATGCCGAAGCTCAATTCCAGCATCAACGCAACCGATCCGATCATCGAGTAGGGATTGGCGACGCCCTGGCCCGCGATATCCGGCGCGGATCCGTGTGAAGGCTCGTAATAGGCCTTCTGGGCGCCCAGACACGCGCTCGGCATCAGTCCCAGCGATCCGAGCAGGCCCCCGGCGAGGTCGCTGAGGATGTCGCCAAACATGTTTTCCATGACCATCACGTCGAACTGCTGCGGCTTGAGGATGAGCGCCGTCGCCGCGGCATCGACAATGACGTACTTCACCTCGACATCCGGGTACTCGGTCGCCACTTCCTCGACCACCTGATTCCAGAGCACGCTGGACATCAGGACGTTGCTCTTGTGGACGCTGTGCAGGACCTTCCGGCGTTTGCGCGCCTCCTTGAATCCGACGTGGAGGATGTTGCGAATCTCGCTCTCCTTGTACTCGAGCGTCTCCTTCACGTACCGCTCGCCGTCGTCGTTGATCCCCTGCTCCTTCGACCCGAAATAGAGGCCGCCGACCAGCTCGCGGATCATGATCATGTCGATGCCGCCCACGATGCGCTCCGGCCGCAGCGGCGAGAAGCGCACCAGCTCCTGGGGAAGATACACCGGGCGGAAATTGGCATAGGTGCGATAGCGTTGCCGCAACGGAAGCAGCCCGGCGCGTTCCGGCTGCTGGTCGACCGGGATCTTCTTGCTCTCTTCGTGGCTGAGACCAATCGGGCCTTTGAGGATCGCGTCGGCAGCGTCACAGATACGCTGGGTCTGTTCCGGAAACGCATGGCCGTGGTCAAAGTAGGCCTTGCCGCCAAATGGGGCGAAATGCAGGTCAAAATGAACCCCGCTGCGCCGCTGTACCGCCTCGAGCACCTTGACGGCCTCGGCCGTCAGTTCCGGCCCGATGCCGTCGCCTTCCAACACCGCGATGGTATAACTCTTCATGCGTGATCACCTGTGCCCGGCGGGCGGATGTGAAAAGGGCAACCCGCGCGATGGAAGGGCGCCGGTTGCCGGGGATACGGCGAAAATCCAGACCATTCTATGCTTTCGCCGCCGGGCGCGCAATGTTCGCTTGACCTCTATGCCCGTGGGGCGTAGCATGCGTGGCCGAGGCCAACCCGCAGACACAGGACGCAACCATGTACGTTTCCATCGTCATACCGGTACACAACGAGGCAGCGTCGATTGGGCTGCTGCACCAGGAGATAACCGAGACATTCCGGAGACTACCCGGAGTGCGTCACGAGGTGATCCTGGTTGATGACGGCAGCACCGACCAGTCGTTCGCGATCGCCTGTGGACTCCATGGGGACGATCCGGACCATGTTCGCGTCATCTCCTTCCGGCGCAACTTCGGACAGACGGCAGCCATGGCCGCGGGCTTCGAGGCCGCCCACGGCGACGTTATCATTCCGATGGATGGGGACCTGCAGAACGACCCGGCCGACATCCCCCGCCTGCTCGAGATGATCAACAAGGGATATGACGTGGTGAGCGGGTGGCGCCGTGTGCGCAAGGACGCCTTTCTGTCCCGGCGACTGCCTTCCCAGATAGCCAATTGGCTCATCTCGTGGATTACACGGGTGCATCTTCACGACTACGGGTGCACACTGAAGGCCTATCGTTCGGACGTGGCACGATATATGAAGCCCTACGGCGAGCAGCACCGGTTCCTGCCGGCCTTGGCCAGTTGGTCCGGCGCGCGCGTCGCCGAGATCCCGGTCAACCACCGGCCCCGGCAGCATGGCCGGACGAAATACGGGATCGGGCGGACGGTGCGGGTGCTTCTGGACCTCATCACGGTCAAGTTCCTCCTGTCATATTCGACCAAACCGATGCAGGTATTCGGGAAACTGGGTTTCCTGGCCTTTCTCGTTGGAGCGGTGTCGGGGGCCGTCTCGCTGGTCTTGAAGATCCTTCCCCCCTACAACGATGTCACGGACAATCCGTGGATGTTCATGGCGATCTTCTTCCTGCTGGGCGGCCTCCAGTTGATCGGCCTCGGTCTACTGGGAGAGATAAACGTCCGCACGTACTACGAGAGTCAGGGCAAGCCGATCTACGCCATCCGGGAGACACGGGGCATCACCGTGGACCGGAACGGCGCGCCAGACCGCCGCGCCGGTCAGGGCTGATCGGCCGCTTCCACGACTTGAAGCGGTGTGCCGTCGGCGGTGCTCGCGTGTTCGGAAATCACCGCGTTCAACGGGCGGCCCATCAGGTACTCCAGTTCCGCAATCGCCACCAGGGCGTCCCGATGGGCTCCATACTGCTCGAGCTGGAAATCGAGCAACTGGTTCACGCTGCCCAGAAGATCCAGCACATCCGCATCAATGCCCACGCTGTATCCGACCAGAATGCTCTCGTACACCCGCTCGGCCTGAGGAATCAGGTCGTGCTCATAGAGCGCGACCCGCCGCACAGCGTCATGAAACTCGAACAGGGTCCCGGTCGCCATGCGCTGGAGTTGCAGGGACAGGGCCGCACGGTCCGCCTCCGCGGCGTCCTGCATCAAGGCCGCCTCGCGGATGCCGGCGCGGATACGCTTGCGCCAGAGCGGTACGTTCACCGTCAGGCTTATCGCGAGTTCGTCCTCGCTGTCGCTGCTCTCCGGGCCTTCAAACATGCTCAGTTCGTACAGGTCCATCGCGAGCATGTTCCGGTCGACGGAGATCTTGCCCGAAAGCATGTCCGACAATTGACCGGCGGCTGTCAGGGAGCCCGGACTGGGCAGCCACCTTTCGGACTCAGGCTCCTTCATGGACACGTACTCCAACTCGACCGCGACCGTGGGATAGCGCTCCTTTTCGGCCAGTGCCACCGCGGTACGGCCGGCCTCGACGCGATGATGCGCCGCGGCCAGTTCGGGACTCTGCGCGGCGATGATATCCAGCACCACGCGCTCGTCCGGTATCTGCGACGGCACCGGCAGCGGCTCCGGAAACGGCAGGACGTCCTGCACCGGCCGCCCGATGCGTTCCGCCAGGCGCGCGCTGAGGGCCGCGCGCGACTGCTCGAGGCCGCGTATCCGGTCAAGCAACCGCGTCTTCTCGATCTGGGCGCGCAGCATGGCATCCTCGCGGGCGTACCCGAGACCAAACTGGGTGGTGATTGCCTCGACCACTTGTTCGAGGATGTCGAGCTGCGACCGGAACACCGCCTGTTCCGCGGCCAGGTACGCGTATTCGTAGTAGGCCTGTTTCACGTCTGCGATCAGCCTGTTCCGTTGCGCGGCCATCTCGGCAAGCAGCGCGTCGGCCACGATGGCCTCCCGTTCCCCGCGCAGCCTGCGAACGCCGAACCATGGAAACTGCTGACCGATGGCCAGCCGGAACCGGGCGCTGTCGGACCGGACAAACTGCCCGAAGGTGAACATGGGATCGTCCAGCGCCGTCGCCTGAGGGATGCGCTCCATTTGGGCCAGCCACATCGCGTGCAGCGACCGCAGGGCCGGATGCGCCCGGGCCGCCTCGTCGAGATACTGCGTCAACACCGGATCGCCGGTATAGGCCGACGGATCAACGGCGCCGTCCTCCGCGATCACGGCCGCCGCCATGAGGGCCGGGAGCAACCATACCGCCGCGCGCCTCATGCCTCGCCTCCCGCGCCCTGCTTCGCGCGGGTGAAGCGCAGCGAGGTCTCCTTGACCAGACAGTAGAGCACCGGTATCTGAAACATGGTGAAGATCTCCAGGACCATGCCGCCAAACGACGGGATGGCCATCGGTATCATGATGTCTGCGCCGCGTCCGCTGCTCGTGAGAATCGGGAACAACGCCAGAATCGTTGTCGCGGTGGTCATCAAACAGGGCCGCACCCGGCGCGAGGCCCCCTCGATTGTCGCCGCGCGCACCTCGGCTTTCGTGGCGGGCGACTTGCCCTTGAACACCTGCTCAAGATACGTGGCGATGAGCACGCCGTCATCGCTGGCAATGCCGAACAGGGCCAGGAAGCCCACCCAGATCGCAACACTCAGGTTGATGGGATGGATCTGGAACAACTCCCGGAGATTGGCGCCAAACACGCTGACGTCCAGGAACCACGGCTGCCCGTAGAACCAGATCAGGATGAAGCCGCCCGACCACGCGAGCACGATGCCGCTGAACACCAGCAACGACGTCGTAACCGAGCGGAACTGAAGATAGAGAATCAGGAAGATGATAAATAACGCCAAGGGCAGGATAACGGACAGGGTCTTCTGCGACCGGACCTGGTTCTCATAGCTGCCGGCAAAGGCATAACTGACGCCGGGCGGCACCACCAGTTCGCCGCGCTCACGCTGCTCCGCCAAATAGCGCTGCGCCGCCTCGACGACGTCAACTTCCGCGTACTCCGTCATCTTGTCAAACAGAACGTAGCCCACCAGGAAGGTGTCTTCGCTCTTGATCATCTGGGGACCGCGCACATACTCCACCGTGGCCAGTTGCCCGAGGGGAATCTGGGCGCCGTCGGCCGCCGGAACCAGAATGCGATACAGGGACTCAAGGTCATCGCGCAGTTCGCGCAGGTAGCGCACCCGCACGGGATAGCGTTCGCGGCCCTCGACGGTCGTCGTGATCGGACGCCCGCCAATGGCCACCTCGATGACGTCTTGCACCTGTTGGACCGAGATGCCGAAACGGGCAATCGCCTCCCGGTCAATGTCTATTTCGAGATACGGCATGCCGACGATACGGTCCGCAAAGACCGATTCGGGGCGCACCCCCGGTACCTCCTTCAACAACCGCTCGATTTCGATTCCAACGGCCTCGATGGTCTGCAGGTCGGGACCCTTGACCTTCACGCCCATCGGGGCACGCATGCCGCTCTGAAGCATCACGATGCGCGCGGCGATGGGCTGAAGCTTGGGTGCCGACGTCGTGCCGGGCACCTCCGCCGCGGCAATGATCTCCTGCCAGATGTCATCCGGCGACGAAATGTGGTCCCGCCACTGCCGGAAGGGCCGCCCTTTGGGATCCGGGATCAGCTCGCCGTTGGCGTCGCGGACGAACTCTCCGGCTGCGCGGTCGTACCGGAAGGGTATCGGATGCCCGGCCTCATCGCTCAGGTACTCGCTCCGGTAGTTGATGACCGTCTCGATCATGGAAACCGGCGCGGGATCGAGGGGACTCTCGACGCGCCCGAGCTTCCCTACCACCATGTCCACCTCGGGAATCGAGGCGATGGCCTGATCCTGGTACTGCAGCACCTCGGCGACCTCGCCGATGGAGGCGTGCGGCATGGTCGTGGGCATATAGAGGAAGGACCCCTCGTCCAGGGGTGGCATGAATTCCTTGCCCAAGCCGGGAAACGTGTGATAGGCCGCCGACCAGATGCGGTTGCCGGTGACCGCACCGCGCTCGGCCCCGACGGCCTCGGCGGCAGCGGGAACGAAGGCAAAGACCCGCCCAAAACCGAGCCAGATCACGCACCCCAGCACGATGACGGCCATTGAGGCAGTGAGGTATACCAGCTTGTGCGCCAGGCACCATCGCAGCATCGGCACGTAGAAGTAGCGAATCACGTGAATGCCGCCCAGGGTCACGGCGACGAGTCCCACGACGAAGATCAGATTGATGACCACGCTCCGCCCGAGGCCAAGCGGCATCCATGCCCGGGCCAAGAACACGGTCACCACGGCGACAACCAGCGCGTTGGCCGCGAAGGGCGCCCAGCGGCGTACCCCTTGCGGCAACCGGTGCCGCACGAGGCCGTAGAGCGCGATCGCCAGGACCAGGAGGCCCACCCACCAGTAGGCGGTGAAGAACAGCGGAAGCCCCAGCAATCCGCCCAGGAACGGCCATGGCATGCGTAATCCGTGATGCTCGCGACGTGTGTGTCCGCCAAAAAGCAGATGCGCCATTGGAGGCACGATGACGATCGCGACAATCAGGGACGCTATCAGCGCGAAGGTCTTGGTGAAGGCCAGGGGCCGGAAGAGTTTGCCCTCGGCTTCGATCATCGTGAACACCGGAAGAAAGCCCACCACCGTCGTGGCCACGGCCGTGATTACGGCGCTCCCGACGTCTGTCGATGCCGCAAGGACCGTCTGAAAGGAACTCTCGCTGTCCCCGTGATCCTCTTTGCGTCGCAGGATGCTCTCGGTCATGACGATGCCCATATCGACCATCGTGCCGATGGCGATGGCGATGCCGGACAGGGCTACGATGTTGGCGTCGACCCCAAACAGGCGCATCGCGATGAACGTCATCAGGACGGCCAGCGGCAGCAGCGCACTGATGAGCAACGAGCTGCGCAGGTGCCACACCATGATCAGCACGACGATGATCGTGATCAGTATCTGGAGCGTAATTGCTTCCTGCAAGGTCCCCAGTGTTTCCTGGATCAACCCGGCACGGTCGTAGAAAGGTACGATCGCGATCGTGCTTGTCGTGGCCCACGAGGGCCATTCCGGCCTCTCATGCGTGCGCAACCATCCCAGCCAGCCCTCCTGATTCACTTGACCGTCCGTGAAGGCGTCGAACCCGCGTGCTTCGGCAAACGCCGTCACGGTCTCCCGGTCTGTCTGATCCCAGTCGATGAGTACCCTCGAAGGCAGGCCGGGCGCCAGCTCGGCGATCCTCGCCTTGACGTTTTTGATGACCTGAAGCGGGTTGGCGCCGTACCGGGCGACCACCACGCCGCCCACGGCCTCGGCGCCCTCCTTGTCGAGAAGCCCCCGGCGCAGGGCCGGTCCGGTGGAGACCGTGCCAATGTGCCGAATCAGGATGGGCACGTTGTCGCGCACGGCCACAACGGTGTTCTCGATATCGGAGAGGTTTGCGACGAACCCGAGGCCCCGCACCACATACTCGATCCGGTTGATCTCGATGGTGCGCGCCCCCACATCGATGTTGGACTCGCGCACCGCCTGGAAGACATCGTTCAACGTCACGTCGAACGCGCGCATCGCATCGGGATCGACGTCGATCTGATACTCCTGGACGAATCCGCCGATGGACGCCACCTCACTGACCCCTCCGGCGGCCGTCAGGCCGTAGCGGACGTACCAGTCCTGGACACTGCGCAGCTCATGGAGTCCCCACCCCCCTACGGGCTTGCCGTCGGGATCGTGCCCTTCGAGGGTATACCAGTAGATCTGGCCGAGTGCCGTGGCATCGGGGCCCAGCATGGGCTGGACATCGGACGGGAGCGTGCCCGCAGGCAGGCTGTTCAGCTTCTCGAGCACGCGGCTGCGCGACCAGTAGAAATCGACCTCCTCTTCGAAGACGATGTAGACTGACGAAAAGCCGAACATGGAGTAGGTGCGGATGGTCTTGACGCCCGGTATTCCGAGGAGCGCCGTGGTCAGCGGATAGGAGATCTGGTCTTCCACGTCCTGCGGGGAGCGCCCCGGCCAGTCAGTGAACACGATCTGCTGGTTCTCGCCGATGTCCGGGATCGCGTCAACCGGGACGGGGTTGCGCGGCATTCCCCAGAGGTCCCAGTCAAAGGGGGCGACGGCCAATCCCCAGAACACGATCGCCAGCGTGAGCAGCGCCACAACGAGCTTGTTCTGCAGACAGAAAGCAATGATCCCGTTGACCATTCACTGACTCCCCGGAAGCGGCCGCGCTACGGCGCGTCGTGCCCCGTTGTGACCGGAGCAAGTTGCCCCTCTATCGTGCCGCATGAGAGCATCGCCTCGCCAAAATACGGATTGGCCACGTCTTCGGTGGGTTGCAGCCAGCGTTCGCCCTTGAAGTCAAAGGCCATGGGGCAATTGACCACATAGACCGGCTGCCCGGCGGCGATGCCGTTGGCTTCAATAGCCGCCTGAAGGACCCGTGACGTCGCTGCAAAGGGTTCACGCATCGCGTCGAGGTCCGGGGCGTCGGCTACGTGCGTCATGGAAGCAGCCAACCCGCCGCGAGACTCCTCCCATACCTGCTGCGCCGCACCATTCAGTGCGGGTGCCGCGCTATCGAGTATCTTCACGGTATCTCTTGCGGCGGCCTGGGCCGCGCCAAGGTCATCGTGGGCCAGCGCCGCCTGCACCGGCACGTAGGCGTCATAGACCTTGCGCAGGGCCTCCTGGAGTTCCGGCGGACCAGACGGCTGGACCCGAGGTGCATGGTCGTGGGAAACGGCAGCCCCGGCTGATCCGCCCGCGTCTTCCGGCGCCGACATCATGCTCGGTTTGGCGAGTATCTGCAGGGCGCTGTCGATCTTGAAGTTCCCGTGCGTCACCACGCGATCCCCGGCCGCCAATCCGGCCTCGACAATGTAGAAGTCACTGGCTCGCGGCCCGAGCACTACCTCGCGCCCCTCGAAGGTCGGCTGCTCCGTGTCCGGGACCTCGACATACACCACGGCCCGCCGGCCCGTGATCAGCGGCGCCGTCGCGGGGATCACCAGCGGGGCCTCGGCGGCCTCGTCCACCGCCACGTAGCCGAGCTGGTCGGCACGCACCAGCGGCATCCCGCACACGTCGCAGGCACCGGGCTCGTCCTTGACGATCTCCGGGTGCATCGGACTGATCCACTTGCCCGACAGCGACGGATCAATGACCTTGCCCCGCCCGGCAACGCGCGCCCGCACAGCCCCCCGCACAAACATATCGGGCTTGAGGCGGCCATCCTCGTTCGGCACGTTCACCCGTACGCGGACGGTCCGCGTACGCGGATCCAGCACGGGATCGATGAAGATAATCTGGCCGTCGAAGACCTCGCCGGGGTAGGCCTCCGCACTGAACAGCACGTGCTGCCCGTAGCGCAGCCACGAGAGATCGGATTCGTAAGCCTCGAATCGCACCCACACGCCGGACAGGTCGACAATCCTGTAGATGGGCGTGCCGGTTTCGACAAACACGCCCTCGACCCCGTTGCGCTCGATGACCGTTCCACTCACGGGAGCATAGATGGTGATGCGGTCGGAAAACGCCCCTCTCTGTGCCGCGGCCTCCACCTGCGCCTCGGTCAGGCCCCAGCGCCGCAGCTTGTCCTTCGAGGCGGCCACCATCGCCTCCGTGCTCCGCCGCACGACCTCGGAGGTGCTGGCGCCGAGCCGCTCGGCCGCCTGAACGGCCCGCCGAAGCTCCTCCTGTGCGTTCACCAACTCCGGGCTGTAGAGCTGCACAAGGTGATCCCCCGCATGCACGGAGACACCGGTGTAGTCGACATACATCCGTTCGATGCGGCCCGGCACCCAAGCGGAGATGGTGGCCAGCCGGGTCTCGTCGTAGGCCACCCGCCCCACCATGCGAACCTCGGCCTCGACAAATCGGTGTTCGGCGGGCGTGGTATGAACCTTCATCAGGGCCTTGGCGGTCTCGCTCACCGACAACACGGCCGCACCCACGTCCGAGTCTGCGGCGGCAGCGACAGGGATGAGATCCATGGCACACAGGGGGCAGCGGCCCGGTTCGGGCTGGCGGATCTGGGGATGCATGCTGCACGTCCACCATTGCGTCTCGGCGGCTGCCGACGGTGCGGCCTGCGGCCCGTCCGCGGGAACCGGGGACGGCGCGCGCAGGCGTCCGAGCTGGTAACCCGTCCCAAGCAGCAGGGCAGCCACAACTATCCCAACAACGTAGCGACGTCTCATGTGCAAACTCCCAGACCTCTCCGTGTATTCGCCAGGTCACCGGGGTCATGTCACAATTATAACAAAGCTTACCAGAATACAGTAGTTATATCGGCGCCGCAGGCTCACGAGCCGCGGACGCGCTGGGCCGGTCCGCCACGTCAGGAACGGGGATGAAAATCCCGGTGGGCGCGGGCGAGGCGTTCCGTGCTCACATGGGTATAGATCTGGGTAGTGCCGATGTCTGCATGGCCAAGCATTTCCTGCACCGCGCGCAGGTCGGCGCCGTTATCGAGCAGGTGGGTGGCAAAGGAATGGCGCAGCATGTGGGGGGTGACGTTCTGGCGGATGCCCGCACCCGAGGCGTGATGCTTGACCCGCACCCACACCGCGGTCCGGCTCATGCGCCTGCCGCGGCGGGTCAGGAGCAGGGCGGCGTCCCTGGGCTCAAACTCCGGGCGAGAACGCAGCCAGGCCGCCACACGTCCCCGGGCACGCTCCCCGAGCGGGACAATGCGCGTCTTCCCCCCTTTGCCGCGGACGCGCAGCTCGGCCTCGTCCAGCAGGACATCGCGCAATTGCAGGTCCGCCAGTTCGCTGATGCGAAGCCCGCATGAGTAGAACATTTCGAGCAGGGCGGCATCGCGCGTGCCCTCGGGCGTGGACGGATCGGGGGCCTGGAGAAGGGCTTCGACGTCCGAAGGCGAGAGGGCCTTCGGGAGCACCTGAAGCAGCCGGGGGGACTCCAGGGTATCGGCGGGGTTCGCGGCCGCGACGCCCTCTTCGACAAGGAAACGGTGGAACCCTCGAATCGCGCTCAGATGGCGCGCGACCGACCGGGCACTGAGCCCTTCCTGGCGCAGGAAAATCAGGTAGTCAAGCAGGTCCTCTCGCAGGACCTCGGCGGGATCCGCGAGCGCATGCTCCTGAAGGTACAGCAGGTACCGGCGCAGGTCGGCGCCGTACGCGGCCACCGTCTTCTCCCGCAAAGCGCGCTCGAACACGGCCGATTGGACAAAGCGGTCCAACAAACGGCCGAGATCGGGATTCAGGTCCGGCGCATCCTCCATTCCGCCAGTATACACATGTGAAGCGGCCCCGGCACAAGGCCGGGGCCGCTCCAGTTCGCGATGCGAAAGATCCTAGTCGTTCAAGCTGATGTTGAACACCACACGACGGTTGAGCTGACGGTTCGCCGGGCTGGTATTGGGAACGGCCGGGCGGCTCTCGCCATAGCTGACGGTCGTGATGCGGTCTTTGCTGATACCGTTCGCCACCATGTACTCCATGACGGAGTTGGCGCGACGCTGGCCGAGCGCCATATTGTACTCGTCCGTACCGATGCTGTCGGTATGACCCTCTCGCACAACGGTCTCAGTCGGGTACGCCTTCATCACGGCGATGACGCGGTCAATCGTCTCCTTGCCTTCGGGCCGCAGCGTGGAGCGGTCGAAGTC
>JBPOJD010000064.1:0-11685 GCA_052033955.1 Candidatus Hydrogenedentota bacterium
CACCTGCCGCATGTGTATGGAAATCCGCTTTAAGCCGACGTTACATCACTACGGATGCACCCGTGGGCCGCAGTATGCGGCCCCAAACCCACATCCCCTGGATCCGGCGCGCCCGACACACGGGCCATGATAGCAGGCAACCCGGATCGGTTCAAAGGCGCCCGACGCCGCGGTGGCCTGCCCGGATCTAGAGCATGATGTCGTCGGGATCGATGACCGGATCACCCGCGGCGCACCGCGGACAATCCCCGGGCGCCCAGCTCTGCATGTTCAGTGCCGCCAGCGCCTTGAAGGGGCAATCGAAGGCCGCTTCGCCGCCGCTCCGGTCGATCAGCGCCCCGACCCCGACGATCCGCGCGCCGCGTTCCTCGAGATGCGTGATGCTCTTCTTGACCGATCCGCCCGTGGTGATGATGTCCTCGACCACCAGGACCCGGGTGCCCGGCTGCAGCGCGAACCCGCGCTTCATCGCCATCCCGCCGCTCTCTTTTTCCGTGAAGGCTGCCCGGCACGTGAGGTGGCGGGCCGTCTCATAGGCCAGAATAATGCCGCCCGTCGCCGGGCCGACCACGAGGTCCACCGGCGTGTCCGCGAATTGCGCCGCCAGTGCCGCGCACAGCCGTTCGTTGTGCTGCGGATACTGCATGACGCGCGCGGCCTGCAGGAACTGATGGCCGTGCCGCCCGCTCGCATAGATGAAATGACCCTCGAGCAGGGCGCCGGTCGTCTTGAACAGGTCGATCACTTCGGTCGGGGACATCAGGCAAGCTCCTCCAGAATGCGGTCCACCGCTTCGGCGGGGTTGTTGTGGCGAACAATCGGGCGGCCCACGACGATGAAATCCGCTCCGGCCGCGGCGGCCTGCCGCGGGGTCATGACACGTTGCTGGTCATCCGCCCCCGCCCATTCGGGCCGCACCCCGGGCGTGACGATGAGGACCCCGGCCCCAAGGGACTGGCGCAGGGAGGCAATTTCGTGGGGCGAACACACGAGACCATGCACGCCGCAGTTCACCGCGAGCGCCCCCAGGCGCGCGACGGCCGCGGCGGCCGTCTCCGGCATCCCCACCTCGTCGCGCAGGGCCTCGTCGGACAGACTGGTCAAAATGGTGACGCCAAGAATCCGTGTGGGCGACCCCGCCACCGCCTTGGCCGCGGCCTCCATCATGGCACGGCCGCCGCTGGTGTGCAGCGTGAACAGGCCGGCGTTGAGCGCGACCGCCGCCCGCGCGCCTTGGGCAACGGTGTTGGGGATGTCATGGAACTTGAGGTCCAGAAAGACGTTCTTGCCCCGGTCCTGGATCGCCCGGACCACGTCCGGCCCGCAGCGGGTGAACAGTTGAAAGCCGACCTTGAACCACGCGCACTTGCCGCAGCGATCCACCAGATCGAGCGCCTCGTCCCGGGTGTCCACGTCCAATACAGTGATGAGTTCGGTTCCCACAAGCAGCCTTTCAGGTTCGTACGCCGCCCACCAGATCGCTGATGCGGACAATGGCATGCCGCTGACAATAGTCGCTCAGGCCCTCGACCACACGCAGGGCCGCATCGGGCTGGCGGAAGTTCATCGAGCCCACGGCGACCGCCGTAGCGCCCGCGAGCAGGAATTGTACCGCGTCCGCGGCATCGCAGATGCCGCCCATCCCCAGCACGGGGATGCGCACCGTGCGCGCCACGTCCCAGACCATCTTCACGGCGACCGGGCGGATCGCCGGGCCGCTGAGGCCGCCCACGATATTCGCCAGGCGCGGCCGGCGCGACTCCGGGTCGATTGCCATGCCCAGCAGCGTGTTGATCAGCGCCAGGCCGTCGGCCCCGGCCTCTTCGGCGGCCAGCGCGGGTTCGCGGATATCGATCACGTTCGGCGTCAACTTGATGAAGAGGGGGAGCGTCGACGCCGCACGGATCGCGGCCGTGTATTCGGCCACGGTCTCGGGAACCTGGCTGACCAGGCACGCGCCCCGGGTGGCCCGGGCATCGTGGACATTCGGGCAGGACAGGTTCGCTTCGATGGCGTCCGCGGCCCCTTCCTGCTCAATCCTGCGGGCCAGCTCGGCGTATTCCTCCGGGCTGTACCCGTAGATGTTGGCAATGATCGTGGCGCCCTGTTGGCGCAGCCAAGGCGATTTATCGCGCAGGTAGGCCTCCAGACCGACATTCTGCAAACCGATGGCGTTGAGCAGCCCCGCCGGGGTTTCGACGAGGCGCGGCGGCTTGTTGCCCGCCCGCGGCTTGAGCGAGATGCTCTTCGTCGTCACCGCGCCCAGCCTGGACAGGTCGTAGTAGCGTCCGTATTCCTGGCCGTAGCCAAAGGTGCCCGACGCCACCGTGACGGGGTTCTTCATGGCGAGGCCGCCGAAGTTGATCGCGAGTTCAGGGGTCATAGGTGAGGTTGTGTGCTTCCCAGTCGATGTCGTTCGTGTCGAAGACCGGCCCGTCGCAACACACGCGGACCATGCGCTCGCCTTCGCGTTCGCGTTTGGATTCCACCACACAGCCCAGGCACGCTCCGTCGCCGCAGGCCATCTGCGCCTCGAGCGAAATCTGGCAGTCCAGCCCGAGCGCCTGCGTCACTTTCGTGGTCGCCCGCATCATCGGCATCGGCCCGCACGCATACACCCGCGTGACGGCCGGGTCCGGCGCCAGCTCCTCGAGCACTTGCGATGCAAACGCCTTCCGGCCAGCCGAGCCGTCGTCCGTGGCGAGGTGAACCGTGCAGCCCATCGCCTCGAAATCCTCGACGCACAGAAGGCAGTCCGCCGTGCGGGCCGCGACAATGACCTCGGGCGCCGTGCCGCACGCCGCCCGGAGCGCTTCGGCCAGGGCAGGGAAGGGGGCCACGCCGATGCCGCCCGCGACGAGAATGTGGCGGGCAAAGCGCGTGCTGACCGGAAACCCATTGCCCAGCGGCCCCTGCACATTGATGACCTGGCCCGGCTGCATGGCGCTCAGGATGCGCGTGCCTTCGCCCTCGACCTTGTAGAGGAACGAAAGCCCGTCGCCGTGGATGCGCTCAAAGGACATGGGCCGACGCAGAAACGGGTACAGCCCCTGCGACACCTGGAGCATGGCGAACTGCCCCGGCCGGGCCGCCTGGGCCAGTTCGGGCGCGTCAATGAGCATCCTGTAGTGGCCGGGCGCGGCAGGGGTGTTCTGGCGGATGGCGAAATCGCTGACAAACGGCATGCTATCTCCGGTCCAGCGCAAGCTGGCTGCGCAACAGGTTCAGGCTCACGCGGACACGCTCGGCCAGCACCTCGCCCACCCCGTCGACCGCAACCAGTTCGTCCTTGGGCGCGCGGATGATCTGCTGCAGTGAACCGAAGCGCGCGATGAGGTTTTCGATGATCTGCGGCGTGAGGCGGTGGGTCAACGTCAGCAGCCGGTAACCACGCGGCGACAGGTAGGTGTCCACACTGCGCAGGTTCGTGCCATAGCCGAGGGCCTGGCTGATGTTGCTCAGTGTGAGCAGATCCTGATCCGAAACTTCGGAGATCTTCTCGCGCACCTGCTCGTACGGCCCCGCCTTCTCCCGGTAGTAGTCCTTGACGACGAGTGCGGCCTCGTCCAGCGGCAAGATGAGTTCCTTGAGCTGCAACTCGATGAGCCGGCCCTCGGTGCCCAGCTCCACAATGTACGGCTCGATTTCGCGGCTGATCCGCACGACCATCTCGCAGCGCTGGATCGCCTTGCAGACATCGAAGATCGTGACCATGTCCTGGAATTCGCGCGCGCTGAGATCGTGCATGGCCTGATGCAGCACGTGCATGTACTTCTCGAGCGTCTGAATGGCCTGCGTCGCCTTGTTGAGCAGCGTGGAGATGCTGTCGAGGATATGCCGGATGTTGTGCACGTAGAGCGTCACGCTCGAGCGGCGCTCGGATACCGCGATCACGACGCACTTGGCCTGTATCGCCAGGCGTTCGCCTGCACGGTGGCGCGTGCCTGTCTCATTCGTGGGGATGGACGTGTCCGGGCGAAGGAAACGGTTGGCGTACACGATCTCCTCGCCGTCTGGCGTGAGGATGATCGCCCCGTCCATCTTCGACAACTCATACAGGAGCTGCGGCGTGCAGGGCGCGTCCACTTTCACGCCGCCCTCGGAGAGTTCCGAGAGACGCTTGGTGTCGCCAAAACACAACAGCGCGCCGGTGCGGCTCTGGAGGATCGCGGAGATGGCCTCGCGTATCTTCGTGCCGGGCGATACCATCAGCAAGGCGTTCCGGTACGCGTCCTCCTGGGTTATCCGCTTCCGTTTCACGATGCTATCCCTCCAGCGCCCATTCAATCGCCTCCGACAGATGCTTGACCGCCACCAGTTCCACGCCGTCCACGGACTCCCCGGCGCATCCCTTCGGTAGGATACACTTTGTGAACCCGAACTTTGAAGCTTCGGCCAGCCGTTGCCGGCCCATGTCCACCGCGCGCACCTCCCCGGCCAGACCGACCTCGCCAAATGCCGCAAGGCCCTGGGCCACGGGAACCTCACGCAGGCTCGACACCAGCGCGAGCGCCACGGCCATGTCCGTCGCGGGCTCGTCGAGACGCACGCCGCCCGCCACGTTCACGAACACGTCCATATTGGCGAAGTGCAGCCCCGTGCGCTTTTCGAGCACCGCGAGCAGCAGCGAGACCCGGTTGGGGTTGACCCCGGTGACCGTCCGCCGCGGCGACGGGAGGTGGGTGTCGCTGACCAGCGCCTGCACCTCGACCAGGAGCGGGCGTGTCCCCTCGACGCTCGGCAAGACCACCGACCCGCTCAACCCCTCGGGCCGCTCATTCAGGAACAGCGCGCTCGGGTTGGCCACCTCCATCAGGCCGCCCTCGCTCATCTCGAAGACGCCGATCTCGTTCGTCGACCCGAAGCGGTTCTTCACCCCGCGCAAGATCCGCAGCGCCTGACGGCCCTCGCCCTCGAAATACAGAACCGTGTCCACGAGATGTTCGAGCAGACGGGGACCGGCAATGGCCCCATCCTTCGTCACATGCCCCACCAGCAGCACCGGCAGGTTCATGTCCTTCGCAATCCGCAGGAACTGATTGGCGCACTCACGGACCTGGCTCACGCTCCCCGGCACCGCGCCCAGACCGCTCGCATAGACCGACTGAATCGAGTCCACCACCACGAAACGGTAATCCGCCGCTTCGATCTGCTTCTCGATCGCATCCAGCGCCGTCTCCGGGAGGAGAAAAAGGTTGTCGTCCAGGGCGTTGAGGCGCCGTGCGCGCAACCGGGCCTGATTGAAGGACTCCTCGCCCGAGACATACAGCACCGGCCCGAAATTCCTGGCCAGGTTGTGCCCGATTTGAAGCATCAGCGTCGACTTGCCGATGCCCGGGTCGCCCCCGATGAGGGTCAGGCTGCCCTCGACGAGGCCGCCCCCCAATACGCGGTCGCATTCCCCGATGCCCGTGCTCAGGCGCTCAGGGTCGGGCGCGTCGCTCATGGTGATAGGGGTCGGCGCGATATCGCCGCGCGCGCGCCGGTTGCCGCCCGCCGCCTCGACGAAGCGTTCCTCGACGATCATGTTCCATTCGCCGCAGTCTTCACAACGCCCTGCCCAGCGGGCATGCACGGCCCCGCAATGCTGGCAGACGTATGTCGACTTCGGCTTTTTCACAGTGCGCCAAGCCTACCACAGCCGCCGAATCAGGCGCAAAGGGCTCGGGTTCCCGCACTTGTCAGTTCTGGCACCGTGGCGCCGGCCCGGGGGGGCTGGGTGGTCGCGCACGGGCATCGCGCGTTGCGCCGCCGGGAACGGCGTGCTATTCTCTGCCACCGGCCATCAACCCATCGCGTGAGACGCGGGAGTGTGCAATGAGCTTGCCGAACTTTTTGACTCCGGAGACAGTGATCGCGCTGCGCGAGGCCTTTGGATCGCCGGTGTTTGTGTACGATCAGCGCAGGCTCGAGGCGCGTGCGGCCGAGGCGCTGGCGTTTCCAAACGCCTATGGCCTGAGGGTGCGCTATGCCATGAAGGCCCTGCCGACGGCGGCGATCTTGCGCGTGGTTCACGATGCCGGGCTGCATATCGACGCCAGCAGCGGCTATGAAGCCGAGCGGGCCATGCGCGCGGGCATCCCCCCGGAGCATATCCAGCTCACCGCGCAGGAATTGCCGCAGGATCTGTTCAGGCTGGTCAACAGCGGGGTGCTTTTCAATGCCACCTCGCTGCGCCAGCTCGAGGCCTTCGGGGAGATCTTCCCCGGCCACGAGGTCAGCGTCCGCATCAATCCGGGCATGGGTTCGGGCCACAGCAACCGCACCAACGTCGGCGGGCCGTCGGCCAGTTTTGGCATCTGGCACGAGTATCTGGAACGGATCTTCGCGATACAGCACCGGTACAACCTGCAAATCACCCGCATGCACACGCATATCGGTTCGGGAAGCGACCCGGCGATGTGGGAACACTGCGCGACGCTCTCGCTGGCAATCGCCGCGCGCATGCCCCAGGTCACCACGTTGAGCCTCGGCGGGGGCTTCAAGGTCGGGCGCATGCCCGGCGAGCCTTCGGCGGATCTGCGCGCGATTGGCGAGGCCGTCAAGGCCGATGTCGAGCGCTTCCACGAAGAGCACGGCCGCAAGCTGCACCTCGAGATCGAGCCGGGTACCTTCCTCGTGGCCAACGCGGGCGCGCTGATCGCCTCGGTCATCGATGTCGTGGACACCGGCCGCGACGGCTACCGTTTCATCAGGACCGACACGGGCATGACGGAGATTCTGCGGCCCAGCATCTACGGTGCGCAGCATCCGATTGCGGTCGTGCCGCAGGACGCGTCGGCGCCGCGGCGCGAGGCGGATTACCTCGTCGTGGGGCACTGCTGCGAAAGCGGCGATATCCTCACCCCCGAGCCGGGCAACCCGGAAGGTCTCCAACCCCGGCGCCTGACGGCCGCGATGCCCGGTGACGCGGTGGTGGTCGGCGGCGCGGGCGCCTATTGCGCGGCGATGGCCTCGAAAAACTACAACAGCTTCCCCGAGGCGGCCGAAGTGCTGCTGAACCGCGAAGGCGTGCCGGGGCTTATCCGGCACCGGCAGATGCTCGATCAGATACTGGCAAACGAGGTCTTGCCGGAGGCGGCGGAGGGGGAGTGAAGCTCGTCAGGACGCGAGGCTGAAGCAAGGTCAAGGGGCTGAAGCCCCTTGTCTTGGCGGGGTCACCACTTCACCGGCACGCGATACTGCCTTCCGTTGCGTGTCTCGATGATCAGCTCCAAGTTTTCCTTCGGCGCACCGCCGCGCCACGTCACTACCAGCCGGTGCGCGTCACCGTCCTGCGGCATGATCCCCACGTCCAGTCCTTCACCGTGTGCGCGCGCGTCTGCGAAGGCATCGGTCTGATCCACGACGACGATTTCTACGGGTCCGGGTTGGTCCGCCGTGAAGGCAATCGCGGTAGGCACGCCCGCGAGCGGCTTTTCGATCGGCGCGAGCAGCTTGATGAAATACCCGCCGTCCGGCTCGCCGGTGGTAATCATGAGGCTGTGATCGACCCGGTCCGGTTCACGCGCGACGCCGACAGTGCTGTGCAGCGCGACGGTCTGCCCCGGCGCGACGCTCGGGGCGCTGAGGCGGGTATCGATGCAACCGCACGACGTCGATACGTCGACGATCTCCAAAGGCGCGCTGCCCGTGTTCGTCAGGGCCAGCTCGAACGCGAGTTCCTGGGCCGTGTTCTCGACCGGCGGGATTTCGAGCAGATACTGGTCCGTGCGGAACGGCGCCAGCGGTGCGCCCTGCCAGGTGATGGACAAGGCGCGTCCCGGCGGCTCGCTGACCTCGGCAGCCCGTTGTCCGCAGGCGCTCCCGAACAGGAGCAGGATAAGCGTTGTGAGAACCGGTGTGCGCACGAGCCCAGTGTAGCCTCCAGAAGGCGGAAAGCGCAATGGCCGCTTTGACTTAGAAGCCGCCACCCGGTAAAATCGCGGCCATTCGATCCGCTGGCGCGGCCACGGGTCCCACAGCGGCACACACGGCGGTTCCGGCACGTATCACGCCCTCTTATCATCCCGCCCGATACCGTCCGCCAGGCATGGTGCGAACCAGAAGGATGAACCGATGTATTTCCAGCAGGTGCTTCAGACGCTGAGCGATTTCTGGGTCAAACAGGGCTGCACGCTCTGGCAGCCCTACCACACCGAGGTCGGCGCGGCGACGTCGAACCCCGCGACCTTCCTGCGGGTACTCGGACCCGAGCCGTGGTGGGTGGCGTATCCCGAGCCGAGCATGCGGCCCACGGACGGCCGCTACGGCGAGAACCCCAACCGCCTGCAGCATTACTACCAGTACCAGGTCATCCTCAAGCCGTCCCCGGTGAACGTCCAGGAACTGTACCTGCAATCCCTCGAGGCCCTTGGCCTCGATCTGACCAAGCACGATTTCCGGTTTGTCGAGGACAACTGGCAGAGCCCGTCGCTCGGCGCGTGGGGCTTGGGCTGGGAAGCGTGGCTGGACGGGATGGAGATCACGCAATTCACCTATTTCCAGGAGTGCGGCGGCGTCAAGCTCGACGTGCGGGCCTGCGAACTGACCTACGGCGTCGAACGCATCGCCATGTACCTCCAAGGCGTCGAGAGCGTCTATGACCTTGTGTGGGCGCCGTCGGGCATCACGTACCGCGACATCTACCACGCCTCGGAGGTCGAGTTCTGCCACTACAACTTCGAACAGGCCGACACGGCGAAGCTTCTGGAGGTGTTCAAGACGTGGGAAGCCGAGGCCGCCCGCCTGATCGAGACCGGGCTGGTGCTGCCCGCGTATGACCACTGCCTGCGATTGTCGCACCTGTTCAACGTGCTCGATGCACGCGGCGCGCTGTCCGTCACCGAACGCGGCCGTTTCCTGCTGCGGTGCCGTGCCGTGGCCGAACGCTGTGCGAAAGGGTTCCTGGCGCAGCGCGAGGCGATGGCGTTTCCGCTGATGCGCCTGCCGCGTCTCGGTCTCACCGACGCCGCCGAACCTTCCACCGCGCCCGCGCCCCAGTACAATGCGGCCGACACCTTCCTCCTGGAAATCGGCGTCGAGGAATTGCCGCACCGGGACATCGAAGCCGTCAAGACGCAGGCGGTGGATATCTTCGAGCGCATGCTGGACGAGCAGAAGCTCAGCCACGGCCCGGTCACGTTGTGGGTAACGCCGCGGCGGATCGCCTTCCAGATCGAGGGCCTTGCCGGGCGACAGGAAGATGTGCTGCGCGAGGCGCGCGGTCCCAAGAAGGCCGCCGCCCGCACCCCCGAGGGCGAGTGGACGGTTCCCGCACAGAAGTTTGCCGAGGCGCAGGGGGCCAGCACGGCGGACATCTTCTTCCAGGAACAAGGCAAGGACGAGTACTGCTTCATCAAGGTGCAGCAGAAGGGCCGTGCGCTTGACGAGATTCTTCCGGAGATGCTTGACACCCTGATGCGGCGGCTGCAATTCGCCAAGTCCATGGGCTGGGAAGACACGACCCTGACCTTCTCGCGGCCGATCCGCTGGATCGTCGCGCTGCACGGCGCAAATCTGGTGCCGGTATCCCTGAAGCTGCGCGACCAGGACGAGCTCGGCCCGGCGCGCTATATCAATTCCGGCCGTACGACCTATGGACACCGGCGTCTGGCGCCCGGCGCGGTCGAGATCGCGTCCGCCGCGCACTATCACGATGCCTTGCGCGCGCACTACGTCATTGTGGACGGCGCCGAACGTCTGCAGATGCTCCGCGAGAAGGTCCAGGCCATCGCGGGCCGCTACGAACTGACGCCGGAGGACGACGAAGAGTTGTTGAGCGAAATCGCCGATCTCCTCGAATGGCCCGAGCCGGTCATCGGCGAGATCCCCGAGGAGGCCCTGGTGCTTCCCGAGCCTTTCATCATCACGCCGATGAAAGTGCACCAGCGCTACATCCCGCTGCGCACGCCGGACGGCCAGCTCAGCCGCTACTTCCTGGCCGTCGCGAACGGACCCTACGGCGACGAGGCGCAGCAGCTCATCAAGGTGGGCAACGAGCGCGTCCTGAACGCCCGCCTGCGCGATGCCCGCTATTTCTGGGACACCGACACCAAGACGCCGCTGAGCGACTTTGCCAAGGGCCTGGACAGCGTCATGTTCCACCAGAAGCTGGGGTCGGTCGCGGACAAGGTCGCGCGGCTGCGGATGCTCTACAAGGAACTGCGGCCCGTCCTGCCGCGGGTTGACGACGACGCCCTCGGGCAGGTCCTGGGACTCATGAAGGCCGACCTCACCACGCAGATGGTGTTCGAGTTCGACAGCCTCGAAGGCGTTGTCGGCATGTTGTATGCCCGCAAGGAAGGTCTGCCCGAAGACGTGGCGCGGGCGCTCTTCGAGCACCGGCTGCCGCGGCGCGCGGGCGATGCGATGCCGGACCAGCCGTTGGGCGTGGCCGCGGGCGTGCTGGACCGTATCGACAGCCTCGCCGGCTATTTCGGCATCGGCGCGCGCGTCAAGGGCACCAGCGATCCCTTCGGTCTGCGGCGCAATGCGCTGGCGCTGCTTGCGATTCTCAAGCAGGCGAAGCTCGATGTGGATCTGGAGGCCGTGTTTGCGGCCGCCTTGGCCAACTACGGCGGCGCGCTCCCCGAGGGCGAGGCGGCCCTGCCGGACGTCCTGAGCTTCTTCCGTGACCGCATGGAGGTTATGGCGCGCGACGAGGGCCACGGCTACGACCGTGTGGCGGCCGCACTCGGGGTCCACGGGCAGCGCCCGGCCCGGTTCAACGCCTGCCTGGCCGCGCTGGCCGCGCTCGACGATGCGCGCACACAGGAGTTGGCCGAGCAGGCCAAGCGCGTCCAGCGGATCGTCAAGGAAGCGGCGGACTCCGTCGACCCGGCGCTGCTGGACGACAAGGAGCATGCGCTGTACGCTATTGTGTCGGAACGCGGCGGCGTGGCGGCCGGTCTGGCCGATCAGGGCGCCTTCGCCGATGCCATTGCCGAGGTCGAACGATGGTTGCCGGCGATTGCGGCCTATTTCGACGCCATTCTCGTGAACGACAAGGATGACGCCGTGCGCCGCAACCGGCACGCGCTCCTGCAGGGCGTGCTCGACGCGATGCGCCGCGTGGCGGACTTCACGCAAATCGAGAAAAAAGAGGTCGTTGCGGCCTGACCCGGCCCGGGACCCCGCCCGTTTCCGTCCGGGTAACACCCTTCGGGCGGGTGGTTTGCGTTGATTTTACAGGGCATCTCTGTTAGCCTGTTTTTTTCCCAATCGCCGCGTCCTGATACGCGGCGCTATACCTTGATGCAACCGGGGAGGGAGACGCCGCCATGCCCAAGATTCTCGTGCTCGACAATCTGAGTGAGGAAGGAATCAGCATCTTTCGCAGTCAGCCCGGCTATGAGGTGGACGTCAAGCCCCCGCAGAAGCCCGAGGAGTTGGCGGCGATCATTGACGCCTACGACGGGCTGGTCGTGCGAAGCGGCACGAAGGTGACCGCCGAGGCCCTCGCGACCGCCAAGCGGCTCAAGGTCGTCGGGCGCGCCGGCGCGGGCACGGACAACATCGACAAGGCCGCAGCCACGAAGAAGGGCATCGTGGTCATGAATACCCCGGGCGGCAACACGATCTCGACCTGTGAACACACCTTCGCCCTGATGTTCGCCCTGCTGCGCAAGATTCCCGCCGCCCATGTATCCATGATGGAAGGCCGTTGGGACCGCAAGCAGTTCCAGGGCACCGAGGTCGCGGGCA
>JBPOJD010000056.1:0-24834 GCA_052033955.1 Candidatus Hydrogenedentota bacterium
AAAATGGTGGGCAAAGTCGAACCACTGTCCCCCGCTCGTGTAGGCCCCGATGAAGGCGAGGCACGCCAGGCGGAATATGTTTACGGCATACATGAGCGGCAGCCCCGCCACCACGCCAATGATCCGCTTAATCCATGTCGTCGGGAAGGCAAGCACCGCAGCCAGGTAGATCGCGAAGATCTCCATCGCGCCGCACTCGGGGATGATGGTGAAGAAGAATCTTCTTGTTTCTTCTATGCGTTCTTCGGGGGGGATGGCTTCCCGTTGCGCGACCAATTGCTCGAGATCGCTGACCTCGCGCTCCAGCCGATCGACAGCCGCGGCGTTGCCATCCGTCTGAGCCCGCTGCAGCAGCTGCCGCTTCTCGTAGAGCAGCAGGCTTGGTCCCGCTTTTGCCACAAACATTACCGTGGGGCCATCAGCCTGTCTGGCTCCCAGCTGGCTGGAGTGCCCGGTCTTGTCCAAGACCCATGATGTGGTTTTGGCGACGTTGTCCAGATACCACCGGTCGCCGCCCGTCTGGACCAGGGCCCGGTAACCCAGCAGCAGCACAAACACGGACATCAGGAAGCCCACCACGAAACGCACCGCGAGGGCGCGGTTCACCGAGGCGCGCCCCGGAGGCGCGTCGGTGCCGATGTCCTGCCCGGACGCCGGCGCTGCGCTATCGAGATCGTCGTTGGTCACGGTCCCTGTCCACTCACGGTCGCGTTATGTCCGCATCAGGTCTGACGGCGGACGATGAACTCCATCCATGCCAGCCACACGGCTACCACAAATACGATGTAGATGCCTTGCCACACGTAATGATGAGCAAAATCAAACAGCGGGCCGCCATTGGTCCAGGCGCCAACGAAGGCCAGGAACGACAGGCGCACGACGTTGAGCGCATACAGCAGGGGGAAGCCCAGCACCAGTCCGATCAGGCGCTTGGTCCAAGTCGCGGGGAAGGCAAGGATGGCGGCGAGGAAGATGGCCATCACCTCGATCGCGCCGCATTGCGGCACCACCTTGAAGCGAAACGCCTTGCCGGTGGCGCGGGGCTGATCCTGCGGGCGATCGCGCAGCGCGGCAGTCAGGCGGTCCACCCGGGCCTGCGCCTCGGCGACCTCCGGCGACGGCGTCTCGCGGTTCGACGACGCCTGTTGCAGCGCAGCGAGGGCGCTGCGCGCCTCGTGCAGCTCCAGTTCGAGCGACGGCTCGGCCACGAAGAAGACCAGGGGCCCCTGGTTGTTCAGCGACATGGGCTGCTCGTTCGGCGCCACCTGTTGCTGACCCTTGAGAATACGCAAGGCCCGGTAGCGCCACAGTTCCCAAGGGGTCAGGGGCGTGTCACTGGCGTCTGGCGCCGGAATTTCGCCGACCGGGTCGGGCCCCTTTTCCAGGGCCGCGATCTCCGCGCGGATCCGCGCGGCGTCACTGCCCGTGTAGGGGCCGCCCTCGAGGGCGCTGCTGTGGCCCAGGTTGTCCAGGACCCAGTTTGTGTGCCGCGCGACCTGGAAAAGGTACCACTGGTTGGCGTAGGTGTTCATGGCGAAGCGGTAACCGGTCAGCAGGGCGAGCACGGTGACCACGAATATGACGACAAACGTCAGCGCATGCCGCCGGCTTCTGCCGCCGGGACCTGATCCGTGCTGTCCTGTGTCCGTGGAAGCGCCGGGAACCTCGGTCATGGTGAAAGACGGTCTCCTGGGTTCGTGTGTCGCACTGGCGAACCAACGCGTCCGGTGCGGGGCGCGTTGACGTCCGGAACGGGGAGCATAGCAGGCCTGCGACGTCGCCGCAAAACCTTTTGCACGCGCCCCGTGCAATGCGCTACCGTCTGGATCGGCGGCACGCGGCACAGGAGGCGCTTGTGGACTGGATGGAGAGCGTAGAGGTCCTTCCGGGGATCGGCCCGAAACGGGCCAAGTTGCTTGAGAACCTCGGGATATCGTGCTGCCGCGACCTGCTCTACCACCTTCCGCGGGACTACCAGGACCGCAGGCGCGTTTCCCCGGTCGGCGAGGCGGTCAAGGGCGAGGCGGCGACAATCCTGGCCGAAGTGACCGAGTGCCGCCAGATCCGGTTGCGCGGGCGCACGTCGATGGCCGTGGCGACCCTGCAGGACGAAAGCGGCGAGATCCGCGCCACCTGGTTTGGCCGCGGTTTCCTGGCGCAGGCGCTCCAGCCGGGGACGCGGGGCTACTTCAGCGGACTCGTGGGCGAATACAAGGGGCTCGCGCTGAAGAACCCGGACTTTGAGTTGTTGGCCGGGAATGACGAGGACCGGCTGCATTGCGGCCGCATTGTGCCGATCTACCGCCTGACGGAGAAGGTGACGCAGCGGGCGCTGCGGCGCTGGGTCCACGACGCACTCGCGGCTTTGGCCCCGAACCTCAACGAGACGCTCCCCGAGGCGGTGCGCCGAAAGCACGGGTTCCCCGAAATCGCCGCCGGATTCTGGGAAGTACATTTCCCGGAAGACATCGAGGCCGCCGGCAAGGCCCGGCGCCGTTTCGTCTACGAGGAGCTGCTGGCAATACAGCTCGAAGTGCTCCGGGAACGCCGACAACGGCACGATACGCGCGACGGGTGCTGTCATGTGGTGGACGGGCCGCTGCGGCAGCAGTTGAGCCAGTCGCTGCCCTTTTCCCTGACCGGCGGGCAGCAACGCGCCGTGGACGAGGTGCTGGCCGACATGGCCGCGCCCCGGCCCATGATGCGGCTCCTGCAGGGGGACGTGGGTTGCGGCAAGACGGTGGTGGCCCTGCATGCCCTCGCGGCCTCGGCCGATACCGGCGCGCAGGCCGCGTTCATGGCGCCCACGGAACTGCTCGCCGAACAGCACTGGCGCACCGTGCACCGGCATCTGGCCCCGCTGGGCATCCGCGTGGCGCTCCTGACCGGGTCATCGCCTGATGGCAAGGCGGTGCGCGAAGCGGTCCGGTCCGGCGAGGCCGATGTGGTGGTGGGTACGCACGCGCTGTTTCAAAAACAGGTCCAGTTCCGCCGTCTGGGGCTTGTGGTGGTGGACGAGCAGCACCGCTTCGGCGTGTTGCAGCGCGATGCCCTCGCCTCCAAGGGACGGTGTCCCGACCTGCTCCAGATGACCGCGACGCCGATTCCGCGAAGCCTTACCCTGACCGTGTACGGCGCGATGGACCTCTCGGTTATCGACGAGCTTCCCCCGGGCCGCATCCCGGTCAAGACGCGGCGCGTTCCCCCGGGAAAGGTGCCGGATCTCTACGCCTACCTGTGCCGCGAGGCGGCCACAGGGGTGCAGACCTTTTTCGTGTGCCCGCTGATCGACGAGAGCGAGGCCCGCGATCTCAAGGCCGTGGTGAGCCACTATGAAGAGTTGTCAAACGGGCACTTGGCGGGCGTGCGCACGGCGCTGCTGCACGGACGCCTGGCCCCGGACGAGAAGGAGGCCATTGTGCGGCGCTTTCGCGAGGGCGACGTGGATATCCTGTTCAGTACAACCGTGGTGGAAGTGGGGGTGGACATTCCCTCGGCCAATATCATGGTGATCGAGGACGCCGCCCATTTCGGCCTGACCCAACTGCACCAGTTGCGCGGGCGCGTCGGGCGGGGAGGACGGCAGGGCTACTGTTTCCTGCTCGGGAAACCGGCCACCCCGGAAGGGCGGCGGCGCGTCGAGGTCCTGTGCCGGACGGCCAGCGGCTTCGATATCGCCGAAGAAGACCTCAAGCTGCGCGGACCGGGCGAGGTGCTGGGAACCCGCCAGGCAGGGATCGCCGATCTGCGGGTGGCTGATCTGATACGCGACGCGCGCATCCTCGACGCCGCCCGTCGTGACGCCGCCGCCCTGCTCGACCGCGGGGAAGCGCCGCCTCACGGCGCGACCGCACCGGGCTCCGGTGGCCGCCTGCGTCTCTGAGCGCCCTAGATCGCAAAGGCGCCGAGCCGCGGGTGGACGAGGCGCTCGAAATCGCGGTAGGCCATCCGGATTACCTCGGTATGCGTGCCCGCATTGAACGCGATTTCCGGATCCTCCGCCAGCTCCTCTTCGACAAACACCGGCATGCCGTAGAGATTGCCCAGCGGGGGCATCGCACCCACCTCGCAGCCCGGAAACTCGCCCCGGAACTCCTGTTCATCCGCGAGTTCCACGTCCTCGGCCCCGGTCTGCGCCTTGAGGCGTTCCAGGTCCACATGGCGCGGCGCCGGCACCACCACCATCGCCGGACGGCCATCCAGGCGCACCACGACCGTCTTGGCCATTTCGTGGCCCTTGATGTGCGTGACCTGGGCCGTCTGCTGCGCGGTGAAGGTCATCGGGTGCATGATGCTGCGATACGCGATGTGTTGCCTGTCGAGCAGCGCCTTGACTTGTTCGTTGGGCATGGCCAAACCCTCCGTTCTGCCAGAGACGTCCGCTGCATCTGCCACCTTTCATGGTAGTCCCCTTCCCGGCGCACGTCAACGGGGTTTTGCTGGTTTCTTGGCGCCGGTCCAGGCGTTTCTGCTAAGCTGGCGCCCAATCCCCGACGGCATTCAACCAGGAGGAAGTCATGCCCGGCACCTGCACCAACGCGTCAAAGAATCTCAAGAACTGCACCTGCACCTACGACGGCTGTCCCCGCATGGGGCTGTGCTGCGACTGTTTGCAGTATCACCTCAAGAACCGGCAGCTTCCCGGCTGCTGTTTCCCCCCGGAGGCCGAGAAGACCTACGACCGCTCCTTCGCCGCCTTCGCGAAGGCGTGGAACCTGTGAAGGCGCGAAGAGGAATCGTTGAGCGTGTGCGCGTCTGGCATGGCTTGAAGACGATCCCGGAATGACCATGCACTACATGGAGCTTTCGTTCGAGGGGGATCCGGACGGTATCCGGATTCCGTCCGCGATTCGCCTGTGCCGGAACACCGGCAGTCATGCGTCAGCTGACGAGCTGCTGGCGGAGTTGCGGTTCAGGAACCCGAGGCGTGCGCGGCTTTACGAGCGCGGGGAGTGACTGCAAGGGGGTACCATGGGAAGACCGGGCGGAAAGATCCTGGCGGTGATAGCTGGACTCGTTGTCGGGCTGGCGTTCCTCATCTGGACGGTAAGCTTGGTGGCAGACTGGAAGATCGCGATGGAGAAGCCGCCAACCCCCGAGGAACTCGCGACCGCGAGCGAGCGGATCGCCACGGCCGCCCAACCCGTAGCGGAAGTGACATCCTCCGCCGCCGAGACAACGGAGGCGGCGGCGTTGCCCGGCCACTTCGAACACGCGGTGCCGCGCGAGGTGCTGGTCATGCGATATGTGGCGCCTGAAGGATCGCCTGCGGAGTGGGAGGCGCGCTGGCAGGACCGGCTTGCCCCGATCATGGTGCCGATCGTGGGAGGTCTGGGGCTGGAGGATGTCAGTCAGGCGGACCACCACCGCGCCAGAGGTCTGATGCGGCTTGGCCGCTGGGAAGAAGCCAGGGGGTGGTGTTGGCGTTATCTCAAGACAGGCACGGATCCGAAAAAGCTCGCCGAAGTCTGCGTGTATCTGGCTTGGATGGAAGAAGATCCGCAGAAGGCCCATGACTACCTTCGGATGGCAGACCATGGTGACGACGAGTGGTTCCTTCCGCAGGCCTACACGCTGTCTGTGAAGACGGGCAGCGACGTGTTGGCCGAATACTATTTGGAGCGACAGGCAGCGATCGACCCGGAACGTGCCCGGGAACTCAAGGAAGCACGGCGCGGCATAGTGAGGCAATGACGATGGCAGGTGTTGCCACAGAGGGCACAGAGACCGCCGAGGCAAGAGGGGGCGTGAACGGCCGCTGACCGTGCTTCGTGAGCAGATGCCTCTCAACGTCATGCCCGCGAAGGCGGGCATCCAGCGCGCGGTGGTTCACCGCAAGGAACGCAGAAGGCACAAGGGGCTGAAGCCCCTTGTCTGGCAAGCCAACATTGTTCAGGCATGCGCCGTGGCGGATTCCCGGGACCAGGGGCTTCAGCCCCTTGCCGGTCCATCCAACGCCCGCACGGCCCGGGACGTCAGTTCACCACCTTGCCGGTCTTGTCCAGTTCGAGGACGCGGATGTGGTACTTGTCGTTCTTTTTGGAGACGCCGGTCGTGATGTATGTCCCTTGTTGCGTGAAATCCATGCCGTAGATGAACCCAGTGAAGTTCTGTTTCCACTGTAACGTGCCGGTGGAGTCCAACCGCATGACAAACGAGCGGTTGCTGATCATCGGGATTGTCCCGACATAGTCCACAACCTCCTCATCCCCCACCATGGCGATGTAACCGTCATCGTCTACTACCATATCCCAGATCTCCACGTCCGTGCCCATGTTGTCCGGTTCGTAGACGTCGCTTCGCTCCCATTCGAATTCACCGTCCGCATCCAGTTTGAGAAGATAGGCACGATCCTTGGTATTAGGCAACATGGTCATTCCGGCAACAAAAAAGCCGCCGTCGGAAGCCTGTTGCACTTTCCAGCCCGTGTTCGAGCCGGGACTGTCATAACGTCGGTACCAAAGGTCGTTGCCGTCGGCATCCACTGCCCAGATAGCGGCGTCCCAATTGCCGCCGCTGTTATCCAACCCCACCGCGAAGAAGCCGCCTGTGGGCTTGGCGTAGAGGCCGCGCATGGCGAAACCATGCCGTTCTTCCGGCGTCTGCCCGATGAGCGTGGACCACGCGACACTGCCGTCTTTGTTCAGGGCGAGCAGCATTTCTCTACGGTCGCTCATGCGAGCAATCTCGGCGCCCACGACAATCAACCCATCCGAAGACTCGACAATGCCTCGGGGTTCCGTGTATTCGTCCCCGTATGTGTAGTCCCACGATATGTCGCCAGCAGAATTGACTTGAAGCACCCGCAGGCGCTTGTCGCCATAAAAGGGGGGACTAACCGGAAGCACATCTAGTCCCGCAACGTAAACATGTCCGTCTGAACCGATCAGAGCCGTGGCTTTCGGACCAGGACGCGATTGCGTGTACACACCCGGCAGCGGGAAATGACCGCTCACTTCACCTTGATCATTGAAGAACAGACAATAATACTCTAGGTAATCCTCTGCTACCCATGCAGTACCTGTAACGAAGTAGCCTCCATCATCAAGTTGGGTAATGATGTCTCCGATATTCGCGGGGTATATTCTGTGCTCCCAACCGACATTACTTGGCGCGGTGGGACAACCGGTCATCACGGCTGCGCCTATCAGCAGAACCAGCGCCTTTACAGTCATACTGGCTTTCATTGTGCCTCCTCGCAAGAGTTGGGGCTCTATGTCAGGGTAACGGGTTGAGGTGTCCCTTGAGTTCCAGATTCCCGTCAGCGTCCAGAATGATGCGCGCATTGTTCGCGTTGCCGGTTTGAGCAATTTCTACGGCATCCCGGACAACAAACTCGGGACTCGTTGAAACTTGAAGCACTGGTTCGCACTCAGATACGCTGCCTTTCAAATAGAGGTTGCCTGTTGAAGCATCGACTTTGGCAGCAATGTTGCCGGAGGAATCCCGTATGATGAACTCTTTGGCGGTTGTCTGTGAAATTGTTGCCCCTGTTGTGACGGTTCCCTTCAGGGTAAGAACATGTCCATCGTTCTGGAATTGAACTAGCTCGCTACCTGCACTGTCCCTTACAACAAAGGCTCCTGGAGAGCTACGCCGAAATCCGTAGTCGTTCATTACCCAAAACGAGTTCATATGAACCTCGTCAGAGCGCTGCAAGAACGCCTTACCGGCACCACTGTTTATTTCGTCATATCTGGGGCTGAGATAGACATTCCAGAACTTGCTCGTATAGCTTTGGAGTTCCTCCAACCTTAGTTTCTCATCGCTCTCGTCCACTACCAGATTGCTGGGAAAGATCCCCTGGAAGAAGAAGATTGCCACATCGGCGATGATGTTGTTCTTCAGAGCCATGCGCTCTTCGTAGGTGCAATCTTCTGGGTCCATCAGCACTTTTGTGTCAGGGCCTGTGATGTCCAAAAGCTTCGGCGCAAGATAATTCCAGAGGGTCCCGAAGTCCCAGGATGGGATGTTCCAGAGTTCCGACACGGCCGTGATGTGGTTCGCCCCGTCGATAACCACGCCGTAGGCGGGGGCATCGTTCTGTCCGTAGGCCTTGGTTATGGGATTCATCCACTGCGCCTCGGCTGGGTTAAACGGTGGTGTGCCGTCGGCGGGGAGATCCCCGCTGGCATCCGATATCATATCGTTGCCGCCCATGACGAGCATCAATGGCCTTTGCACGTGGTCCTTTCCGTGGAAGGCCGGGCGCGTGGCGTCAAACACCGCGAGGTCGCTGGGATCGGTGTCGTGCGTCCCGGAGATGAGAAGGAATGCCGCCGCGTCGATAAAAGGAGAGGGGCCTGCCTCCACACGGCTGAAGCCGTGCTCCGTCAGATCCATGGTCACTTCGTACGAACTGCCTGAGCGAGGCGTGACCTCACGCGTGAGCTCTGCCCCCGCTGCCAGAAGAGTTGTAACGGCGCCGAACGAGTGACCCGCAAGACCTATCTTGCTTACGTCTGGGTCATAACAATCCGGAGCGAGGTTGTTTACTATGCTGTCAAGATTGTCACAGATACATCTCAGGTCCCAGACCCGATCGACAAAGAATTCTTCCGGATCCTGGCTGTTGACCCGCGTCCAATCGGAAATCAGACGTGGAATCCTGTTTCCTATCCACACGTTCTCCCACCTGTTGCTGCCGGGCGAAGACCTCTTCCTGTAGGTGGGCACGACAACCACATAGCCGGCGCTGGCCCATCTGCGAGCGAGTCCTGTAATATACTGGCCGGGAACATCCTCAGAGTAGGTGCCGCTGGCAGCATCGCGATTCATGCCTGCGCCATGCGAAAACACGATCACATCCAGCGGGTAGGTGAAAGCAGTACTCCAAGGCACATAGACACGGTACGGGATGTCTTTATCGCGGTCATATCCATTTTGCACGCGCACCCTTTTTGTGCGGTCGTAGATCTCAAAGCTGCCGGATTTCAGCCCGCCCGGCCATGCATAGACGTCGGTGGTGATACACACGGCATCGCAGGCCATCTCTATGGCTTCCCGCACAGTTGAGGACCCCGGGTAGAGTGAGGCTGCGGCGCCCAACAGCGCAACACGCAGGTCCATGTAGTCCGGGGAACCGGGGATGCTCTGCAGTGCCTGCCAGTAGAGGGCGCGAACGGTCGCCTCGCCAAGACCCGTCACTTGGTAGTCACGGAAGATGCCGCCATCAGTTAGCAGATAGGCCAGCTTGTCTCCGACACCGGAGTTGGCTGCCGTGAACAGCGGGTCTGCTGTGTCATAGCACCACCAACTGCTTGACCGGAAGGCGGCCCGGCCAAAGTCCTCAACAGGCTCCGGTGCTACTCCGATCGTTCCAAGGATATCCAGGCTGGGGTCGTTCATGTGGTAGATTGGGCCGTTGGCGAGGTCTTCGCCGATTTGCCAGCGGTTTGTCTGGCTGTCGCCGCCGGCGGACCAGTCGATGAATTCGCCCCACATGTTCGCGAGGGATTCGATGATGGCGGCGGACTCGCCCACGTTGGTCAGTCCGATCGCGCGGTCGAGCACGGCATGCGTGTATTCGTGGCCGACGATGTCGTCGGCGCGGGCGCAGTTGCCGTTGCCGAACATGAAATAACCGGTGGCGTTGTCCCATGCGGCATGCGGCGTGCTGTTCCAGAATACGTGCGAATAGATGTACGCGCCCTCGCCGTCAAAGCTGTCCAGCCCGTGGTGGGTGTAGAAATAGTCGTAGGCCTGGCCGAATGCAGCGTAGTTCAGGTTGATGTCATCGTTGCTCTTGGGGGAGGTGAAGCCGGTTGCGGGCGGGCCGCCCTCGAAACGCACGACGGTTGCCGAGGGGGATGCACCAACCATTCGCTCTTCGAAGTACGAGTCGAGGATCAGGCGTAGCGGCAGGTTCTTGGTCTGCCCAACGGTCAGCGCCACCTCGCCGGTGTGCGCGTCGACCAACACCTGCTCGTTTACAAGGGCCGGTCCCGCGCTGCGTACCGTCGTCGTCCATACCCGCCGCGCCGGTCCGTCGAGCCCCAGCACCAGCGGGTCGAGCACCATCTGGACCGGTGCGGACGGCGCCTCGAGCGCGATTGCGCCGAGTGCCGTCATCGCCCCGTCGGCCTGATCGCTGGACAACGCGCCCTGATCGCGCGCGGCGGCAATGTCCGTCCGGCTTTCGGCGATGCGCTCCGCCAGGCGCTCCTGCATGGCCGACGTGGCGCATTGCGCGGCCTGTTGTGCCGTGAGCGTGGGCGGTGTGGCGAGTATACTTTCGTCAATGCCCGGAAGCGTGCGCAGGGTATCCGTCCAGACACAGGCAATGCGGCCGTCCGGCGTGACGTGGACGAGGATCGACGCCCCGAAGACCGGCGCACCCGCATGGTATTGAGCGAGGCGCACCACGGTGTTCGCGCCGGACGCGTTCACACTCTGCACGGACAGCGCGATGTGCTCGCTGTTCAGGCCGAAGGCGTCCGCGTGCTCCTGCACGAACGCGAGGGCCAGCGTCCCGGGTCCGGAACCGGGCGAGGCCGTCTGCACGACGGCAGGCGACGTGGCGGGCGGGTTGAAATAGTCGATGTAGCCGCCCGGCGCGTCGCGCAGGACAATGGGCGCTTCCTCTGAGTACATCGCGACCGAGGCGCGAAGCTGCTGGATGCCCGCGCGGCGCGCCTGGGCCAGATAAACGTCTTCCGCGGCGGAAAACCGGGTGAGCGTGGGCGCAAGGAGCGCCATGTCTGCCCGCGCGGGGACCGCCGTGAGCAGCGCCAGCGCGAAGAGACCTCCTGCAAGAATCACCGCAGTCATTGCGGACCGTCTACGCATGATTACCCCCGATTCTGAATACTATACAACTCATGCCGTACAATTGTTACACATTTCGCGTCCGGGCCTACTGGCCCAGCGTGATGACGACATCCCCCGAGCCCGAGCGGACCTCGATCGTGTCATTAGTGCCCGTCCATTTGATGTAGCTGGTAGCCGCGACCCGCTGCCCGTTGACGTAGTTGTCATTGAACTCGATGGTCTCGGTAGTGTTGGACTTGCCGAAGAATGAAATGATGTCGTTGCCGTTTGCCATGGAGATCTCGTCATCGCCGGTCCCCATGTGGATGACGTCATTTCCCCCTGCGAGCGCGATGGTATCAGGGTCGCTGGTCATGTGGATGCGTTTTGCACCGATTTCAGTGGAGTTATCCGTTTCAGTATCAGAAACGCCCGTTGCCCGGAAGAACGTCTCCTCGGCAGCGTAAACCATCCCCACACCTACGGCTACAGCGATCACGACCATAGAGAATGCCTTCAATATCCTGCGAACCATTGGGGACCCCCTTCTTCCGGTTGGCGGAAGGACCAACACAAGCCCCGGTCGGCCCGCGCGTGCCCCTCCAATGAAGCAAACACTTGTTTAGTGATACCACGGGGGGGGGGCATGTCAAGTACTGTCATACAGAAGCGCGGCATGCGTGGGCGGCGGGAGCGGATGCGGGGTGAAGAAGAAACGGCCCCGGGGATGGTCTCAGGGGCCGTCTTGCTGTTCCATTGCGGCTACGCCGGGAACAGGTAGTCCATTAGGGCGTCGATTTCGCCGAAGTCGGGGATGAGGATGTCCGCGCCGGCCTTGACGAGGCGGTCGATCTTTTCTTCGTCCCAGCCGTGGCCGGTCACCTCGTTGGAGCAGATGCCGAGGGCCGCGCAGCCGTTTTCCTTGCCGTTGCGCAGCTCGACGGGGCCGTCGCCGACCACCAGGACTTCGGCGCCGTGCAGGTCATGCGCGGCGATGACTTCCTTGAGCACTTTCTCCTTGGAGTACTCTTCCTTCGACGGCAACGCGCCCCAGATCTCGGTGAAGTACTGGGCCGCGCCGACCTTCTCGGCTTCGTTGATGACGTCGTGGCGGTCGGTGCCGCTGAAGATGTACATCTTGAGGCCGCGTTCGCTGAGGCGTTTGACGAATTCGAGCGACCCGCGCACGGTGGCCTGTTCCTGGGTCATCTCGCCGGAGGTGAGCTTGGCGATGCGGGCGTTGACGGGCTCCATGAGGCGGTCGTTGTAGATCTGTTTGTAGCCCCATGGGTCGAGGATCTTGTTCTCGGGCACGAGGCCGCGCTTGCGGATCATCTCGACGAGCACTTCCATCTGGAAGATGGTCTGGATGCCGGTGGTGTCCTTGATCATCTGGTCCACTTCGGCCTCGATTTCGGGCGTGGGGGGCGTGTCGCCGCAGATCATCTCGACGCAGAGCGGCCCCATGATGCCTTGCCAGCCTTCGCGCAGGAGGCTGATGGTGCCGTCGAAGTCGAAGAGGGCGTGCTTGAAGCGGCCGCGTTCGATTTCGTTGATGATGCGGATGTCGGTTCCGGACACAACACTGTAGGACATGTGACGACTCCTTGGCTTGCGACAGGGGCCCGATGCGGGCGCGGTTCAGGTAATGGACAGTGGTCAGCAGACCATGAACGAAACGAGCGAATGTACGGGCACGCCCGGGAGGCGTTCGCGACCGCCGAGCGGCGGCAGTTCGACCACGAAGGCGATTTCGACGACCACGGCGCCGAGCCGCTCGACGAGACGGCGGATGGCCGCGGCGGTGCCGCCGGTCGCCAGCAGGTCGTCAACGATGAGCACGCGGTCGCCTTCCTTGAGGGCGTCGGCGTGCAGTTCCATGGTGGCGGTGCCGTACTCGAGGTCGAAATCCTCGGAAATGGTGTTGCCGGGCAGCTTGCCCTTCTTGCGCGCCGGCACGAAGGGAATGTCCATGGCATAGGCCAGGGGCGCGCCGAAGATGAACCCGCGCGCATCCATGCCGACGACGGCGTCGAGCTGTTTGTCCTGATAGCGTTCCTTCCATCCGTCAATGATCGCCCGGAACGCGGCCGGGTGCTGCAGCAGGGTCGTGACGTCCTTGAACTGGATGCCGGGCTTCGGAAAGTCCGGAACGTTGCGAATCAACGCTGCCAAATCGATCTGGCAGTTGGGGGTCGGCATGGGGACCGTCTCCTTGCTTTGGGGGTTGCGGGCATATGATGCCGGACGGGGGCGTCCGATGCAAGTCCGGGTCGCGGCGCAGCGAGCGGTCAGGGGCCGAAATCCTCGACGTGGTCGCCAACGTAGCCTCGGAGTCGCTTCATGACGTCTTTTTCGATTTGGCGGATGCGCTCGCGGGTGAGGTTGAACTTGCGGCCGGTCTCCTCGAGCGTGTGGGCGTGGCCGTCGGTGAGTCCGTAACGGTACTTGACGATATTGGCCTCGCGCGCAGTGAGTTGCTCGAGAAGCTGGTTGAGCTGCTGGTCGAGCTCGAACTGGGCGATGTTCTGATTGGTTTCGCCCCAGTCCAATCCCTCGGGCAGGCCCCGTCCCTCGGAGCTGTCGGCCGTGTCCAGGCTGTCCAGCGGGGAGACGTCCTCGATGAACTCACGCAGCCGCTCGGCCTCGGCGAGCTTGATGCCGAGCCGTTCGGCCACCTGCTCGGGTTCGGGCTGTTTGCCGGTGCGGATGTACAGTTCCTCGGCCGCCTTCTTGTAGCGCGCGATGTTGTCCGTGACGTAAACCGGTATGCGGACGGTGCGGGCGTAATTCGACAGCGAGCGGGTGACCGCCTGGCGGATCCACCACGTGGCATAGGTCGAAAACTTGCAGCCCCGGTCCGGATCGTAGCGGTCGACGGCCTTCATGAGGCCGAGGTTGCCTTCCTCGATCAGGTCGAGCAGGGGGAGACCGTAGTAGAGGTACTTTTTGGCAATACTGACGACCAGCCGCAGGTTGGACACGATCAGGCGCTTGCGCGCTTCGGCGTCGCCTGCCTGGGCGCGTTTGGCGAGACGGATCTCCTCGGCGGTCGACAGCAGCGGCACCTTCGATATGTCGCTCAGGTAACTGCTGAGGGCGTTCTCTTTGGAGGTCTCGGCCATCTAGTACCTCATCACGTATTTCGGCACGAGCCAGGACCGCCTGACGCTTGCCGATGCCGATTCGATCTGCTGGAGGAGCCGGGGGAGGAACGGCTGCGTCCGGTACACGCGGATGACCCGCGGGTCACTGTCCGGAAGCCCGGCCAGTGCGGCGGCATGCTTGATGGCGGCGTCCAGGTCGCCCACGTGATCGGCCAGCCCGTATGCGACGGCCTCTCTTCCAGTGAACAGGCGTCCATCGGCGATCGCGTCCATGTCCTCGGGCGAGAGGCCCCGCTCCTTGACCACGGTTTCGACAAAATACGCATGAAAGCCGTCCACCAGCTGCTGCATCTGTTGTTGCTGGCGTTCGGTGATGCCTTCGAAGAAGGACCCGGCGCCCTTGTATTCGCCGCTCTTGATCTGGGTGAAATCCACGCCAACCTTGTCCAGCAGTGCCTCGGCGTTCGTGTATTCGATGATGACGCCTATGCTTCCGGTTAACGTGCTGTTGTTCGTGTAAATTTCCTGCGCGGCCAGGCAGACGAAGTATCCGCCCGACGCGGCCACGGCGCCCATCGACGCGACCACGGGCAGCCCTTCCTGATCGCGGGCGCGTTTGAGTGCTTCGTACACTTCCTCGACGACGGTGATGACGCCGCCCGGGCTGTCCACGCGGACCACGAGCGCGCGGGTGCTGGGGTGGTCGATCAGGCGTTCGAGGTCTTCCAGGATGGGGCGTTCATCGACGAGTTCTTCGCGAATTTCCAGCACGGCCACCCCGGGCGTGCCGGGGAGGAAGCGGGTGTCCCTGCTGGACAGCGTCGCCACGGTGATGAGCAACAGCGCGCCAAGGGTCAGGAGTACCACGAGCGAGACCGCCAGGCATCCCAAGCCGAGGCTTCCGCCGCGGCGCGTCGGCGGCGGCAGCGGCGGAGGATAAGGCACAGGTTCGCTCATTTTAAGTATCGTTCACCTTTTCTGGGCCGTTGATTCGTTGCGGTCGAACGCCACTCGCCCCGTGCGCGTGCCGCCCCGGTACCGGCCATTGTACTTGGGGTCTCTCGAAGGGTTCAAGGCAGCGCTTGACTTCCGGCGGCGCGGCGTCGACAATCGGCGGATGCTTGACGACCACACGCGCTATATGCGGTACGCACTGCAGCAGGCGGCGCAGGCCTACGAGGCCGGCGAGGTGCCGGTGGGCTGTGTCATCGTGCACGAGGGGCGGATTATCGGCAAGGCCCACAATCAGCGGGAGACCTTGCAGGACCCGACAGCGCATGCCGAGGTGCTGGCGATCACCCAGGCGGCCGCCGCCATGAAGCAGTGGCGCCTGGAGGACACGCGGCTCTACGTGACGCTCGAGCCCTGCTCGATGTGTGCGGGGGCGATCGTGCTGGCGCGCATTCCCGAGGTCTATTTCGGGGCCTACGACCCGAAGGCCGGGTGTTGCGGGTCATTGATGAACCTGCTGGGCGATATCCGTCTTAACCACCGTCCGCACGTGGTGCCCGAGGTTATGGCGGAAGACTGCGGCGCCATCCTCAGCCGGTTTTTCCGGGAGATCCGCAGCGGACGGCGGCCGGGTTCCAGCAACCGGAGCGGCGTCGCCAGTCTTGACGAGTGACCCGGCCCCGGGGCGCTTGCTATAATCCAACCAGGACCGCAACCCATCCATGATTTGGAGAGAACCATGCAGGACATTACGGGTGATCTTGTCGCACTGTCGCGCTATCTGGGCGATCCCAGCCGTACCTGCGCGATCCTGGGTGAGGGCAACACCTCGGCCCGGGTCGACGGCGACACTTTTCTGGTGAAGGCGTCGGGGACGACGCTGGCCGGTATCGCCGAGACGGGTTTCGTGCGCGTGTCGCTGTCGCGGCTGGTGCGGCTGCTCGAGGACCCGGAGGCGACCGACGACACAGTGACCACGGCCTTTCAGGAGGCACTTGTCGAGCAGGGAGAAACGCGCCGGCCCTCGGTCGAGGCCATGCTGCACGCCTATCTGCTTCAGTATCCCGAGTACCGGTTTATTGGGCACACGCATCCCACCCATGTGTGCATGCTGTTGTGTTCGCCGCGCGCCGAGGAATTTGCGACCCGCCGGATCTACCCGGATCACGTCGTGTGCATGGGCCGCTCGAGTGTTTTCGTTCCCTACGTGGATCCGGGGCTGGTCCTGGCGCGGGAAGTGCAGCAGCGCTTCGAGGCGTTTGTGAAACGGGAGGGCGAGTTGCCGCGGGCCATCTGCATGGAGAATCACGGCCTGATCGCGATGGGTGCGACGCCGGAGGCCGTCAAGAGTTGCACGGACATGGCCGAGAAGGCCGCCCAGGTGATCGTCGGCGCGTGCAGCGCCGGGGGACCCAAATACATGACCGGTTCGGACGTGGACCGCATTCACACGCGTCCGGACGAGAAGTACCGCATACAAACCATTGCGCGAACATGACAGCATGCCCGCAAGCGGGTGAGGAGAACTGACGTGGCCAAGTTGGACACCTACCGGGAGGCGGCGGCGCCGCTGCCGGAACACTACCAGGCGTGGCAGATTTTCGGGGCGGGTTTCGAGAGCATCGGCCGGGAGGGCAAGCCCGTCACGGTCGACCTGCTGCCTGCCGCGGCCAACGAGGTGGTGTGCCGGGTGGACGCCGTCGGCCTGTGTCTGTCGGACATCAAGATCATCAACCAGGGGGGCGCCCATCCGCGTTTGCGGGGCCGCGACCTTGCCAAGGAGCCGACGGTCCTGGGCCACGAGGCGGCGGTGACGGTGGTGCAGGTGGGCGACCAGTGGAAGGACCAGTTCCGTCCGGGGCAGCGCTTCATCGTGCAGGCCGACATCTACTACAAGGGCGAGGGGTTTGCGTACGGCTACCTCATTCCCGGCGGCCTCGCGCAGTATTGCCGTTTCGACGAACGGGCGCTGGCGGGCGACGAGGGCTGCTACCTTCTTCCTGTGCAACCGGACACCGGATACAGCCAGTCGGCCCTGTCCGAACCGTGGGCATGCGTCGAGATGTCCTACAACCTGGACGAACGGTCCGCGCCGGGCGACGGGAAGATGCTTATCATCTCCGAGGAACCCGAGGAATGGCACGAGGGCTACAGGGACGCGGTGATGGTGCATCGCAGCCTGAAAAACCTGCCGGCGGAGGGGGCCTTCGACGACATCATCATCCCCTTGCCGACGCCGGAACTGGTCGAGACGCTTGTGCCGCGGCTGCAAAAGAACGGTCACATGTTCCTGCTTGGCCGGCCCGCCCAGCCAGGTGCGGTCAGCATCGACGTGGGCCGCGTCCACTACGAGAACATCCGCATCCTCGGCGGCGGCTACGATCTGCATGCCGTTGAGCGGGCGAACAACCGCAACGACCTGCTCGCGCAGGGTGCGGCGCTGTTTATCGGCGCGGGCGGCCCGATGGGGCAGATGCATGTCCAGCGGGCGATTGAACTGCCCTGTGGCGCGCGGACCGTCGTGGTCACGGACCTCGATCGCGAGCGCCTGGACCACATCGAGAACCGCTTTGGCGAGTTGGCGCGCCGGAAGGGCGTGACGCTGGTCACGCTGGCCGGGAGCGACTACCCGGACCGGGCAGACATGGACGCGGCCATCATGCGTCACGCGCCCAGCGGATACAACGACGTGTGCGTGCTCGCGCCGGTCCCGGCGCTCGTGTCCGCGGCGACGCGATACGCCGCCGACGACGGGCTGGTCAATCTGTTCGCGGGTATTCCCATCGGGAACAACGCGAGCATCGGCCTTGACGACATCTGCCGTGGCGTCAAGATCCTTGGGAGCAGCGGATCGCGCATCAGCGACCTGCGCAAGATCCTGTCGATGGTCGAGGACGGCCAGTTGAACACCAACCTGAGCGTTGCGGCCATCGGCGGGCTGGGTGCGGCCCGCGAAGGGCTTGAGGGCGTCAAGAACGCCCGCTACCCCGGGAAGGTTGTCATCTATCCTCAGATTCTGGACCTGCCCCTGGTGCCGCTCGAAGAGATCGCGGCGAAGCTGCCGGATATCGCGCCAAAACTCGGCGCCAACGGTGAGTGGACCAAAGAGGCCGAGGCGGCGTTGCTGGAGAGGTACACGAATTGATGCGGCTCGAAGGGAAGAAGGCGCTGGTCACCGGCGCCGCGCAGGGACTGGGCGCCGCGATTGTGGAACGCCTTGCACACGAGGGGTGCGTGGTGACCGGCTGGGACGTCAACGAGGATGCGGTCAGTGCCACGTGCAGCGAGGTCAGCCGCGGGACAGGGCGCGCCGCCTGGGGGCGCGCCGTGGATGTCACGGACGCGGACGCGGTGCGCGAGGAAATGGACCGCGCGGCCGCGGAGATGGGGGGGATCGATATCCTCGTATCCAACGCGGGCATCCTCATCTCGGGCGATTCGATAGCGTTCGACGCGGAGAAATGGCGGCGCGTGATCGAGGTGAACCTGGTGGGCTATTTCCTGTGCGCGCGCGAGGCGGCGCGGGTCATGGTGTCCAGGGGCGGCGGCTCGATTGTCCAGATCAATTCGAAGTCCGGCAAGAAGGGCAGTTTCCGCAACAGCGCCTATGCTGCGTCGAAATTTGGGGGCATCGGGGTGACGCAGAGTCTGGCACTCGAGTTTGCCGAGCACGGTGTGCGGGTGAACGCGGTGTGCCCGGGCAATCTGCTTGACTCGCCCTTGTGGGTCAACAGCCTGTTCAAACAGTACGCGGCGAATCAGGGTATCACCGAGGCCGAGGTGCGGGCCAAGTACATCGACCAGGTGCCCATGAAGCGGTCGTGCCAGTACGGCGACGTGACCAACGTCGTCGTCTTCCTCGCTTCGGATGAGTCCAGCTACATGACCGGCCAGGCGTTGAACGTCACTGGCGGTCAGGAAATGCGCTGACGCATTTCGTCCGTCCGCTTCCCCGGGAAAAAAAAGAAACAGGCCGCGGTGAGTACCGCGGCCTGCCGGGGGGGAGGACGAATTTCCTGCTTACTCTGCCTTGCGCCACTTCCACGCCGGGTCCCGCATGTCGCCGGGGTACCGGGCGTCGTGGATGATCTGGTGCTGAGAATTGGGAACCTGCGGAATGCCGCTCAGCTCGTTGTACTGGGCGCGCTGCTGCTCGGTCAGTTCCGGCAGGATGTCCGGCAGGATGTGGCAGGTCATGAAGATCAGCAGCTCCGTATTCTCCTTGATGACGGTGTTCCGGCGGAACAGGAAGTTCATGACCGGCACATCGCCGAGAACGGGTACCTTTCGGACCGAATTCTCGTCATCAAAGCGCCGCAGACCGCCAATGTAGATGGTCTGGCTGTCCTTGACGCGCAGCGTGGTCTGGGTCTCGCGTTTGTCCTCGGGCGGAATCCCGGTGATGCTGGTGCCCTTGGTGTCGCTCTGCTTCGCTTCCAGATCGACGATGATGTGCTGGTCATGCGTGACGCGCGGCGTAACCTGAAGGATGGTGCCGACCTCCTTGAACTCGGTGCTGGAGATGGGAGGGCCCGTCGTGGACTGGGTGAGTTCCTGGTACGGGATCTCCTGGGCAATAGTGATGCGCGCCGGGCGGTTCTCGACGGTGGTCACCATCGGATTAGCCACGAGTTTGGCGTTGTTGCTGGCGACCTCGGCGGAGATGATCGCCCGGATATCGATGTCGTCGGTCAGGATGCCGAAGGCGAGCGCCGACGCCGCCTGAGGCACGCCCAGGGAACTCACAAAGTCAAGATTCTGCAGGCTGCCCACGACTTCGCCGCGGGTATTGCGACGCTGGAGCAGGCTCGCCACCCAGTCGACGCCGGTTTGTGAGCTGTCGGCCATCACGGCGTCGATAATCATCGTCTCGATGCTGACCTGCTTCACCGGAAGGTCAACGGTCGTGATGAGGTCGCGAATCTGCTCGACGACCACGGGGATATCGGTCACGATGATGTGACGGCTGCGCTCGTCGAGGGCGACTTGGCCGACCTCGGGGGTGAGCATGCCCTTCACCATGGTGGCAACCTCAACCGGCGCGGAGTAGTTGAGCTTGATGGCCTCCGTGACCGTGGGAAGCGCCGGTTCGGCCACGTCGAGGCTGCGGGCCAGCGTGGACATTTCGCGCACGAGCTTCTCCGCCCCGGAGATGATCAGTACGTTTGTGGCGGCGTTGGCGGAGATGGAAACAAGCGGGGCGTCCGAAGGCGGTAGCACCTCGCTGAGGGTCTTCTTGATGTCGTTGGCCTGGGCGTTCTTGAGGTAGACCATTTCGGTTTCGCGCCGGGCGGCCACGGCCTCTTCGGAGGGCACGATGCGGTAGATGCCTTCCTCCTCGACCATGCCAAGCCCGTTCATGCGCAGCACCATCTCCATGGCCCGGCGCAGGGGGATGCCGCGCAGGTTGGCCGTGACAGTGCCGGTGACTTCCGTGCCCGCGATGACGTTGATACCGGCCTTCTGCGCGAGCAGTGCGACAACGTTGCTGAGTTCCATGTTGCGGAAGTCGAGGTTGACGGGCTGTTCCATCGGGTCGCCACGGTAGGAACGGTTCACGGCGACCTCAGCCGGCACGGCAACATCGTCGGCATCGACGATCTGAGCGTTTCCAAGGTCACCGGTGGAGAGCTGGACGGGTGTCAGGGCAGGGAGGGTGCCGCGCATGCGACCCTGCACGCCGGGGGCGGTGTCCTCGGCCGGGGCGGCGGCCGTCTCCGCCTCGACATCCTGGGCCTGCGCCGACGTCTCGGGCTCGGCTACCTCAGCATCCTCGGCCTGCGCGAGCAGCATCAACGTGCCGTCCGCGAGCGTGGCAAGGCGCGGGGCACGCGTCGAGGCAAACCCAACGGCGGCATCGCGCACGCTGACAAGATCGCCAGCGATACGGCTAACCGCGGGGCGCGTGGCGCTTGCTTCGTTCGGATAGAGGCGGCGCTGGCCAGTATCGAAGGAATCAGCGGCCTGCTGTACCTCTTCGAGTTGCGACTGCAGGCGTGCCAGCTTGTCACGGTGCCCGGCGGCATTCGGGTCATGGGTGGCGGACCGCTGCATGGAAATGCCCGCGGCAACTGCCGCGACCAGCAAAGCCGCTGCAAGAATTCTCCGGCTGGATAGAGACATGCCTACCGATCCTCCAAAGTTAACTCGACCAGCGAATCTTCAACCTCGAGCGTGACCGATGTCGGCCGGATTTCACTAACGCGAATGTCCAGGTCGGTAAAGACGTGACCGGGCCGCACGATGGTATTGTCAATCACGGCGACCGGATCGGCCGGATCCCAGATGAGCCCGGTCAGCGACATCCTCTGGGCAATGGCCATGAGTTCAAATGACTCCAGACCCGCGGGACTGTCCTGATCGCCGTTCTGTTTGGCAAAATACGTCCGCCCGACGAGCGGCAGCATCGGATTGCGCCCTTCGGGTAGATACGCAAAATCGACTTCCTTGATCTCTTGGACGAGCTGGTCCAGGTTGACGTCGACGTCCTTGAATTGGGATTGCACGACTTGGGGCGCAGCGCCGGAGGCGGAAGTCTCCGGCGCGTCGGCGGAGCGTGGGGCCTGCGGGGCCGTGGGGGGCGGCGTCGTGCCGGCTCCTTTCGTGAACTGCCAGAAGATGACGCCCGCGAGTACGGCCATCATCACCCCAAGCACGATGATTTTGTTCTTGTCTGTGTTCACGACCGTTCTTCCGTTTCGGGTTCGATGAACCGGTACGTGGTCAGAGTGAAGCTGGCCTCGGAAGTACCGGCGTCTTTCCACTCGAGGTTGAGGTCGGAGATTTTCAGGTACCGCTCAAAGCGCTCAAGACGGTTGATGAACGCAACAATTTGATGGAAATTGCCGCGGGCGATCACCTGATAGGGGATGATTTCCTTGAGTCCGTCCGGACGGCTGATGCCCTTGCTCAACTCGACGTCCACGCCCACTTCGCCGGCCAGCCCCTCGAACTTCTCCAGCAAGGTCTGGATCTCGCTGCCATGGGGAAGGCGTGTTTCGAATTGGGTCACAAGCTGTTCGATCTTTGCCATTTCCGTGCGGAGTGCGTCGATGTTGGCCTCGATCTCGCGCGCCTTCTGCAGGTCCAGCGCGAGCTGGTCGCTCGACGCCGTCAGCGCGATGACCTTTTCGTTCTGCCGCTGGAAGACCAGAAAATAGAAGCCTATCGCGACCAGTCCTGAAAGCGCGATAATGAGGCACACGGCCGCCCAGTCCTTGGGGGTGACGGTGCCTTTGAAGAAGTCGCTCATTGGCCGGTACCTCCAGGCAGGATCAGGTACTCGAGCGAGAAGGCGCGGACCTGATAGCCTTCAAATTGCGTGTCCTCGATCGCGGGGGACAGGAAGTCAAACACGGCCGCGAATCCGGGATCGGTCTGTGTAGCCGAGGTGAGCGGATAGACGCTGCGGTTGCCTTCCTCGTCCTCGATGGCGTAGCCGCTGACGACGAGGACCGGCCGCTTCACGACCACCCGTTTCTCCTCCATCTGCTTGGTGCGCGGATTCAGCTCGGTGCGATACTCGGTGAAGGGCTTCAGCTCGACCTTGATTTCGTCATACCACAGGTTCTTCGGGACGAGACTGGCCAGCTTGGCCAGATGCTGGGACCAGATGATGCGGTCGCTGACGATCTCCGAGATGGCCTGAATCTTGTTCCGGAGCGTCGCCTTGCTCTGGTTGAGGCGGTTGTACTCCTCGACAACGGGCTGCAGAGCATCCATCTCGGCCTGTTGCTGGGCTATCTGGTCGGTCAGCGAGAAGATTTGCGCCTGCGTGTTCGCGAAGACCATGACGCAGCCCAATACCGCGGCCAGGAAAACCAGTCCGCTCAGGATGTAGGGCAGCGGCGTCCGCTTGACAGGGCGCAGATGATGGGGAAGCAGGTTGATGGTAATCATAGATTCGCGGTCCCCCGGGCAGCCAGGCCAATGGCCACCATGAATTGGGCGGGGTGTTCAGTGAGCGCGGCAACATCCCGATTGGATCCCAGTCGCAGATCGCTGTTCGCGGGGTCGGCCACGGCCACGTGGTTCAGCCCCAGGTCGTCCTCCAGCGCCTGACGAAGGATCCGCATGTCGGCAACGCCGCCACTGAGAATCACCTTGTCTACGGCCCGCTCGTAGAGCTGGTGTTCGTAATAATCCAGCGAGCGGCGAATCTCGGAAACCAGCCGCGAGACCGGCACCGAGAGAATGTCGGCAATCGGCTTTTCACCGGCCTCGGCCGCACCGCGCGGCACCGGCGCCGCCGGTGCGCCCAAATCGCCGAACTCGTCATCGAGCGGGTCCAGCAGCGAACTGTTGTCGAGTGGCGCGGGTTCGGGTGCCAGTTCGGCATCGAGGCCGGGCATTGGAGCTGCGGCGCTTTCGTGTTCGCTCTCGCGAAGGTATGCGCGCAACAGATGGTCCGCCTCGTCAAAACCGCACCGGCGTGACTTGGCAATGGCCTGTATCATCTCGCGCGAACCCCAGCTGATGTCGCGAATGAAGTTGGAAACGCCATCTTTGACGAAGTGGATGCTGGTGGCGGAAGCGCCGGTGTTGATCAAGGCGATCGTCTGGTTGGCGGGCAGGTAGCCGCAGCCGGAAGCCGCATCCGCCAATGCGAGCGAATCGACGGTAAGCATGCTGTACTGGAGGTCAGCGGCCTCGGCCAGTTGCACACGCGCGTCGATAACTTCGTGCTTGGCGGCCACCAGCAGGACCTTGACCTGATCTTCCTTGTTCTCCTCGATGTGGTCGAGAACCGTCCAATCCAGGTAGACCTCGGAAAGATCGTAGGGGATGTTCTGTCCGGCTTCCTTCTCCACTGCCGCGCCCAACTGGGCGGGTGGCATGCTTCGAAGACGCGGATAGCGCACCACCACTGTCTGGCCGGGGAGCGCGCCCACAAGCACGCTCTGGCTCACGGCCATGTTCTGCAGCGCAGCGCGTATGGCCTCGGCCTGTGCCAGGACGGGGTCGACGTTGAGCTGGCTGCGATTGATAAGGGCGAACCCTACGCTTTCCACTTTCAGGCGGCCGCCTGCTTTGGCCATCTGAACCGCTTTCACCGAGTGGGTGCCGATATCAATCCCGATAGACTTTGTCGGTTTCGAAAACAGCAAAGGAATCGTTCTCCCTGACGCGAGTGGCTAGGCCAGCCTATGCCACCGCACAAGCATCGTGCGAGGGGATGGTCCCTGTTCCTTCCCCGCCCGGTGCGGCCCTGCGCTCGGTTGCTCACTGGAAGACTACCAAAAATGCGACCACCTGTCAACTCTTTATGGGGGGGCTGGGCGTGTTTTTTGGGCCGCGTGCTGTCGCGACGCTTTGCTGTTCAAGTGACACCGTGTAAGGCATAACATATTATCATATATATAGTTACGATGTGTTAGCCCCCACCGGGGCGTGGAGGCAGGGGGTGGATGCGTAGCAGAAAAAATCAGTTGACGCATACCGCCAACGGTCGTTGGGGCGGGTTGTGATGCGCGGAAAGCGTAAATAACACACAAAAAGAGAAAGGGCGGACTCGAAGGGTCCGCCCAAGAGTGGAATACCCCGCTCGTGCCGTCGGAAGGGAAACATTTGAACCTTGCACCAAGTGGGCGTCCTCACGGTAGCCTACCGGCGTCCGCTCGGAGGCGGCTTGTCGTCAGCCACGCAAATATTGGACTCCCGGTTCAAAAATTAAGGAACAAAGTTAGCCCGTCCCGGTCGTACACAGCAGGGATATTCAACTAGGGTCAGTATAGCGGAACGGCGCCAGGCGCGCAAGGAGGGCCGCGCAGGCCTGGGATCGCGGAAGCGCTTCATTTGGCGACGCCTGTCAAGCCATTTGTGGATCTTACCCGAGGGGCTTTCGTCGCGCCATTTGCGATCTTACCCGAGGGATGTTTTGACCTTTTCATGAGGGCTCTCCTGGCACACCCCTCCCCGCGGGGAGGGGTGTGGCGGTTGTAGTACAGAAGTTTGTTTACGGGCACCTTCTTTTTGAAGGGCCGCAATGGCCGCGAGTTTTTTGTCAATTGCCACGCTGAGTGCAAAA
>JBPOJD010000028.1:0-5561 GCA_052033955.1 Candidatus Hydrogenedentota bacterium
CCTTGCCGTACCGGTTCACCGTCTCCAATTCCGTTTTTTTCAACACGGTCGTGAACTGCGTTCGGAAATCCCACCGATACCGGTCGGTCTGGTATCTCTTGTCCGGCTTGACGATATATTCCCCTGAATCTTCCATTCTGGAGATGTGGTCCTTCGTTAAATCTCGGCACGAGTAGCCGATCGGAAACGGTTTGGCGCGAGCAGTGAATACGGCACTGCGCGGCCACCTGTTACGGCCGGGAGTCCGAAGGAGAGTTCCTGCGGGTGCCGTAGCGCGGGTCAGCGTCATTGGAGGGACAAGTGGCGCGAAGGTTTTTAGTGCGCCTCCAGTGCGCTTTTGAGCAAAAAGCGAAGCGGCAAGCGCCGGGCTCATCGCCGTAACCGCTTGCCGCTCAATGCTTTAGAATGGTGGAGGTGAGGGGGATCGAACCCCTGACCTCATGACTGCCAGTCATGCGCTCTCCCATCTGAGCTACACCCCCACATGGACCCCGTCCTTGACGAGGCGTCGCGGATTATACGGTACCTCAACCCCATAGTCAAGGCCACGGATTGCGTCACAAGCGTTCTGTTCGAAACGTATTCCCGGCCTCATCGAATGGAGTGGATGAAAGCAGACCCCCTCGACCTCGACTCACCGTGGCAAGGCAACCACACACGGAACCCGACCCCCAAATGGCGCCGCGCCACGCGGTTCTGCTTTCGCGCGAGCATGGGTGGAGACGGCCCATTCCCCCTACAGTCGCTCCACGGTGATGTGATCGTTGGTGTAGATGCAGATGCCTGCGGCGGTCTCGAGCGCTTCGCGGACGATGCCTTGGGCGTCGAGATCCGAGTGCTTGACAAGGGCTCGCGCGGCCGCCAAGGCGAAGCCGCCGCCTGATCCGATGGCCAGAATGCCGTCGTCGGGCTCGATGACTTCGCCGTTGCCGCTGATCAGCAGCGATTTCTCGGCGTCCGCCACGGCAAGCAGCGCCTCGAGCTGGCGCAGGTACTTGTCCATGCGCCACTCCTTGCCCAGTTCCACCGCGGCGCGGGCGATGCTCTTGTTGAACTCGTTGAACTTCGCCTCGAAGCGTTCAAACAGCGTCAGCGCGTCCGCCACCGACCCCGCGAAACCTGCGAGCACCTTCCCGTCGCCCAGACGGCGTATCTTGACCGCGCCCTGCTTCATCACCATGTTGCCGATCGTGACCTGCCCGTCGCCGCCGATGGCGACTTGGCCGTGCTTTCGGACACAGATTATCGTGGTGGCGTGAAATGTGGTCATTGTTGTCTCCCGTTTCGGCTGTATGGAACTGGCCGCTCTCCCCTATCGTACAGGAACGCGCTGCCCGGCGCCCAACCGGACCACCACCTCGCCCCGCGACACGGGAAGGTCTTCGACCCACACCCAGCGGCTGTCGCCGGACCGGAAGGGATGCACTCGGACGGAGGTCCCCGATACCTCGGCCGCGGCGACGTCGCTGTCCACCGGCAAGGGACCGAGGCGCACGCTCAAGCGCCCGGGGAGCGTATCGAACGCGTACGTGAAGCGCAGGACGCTGTCCGTCCGGTCCAGCAGGTAGTCGCAGGTTCCGGTGGCGTTGCCAACCACCACGGGAAAACCGCGCACCTCCGCGCGCGTCCAGGAAGAGGGAAAGCGCGGCACCAGGCGCGTGTGCGCAGGGTCGTTGCAGTCAATGCCGAGAACGAGGCGCACGGCCTTGGTACTGTCGGCCAGATGGGAATCCTGTCCGGCATAGCCGTTCACCGGAAGGTAATACTTGCCGCTGCGATGCACCACGATGCCCTCCGGACCGGCCCACCCGGCAAGATGCGGCAGATAGCAGTGACGCAGCAACATCGACAGAAAATGTTCGGCGTCCGCCATCTCGTCGAGCAGCAGCGCCGCCTGCGTCATCATGCCCTGCCCGTAGCCATACATGCGCAGGCAATCGTAGTTCCCGTCGCGCATCAGCCGGCGGTAAGTGTTGCGGGTGACTGCGAGGATCCGGCGGTCCTCGTCATCGCCCGCCGCATAGTCCGCCAGCGGGGTAAGGCTATCGCCATCCGCCGCAAGATGAACCGGCACCAGCGCGTGCGCATGGTCCTGCCAGTCGCACCCCGGTTCGGTGTGCCAGAACGGCCCGTCGGGACCCTCCTCGACGAGGTGATCGAGAATGCCCCGGCGCAACCGCACGTACAGCCTCCGCCAGCGCTGGGCCGTGGCCGTCTCGCCAAGCTGCTCGGCCATGCGAATGGACACCTTGACGCCGTGCAGACAATTGTACGACGCGTAGATGTCGAAGGCGCCGCACTCGCTGCATGTGAAGAGGATGTCGCGACAGGTTCCCGGATAGACGGGATTGTTGTCGAGCTGGAATTGCACCCACTCGACAGCCGCCTCGGTAGCCCGCCACCGCCGGGCGTTCCATTCCCGCGGTCGGCCCTTGGCGTGCCAGACGAGGTAGCGGCCCCACATGCAGATGCCGTGGCCGTCATTCTCCCGATTGCCGCGTTCCACCAGGTCGCCAACTTGCGCCACGCACGCCTCGCGGAAGAACGTGTGCCCTGCAATGCGGTTCCAGTGCGGTGGCTCGGCCTCGGAGAAGAGGCAGCCGTCGAGCCAGTCCAGGTAGGTCTCCGTAAACTTGTCGTAGCCAAACGCCACGGCTTCCCGCAGCAATTCGCCGATGCCGCGGGTCCATCCCTCGCCCCGCAGTGGAAAGGCCCCAGGGACACATTCCTGATACCGGCGGAACCACTCCGTCAAGCTCTTGTACGGTGTGTCGTGCCGGTACCACACGCCCATGCCCATCTTGTACCCGCCCGTCAAGCAACCCGGCGACACCGGCGACGAACACCCCGACCCCGTGTCGCCTATGTGAGACGCCGACTCGGGCCCGTTCCGGTAAAGATACGTCGCGGCATAGACGGCCTCCGGGGTTCCCCTGAAGTCGTATACCGGACCAAAGTACCCCTCTGGAATGTCGGGCGCTTCCAACACCGGCAGGTCGTCCACAAAGGTATACAGCGCGTGCTGGATGCGCTCCACCCCGGCCCGGTACGTCCCCTGCTCAATCGCGTCAAGGCCTACCGGCCGCAGGTTCGGTGAATCAGCCGTGACCGCCGGCAGCGCGGGCAGATTGGCTGCCGGCACATCGGTCTCAAGGGTAATCGCACTGATAAGAGGATGATCGTGCAGTTCCCGGACACCACGGAACAGAATCGACTCCACGCACCGGCCGGCAAGATCCAGGGAGAAGATGAAGCGCGCGTTGTTGCTCTTGGCCCCCATCAGCCGGACGCCGTCCGCCAGACAGACGCCCTCGCGAATGCGATCGCGGTGGTCGTCGCACCCGGGGAAGATGCGAGCATCATAGTTGGCGCCGCCCGGCGCGCTGCATTCGGAGTTGTGCCAGGTCAGGTCCCACGGATGCCCATACCAGAGGTTGAACCCAAAGATCAGCGGGACCACCGCGCATCCGCCCTCCTTCCAGACGACGATAATCTCACCGGCCTTGTCGCCGACAAAATGCGAGAATCCGTGGTCCCCCTTCGGGCTATACCATGACCCGTTGGCGATATCGATGTTGTGGATCATTCCAAGAAAATGCGCGGTTCTTACCTGGGCGCCGTAGGCGAAAAACTGCATGCCCAGCGATTCCGGATCGGCGATCTCGACCGGGTAGGAGTGGATCTCTCCCCAGAACGCCATGGCGTTGTGATCACGATCGCGCCACAACCACGGCTGAATCCACGACTGAAAGCCGCGCATCAGGAAGGGAACGCCGTGCGCCACGAGCAGCCCGCTCGGCAACCGCGACGGGACCGCAAAAAAACGCCCGCTCGCGGGCAGCGGCTGATGCGCGGCGAGCCGGGTCTGCATCGGCCGCGTGTTCGCCAGGGCGAGGTGCAGGGTGACCACGCCCTCGTCCGCATCAACGCTGAAGACGTGCCGCGCCGTATAGGGCCCTCCATCGAGATCACGCTGCTCAAACGTCAGCGACACCGCGGCGTCGTCACGTGACAGCCCCTCAAAACCACTGAACGCGCCGCCCAGCGCGTCCCCGTGGCCCGTGTCGAGGTTCGGGTCATACACCAGCTCGAGGGTATAGGTCCCCTTCACCAGTCGCAGTGTCTGCTCGAACACGGCTTGTGCGCCTTCGCGAAGCGCGGGCTCCCGCACGCTGATGCACGGCGAATACTCATTTCCATGACGCCAGTTTCCCGTGATATCGATTACCGTGCTCATCGAAAACTCCTTGTTGCGCGTGCCGTGACCCGACCGACCGACGCACGCTCCACAAGTTTGGGATGTGTCACGCGGCGCACATAGCCGTGGCGGGTCGCGTCCTCAAACTCTCCCAGCAACAGTTCCGCGGCGTTCCGTCCCAGTTCGCGCGGAAACGTGGCGACCGTGGTGAGAGGCGGCCCCATCACCGCGGCGAGCGGCACGTCATCAAATCCCACGACACTAAGGTCGTCCGGTATGCGAAGCCCGAGGTCCTGGGCACACCGGTAGGCCCCGATGGCTACCAGATCATTGAAGCAGAGCAGCGCCGACGGCCGTTCCCGCCTGACCGCGAGCACCTCGCGTGCGGCCTCGTACCCGTTTGCAAAGGAAGCGCCCGCCCACACCGTGCGCCGGTCGTCCACGCTCAACCCGTGCCCCAGCAGACTCTCCACGAATCCCATCACCCGGTGCCGCGCAAAAAGCGAGGTGTCGGGTCCCGCCAGACAGACAATATTCCGGTGCCCGTGATCGACGAGATAATCCGCCGCCTCCTTGCTCCCTCGCCGATCATCGAAGTCAACGACGTGCGTCTCGAGGCCCGGCACCTCGCCGATGGTGACCAGCGGCCGGCCCGCATCGCGTATTCGCCGGATGTGGTCGTGAGCGCGCCCCTCCTGCACCGGCGCCACAACGTACCCGCCAAACTCGTAGGACTGGAGCGCCTGCAACGCCTTCCTTTCGCCCTCGTAGCTCTCGTCGGTACCATGGTGGACGATGAAATATCCCCTGTCCTCCAGGGAGTCCTGCAGGCTGGATATGAACTCCGTGTTGAAGGGATTGCGGATATCGCCGACGACGACGCCGACCATGCGAGAGAAATGTTCGGACAGCGAGTCCGCGATGAGATGGCGCTGATAGCGTTCCTCGCGCAGGACACGCCGCACATGGTCTCTCGTCTTCTCGCTGACCCACGCCTTGCCGTTCAGCACGGCGGACACCGTCGCACGGGAAACACCGCAGCGGTCGGCGATATCCTGGAGTGTTGGGCGCGGCGCGGTGCCGCGCGGTGGGACCTTGGGGCTCATGGGTACAGTATCCAGCGGGAGTTTACATATGTCAAGTAGCGGGAATCCGACGAAAAACCCCTTTTGCCGTCGAATTTCGCTGATCCGGTTGACAGACGGGACTTTACATTTGTAAACTTTCTTGAGACGTCAGCACGTCCTTGGTTTGAACCACGAGGAGACGGGTCGCATGGAATCCGCGCACACCATTCGCCAGACCTTTGAGGCCGGAGAAGGCATCCTGCGGCTCCTGCCAGTGTTTGTGCCCCGGCGCTTCA
>JBPOJD010000014.1:0-49704 GCA_052033955.1 Candidatus Hydrogenedentota bacterium
CTTGAAGCTTGCGCACGATCTGCTCCGCGTTGTGACGTTTTCTCTTCGACATCTCCGAGTCTCCTTGGCCCTCTGGCCGGCTGGAAACTCTCATTGTACGTGGACCAGTTTACGGGAGGCACGCCACCGCCCGAGAGCCCGCCGGGAGGATTCCACGTTGAGGAACGCGACCGAGTTTGACGGCCCCGCACTCTCTGCCCAATTCATGGCGCCGGAGCAGCGCCTTGAGGAGGTGGCCGCGCTCCTGGCCGCGGCCTGTCGGCGGGCAATACGCGATTGTTGCACAACCCTACCCAATTAAGTTGTGTGTCCCTTTAATTGCCAGTGTTTGTGTCAACGGGGCATCTGGCAAGAGCGAAGGGGATAAGGGATCTATCGGTCAGCAGATTGCATGCTGTAGAGGACATAGTCAATGGCTGGAGGCTTAATATCGTTCTGAGAGATTAGTCGAAGGATCTGGCCTCTATGATGCGCGCCATGGATAGGAACATGGCACAGGATATCTCCCCGTGTAGAGGACATGGCCTTTCCATTTGTCAATAGGAATGAGATTGACTCGCGAAATCGCTCCTCATTGAGGTGCCGGATTATGTCGAGATAGCCGACACGATGGGCTGCTGTGTATTCCCGGCATTCAGGGAGGGTCAATCTGGTCCAAGGCACAAGAACAGGGTCTTGACCCCGCATGCGCGAGAGCCAAATGTGCTCAGCCGAGACTACATGGCCCATCATCTTGATGGCTTCATCCAGTGCCTCGCCGTTCTTCCCGAGGATGTCTATGACCTTCTGGTTGGCCCAGTGCATGTGTTCAAATTGATTCACCAGGAATTGAAGCATCTACCGTCCTCCTCCTGCGGAGCTTCCGCTGGCCTGCACAGGGACGCTGAACTTCTCATCGCCGCGGCATCAGCGCGAAGACACCCCAGCCCAGGTATTCACGCGTGTAAGCGGAGTAGCGCCCGGGTTCCGAGGTGAGTTTAACTTGAACCTCGTGCGCGAGTTCGTCGTCGGGATTGGCTTCCAGCCACCGGCGCATGGTGAGCCATTTGGCGGCCTCGTATCTGTCCCAGCCGTCTTGGTCAGCCAGAACCATTTCAACGATGTCATAGCCCAGGCGGCCGAACGACGCGAGGAGTTCTGGAAGCATGAGGAAGTCGGAGACGGCGTTGGCAAGACTTCCTTTGGCAACCTCTTCCGTCGGAGGCAACTGCCGCCAGTACGGCTCGCCGATGAGGATGATCCCGCCGGCGCGGAGGCTTCGCGCCAGAAGCTCGATAGTGCCTGCGACGCCGCCGCCGATCCAGGTAGCTCCGACACAGGCTGCCACGCAGACTTTTTCGTCAGCGACATGGCCGGCCGCGTCGCCGTGGATGAACGTGACGCGGTCGGCGACGCCGAGCTCTGCGGCGCGGAGTCTCGCTTGTTCGGTGAACAACGGACTCATGTCGACGCCGGTGCCGGTAACGCCGTGATCGCGTGCCCAGGTACACAGCATTTCCCCCGAACCGCTGCCAAGGTCAAGTACCCGGGCTCCCGGTTCCAGACGCAGCGCCGCGCCGAGGGTGGCCAGCTTCTCGGGTGTGAGCGGGTTGTGGATGCGGTGAGCACTTTCAGTGATCGTGAAGATCCGAGGAATGTCCATTGTGAAGAAGCCCCTTGCGTGTGTGAACGGATTCGGTTACAGCCTCTCAATATGCGCAACGCGGACCACCGCCGGCCGAACAATCCTGGCGGCCCATGCCGCGGCATGTTCTCTTGCAGCGTGTGGCTTGTCGCGGTGGCATCGTTGAATCCTCCGTGTCGCCATCTGACATACTCCCCGTCCTCCTGGCACTCGACCCCGATAGTCCCGGGCGGACCGTATCGACGTGGCTGGGCAGGGGTGGGAGGTCGCGATCAACCTTGGTCGAACAGAATGCCGCCGTTGGTTTCGATGAGGCGCTGATACCAGTGCGCGGACTGCTTCCAGGTGCGCTGCTGGGTCTCGTAGTTGACGTAGATCAGCCCGAGGCGCTCCTTGTAGCCTTCGGACCATTCGAAGTTGTCCAGCAGGCTCCAGTGGAAGTAGGCCCGGGCGGCGGCGCCGTCGTCGATGGCGCGTTTGAGTTCGCGCAGGTACCGGGCGGTGAAGTCGATGCGCGGGTGATCGGGCACGGTGCCGTCGAGCGCGATCCAGTCGGTGCAGGAGGCGCCGTTTTCGCTGATGACGATGGGCTTGCGGTAGCGTTCGTAGTAGAAGCGTGTTCCCCAGTACATGGCCTCGGGGGTGACGACGAACTTGAAGGCGTTGAGCGGGATCTCGGGCGACCACGGGAGGTCTTCGGGGCCGTTGGCGCCGGCACGCACGTAGCTTCCGGCATAGAGGTTGACGCCGTAGAAATCGGGTGTCTGGTGAATGGTCTCCATGTCGCCGGGCAGGATCTCGGGCAGCTCGCCCGCGCACTGTTCGAGGAGATCGTCGGGATAGTTGCCGAAGAATATCGGGTCGGACCACCAGGTATTGCTCCACGCGGTCTTCCTGAATGCGAACATCTTTTCGCGCGCGGCGTCGAGGTCTTCGGGCGCGTCCGTGGCGGGCATGTGGATGACGGCGTGGGGGGCAAAGCCGATCTCGCAGGGTCCGGCGGCGCGCAGCACCTGGGCGGCCTTGCCGTGGGCGAGCAGGATGTGGTGGCCCATGCGGAGGAGTTCGTGAAAGGGCAGCGTGAGTCCGGGGGCGTGCTGGCCGCGTTCGTAGCCCAGGCCCACGAATACCTGCGGTTCGTTGAAGGTGAACCAGTGCCGCACGCGGTCGCCCAAGCGGTCCACGACCGCGCGGGTATAGTCCGCAAACCAGTCGGCGCTGTCGCGGTTAAGCCAGCCGCCCCGGCAGTGCAGCTCGTAGGGCAGGTCCCAATGGAACAGCGTGGCCCACGGCTGGATGCCGGCCTCGAGGAGGCCATCCACGAGCTTGTCGTAGAAGGCCAGGCCCCGTTCCTCGACGGGCGCCAGGCCCGTGGGCATCACGCGCGGCCAGGCGATGCTGAAGCGGTATGCGCCGAGTTTCATGGCGCGCATATGCGCCACGTCTTCCTGCCAGCGGTGGTAGTGGTCGCACGCCACGTCGGCGTTCTGGCCGAGCCAGACCTTGCCGGGCTCCTTGGCGAACACGTCCCAGATCGAGCGCCCGCGCCCGTCTTCGTTCACCGCGCCCTCGATCTGCTGCGAGGCGGCCGCCGCGCCCCATACAAAATCCGCGGGAAATGCACTCATGGCTGTCCGGTTTCCTTCCGATCAAGACAGGCCGCGGAGCTTTCAGACCGCCGCGGTCTCCACGAACACGTTCTTCAGGTAGCGCACGGTATCGGCGACGGGCGGGAATCCCCAGACGTTGCGGCCTACGGTTGCCCCGGCCGCGCCGGATCGGGCCACGGCCTGGAGCATCTCGGCGGCCTGCTCGATGTTGTCGCAGCGCGGCCCGCCTGCCGCTACGACGGGCACGGCCGTCTGGCGGACGATGTCCCTGAAACTGGCCGCGTCGCCCGTGAACGGCACCTTGACGACATCGGCGCCCATCTCCATGCCCATGCGCGCCGCATAGTATACATGTTCGGCGTCATGGGCCACCGTGCTGCCTTCGTCGCCGCTGCTGAGCGGGTAGATGTGCGGGATGACCGGCAAGCCGAGCGGTTCGGCGGCACGCACCACCGCGCTCAAGTGCCGCGCGAAGGTGACCTCCTGCCGGCAGTGGACGAAGATCGATACGGCGATCGCTTCGGCGCCCATTGCCAGCACTTCCTCGGCGGTGGCGTGGTCGGCGAAGTCCGGTTCCCCGGGGCGCAGGGCCATCGACTGGACGATCAACGGTATTTGCCCGGCATGCGGCGCCATGTAGCGCATCGCGATGCCCTTGTTCATCGTCACGGCATCGGCGCCGCCCGCGACGATGCCCGCGAGGGTCGGGGTCATGTCGCGCAATCCCTCGGGGAGTCCTACGGGATAGTTGATCAGATGATCGACCGCAACGGTGAGCACCCGCCGGCGCGGATTGCCCAGAATCCGGGCCAGCCGGACGTCTTTTCCCAAAGCCATGCTGTTTCCTTCCAGACTGCCGCGCGGGGCAGGGTTATGTTGCAGACCGGCGACAGTAATACACAGATCGCGGCGCAAATTCAAGCTTTGCATGCTTATTGCGCGGCATAACCGCGCATATCATGCGTGTTTTCCGTTCCAAGTTGAACCTGGCGCCGGACTCCTGCTAGAGTCTGGCGCATAACAGGAGTGCCGAGCCGTGATTATACCAAAGCGCTGGAACCGGATACTGGAAGTGGTCGACGCCCAGGGCGAGACCTCGGTCGAGGACCTGGCGGGATTGATGCGCAAGTCGCCGGCGACCATCCGCCGCGATCTGAACCGGTTAGCGGAAGAGGGCCTGGTGCAGCGGACTCACGGAGGCGTGCGGCCGGTGCGGCGGATATTCGTGGGTCGCACGTTGGCGGAGAGCCGCTGCTCGCATCCGCGCGAGAAGGAGGCCATCGGCCGGGCGGCTGCGCAGTTGGTTCAGCCGGGCGAGGCGCTGTTCATCGACGGCGGCTACACGACGTTTCAGGTGGCGCGTCATCTGGGCGGCAAGGCGCTGACCGTCGCGACAAATTCGCTGGATGTGGCGCAGGCCCTGGCGCCGCACGACGAAGTGACGATCATCCTGCTGGGCGGCGAAGTGAACCGGGCGGCTGGCGCGGCCTTTGGGGTGGATGCCGTACGCCGGGTCGAGGAGCTCATCGTCGACCGCGCCATTCTGGGCGCCGATGCGCTGTCCGCCGAAGAAGGTCTGAGCACACCGTTGTCCGCCGTGTCCGAGCTGAAGGCGGCGATGGTGTGCCGCGCGCGCCGGGTGACGATTGTCGCCGACCACAGCAAGCTTGGCCGCTTCGCGCTGTACCGTGCCGCGCCCGTCGAGGCCGTGAGCACCATCGTCACCGACAGCCAGGCCGATCCGGCCCTGCTGAAGACCTTTCGGCAACGGGGCATCGAGATCGTCGTCGCCCCGGATGGAGACACCCCAGAGAAATGACGGACATCGCGGCAAGGATATACGGCCGTCTTCGCGAATTGCCGCTGGTGGACGCCCATACGCATCTGGTAGCGGGCCGGCTGGGCGCCGCGGGGCTGCACGACATCCTTCTCTACCATATGGCGGTGAGCGAGCTGTACGCGGCGGGGTGTCCTTCCGGCGCGCGTCTGACCGAGTATCCGGGCTTTCCCTCGACCACCGAAGCGCACGCGCGTATCGAGGAGGCCCTGCCATACCTTCCTCACGTGCGCGCGACGGGCATCTCATGGGGCATTCGCATCATTCTCGCCGATCTCTATGACTGGCACGATCCGGTTACCGCGCAGAACTGGCGGGAACTGGATGCGCGCATCCGTGAACGTGCGGATGATGCCGCGTGGCACCGCGAGATTCTGCGCCGCGCGGGCATCCGGCATGCCTGCACCGAGTGGGCGCGCCGCGAGACCGGACGCGACGACGACCTGCTGTCGTTCGCGCTCGAGTGGGGATTTTTCACGCGTTGTCAGTGGGGCGAATACGACACCGCGTTGTACGAGCTGGAGCGATGCTGGGGGCAACAACCCGGCCCCCCCGCGCCGATTGGGGCTGGCGGCCGTGCGGCCACGGCGCGCACCATCACGACCCTCGACGAGGTGCACGAGGCCTTGGAGTGGTACGTGGATGCCTTGCCGGAACGCATCGGCAGCATCGCCACCCACCTGTCCACGGATATGGACTACCGGAGCGTGACCGGCGCCGAGATGGCGGCCGCGTTGCAGCGCCGTGCGGCAGCGGGACCGGCTGAGCGCGGGATCTACGCGTCGTACGTGAATGAACAGTTCCTGAGCCTGTTGGAGGCGCGTTGCGGGGAGCGGGTCGTCTTCCAGTTCAGCCTGGGTGCGGAACCCCTGCCGCACGAAACCGGCGCGCGCCTGCGCCAGGAGACCATTCAGCAGCTCGCCGAGATGGTTGCGCGGCATCCCGGCCTACGTTTCCAGTGCTTCAACGCGGTGCTGCACGCCAACCAGGCGCTCTGCACGCTGTGCCGCGAACTGCCCAATCTCTCGCTCGCGGGCTACTGGTGGCACAATTTCCATCCCAGCGCCATCGCGCCCATCATTGCGCAGCGCCTTGACATGCTGCCCCTGAACAAGCAGATAGGCTTCTTCTCCGATGCCTACTGTGTCGAGTGGGCCTACGCCAAGAGCATCATGGTCCGCCACGTGCTGGCCCGCGTGCTTGCCGAGAAGGTGGCGCTGGGGCAATACGACGAAGACTTCGCGATCGATGCCGCCGCGACGATGCTCCATGACACGGCCGGGACCTTCCTGAATGCTCCGCGGTGAGTGAACGGTATCCTGTCGGGCCGTGTGTTGGATGGATGCGACCTCTGTCACTCCGTTGGCAGGCGGAAGCTCGCGTACCACAGCTCGGCGTGGTGGGCTTTTTCCCCTGAGGCGGGTGATTGCCCCTTCTCATCCACATACCGGGCCGACATGACGTGGATCGTGTCGCCGTCGTCCTCGCCCCCGAAGCGATCCGGGCGTAGCGGGTGGATGACATACCCTTCGAGCTTTCTGGTTCCAGGCAGGATGTACTCGCGGGTCGGCTTGAACCCGTTGTCCGGGTCGATCGCCCAGAGATGAAGCTCCGAGTCCGAAGCGCGGCCAAGCAGATACCAGTTCCCCTTGCTGTCGAGGAGAATCCGCGTTGCGCTGGCATCGATCGTTGTGGCAAACACCTCGGTGCTGAGGTCATGACCGATGCGGGCGATGTAGTGCGGAGTAGGGGTGGTGCGCCAGGCTTCCATCGTGTCGGCGCCCCCGTGCGAATAGGCCAGATAGCCGTTTCCGTCGGGGCCTTCGATGAAGTCCTGCAGCGATGTGGCGCCGTATTCGGGCATCAGGAACCCGCGATTCTGCCACGGCTCGCTGGTCAGATCCTCGCAACTCGCCACGCGCACATGACGCCATGACCAGTGCGGAAAATCAGGGTTTGCCTTCGGGTCACTGATAGACGAGTTCAGCACCGCCAGCGCCCGTCTTCCCCGGAGGAGGATGCCGATATACCCGTACCGGCCCTCCGGCGTCACGAATCGCTGTTTGTGCCATTGTCCCGTTGACTGATCGTAGAACGCACTGACAATCGCGTTGGGATTAAAGGCCGTGGTGTCCTTCGATTCGGCGTGAAGGATCAGGAAGTTGCCCTCCGGACTCATACCGGCGCCCATGTACGAACACGTGCCGTTGTACACGACCTCGAAGGTTGAGAAATCCAGCGGGTTGACCATGCGGATGACCTCGGCGGTATCGAAGCTGGACGGGGCAAGGTTCCACAGGCGCCCGTCCGGCGCCATGAGCGAAAGGTAGGTCGGTTCGAGAGTTCTTCGCACCTGCTCCCACTGCCCGCCGGGAATGCGGCGAAAAAACGCGCCGCCCCACGTCCATGCGCTGCCCGGCGACACTCCGATGGACGTCTCATTGTTCGCGGCGGGGTCATCCACGCGACCGTCGGCATACAAAACGCCTTGGTATTTCAGAAGATGATTGCTTTGCCATCCATGGATGACGCCCACCGCCGCGTTGTCAGTGATGCGTTCGACAATGGTGGGGATCACCGGCAGCGGCTGCGCAGCGCCATCTCCCGCAGACAGGACCGTTGCGGCCACTAACACGGCTGAGGCCAACATGTTCATCACCTCCTGGAGAGCATGACCCGGCAATCACAGGGACCGGGGTGGTTTTTCCGACAACTTGTACGAAAGATGGATGGTGCGCGTTTCGCCGGGGTTGAGCGGCGCCTGCAGGGGCACAACCTCGAGGTTGGCCACCTGGCGGTCAAGGTCGAAGTAGAAGAACAGATTCTGCACTTCGCCGGCCTGAATGGTGTTCACAAGCGTCAGACGTTTGCCGGGGATATGGAGCGCCCACCGGGTCACGTCATCGGGCGCGATCATGCCGCCGCCGGTTCGCTGGAGGATGTGGGCCGGTCCGCCATGCATTCGCCATGTCCCGTGTCGCTCCACCCAGAATTCCGGCGGGTAGTCGCCCTGTGTCCAGAACTCGGGGTGCGGTTTGACGCGTGGTATCAGCGGCGTATGCCCCGTGTTGACCATTTCAAAGATCAGCGCCACTTCGTTTGCGCGCGGTTCCAGGATGACGGTGCGCCGTACGACGAGTCCGTTGTCGAGCCGCGTCTCGTAGGTGAGGCGTTCGCTTGTCTGCGCGACCAGTGTGTACGGTGTGCCGATGGCCTCCTCTCGCACGGGATTGTCCGGGTCCATGACTTCCCAGTCCTGCAGCCTATGCGAGGCGCCGCCGACTGCCTTCTCGGGTCTGAACCAATCCAGTCCGGCTCGTTTGGCGCGCAGCGAGACGATGGCCCCCGAGAGATCGTCCGAGGCATGCACTTCCCAGTGTTTGTTTTCTATGCGCTGGATGCGCACTTCCTGTCTGCGCGGCGGGGTCTGCCCGTTGAGCTGCGCCCGGAACTCCAGGAGCGGGCCATCGCCGTTGTGGGTAACCCCGTAGGCCATGAGCATGTCCCAGTACTCGTCAAAGGTCTGACTGGGCGGTCGCGTGACGAGATAGCGGTCGTCCAGCATCTCCAACTTGGGCGGACAGACCAGGGCCGCATGCTGCACCGGCAGATAGGCGTGATCCACCCTCCGCCGCAGGACAGCGTCGTCGCCAACGGCCGCGTAGGCTTCGCGGAACAGCGCCTTCGCTTGTTCGACGAGATCGAAGGTCACCCACTCCATCGAGCTTGTCGCGGTGAGCTTCCAGTCCGTGTCCAGGACAGCGGATTTGGTAAGGTCCAAGTACTCGCGAAGGTACGGGGATGCCGCGCCGTAATAGAGGTCCATGAATTCCGTGTACAGCGCGTTGCCATCCACGTCGGGGTTCCATACCGCGTGTGCCAGAATGTACGCCTTGAGCATGTCGAAATCACTGTGCGGCGACCGGGATCCCTGGGCGAACAGGCCCGTAACGCCGCTTCTCGCGAAGAAGGCCACGTTGGGCTGAAGCACGTCCACATTGGGATGCGGCTGCAGAAACGACGAGCGGTTCTGGGTGAAGTCCCACACGAACAGGGCGTCGGTCATGCGGTCCCAGGTCTGCAAGTGTTTCCGGAATGTACGCGTGTCGGAGTCCGATGAGTCGGGATAGGGCCGGGAGAATTCCCATCCCTCGGTGCAGATCTCGACCATGACGTTGGGGCGCGGCCGAACGGACTTGGGAGGCTGGAGCGTCGGGCCGAAGGCTGACGTCTTGATCCGGGCATCCGGAAACTCGGCGGCCACCGAGTCGGCCACCTGATTGACGAATTCCAGCAAGACTCCGCTGTCGCTTCCCTCGCGGTCGCGGACGGCACGGCACCCCGCGCACTCACAGAACGCGCCCGTTCGCATCTGGGCGATGGTCACGATATGCCTGTCGGGAGGGCTTTGGCGCAGCATGTCCAGGGTTCTGCCGGTTACGATGCGAAGCACGTCCGGGTTCGTGAGGCAGAGCTGGGTGTCCTGCGGCACGATGATGCGCTGACCCCTCACCTCGGAGAAGTATTCTGGATGGGTCTCGCCATACTCCTCGGGGTGAAGGAAGCTCAGGAGCGTGTTGCTTGTGGCGTTGACGGGTTCGATGTTCCCGCCCAGGTGCTCAGGGATACGGAACACATAGTTCCCATTGAGACGGTGCTTGACCGCGAAATCCGGATGCCACGCGAACATCCAGTAATCTGTATCGCGGTACTGGAATGGGGGAACGTGGCGAAAGTTGATGGGCGGGATGCTCTTGCGGACGGGTGGAATATAGGTGGCATCGGGCGCCAGCCACCGAACGCCCATGTAGTCCTCGAAGAACTGATAGACGCCGTACAGTGTGCCGCGCTTCTGGCCGCCCACGACAAGAAGGTCGCGCGGCGTGGCGGTTCGGATGCACAGCCCGTCATCGCCCAGGCCGTCAAGGTTGACGGACGCCAACAGCGCGTCGGGCACACCGGTCCGGCCTATCCATACCGCGACACTGCCGTCGCGCGGGGAGGTCCCGACGGGGGCCGTATGGCCGGTGCACTGTTCCCACCAATTCTGGAACTCCTTCGCGGCCGTCTGCTCGCTGAGCGAGGCGGACGCCGCCACCACGATGCACACACTGCCAAACTGATCCGGCGCCAGCCATGGTTCTGCCGGAGATGCCTCGAAGGCAAGGAGCAGGGTGGCCACCAGGACCATCGAGCCAGTCGACCACATTTTCATACGGGTTCTCCGTAGTACATAATGACGCAACGGTGCGTGGTCAGAGCGACGCACCACTATCGCAGCATCGGTCGTGCGGATCAACCAGGAGGCAAGTCGGGTGAGCGATGTTGGCGGCTACCATGAGTTTCTCGCGGCACTGGCGTCAAAGCGGCCCGCGTTGTCCTGGCTGGGGCGATCCTGGTCCAGCGTCGACGAGTGGCGGGAATGCGGGCGCGCCAAGATGGCCGATCTCCTGTGTTACGCCCCTGAGCCGGTCCCGCCAGAGCCCGAGATCCTGGAATCGGTCAACATGGACGGCTACACCCGGCACCTCGTACGCTACGCCGTCACCCCTGACCGCGCGACACAGGCCTTTCTGTTGATTCCCGACGCGTTGGCCGGGCCGGCGCCCGCGGTCATGGCACTGCACGACCACGGCGGGTTCTACTACCACGGGAAGGAGAAGATCACCAGCACCGAAGATCCCTCCGAGCCGCTCCGGGCGCATGTTCAGGAATCCTACGGTGGAAGGCCCTACGCGGACGCACTGTGCCGCCGGGGCTTCGTGGTCCTGGTGCCGGATGCGTTCTATTTCGGATCCCAACGCCTCGATCCGGATGCCGTGCCGCCTCGATTCACGGAAGCGCTGCGCAGCCACCGTCCCGGGAGCGACGATTATGTGCGCGCCTATCACGCCTTCGCCTGGCAGCATGAGGAGCTGGTCGCGCGGACCATCCTCGCCGCGGGGGCGACGTGGCCGGGGATTCTGTTCCAAGGCGACCGTGCCAGTCTGGATGTACTGTTGGCGCGTCCCGAGGTCGACGCCAGCCGCGTCGGGTGCATGGGGTTGTCCATCGGCGGGTATCGCGCCGCGCACCTTTTCGCGCTCGATGCACGGGTGAAGTGTGCCGTCGTGGCAGGGTGGATGACGACCTACCGGTCGTTGCTGCGCGACCACATCGGTTGCCACACGTGGATGGTCTACATTCCGGGCCAGGTTCGGTGGCTGGACCTGCCCGATGTGGTGACGCTCAGCGCGCCGCGTCCGCTCATGGTGATGCAGTGCCGCCGGGATGCCCTTTTCACGCTCGAGGGCATGAAGGATGCCGAGTCCATCATTGGCGACGTTTACCGGTCCCTCGGTCACGCCGACCATTTCCGCTGCGCGTGGTACGACATCCCGCACTCGTTGCCTGTCGCTGCCCAGGAGGACGCCGTGGCCTGGCTCGAGACCTGGCTGAAGCCGTGATCCCTCGAATAGTCCGTTTCGCGAACGTGTTACTTCCCCGAGCAGCGCTAACGGACAGGAGGGTACACCCATGAACACGTCAATCCGCAGTATGTGGCTTCCCGGGATGCTGTCGATGGTTATCCTGGCAGTCCTGACGCCAACGGTCGCGGCCCAGGCCGGGGCCGGGCGAGCGCCCGGCGCGACCGGGTCCCGGCTTGTCGAAGGACTTGCCGTGCACCACGTTGAGATTACCACCGGATCGGAGACGGCCCAGAAGTGGTTCAACCAGGGTCTCATGCTCCTCTACGGTTTCAATCACGGTGAGGCCATACGTTCCTTCGAAGAGGCATCGGCGCTGGATCCGGAGGCCGCGATGCCGTGGTGGGGCATTGCATACGCCAACGGCATGCATCTGAACAATACGGAGGTGTCCGAGGAGCAGTGGCGCGCGGGACATGAGGCGGCGCAACAGGCCATCCGCCTGCTCGACACCGAGACGGAACTGGAGCAGGCACTGGTGCATGCCGTGGCCGCCCGCACGGCCTGGCCTGTTCCCGAGGAGCAGCGGCCCTACGACGAGGCCTTCGCGCGCGAGATGAAGAAGGTCTATGAGCAGTTCGGCGACAACCCGGACGTCGCGGTGATGTACGCCGAATCGCTCATGAACCTTCAACCGTGGGATTACTGGACCGAAGACCTCAAGCCCAAGGGTCAGAATGAGGCCTTTGTCGCGGCGATTGAACGCGCCCTGGAGATGGATCCGTCGCATCCGCAGGCGGCGCATCTGTACATTCACGCGCTCGAGGCGGGGCCCAACCCTGGCGGGGCCGAGGCCGCCGCGGACCGGCTGCTGACACGGGTTCCCGCCGGGGGCCATCTGGTCCACATGCCGTCGCACACCTATGCCCGCGTGGGCCGCTATGCAGACGCCGTAACAGCCAACGAGGCCGCCGTCGAGGCGGACGACGCGTTCTTCAAGATCGGAACGCCTCCGGGTTTCTACTACCTGTATCACGCGCATAACCTGCATTTTCTTGCCTACGCGTCGATGATGGAAGGCCGCTACGAGCCAGCGCTGGCCGCCGCGCAGCGGCTGGAACGGTCGGTACCCGATGCCGAGCTGGATGCGTTTGCATCCGTCATCGAAGGGGTCATGCCAACGACGTACCACGTGATGATCCGCTTCGGAAAGTGGGAGGACGTGCTGGCGAAGCAGGCGCCGCCTGCGAAGCGGCCGATGATGCTGGCCAATCATCACTATGCGCGCGGTGTGGCGCTGGCGGCGTTGGGCCGCACGGAGGAATCGCGCGAGGAGCAAGCGAAGTTCGAGGCCCAGATTCCCCACGTGCCCGAGGACTGGTATGTCTTTGCGAACAAGGCGCACGACGTGCTGCCGATCGGACGGCTGATGCTCGACGGTGAACTCGCGTACCGCGAGGGCCGGTACGACGATGCGTGGGCCGCGCTCGGGAAGGCCATCGAAGCCGAGGACCGGCTCATCTACGATGAGCCGCCGGGCTGGATGATCCCCGTGCGGCATGCGATGGGCGCGCTGCTGATGGAGCAGGGTGACTATGCCCGGGCGGAAACCCTCTACCGCGAGGATCAGGTGCGGCATCCCAACAACGGCTGGTCACTGCTTGGGTTGATGCAGGCGCTGGAGGCGCAGGGGCGGACCGACGAGGCGGCCACGATCGCGCCGAAGCTCGACGCGGCCTGGAAGCGCGTCGAAGCCCGGCCGGGCAGTTCGTGCTACTGTGCGCCGCGGGAGCGTGTTGCCGCTTCGCAATCGTGAGCATCGCCGGCGCCGCGTCCGTGTGAGACGCCATGGGGCCCCACAAACTATCCCGCCCGCGCTGAGCCGGACGAAGCATGGGCCACCGTGCGCCATGCCATGCCGGCGGCCAGGACGAGCACCCCGGTGCCCCAGACCTGCCACGGGACCCAGAACGCGAGTGTGATGCAGGCCGCCAGTCCGGCGAGCGGGATCCAGCGCGGAAAGAGCCGGAGGCGGGCGGGCAGGAAGAGGGCGGACGCGTTCGTGACGGCATAATAGATGAGCACGGTGAACGCGCTGAAGGACCACGTCGCCTTGACGCTGCCCACGAGGGTCAGTGCGGCGATCAGTCCGCCGGTCGCAAGGATGGCGGCCCAGGGCTGGCTGCCGTTGCGGTCAAGCCGCGCGAGGCCGCTTGGCATGTCGCCGCGCCGTCCCATGGCAAGCAGCACCCGCGACAGCCCCAGGATCAGGTTGAGCAGGACGCCCAGCATCGCGGTGACGGCGCCGATGGCCACGAGCACGGGCAGCACCGGATAACCCATCTCCCGTGCGGCCAGTTCGAGGGGTGCGGCCTCGCCCTGGGTGGCCTCGAAGAGGAAGTCCGCACCCACCGCGCCGATCGCCGCGACCGTGACCAGCGCGTACAGGAGGGCCGATGCCGCCAGGGTGGCGATGATCGCACGGGGGATTGTGCGTTTGGGGTCGGTGACCTCCTCTGCGAGCGTCGCGATCCGGCCGTAGCCGGTGTAGGCGACGAACAGGAGCGCGGTGGCGTGGAGCACGTTGGCGGTGACGGCGCCAGCCGACCCGCCGCGAAAGAACGGGGAGAAGGCAGCGAGGGAAAGGGCGTCGCGCTGATGCCACAGGGCGGCCGCGCTGAAGCCCGCCAGGGCAAGAATCGTCACCGAGACGATGGCCGTGTTGAGGTGACTTGACCGCCGCACGCCGGCCAGCACAACCCCGGTGAACGCCAGGACGATGATGAAGGCCAGGGCAGTCCGGGGGAAGGCCTCGAGTCCCAGAGTGGTCAGCAGGTACCCGGAAGCGCCCAAGGCAGCCGTCGCGGCGGACGCGGACTTCGCGAGCAGAAAGGTCCATCCGGCGAGGAATCCGAGGGACGGACTGAGGAAACGGTAGCCGTATTCGTATGCGCCGCCGCTGACGGGATGGGCCGCGGCAAGCTGTGCCGACGACAGGGCGTTGCAGGTGGCCACCGCTGCGGCAATTACGAGAGCGAGAGTCATTGATGGCCCGGCAATCCCGGCCGCGAGGCCGATGCTGACGAAGATGCCGGTGCCAAGTATCGAGCCCAGGCCCATCATCAGCGCCGGAACGAGCCCAATTTCGCGTTTCAAACGATCCGGTGCATCCGGTGACGCCACGTGTGTCTCCCTGTCATGGTCCAAACACCCTCCACAACCGGCGCGGGGTCAGGAAAATTCCGGGCGGACCGGAATCAACCCAGCACTGCCGATGTTAGCGCCCCCGAGCGGGCATGTGCGCCGTTCCGGCGGCGCATGCTATACTCGCGCCCCATTCCGTTAAGCGCGGCCAACCAGCAGAGGAACCAACGATGGCAGATGTAGTCAAGGCAACCAATATAACGTGGCACCACGCGGACATCACCAAAGAGGACCGCGAACGGCTGAATGGCCACAAGGCGGTGGTCATCTGGTTCACGGGGCTCTCGGGCTCCGGCAAGTCCACGCTGGCGCATGCCGTGGAGAACGCGCTGTTCGAGCGCGGCTGCCGCACCTATGTGCTCGACGGCGACAACATCCGCCATGGCCTGAACAAGAACCTGGGGTTCTCGCCCGAAGACCGCACCGAGAACATCCGCCGCATTGGCGAGGTCTCCAAGCTGTTTATCGATGCCGGCGTGATCGCGATGACGGCCTTCATTTCGCCTTACCGGGCCGATCGCGATATCGCGCGCGCCGCGGCAGGCGACGGCAACTTTATCGAGGTCTATGTGAAGTGCGCGCTGGATGTGTGCGAAGAGCGCGACCCGAAGGGGCTCTACAAGAAGGCGCGGGCCGGACAGATCCCGGAGTTCACCGGCATCTCCGCGCCCTATGAAGAGCCCGACAACGCCGAGATCATCGTCGATACGGGCGAGAAGTCGCTGGAGGCCTGCACGGAGGCGGTGCTGGGCTACCTCAAGGACAAAGGGGTGCTTCCAGCGTAGTCTCCGGTCCATGTGTTCCCGCCAGGCGTCCTTCGGGACGCCTTTCTTATTGGTCCACGTTGCGGGTCAGCCAGGCGAGATCGTCCTCGGGTGGCGGCTGCTGACGCTTGTCCAGCAGGAAAGGCCCGAGCAACACAGCATCGAGCGGTCCGTGCATGAGGGCGGCATAGGCGTCCGGAAGGGTGCATGCCATGGCGCCTCCCGGTGCACGGAGGGTCGTGCTGATCAGGACCGGGTAGCCTGTCCGGGCGTTCACGCCCTCGAGCAGGCGGTGAAGCAGCGGGGCGTGGTCCCGTTTGACCGTCAGGATGCGCACGGGGCCGTCCGCCTGCGCGTGAGGGCGCAGGGCATGGAGCCGGTCACGGACAACGCCGCGTGCCGGGGCCACCAGTAGGCCCGAAGGACTGGCGTAGGGGAGGTCGAAATGTTCCGCCGCGGCGTCAGCGGGCACGGCCACCGAGGGAAACGCGTGGGGCGGCGCCTCGGGTGCTTCGTCAGCGTGGGGGCTTCCGAGCGCCGCGAAGACATGACGGCCGCCCATCGCGCACGTGGCGAACTCCTGGCGCCCCTGAAACCATCCGATCCGCCTTCCCGCCGCCAAGAGATCCAGTGCCGCGTCCAGCACGTCGCATTCGTCCCGCAACGGCGTGTGCGGGATACGTTCTTCTTCCAGGTACGAAGCGACGGCTTCGTGCCGGAAGCCCGGTCCCAACGCGCCGCCGTGCAATCCTTCCGGGTGTGGAAGGCTGGCGCCGGTCATGATTTCCCAGGTGTGCAGGGCCGCGCCGATGCACGTGCCGGCAGCGGTCGGGGCGGGAGGGATCCACACGTCCTCGAAGACGCGCTCGCGCACGAGGCTCGCCATCTGCTGGGCGCGCAGCGTCACGGATCCCGTCAGCACCAGCCGGTTCTGTCCGGTCGCGTCGCGGACGCGGCGCGCCATCGCGGCCAGCGTCATCTCGGCCTGTGGCGCGCCCAGGTCGCTCAGGAGCCGGACCTCGAGGCGATCGCCGACGTGACGCCCGTAGACTCCCGTGGCGGGTCCGGCGGTGTCGTCGAGTACCAGGATGGCCGCTTCCTCGAAGGGGCTGGCGTGGACCGCGGCCGCGTGCGCGGTATACCACGGCGTGTAGGCGATGCGGCCCCGGTAGCCCAAGGGCCGGAGGGCCTTGTGGAGCACGGCGTGGTGCGCGAGCACCGCGCCCGAGTGCCGGATAGCGCGCCATCCCGAACCCAGGGTGTCGGTACGCGAGGTGCGGAACAGGGCCGCCACATCGCGCCAGGGGGAGGATCCGATCGCGACGGTCGCGACGTCTGCCGGGGTGATGCCCTCCTGATGCAGGCAGAACGCCGCCGCGTTCTCCGGGAAGTGGCGCTCGTCGCGCTGCCGCGAAAACACGGCCTCGTGGGCGGCCGCCACCACCCGCCCGTCGCGCAGCAGGCAGGCCGCGCTGTCGGGCCAGAAGGCGGATATTCCGAGGATGTAGACCGGTTCATGCATGGCTGCGCCCAACTGTACCCCGCGCCGGGTAAATAGGCAAGGAGGCCGGACCGTCCTTCCGCCGTTACGCGTCCACGGCGTCTCCCGTGCGGGGTTTGGGGAGGGTCTGGGTCATCAGATAGGGCAGAAGAACCAGCCCCGCGCCGATGTAGTACGTGGCCGCCGACCCGAGCCGCCAGTACATGAGGCAGGCCAGCAGCGGTCCCACGGCGCGGGCGAGCGCACCCAGGGACCGGAACACGCCCAGCACCCGGCCCTGCTCCTCGCCGGGGGCATAGAGCGAGGCCAGTGCCGTCAGGCTCGGGAACACCATGGCGGCGCCACAGGCCAGGAGGACCAAGCCGGCATACAGGATCGTGCCGTTCCACGCCAGGCCCACCAGCGCCAGGCCGGGCACGGTGAGCAGCAGACCGTGGGCCGTCACCCGTCGTGGCCCAAGCACGGCGCCCAGACGGCGGACATAGCCGCCCTGCACCGCCGCGAGCAGCACCCCGATCAGGATGAACATGTACGCGTTCTGCCGCGGACCGTAGGCAAAGCGCTCGTGCGCGAGGAAGGTCAGGCTGAACTCCATGCCGGAGAAGGCGGTCAGGAAGATGAAGTTGATGAGGTTGGCGCGGGTGACGCCGGGATAGGCATGGGTCCGGAAGAGCTGCAAGGGGTTGGCGCTGCGCCGCGGACGCGGTTGCTGCCGTGTGTCGCGCGACAGCGTCTCGGGAAAACGCGCGGCGATCCACAGCATGTTCAGCAGGCACAGCAGGCACGCCAGAAAGGCGGGGACGCTGAACGGATTCACGCCCAGACGGGCCAGCGATGGCCAGTAGTCGAGCAGGTTGACCTGGGCCAGCAGGCCGCCCATCGCCGGGCCAAAAATGAACCCGAGCGCAAAGGCCACACCGACCAGCGCCATGCCCTTCGAGCGGCTGCGGGCATCGGTCACATCCGCCACGGCGGCGGTCGCGGTCGAGATGTTGCCGCTCATGATGCCGCCGAGGATCCGCGCCAGCACGAGCAGCGTGAAACTGCCCGCAAAGCCCCACAGGAAATAGCTCAACGCGAGTCCCGCCGTGGAGATGAGTAGAACGGGGCGGCGCCCGACCCGGTCCGACAGCGCCCCAATCACGGGTGCGCAGGCGAACTGCAACAGGGAATAGAGGGATCCGAGCACGCCACCGAACAGCACCGCGACGCCGAAGGCGCCGCGCAGTCCCGCCACACTGCCGAATCCCTCGAGGTAGCGCACGAGATCGCCCAGCAGGCCGTTCGCGCCGTCGTGGCCCAGGTAATGGTCCAGCATGGCCGGAAACAGCGGCAAGATGATGCTGAAACTGGCCAGATCGAGGAAAAGCGTCAGAAAGACGACCTGAAGTACCGTCCTGGCCTTCGGATCAACGGTTGATGGATGCTGCACGTGGCCCCTTCCGTCCTGTAAAGATCCCATTGTACGCCTGCCGGAAGGTATAACGAAAAACGCGCCGTTTTATGCCCCGCATCCTGCTCCTCCGCGTGCCCGGGTACCGCCAGACGGCGGCCTAGAGATCGGCGGGCGCAATGGCGTAGGCGTGGACGTCATGGTAGCGGCCATGGAGGAAGAGCGCCTCGCGCCAGGTGCCTTCGCGGCGGAACCCCAGAGACTCCAGGAAACCCTGCAAGGCCGTCTCGTAGGCCGCGGCCGGCACAATCATCCGCCGGAGCGTCTGCTGGCCCCCAACCTCCTTGAGGATGGTCTTGAAGCTCTTGCGCACGGGGTCCGCGGCGTAATCCCCCTCGTCCTTCATGAAGAGGGCGACGTGGGCCAGGCCGGGGGTCTTGTCCGGCCGCATCTTGAGCAGGCCAAAGGGCTGTCCGTCGCGCCGTACCAGCACCAGCTCGCGGTCCATGCCGCGCGGGTGCAGGGCATCCATCTCGCGGTCGTAGCGCGTCGCCAGCAGCAGGCCGGTCTCGTTGAACAGGAAGTAGGCGGACTCGCTCCAGTTTTCCCATTCCGTCAGGCGTGCGGCGTCGCCCTCCTCGATGCCGCGCAGGCCGATGTGCATGCGGAATGCCGCGCGCACGAGGGTGAAGAGCGACGGCTGGACGGCGCGTCCGAGGGCGTTGTACAGGCGGGTGAAATTCACGCCTGCCGCGGCGAGACGGCTGAAGGCGGCGACGGCGGCGTGCATCCAGGCGCGCTGCGCGTCGCACCAGGCCGTGTGCGGGTGACGGAACGAGCCGGTGAGCGCCTGGTGAACGGCGGCGGATCCGCCCCCGCACAGGTGGCGTGCCCAGCAGCGGATGCAGGCCGGCGTCGTGACGGCGCCGACATCCTCGAAATCCTTCACGGCCTCGTTGTCCATCCGCGCCTCGGGCACCGATCCCAGCGCGCACCACTGCCGTGCCGCAAACGAAAGGGACGGGTAGACGACGCCGTTTGCATCGACCGCGAGGGCAAACACACCCGCGGGGTCCAATCGCGCCACGCCCTGGCCCTGGTAGATCCGCCAGAATAGCGGCGCGATGGGATCCAGGCGGAAATAATGGTGTTTGAGCAGGCGCTCGGCGTAATACATGGCGGTTTGGCCGATGGCCGGGAGCATGAGGCCGGGATCGATCTCCGGGTGGGCCACATACGTGTCGTCGAGATCGACTTCGATGACCGCGAACCCGGCCTCGTCCAGCGCGGGCACGGCCCCGGCGAAATCAGGCGAATCCGGCCGGAGGATGATCCGGCCGCCGTTGCGGCCCTCGGAAGGTTGCAGCACCTGGGCGAGACGCTTGAGCGGCCCCTGCAGGGCCTTGGACAGGGCCGCCAGGCGCTCTTCGACCGCTTCCGGCTCCAGCTCAAGCCGCACGCTCAGGGTGTGTCCCTGGAGCGCGCCGGGCAGTCCCTGGTGGGCGATGTTGCGCACGCGCACGGCGATGGTGAGCGGTTTGCCTGCGAGCCGCGCATGGTTGGCTGCCTCGCGGCAGTAGCGCGCCACGTCCTGCGGACTGGACAGCGCGCCATCCGCCACCAGCTCGAGGTCGAGGGCCTTCTGTTCGCCCGACCGGCTGAAAAGCAGCGTGACCGCGGCGCCGAGCCAGTCCGCGGCCGGGGCCGGGCTGCTGTCGCCGCGGGCCATCCAGCGGCGGCGCGCCTTGGTCTCGGCGCCCACGGGCGCGGGCATGCAGATGCTCATCGCGCGGACGCCGGGTTTGATCTCGAAGGACTTCAGCACGTCCTCCGGCTTGTGCTGCGGCAGTATCGAGCGGGTTGAACGCAGCCATTCGAGTTCGCCCACCACCTCGAGGATTTCCTTCTCGGGGTGGCGATCACGCAGGCGCGTGACGATGGCGTTGACCGGGGTCTCCGGATAGTACTCGAGCACATCCCACGAGACGGCGTCGCACTCGAAGCAGAAACAGGTCTCGGTGTCGATGGCGAAGCGCTGTCCGTTCAGCTCGAACCGGTGTAAGGCCTCGGACCGCATCAGTACGCCCCCAGGGTGCCTTTGTCGCGGCTCCAGTTTTCCATCACACGGAACAGCGTGATGCCGACGGTGGTCCAGATCACACAGTTCAGGACGAGAAAGCCCAGGAACTCCTGCGGCGGCCATTCGCCCTGGATAATGGCGTACTTGAGGCAGATCGCGGCATCGGTGACGGGCATGATGTGGGCGATCATTCGCGCGGCAAGCGGCCATTCGCTGATGTTTTCAGTGACGAAGAGCGCCAGGCCGAGCAGCACCATCTGGAAGAGCCGGGCCACCTGGCCGGTCTGCTTGAACACCAGCACGAGGCCGCCGACCATGAATCCAAAGCCGATCAGGTTGAGGTAGGTCAATGCCAGCAACAGAAAGGTCAGGCCGGGTTGCGCGTGAAGCTGGCCGTCGAGCACGGAGGAGGCGACCCACAGCATGACGCTCGACGACAGTACCGCGGTTACCGCGCTGACCAGCGAGCGCGCAAAGAAGTTCACGATGAGGCCGTGGGGACTCATGTAGAGCTGCTCAAGCTGCCCGGTGCGCGCCAGCCCTTCGAGACCCTGGCTGAACATGCCCACCACGCCAAACGCGAACATGCCGATGATAAACCCCAGCGCCTTCTCGAGGAATTGCGCCGCCCACTGCTCCAGACCGTCGCGGTTGTAGACCAGGGCCGCAACCAGACCGAACAGCATGCCGTAGCCGAGCACCATGCCCACGAGCGTGGCAAACCAGTACCGCCGCATGATGATCCAGCTGCGTATGACTTCTGCTTTGAGGACCAGGAAGAATCCCATGTCGTTTCCTGTTGTGCGTGCGTTTCGTCTTCTGTTTATCGCGCGGCCCGCCGCGGGCGGCGCGGTATCTATCCCAACACCTTCGATTCCGAGGTAAGGCGCAGAAAAACGCTTTCGAGACTGTGCTGTTTCTGCTGAATGCCGCGCAGTTCCACGCCCAGCTCCTGCAGGCGGCGGGTCAACGCATACAGCCCCTCAGAGGTCGATTCCGGAGCAGGATCCAGATGCGCCACCAGAACAGGACCTTCTTCACGACCTTCGACCGTCACGCTGGCCACGCCGGGGAGATCATCCCACGCATTGGCGGAGGGGAAGCGGTCCATGAGGAACTCGTAGGTCAACTCGCTGAAGATGGTTAGCAGTTCCCGCGTGGGATGGCACGCGATGAGCTGGCCCTTGTTGATGATCCCGATGCGGTCGCACAGTTCCTGCGCCACGTGCATGTCGTGCGTGGTGACCAGCACGCTCTTGCCCTGCGTGCGCGTCATTTCGATGACCTTGTCCTTGATGTTGCGCGCGCTCTGCACGTCGAGCCCGGTGGTGGGTTCATCGAGCAGGATGACGGGCGGATCGGCGATGAGCGCGATGCAGATGGCCAGCTTCTGCTTCTCGCCGCGCGACAGGTGGCGCACGGGGATGTTCATCTTGTCCTTCAGGCCGATGAACTCGAGCATCTCGCGGGCACGGGTCCGGAGGATCTTGCCCTTCACGTCCTTGAGGTTGCCGTAATAGTGCAGGTTTTCGAGCGGGGTGAGGGGCCAGATGCTGGTGCGCGTGCCCTCGAGCACGACGCCGACGCGCCGGAGCGCGGTCAGGCGTTTGCGCTCGACGTTGAGGTCGTCCACGAATACCGCCCCGCTCGACGGGCGCACCAGCCCGCAGACCATCTTGATCGTGGTGGTCTTGCCGGCGCCGTTCGGACCCAGAAGGCCGAAGACCTCGCCCCGCTTGATGCTGAAGGAGATGTCGCGGGCCGCGTGAACGGTCTTGCGGTCATACAGCTTGCGCCGGCCGGACTCCTCGTCCCGCTGGAAGAAGTGGCGCGTAAAGAACGTCTTGTTGACCTGCTCCACGCGCACGATGTCGTTGTTGCTAGTCACTTAGGGGCACTCCCGGGCCGGCTGGTCAAAGGCATCGGCCGCCGGTTGAGGCGCCGTCCCGTGTTCACGTTCGAGCGTGTCTTCGAGGAAATGGATCTCCGTATTGCGCACGGCGTGGATGACCGCAACAAGGGTCAGGTTGCCGGTCAGATAGTACAAGAGCCCGAGGGCCACGGAAAAGGCCACGAATTCCACCGATACGATGGCGGTGTTGCGGAAAAAGTGTGAATGAACGAGCGAGAAGACCATGGCCGTGATAAGGATGCCCGCGACGGCGCCGCCCGCGAAGCGGATGAGCAGGGGCTGTGCGGCCGCGCGGTAGATCACCTCTTCGGCGACGCTCGCGGTGATGACGCGCATGAGGACGGTGGGGTTGTCAACGACATACCGCCACAGCGGGCCGAGCTGGCCAAGCATTTCGAGTGCCGCGCGCCACGAGCGGTATGTGGCCAGCACGGAGAGGCCGAAAATGAGGTGGCCGCCCAGCAGCCCGAGAGCGATGTAGCCCGGCGACACGAGGGCGCGGCTGAAGGCGCCTTCGCGCCAGGCCAGCACGATGCCCAGCACGAAGATGGGCGTCTGGGTGACGACGAGCAGCATGTCCAGCTTCTTGCCACGGTCCGACCGGGCGCGCCATCCGGCGAGGATGGAATGCCCGAGATGGACGGCAAGCATGACCAGAAAGACAGTCGTCACGTGACCGCCTCCGGCGGTTGGGCCGCACGCTGCATCTCGGCGACCATGTCGGCGAGCGACAGGCCGTGCACGTCCTTGAACGGCGCGCGGAACGCGTCGAATTCGTCGCGCAGGAGGCCGTAGCAGTACATGTCGTGGAGTTGTCCGTCGCGGGCGACCTGTTCACGCAAGGTGAGTTCGCGGACCGCGCCGGTGCGCTCGATGAGCCGCCAGCTTGGCCGGTTGAACGAGTAGATGTAGGCGCCGACCCGGTGCAGGTTGAGTTCGTCGAAGGCGTACTCGAGGGCGCGGTACATGGCGGATGCCGCGACGGTCGAACTGCGCAGGTCCTTGCGGCCGATGTAGAGGTCCACGCTGCACGACCGGTTGCGCCAGCTTATGCTCTGGAAGGCAGCCAGTCCCACGGGGCCGTGTTCGCGATGGTCAATGATGAGGTAGATGCCGCTGGGCAGCATGTTGCTGGCCGTGCGGCCGAGCATGTTGATGATGCGTTCGCGGACCTGCTTGGGGGACCGGGCGGGATCGCCGTAGAGGAAGAGCTGGAAGTCCGGGTCCTCCATCCACTCCACCACCGTGTCGAGGTCGTCACGCTCCGCCCGCCGCAGAAATGCCAGTACCTTCACGCATTGTCTCCCATGAAATCGCGCCGGAAAAGCGACAGGTTCTCGATTCCGTGATAGCGCCCGCCGCCGAAGAAGGCGTCGCGCTGTACCCCGTCGCTCACAAAACCCCTTCGCACCAGAAAACGCCGCAATGCCTCCTCATACGTGGCACAGTGCGCTACCATCTTGTTGAGCCGCTTACGCACGAACGCCTCGCGCGAGAAGTGGTCGAATACCTCGTCCGCGAACGGCGTGTCGTAGGTCGCTTCGTCGAGGAAGAGGATCATCGCCTGGGCCGCCGCCAGGTCCTGGGTGCCCTCGCGAAACATGCAGAAGCCCCGGATCTCGCCCGCAGGGTCTTCGAGGGTGTACAGACTGGGCGCGTGGGCGTCCTCGCGGCGGAGGATTTCGCGCAGTTCATCGCGGGTGGGCTGAATGGGTTCGCGGCGCCGGTCCATCAACGCGGCCGACGGCAGCGGCCTTTCGTACAGACGCTGCAACACGGGCACGTCGTCCAGTTCCGTGGTGCGAATGCAGGAATAATGGCCGGTGATCATGGTCCCCGCTCAGCAGACGGCGCGGTGTCGCGCTTGGTGCGGTGTATCCCTAACGAAAAAGGCCGGGACACCCGTCCCCGGCCTCGAAAGCAACGCAAGCAAACACTTGGCTAGAGAAGCCCGACCTTCTTGGCCTGAAGAAAGTCCTGCCAAGCCCGCCATATGGCGTTCAAGAAGTCGCCGTAGGCGTCCGCACGAACGGCGCTGATGCGTGTGATGTGTTTCATGCATCCTCCAAATTACGCGCGCGGGACGCGAGCGGCTAGAGAGAGTCGTCGGCCTCTTTGGCTTGGAAAACCGTTACCAGCGCCTGCAGCACGGCGACCAGGAACTGGAGAATCGCCGACGTCGGCGCATCGATGTCCAGTGCTTGCGACGGTACCCGCGAAATAGTGGTCAGGTGTTTCATGGCGTTGATGCCCTTTCCTGCGCTAAAGCTGTGTTCATAATACGTTGGCACGAGCCTGCGTGCGAGTATATCAACGGCCCCGGCCGAAGTCAAAGGCTTGGTCGCCCCGGCGAGGGTCCCGAACCTTCCCTATCTACAGCCGGGGCGTGTTCTCGTTACACGATTTTCGCCGGTGATTGGGTCTACGCGATCTGGACCACCCCGTAGCCGTGATCGGTCGCGCTCGGCAGGTCCGTTGTGCCCATCAGGTACAGGTCGATGGTGCGGGCGGCCTCGCGGCCTTCATGGATGGCCCACACCACCAGCGACTGACCGCGCCGGGCGTCGCCGGCCGCAAACACCTTGTCGCGACTGGTCTTATAGGCCCCGGGGCCGTCATAGGCGGCCTTTACGTTGCCCCGCGGGTCGCGTTCGAGGCCGAGCTGGCCGGGCACATCTTCCTCGGGGTGGACAAAGCCCAGCGCCAGCAACACCAGGTCCGCCGGAATCTCGAAATCGCTGCCCGGGATCTCCTCAAAACTGCGGCGTCCGGCGGCATCCGGTGCGCTCCACCGCAGCCGCACCGCGCGGATGGCCTTGACGTTGCCGTCAGCGTCGCCGATGAACTCCTTGGTGAGGATGCTCCAGTCCCGCTCACCGCCTTCCTGGTGGCTGGACGACGTGCGCAACACCAGCGGCCACAGGGGCCAAGGCGTATCCGGATTGACATCCAGCGGGGGTTTCGGAAGCAGCTCGATGGAGAACACGTCCTGGGCGCCCTGGCGGATGCTGGTCCCGATGCAATCCGATCCGGTGTCGCCGCCGCCCAGGACCACCACGTGCTTGCCTGTGGCCGTGATGTCGCCCTCGACGGGCTTGCCCGCGACCCGGCGGTTCTGCTGGGTGAGGAACTGCATGGCGAAGTGGACGCCATTCAATTCGCGGCCAGGGATCGGCAGGTCGCGTGGACGCGTCGAGCCGATGGTCAGCAGGACGGCGTCGTGCTCCTCGGCCAGTGCATTGGGATCAACGTCCTTGCCGACGGCCGTGCTGCACCGGAACTGGACGCCTTCCTGTTCCATCTGCGTGACGCGACGCTGGACCAGGTGTTTGTTGAGTTTGAAGTTGGGGATGCCGTAGGCCAGGAGCCCGCCCGGCTCGTCGTCGCGCTCGTAGACGACCACCTTGTGGCCGGCGCGGCGGAGCTGTTGGGCCGCGGCCAGTCCCGCCGGCCCGGAGCCGATGACGGCCACGGACTTTTCGGTTTCCTGCTCGGGGGGCTGGGGCCGCACCCAGCCCTCTTTCCACGCGCGGTCGATGATGGCGCGCTCGATAAGCTTGATCGAGACCGGGGGATCGGTCACGCCCAGGCAGCAGGACGCCTCGCAGGGCGCCGGGCACACGCGCCCGGTGAACTCGGGGAAGTTGTTGGTCGAGTGCAGGGTGTCGATCGCCTGCCGCCACCGTTCTTCCTTCACCAGGTCATTGAAGTCCGGGATGATGTTGCCCAGCGGGCAGCCGGACATGCAGAACGGGACGCCGCAGTTCATGCAGCGGTAGGCCTGCTGGCGCATCTTGTCCTGGCTGAACTGGCCGCTGAACTCGTCGTAGTGCTTGATGCGGTCCTCGACCGGGGCATCCGGCGGCAGTTCGCGGTCAAAAAACATGAACCCTTTTTCTTTACTGACGAACATGGGTCATCTCCTCGGCTTCGCGAATCTGCTGCTCGCGCAGCACGCGGGCGTAATCGCGCGGCATCACGCGGACAAACCGGTGTTTTTCGGTCTCCCAGTTGTCCAGCACGTGCCTGGCGATGGTGCTCTTGGTGTACCGGTAATGCTTCTCGAGCATGTCCGTGACCTCGGCAATACTGTCGTGATGCAGGTCCTTGGCGTCCACCATGCCGGTATTGAGGCGCGACCGGAACTGGCCGTCCACGTCGTAGACGAAGGCGATGCCGCCGCTCATGCCGGCGGCGAAGTTGCGGCCGGTCTTGCCGAGGATCAGGGCGCGGCCGCCGGTCATGTATTCGCAGCCGTGATCGCCGACGCCCTCGACAACGGCCCACGCGCCGCTGTTGCGCACGCAGAACCGTTCCCCGGCGATGCCCCGGAAATAGGCCTCGCCCGAGGTCGCGCCGTAGAGCGCCACGTTGCCGATGATGATGTTTTCCTCGGGCACGATCTTCGATTCCTTCGGCGGCCGTACGATGATCTTGCCGCCCGACAGGCCCTTGCCGACGTAGTCGTTGGCTTCGCCGTCCACGCAGAGCGTCACGCCCTTGATGACGAACGCGCCGAAGCTCTGTCCTGCCGCACCCTTGCAGTCGATCCAGACGGTATCCTCGGGGAGGGTCCCGGTGTACATGCCCAGGCGGTGGCGCCGGGTGAGTTCGCTGCTCAGAATGGTGCCGACCGTGCGGTTTCCGTTGCGGATCGGTTGTTTGATGCGGACCGGGGCCTTGTTTTCGACGGCCTGCCGCGCCTTTTTGAGCAGTTCGTGGTCGAGCGCGCGGTCAATGCCGTGGTCCTGGGGCGTGCTGCAATACAGGGTCTCGTTTTCCCACGGCTGTACGCGGTGCAGGATGCGCGACAAGTCGAGCTTGCGCGCCTTCCAATGGTCTTCCTCGGGCGCGTACTCGAGCATGTCGGACCGGCCGATCATCTCGTTGACCGTGCGGAAGCCCAGTTCGGCCATGATCTCGCGCACTTCCTCGGCCACGAAGAAGAAATAGTTCACCACGTAGTCGGGCTTGCCCTGGAACCGCTTGCGCAGCTCGGGGTCCTGGGTCGCGATGCCGACCGGGCAGGTGTTGAGGTGGCACTTGCGCATCATGATGCACCCCGACGCCACCAGCGGCATCGTGGCGAAGCCCACTTCGTCCGCGCCGAGCAGGAACGCGACCGCGACGTCGCGGCCCGTCTTGAACTGGCCGTCGGTCTGCACGCGGATGCGGCTGCGCAGGTTGTTCTCGACCAGCACCTGATGGGTCTCGGACAGGCCCAGCTCCCAGGGAAGGCCGGCGTGCTTGATGGAACTCAACGGCGACGCGCCCGTGCCTCCGGAGTCGCCGCTGACCAGGACGAGGTCGGCCTTGCCCTTCGCCACACCGGCCGCCACCGTGCCGACGCCGACCTCGGAGACCAGCTTGACGGAGACGTTCGCGTGGGTGTTGGCGTTCTTCAGGTCGTGGATGAGTTGCGCCAGGTCCTCGATCGAGTAGATGTCGTGGTGCGGCGGCGGCGAAATCAGCTCGACGCCGGGAGTCGACAGGCGCACCCGCGCGATCTCGTCGAACACCTTGTGACCGGGCAACTGGCCGCCCTCGCCGGGCTTGGCGCCCTGGGCCATTTTGATCTGGAGCTCATCGGCATTGACCAGGTACTCGTTGGTGACGCCGAAGCGGCCCGAGGCTACCTGCTTGATGGCACTGCGGCGGCTGTCGCCGCTGTCGTCGGGCACAAAGCGCTTGGGGTCTTCGCCGCCTTCGCCGGTGTTGCTGCGCCCGCCCAAGCGGTTCATCGCGATCGCCAGATTCTCGTGCGCTTCCTTGCTGATGGACCCAAAGGACATCGCGCCGGTGCAGAAGCGCTTGACGATCTCCTTGACCGGCTCGACCTCGTCGAGGGGCACCGGCGTCCCGGCCTTGAAATTCAGGAGTCCGCGCAACGTCGACAGATTGCGGTTGCGGCTGTTGACGTTCTCGGCGAACTCGCGGTACTTTTCCCGGCTGTTCTTCTGCACCGCATGTTGCAGCGTCGCGATCGTATCCGGATTGACCTGATGGTACTCGCCGCGCTTGCGCCACTTGTAGGCGCCGCCCGGATCTAGGTCGGGCAGCCGGCTGTGCTTGGCGGGATAGGTCAGCGCGTGCCGCATGAGCGCCTCGCGGGCGACGTCGGCGATGTCGATGCCGCCCACGCGCGAGGCCGTGCCCGCGAAACAGCGGTCTACCAGGCTCTGGCTGAGGCCAACGGCCTCGAAGATCTGGGCGCTGCGATAGCTGTGCTGGGTGGCGATGCCGATCTTGGACATCGTCTTCAGGAGGCCTTTTTCGATGGCCTTGATGTAGTTCTTCTGCGCGGTGGCCCGGTCGAGGTTGGGGAAACGCGGGACCAGGCTGCTCAGGGTTTCAAATGCAAGATAGGGATTGACCGCGCCCGCGCCGTAGCCGGTGAGCAGGCAGAAGTGCATGACCTCGCGCGGTTCGCCGGATTCGACGATGATGCCGCACCGGTTGCGGAGTTGCTCGCGCACCAGATGGTGGTGGACCGCGCCGGTCGCCAGCAGGCTTGGGATGGGCATCATCTCCTTGCCCGCGCCGCGGTCGCTCAGGATGAGCAGCGTCGCGCCGTCTTCGATGGCGGCCGTCGCCTCGGCACAGATGCGGTCCAGGGCCGTTTCCAGCGCGTCCGGGCCGTCCTCGGCGCGGAACAGGCAGGGAATGGTGGCGGCCTTGAGTCCGGGCTGGTTCAGGCGTCCGATGAATTCAAGCTGCTCGTTGGTGAGAACCGGCGATTTCAGGTGCAATTGCCGGCAGTTTTCCGGCGCGTCGACAAGCAGGTTCTGCTCGGTCCCGATCGTGGTCTCGAGCGACATCACGATTTCCTCGCGGATCGGGTCGATGGGCGGGTTGGTGACCTGGGCGAAGAGCTGCTTGAAATAGCTGAACAGGAGTTGCGGCCGGCGGCTCAGCACGGCCAGCGGGGTGTCGTTGCCCATGGAGCCGATGGGCTCCTTGCCGGTCTCGCCCATTGGCGCGATGATGACCTCGAGGTCCTCCTTCGTGTAACCGAAGAGCTGCTGCCGGTCGAGCAGGGGCTCTTCCTTCGCGGGCCAGCCCATGGGCTGCGCGTCTTCGGGCAGGGTGACGCGGTTGCGGTCGAGCCACAGCCGGTAGGGCCGCATGATGGCCAGCCGCTCCTTGATCTCCTCGTCCTGGACGATGCGGCCCTCTTCGGTGTCGATGAGGAACATGCGTCCGGGCTGAAGCCGCCCTTTCTGGACGATCTTCTCCTGCGGGATGTCCAGCACGCCGACCTCGGACGCCATCACCACGAAATCGTCGTCCGTCACCCAGAACCGGGAGGGACGCAGGCCGTTCCGGTCGAGCACGGCGCCGATGCGCGTGCCGTCGGTAAACGCGATGGACGCGGGGCCGTCCCACGGCTCCATCATGCACGCGTGATACTCGTAATACGCCTTCCGGTCGTCGGGCATGCTCTCGTGCTTGCTCCACGGCTCCGGAATCATCATCGAGATGGCGTTCTCAACCGTACGTCCGCCGCGGACCAGCAGCTCGAAGGCCATGTCGAACATCGCCGAGTCACTGGCGCCGGGCGTCAGGATCGGGCGCAGATCGCTGATGCTCGCACCGAAAAGGGGCGAGGAGAGGCTGCGCTCGCGCGAGTTCATCATGTTGTAGTTGCCGCGCAGGGTGTTGATTTCCCCGTTGTGCGCCAGAAAGCGGAAGGGCTGGGCCAGCGGCCACGAGGGCAGCGTGTTGGTACTGTAGCGCTGGTGAACCAGGGCGAGCTGGCTCGTGAACAGCGGATCGCTCAGGTCGCGGTAGTACCGGCTCATCTGGTCGGCCAGCATGAGGCCCTTGTAGACGATCGTACGCGCGGAAAGGCTCGGAAGGTAGAATTCCGCGGCGCCCTTCAGGCCCGCCTCGTATACGCGCCGCTCGGCAATCTTGCGGATGACGTACAAGGCGCGTTCGAAGCCGTCGGTGTCCAGTCCCGGCCGGCGGCTGATGAAGATCTGCTCGATGACCGGCTCGCCTTCGCGTGCAAGCCAGCCCAAGGCCGACGAATCCCGTGGCACCTCGCGCCAGCCGAGGAAGGTCTGGCCCTGTTCCCCGGCGGTGGTGCTGAGGATGGTCTTGCAGGTCTCGCGGTCCGCCCCGTCGCGCGGCAGGAAGACCATGCCCACCGCGTAGGCGCCGGGCTCGGGCAGGGCGATGCCCAGGTCCTCGGCCTGTTCCTGCCAGAACGCGTGCGGGTGCTGCACCAGGATGCCCGCGCCGTCGCCGGTATCCGGGTCACAGCCCGTGGCCCCGCGGTGCACGAGGTGCTCGAGCACCTGCATGCCCTGCTCGACGATCGCGTGCGTCGCCGGGCCGCGCAGATTGGCCACGAAGCCGACGCCGCAGGCATCGTGCTCGTACCACGGTTCATAAAGACCACGTCGGGAAAACGTCCGCATGGGTGACTGACCCTTTTCTAATGGTTACAGTGCATCGCGCGGTGCGACGGGATAGACGCCTGCCCGCGTGACGCGCCCGGGAATTGCGGCCGATGCTACAGGAGCGCGAATGGTCATGTCAAGCCCGGCACGGGCTCGAAAAGGCAAGCCTTGCCGTTTGTATACGTAAAACCATAATTGCGGTTGCCGTCGCGTCCGGCGCCGAGCCTGGCCTCATGACCGCTTCCCGTTTCTTGTATAACGCACGATTTCGCCCAGATGTTACGCGTATTCTCGCATGGCCGCCATGGGCTGGGGCCCGTGACGTCCGGACTCACTGAGGAAAACACGGGGTGCTTGCCGATCCTTCCGGAATATTCCCAAGCGGCAGCGTGACCGTATCATCAATGCGAATAGTGGAGTTTTCGCGCCGTCCGCCCGGCCGGGATGCGTTTCGCCCGGTCGCATCGCGGCTCCATGGTGCGTTCGGCGTTGACACGGTGTCCGGGGGCGTGTAACGTCATGCAATTACCGGTTCAGGGCCCGTCCGCGTGCGGCGGGCGGCCCCGTAACGCTGGCGAGCAGTACGTCCGTCACGGGAGAGATCGAAGAGATGGCCAAGAAGAGCGACAAGAAGACCAAGAAGCCCCTTTCGTGGGAGATCTCGCGGGAGCGTCCGCTGATCATTTTGCAGACCTCGCCGCGCTTTGGCGATGCCGACGATGAGGCATCGGCGGGAGTCAGCCGGGCGAAGGAAGCGACCCGGCACGGCAAGGAAGCGGTGCGCGCCTGGTACGAGGCGGTGCCGGACGACATCAAGCCCTATTGCCAGCTCCAGATGGAAGTGCGGACGCGCGACCACCAGGACCGGTACGACGCGTTGCGGCGCGTGTTTGACGAACTCGAGAAGGAGAACATACCGGCCAACTTCCAGTTTGCCGATCCGCACAACATCTACACCTTCGATCCCGACTATGTCGAGAAGCTGGTGAAGGAGTACCCGTGCATCAAGAGCCTGACCGTCACGGAGCAGCGCTTCGAGCACTACGAGACCTTCAATATCCAGCGTTACGCGATGTCGCCCGAGACGCGTTACGCGATAGACATCGTGAATATGGCCGCGCGCCACGGCAAGCACCTGATCCTGGCGCTGCAGGACCTGAAATGGATGCATGTCGGCGCGGACTACCTCAACCAGCCGCTGGTGGACGCGATCATCGAGAACGGCGAGTACGTGGTGCCGGTGAACGAACACATCGGCCCGCGGCATATCGCGCGGCAGACCTCGGTGTATGCCTGGTGGCTGGCGGGTCTGACGTCCAACTGGGGCGTCGAGCCGCAGTCGTGGTGGTTCGAGAACGGCCGCATGATCCAGCCCGGTCTTTTTGGTCAGATCGAACCGGACAACACCCGCATCATGCCCCCGGATCTGTACCGCGCCATGCTGCTGCTGGGCGCACAGCTTGGATCGACGGTGTATGTCTTCGAGCCCTTCTGGGATCTTTTCGATTACGACAACTCGCACTGCTGGCGCGAGTACATCTACCCGACACTCATGGAGATTATCGAGCGCAGGCTGATACCGTCCCGCAAGCAGGTGATGGAGAAGACGAAAGTCGCGTACCAGTACAAGGAAGCCCGGACGATCAACGAGTTCCACGAGAACCTGCGCGATGTGGACTGGATCGGCGACCAGGGCCTGCTGGCGCGGGCGGCGTACGGCTTGTGGGAAAAATATCTCATGCACGAGCTGATTCCGAACAAGAGCAAACATTTCTATATCCCGCTGTTTCCGCCCAAGACCCCGCGCAAGGTGCTGGACCGCTTCGAGAAGGTCATCACGCCGGGCGAATGCGACTCGGTAGCGGCCTACGAGAAACTGCTCGCCAACTACTATGCCGACCCCGGTCAGGGAACGGCCTTCGTGGTGAGCATCAATGACCACACCTACGTGATGCAGACGCACGAGAACCTCTACGAGCGCCAGACCTACAAGGTTGAGCTGCCCACGCCCGTGCGCGGCATCCAGGCCCAGCGGACGGCCGAGGGCGTCGCGCTGACGTGGGACGGCGATCCCGGCGCCCGGCAGTATCATATTCACCGCGTTGAGGGCGAGGCCTTCGACAAGCCCTTTGGCTTCTCGGATACCGTTTGGGAGATCGTCGGCAAACACTTCAACGATCCAGAACTTCGCACGGTGGCTCCGCCGCACCAGCGCCCCGAGGACAATCGTTTCAGGACATGGAATCCATATCCCGAGATTGGCCGCACAAAGAAGACGGCCTTCGTCGATGCCGGGGCCGAGGAGGGCACGACGTACACCTACACCGTCACTGCCACGACCGCGAGCACCGAGATCCGTGAAGGCACCGTGAACTACCTGGATTTCCTCGTGTTCAGTCAGCGGCAGAGCCTGCCCGCCGAGCAAGTGACCGTGGCCGCCCGGGGCAAGGCGGTGGTCAAGCCCTATCGCGATCCCGATGACAAACGCCCGGAGAAGAGTCCGGACTATTATCCGACCTTCGACGGGGCCGAGGGGCCGCACCGGATCATCGCGCAACAGATTGTGGACCGGTTCGAGCAGTTCAAGCAGGCCTTCGAGGCGATGGATCGGCACCGCATCATGGAGTACTACTCGGCGCGTTACCAGGACCCGAACGGATGGAACCGCGAGTATGTCGCCCGCGCGTGGAAGTGGTGGTTCTTCCGGCTGAACAGCACGACCCTGCTGCGCCAGATCCGGCGCTGGGATTTCAGCCGCTACAGCGAGACCGGCGAGGTGGACGTGCTGATGTTCAGCCTGTATCGGGGCTGCCGGTGGGATGACGGCGCGTTTGGCTACTCGTTTGATGGCACCATGCGGCTGCCGCGTGCCCGCGACGAGGAGATCGTGTACACGTGGGTACAGGAAGAGGACCGGGCGTGGCGCATGATCCGGACCAATCCCGCGATGCCGTGCTTCGAGGAGATGCTGTCCTACAGCCGCGGCGTGGACAAGAGGGACCACAAGTTTGCGCCCGGTTTGGATGAAATGTAGTACGACGGGACGGGACGGGCGTCCCGGCCTCCGCTCGCGTTGCAGGAAAAACTGAACGCATCCGAAGATGCGTAGAGAGTACCAGGACATGCCAAAGAAAAAGGCGCTTTGCCGAAAGATTTCACCCGAGAAACCGTTGTTTGTGTTCCAAACCTCGCCGCGTTTTGGCGATGGTCCGGACGGTGAACCCACCAAGGCCGGCCGTGCCCGCGAGGCCTCGCGCCATGGCAAAGAGGCCGTCAGAGTGTGGCGCGAGACCGTGCCGGAGGATATCAAGCCCTACGTCCAGTTGCAGATGGCCACACCGGAGAACTACGACCACCAGCAGCGCTACGAGACGTTCAGGCGCATCTTTTCCGAGCTGGAAGAGGAGGGTATCCCCGCCAACATCCAGTTTGGCGATCCGCATTACAAGGCCACCTTTGATCCGGACTATGTCGAGAAGCTTCTGGAAGAGTTTTCGTGCATCGAGAGTCTCACGATCTCCGAGATGCGCTTCGAGCACTACGACACGTTCAACGTGCAGCGGTACGCGATGTCCCCCGAGGCGCGCTACATGATGGACGTGCTCACCATGGCGGCGCGTCATGGCAAGCACCTGATGGTCGTACTCCAGGATATGAAGTGGATGCATATCGGCGCGGACTATCTCAACCAGCCGCTGGTCGACACCATACTGGAGTACGGCGAGTACTGCGTGCCGGTCAACGAGTGCATCGGGCCGCGTTTCCTTGCCCGCCATACGTCCACGCAGGGGTGGTGGCTGGGCGGAATGACTGGCAACTGGGGCGTCAACCCCCAAGCCTGGTGGTTTGAGAACAGTCGCATGATTCAGCCCGGGCTCTTCGGTCAAGTGGAGCCCGACAACACCCGCGTCATGCCGCCGGACCTTTACCGCGCGATGATTCTGCTCGGCGCGCAGGCCGGCGCGACCGTCTACCCCTTTGAGCCCTTCTGGGACCTGTTCGATTACGACAACTCGGTCTGCTGGCGCGATCACATCTACCCGACGCTGATGGAAGTGGTGGAGCGCGGGCTGATTCCGTCCCGCGCACAGGTGTTGGCCAAGACGAAGGTGGCCTACCAATACAAAGAGGCCAAGACCATCATGGAATTCCACGAGAACCTGCGCGACGTGGACTGGATCGGCGACGAAGGGCTGCTCGCGCGGGCGGCCTACGGGTTGTGGGAGAAGTACCTCGTGCACGAACTGATCCCGGACCGGTGCAAGAACTATTTCATTCCGCTGTTCCCGCCCAAGACCCCGCCGAAGGCGCTGGAGTCCTTCGCGCACGTGATCCGGCCCGGTGAATGCGATTCGGTGGAAGGCTACGAGAAACTCCTCGACCGGTATTACCCGGCTTCCGACGGCGAGGGCGAGGCCTATATCACCACGATCAATGACCATACCTACGTGATGCAGAACCGCGAGAACCTCTACGAGCGCCAGTCCTACCGGATCGAGGTCCCCGCGCCTGTCCGGGAGATTCGCGCCGAGCGCACCGCGAAGGGGATCGCGCTGACCTGGGCCGCCGACCCCCGCGCGGCGCGGTACCACATTCATCGTGTCGAGGGTGAGGGCTTTGACAAGCCCTATGGTTTCTCGGATACGGTATGGAACATCATCGGCAAGCACTTCGATGACCCGGAACTTCGCTCGCACGCCCCGGAACGGGACCGCCCGGCGGCGTTCGCGTGCCGTTCGTGGAATCCCTTCCCCGAGATCGGCCGCGCCAAGACCCCGTCGTTTGTGGACAAGACGGCCGATCCCGGAAAGACCTATACCTATGCCGTTACCGCGACCACGACGAGCCGCGCGTGGCGCGAGGGGACGGTCAACTATCTGGACTATCTCGTGTTCAGTCAGCGGCAAAGCATGCCGGTCGAGCAGGTGACGGTCGATGGGCAGGGCGGCGCCACGGTCAAGCCCTACCGCGACCCCGAGGATCAGCGCCCCGAGAAGAGTCCGGATTACTATCCCACCTTCGACGGCGCCGAAGGACACCGCGAGGTCGCGCAGGAGATCGTTGGCCGCTTCGAGGCCTTCAAGGCCGCGTTTGAATCCATGGACCGGCACGCCATCATGGAGTTCTACTCCAAACAGTACCAGGACCCGAATGGCTGGCACTGGGAGTATGTGGCGCGCGCGTGGAAATGGTGGTTCTTCCGGGTGAACAGCACGACCCTGTTGCGGCAGATCCGCTGGTGGGATTTCGGCCGCTTCGCCGAGACCGGCGAGGTGGACGTGCGGATGTTCAGTCTCTACCGCGCCTGCCGGTGGGATGACGGCGCGATGGGCTACTCGTACGACGGCACGGTGCGCCTGCCGCGTGACCGGGACGAGGAGATTGTCTACACGTGGCGGCGCGAGACGGACGGCGCCTGGCGGCTCATCCGCACGAATCCGCCCGTGCCGTGTTTCGAGGAAATGCTCAGCTACAGCCGGGGCGTCGACAAGAAGAACCAGATGTCGCCCCCGGGCGTGGACACGTATTGACGGCGGCCGCGCCACTTGTCAACGGCGGCGTCCGTGCTTATCATGTCTGCGGTGCATTCATGGCTACGTTAACCAGCGTGAGGAGAAACAGCTATGGCGGACTTTCTGGTTGGATGCGACGTCGGTACCGGCGGGACCAAGGCCGTGGTGATGGACACGGAAGGAGTCGTGCTGGGCACGCACTACATCGAGTACCCGCTTATTACCACGAAGACGCCCGGCGAGAAGTACTCCGGCGCCAAGGCTGAGCACGATCCCGAGTGGTATTGGAACGCGGTGGCCGACACCATCAAGGTATCCATTCAGCAGTCGAAGGTGAATCCGAAAGACATCAAGGGCGTCAGCATCAGCGCCCTTTCTCCGGCGTGCATCCTGGTGGACAAGGACCTTCAGCCGTTGCAGAACGCCCACATCTGGATGGACCGCCGCGCCACCGAAGAGTGCGACTGGCTGCGCAAGAACGTCGGCGATGAGCGCGTGTTCAAACTCAGCGCGAACCCGATCGACCCCTACTACGCCACCGCGAAACTCATGTGGGAGAAGAACAACCGGCCCGATCTCTACAAGAAAGCGTACAAGTTTCAGACGGCCGCCGACTATCCCTGTATGAAGCTCACGGGCAAGGCCGTGACGGACTTCTCGAACGCCTCGCTCATCGGTATTGCCTTTGATATCGTCAACCGCAAGTGGGACACGGACCTGATCGAAGAGATCGGGCTGGATCCGGACAAGTTCCCGGACGCCTATCCGTGCGACGAGGTGATCGGCGCGGTCACCAAGGAGGCCGCCGAGCGCACGGGCCTGGCTGCGGGCACGCCGGTCGTCGCAGGCACCGTGGACTGCAATGCGGCCTGGGTGGCAGGCGGCGCGGTCGACGCGGGATCCACGCAGCTTGTAATGGGCACGGCCGGTGTGCTGGGCGTGGTGCATGAGGAACCCAAGTTCACCCGCGACATGATTACGATTGTCCACACGGCCAAGTCGCGCACCAACTACACGACGCTGGCGGCCCTGGTGTCCTGCGGCGCGCTGATTCGCTACTTCCGCGACACCTTTGGTCAGTTGGAGCTGGCCGCGGAGAAGATGACCGGGCGCGATGCCTACGTGATGCTGAATGACGAGGCGCGGAACGTGCCGCCCGGCAGCAACGGCCTGCTGGTGCTGCCGTATTTCATGGGCGAACGCACGCCCATCTGGGACACCCATGCCCGCGGCGTCATCTTCGGGCTCAGCCTGGACCACCACCGCGGGCACCTCGTTCGTGCGTTGATGGAAGGTGCGGGCTACGGCCTGCTGCACAACTTCGAGCTGATGCACGAGAGCGGCGTCAAGATGCGGTTGCCGATGGTGCTCAGCGAAGGCGGCGCCAACAGCCCGATGTGGCGGCAGATCATCGCGGACATCCTCAATGTAGAGTGTGTGCTCGCCACGTCCTCGAAGGGCGCGCCCGTGGGCAACGCGGTGGCCGCCGGTGTCGGCGTCGGCATCTACAAGGACTACGACGTGGTCAAGGACTGGGTGAAGTACGGCGACGTCCACAAGCCCAATGCCGCCAACCATGCGCTCTATCGCAAGTACTACGCGATCTTCCGCGACTTGTACCCGGCATTGAAAGATCACTACGTGCGTCTGTCCGAAGCGCAGGCGTAGGATAGTCTGGAGACCGTTCCGCGGGTCCCGTCCGGGGCCCGCGGGCCTTTTTCAGGGCGTCCCGTGCCGCAGGTACGCCACCAGCGGGGCGTACACCGCCTCGGGCGAGAAGGCCGTTGCAGCGTAACTGGACGCGGCATGCGCCGCGGATTCGAGGGCGCGAGGGTCTCGGACCAGGCGTTCGAGCACAGTACGCATGTCGCCGGGGCCTGTGCAGATAAACAGGCCCTTGCCATCGGCGTCTTCGAGCCCCTCCGCGCCCACCGGCGTGGTAACCACAGGGCGGCCGTGACTCAATCCTTCGACGCACTTGATCTTCAGTCCGCCGCCGTAGTGCACCGGATTGACCACGACGTGCGCATTCGCATACGTCTCGGCGAGGTTGGCCACTGTCCCGAGGAGGGTCACGCCGTCGTGTGATCTGCGAAGGCGCGATCCAACCTCACCCGCTATCACCAGCGCGACTTCTTCCTTCAGCTCAGCGTACAGGGGTCGCCATACCTGTCGCAGGAAGGCCTGCATGCCGTGGACATTGGGTGGTGCGGCGGTGGCCACGCACACGATCCGCACGGGGCCGTACACCGGAAGCGGCGCCGACGCAAGCGGCGGGGCATGCATGACGACCAGCACAGTAGTGGCCGGCAACATCGTGCGAAACACCTCGGCGTCTCGCTGTTGTATGGCGACGACCGCGTCAAAACGGCTCAGGGCCGCCCGTTCCTCCTCCTCGGCGATGCGCAGCCAATGCCGTTTCCCGTGTTGCCGGAAACGGCGCGCACGGGTGTGCATGACATCCAGCGTGTCAACGATCGTGCACAGGGCCTTTCGCTGAGCGGCGGACAGCCCGTCCAGCAGTCCTGAGAGGTGAACACACTCGACAATCAGCGCGTCGGGGGGGGCGGCACCGATGACCTGCGCCAGGCGCACGGTATCCTCAGAGGCCACCGCCCGGTCCAACGTTATCTGTGTGCCCGCGATAGCCCGCAGGACCCCCCTGTTGAGGCGACGCATCCGCCAGACGGCTTCGCCGATCGCGCCCTCGACCGCCTGCACCGCCCGAACGGTTCCCGGGGGCAGTGTCCGCTTGAGATGTGTGCGAAAAGTCTCGTCTGCATGCGACGGCTTCGACGCGGGTGGTGCCGGTCGTGCGTGGACCGTCAGACCGGGAAAGCGTTCGGCAAGCACCGATCTGTCCCCGGCGTCGAGCGTGCCGGCGAAGAAGATGGCCACCTCAAAGCCGTTCCGGCAAAGATGGCGGCACAGGGCGGCCATGCGCGCGCGATCACCGCGGTCCTCGTGCCAGAAGGCGCAGTCGGTGGCGACGAGCACCCTGGATCGGGGCCTGTTCCCGGCGGGCACGTTCACGGCACCGGGTTCCGGTCTTGTCCTGCCTGACGGGCCAGGAGCGCCAGGGTATCTCGCACCATGACCTCGGCGCTGAACAGGTTGACGCGGTCGCGCGCGGCGACGGCCAAGCGCGTCATCTCATCTGGGTGGAGCAGAGCCCAGCGGACGGCCATGAGCAGGTCACACGGATCCTCGGTCCGCACCAGCAGGCCGTGGACCCGGTCTTCGAGGACCTCGGCCACGCCGCTTGCGCGCGCGGCGACCACCGGGATCCCGGCGAGCATCGCCTCGCTTACCGCAATCGACTGACCGCCCTCAAAGCGCGTCGGCAGCACGAACAGATCCGACGCGGCCAGCAACCGCGAGATGTCCGCGCGGTAGCCCAGTATCGATACGTGCTGGTCCAGTCCGAATTCCGCGATTTGTCGTTCGAGTTCAGAGCGGAGCGGGCCATCACCGGCCCAGACGGCGTGGAGTCCGGGAAACTCGTGCACGAGGTGCGGCAACGCGCGGATCAGGTCCGTATGACCCTTCTGGACATGCAAACGCCCGACGGTCAGCATGATCGTGGCGTCGCCGGGCAGGCCCAGTTCCCGCCGGAGGGTTTCGCGTTCGGCCTGGCGGGTCGCCGTGTCCATCTGCGGCGCATGGCGCGGCCCAAGGTAGATGACGTCGATCTCTCCCTCGGGCACGCCGGTGCTCTGCGAGAGCAGCGCGCGGTTGTTCCGGGAGATGGCTACCCACTGCTGGCCGCGTGACCGGGCCCACCGGTAGATCCTGCGTTCACGGCGTGTCAGGGGTTCGGCCCTCGCGATGAGCTGAAACACGACGACGGCGGGTATGCGCAGCAGCGCTGCCGCCACCATGAGCGGCAGTCCGAGCCGCAGCCATTGTACCCCGATGAGCAGAACGTCCGGGCGCTGCCGCCGGAAGGCCCGAACCGCCCGCCACACCGCCCGCGCGAAGCTTCCTTTCTGGCCGCGAGCCGCCCAGAGATGATCAAGGTGAGCGATCCGCAGCGGCAGACACGTGGCGCCTGCCGCCTGGTAATCCTGGATCAGCGACGCGGTCTCCGGTACATGCTCCGAGAAGACCGTAACCCGCCACCCGGCCGCGACGGCGCCTTCCGCCATCGTCAGCAAGTGCTCCTCCGCCCCACCCCGGGCCGCGGTAGTGCTGGAAATGCCAAGACGAATTGCCCCGGTGCCGTTCATTGCCCCTCCACCTGTTGCAGGAGAAACGCGCGTACCCGATCGGCGGCGTGCCCGTCACAGGGGCCGGCGAAGTCGCGCAGAAACCGGCGCTGTCCGTCGAGCATGCCGGCGGTGGCAGCGGGAGTCATTTCCGCGCGGGCGATGCTGTCGGCCAGCGTGACGGCGCAGCGGCCAGGCAGCGCGGCCCCGTAGTCCACCAGTGGCAACGTGGGTTCGCTGGGCGCGAAATGCACATGCACCAGCGGTTTGCCCCAGAACATCGCCTCGAGCCCTGCGGTCGAGTCCTCGGTGAACACGAGCGATGCCCCGTCGAAAAGATCCAGAGGCCGCTCCCCGGTCATCACGACCCGGTCGCCGAGCCCTGCCGCCGCGATGGCGTCTTCATAGGGCCGCGTGTTGTCGTAGGGATGCGGTTTGACGATCAGGCGCTGACCGGGCCGCTTTGCGCATTCCGCCAACAGGGCGTCGAGGATGGTGATCCCTTCTCCGGGGCTGCGCGACGGGGCATAGCACTTCGCGGCCGAGTGGGGCCGGCCCACCCACAGCCAGTAGCCATCCCGGAGGCAAATCGTTTCCGGAAGGCGGCGGTCATCGTACTCCGGATTGCCCGTTACGGCGACGGCGGCCGGGGGGGGCTGCGAGTCCCGGCGGTAGCGTTCCGCGCGTGCCGTGCCCCACACCGCAATCGCCGTCGCGTAGGCGTCATCGAGGTAATGACGCTCGCAGTCCAAGCCGTGCTGGAGCATCACCGAGGGCACCCCCCGCTGGCGGCCAAGCAATACATGGTACTGAAACGGCGGGTGGTTGTCGCCATGGACCAGCATGACGTCCGGGCGCACGTGATCCAGCATCGCCTCGGCCAGAAGGACCTCCCGCGCCTGCGTGATCAACTGCTCCTGAAGGCACACGGCATCGCCGCGCAGCAGCGGTGTCCCGGCGGCGGCCAGACCATCGCGAATGGCCGCGTAGAGCCGCGAGACGAAAGGCCAGTCGGGTTCGCGGGAGGCGGGGATGCGCGGCGCGAGGGTCGCGCCGGGTGTGGTGTAGTGTGACACCGCAGCTGCCACCACCTGCACTCGGCCGTCTTCAACCAGCGCGGCGGCCGCCTGGCCGGTGCGCGGCGTAGGGACCGGAAGAAACACGCGAGCGGACCCTCGAGCTGCCGGGATAGGCGCAGGGGCCGGTCCGGGCGCGCGTCGCCAGCGCCGCGCGAGCCTGGCCAGCGTGTGACGCACCGAACATTCGCAAGGGAGGATCGTTTCCGATCCGACCGGCTCGCCGTCCGCCGCAGTCCAGCCGAGTTCACCGGCCTCCACGGCGAATCCATCCGGGTCCGCGAGGCGGCGCATGCTGCGGCCAACCTTGTCCCAGAGGAACCACCGGGTGAGGAGGGCGTAGTCGAGGCCGCCGTTGACGAAGACCGTGCCCGTGTGCTGGGGCCACGAACAGATCGCGTTCCAGGCATGGTCATCCAGTGCGGCCCACGTGTCGCCGAAACACCGCGCCACAGCCGGGACCTCACGGTTTTCTGCAGACGGCAATGTAGCACTCCGCGTTGGATTCATTGTCCGGTGTGGTGGGTACGATACCGGCCTCCTGCCCACGGTTGAAGCAGGAACCGGATCCCGAGTTCTGGTTGTGCATGGCGGTCACGGTGAAGAAGGTTCCCAAGGCCTGCTCAAAGCGCACCCGGTCATACTCGCGGACGTGATGCGGCGCCTGGTCCAGCGGCCACTGGTTGGGCGTGGAACAGATCAGCAGGCCTCCGGGCCGGATGACGCGGCGGAACTCGGCGAGCAGGGCAAGGTCATCGGGAACATGCTCGATGGTCTCGAAGGATACCACCGCGTCGACAGACGCGTCCCTGAATGGAAGACGCGCGCCGTCGGCGCACACAAAGCGCGCCCCTTCCTTGCCGTGGACCGCACGGGCGTACGCCGTTGCGCGCGGATCAATATCCACACCGACGGCGCATGCGGCGCCGCGCCGACGCATGAGCCCGGATCCATACCCTGTGCCCGAGGCGACGTCGAGCACGGCCATTCCGGCGACGAAGCTGGCGGCAAACCTGTAGCGCTCAAGATGAAAGGCCCGCCGCGTCTCATCATGAAACGGCATGGTCGCATCCATTCGCTCCTCGCGGTGCCCAAAGAGCCAGAGTGAATCAGGCATGTCTCCGGCGGCCTGCACTACGGCCTCGACGAGGGCAAGGCGTTTTTCGATCGCGCCGGACTGACGCGTCTGTTCCGCCAACCGGTCAAGGCAATGACGGTGGCGCTGCTCCATCCTGGCGTGCAGCGCCCACACGTCGTAACCAAAGCACCATTTCGAGGCCTTGCGCAGCAGAAAGCGGCCGGCTGCGGCGATTGGATTGGCGGAACCGCGCGGGCCTTCGCCTGTTCCACCGATGGTCATCGTATTCTGCTCCAACTGTGCTTGAACTTGAAGGTGTCGCAGAGTCCGAACCCGTAGGCGTCTGTTGGAGGTTGCGTCACGCTGAAGGTGGCCGCCGGGGTGCGTCGGTCCTGGAAATCCTGGGTGCCGGGACCGAACAGGCTCACGTCGAGGAAGTAGCCGCCGACCAGCAGTGGCAGTTCATGCAGGTGGAGCCGGATCACGGTTTCCGGGGGCTCGACGTCGAAGCGGAACCCGGTGTACGGCGTGGAGACCGAGCCCAGCGATCCCGCGGCCGAACTGTGCACAGCGACGATCAACCGGGCATCTCGAAGCGGTTCGTCGCAGGCGACCGTGATATCGATGCCGAGGTCGTCGTCGGTGGCGAAGTCGTGCTTCGGCGCACCGGCGGCATCCACGGTTTGTACCGAGACGATCCGGACGCCCTCGCTTGCGCCTGGGGTTTCGTCGACCTTTTCCAGGTGGAGTGCATTTTCGTAGGCCGCGATGCCCTCTGGCAGGGGACCGTCGAAAATCTGTTCGCCGCGGGAGAAGACAATGCCGCGGTGGGTGACGCGGGAGAGCAGGTTCACGGCGTGGGACACGAGAATGATCGATGTGCCGTCATCCAGCAGACGCTGGAGGTGCTGGAAGCACTTCATGCGGAAGCCGACGTCACCCACGGCCAAGACTTCGTCAATCAGCAGGATTTCGGGCGCCACGTGTGCGGCCACCGAGAACCCCAGGCGCACGTACATGCCGCTGCTGTAGAACTTGACCGGTGTGTCGATGAACTCCTCGAGCTCGGCAAAGGCGACGATGGAGTCCAGGCGCGCGTCAATTTCGCGTTTCGAGAGGCCGAGCACGGACCCGTTAACGTAGATGTTCTCGCGGCCCGTCAGCATCGGGTGGAAACCCGCCCCGACCTCGATCAGCGCGCCGACACGTCCCGCGAGACAGACGCGCCCCGCGTCGGGCATCAGGATGCCGTTGAGTATCTTGAGCATGGTGCTCTTGCCCGCGCCGTTCGGCCCGAGCAGGGCCACGCTCTCGCCCCGCGCGACACAGAAGGACACATCCTTGAGGGCCCAGAACTCGTCGCGGCGCAGTGTGTCGCCAGACCGGGTCCGGCCCATCGCGTCGGCCGCGATGTCCCTGAGTCCGTAGACCATCGTGCTCTTGAGCGAGTGGGCGAATTTCTTGCTTACGCCATCAATCTGGACCGCGGGCCGGTTGTTCATCGGGCGCCCATCCGTTCGGCCAGCCGGACTTCTGCAAGATGAAAGAGCCGCCAGCCGAGGAAGAACACGGCGACCGCCACGGCGGACGACACGGCGTACCGTTCGGGATGCGCGATCGTTCCGTGCAGCACGAGGTCGCGCGGGGTTCCCACGAGACTCGCCACGATGTTGTAGCGGGTGATCGTGGCGAATACCTCATTCTGCGGGGCGGCATAGAGCACCGGCGTCACCACCAGCAGAAATGTGATGGCCATGTGCACGGCCTTGGCGGTATCGCGCACCAGCGCGGACGCCACGGATGCCATGCACCCCAACCCGAGGGTGAGCAGCACGAGCGGCGCGATGGCCAGCGGCGCGAACACCGCGGTCCATGCCGGCACGACACCGTACAGTGCGAAGACGATTGCCACGAGCACGGTCCGGATCAGGACGTCCACCATGGTCTGCCCGAATGCGGCAACGATGAGCACCTCTCGAGCGAAATTGATCTTCGAGATGAAGCTGGCGTTGAGGACAATGGCATTGGTGGCGCCGCCAACGCCGCCGCTGAATACCCCCCAAATCGTGAGGCTCAAGATGGCAAACACCGGGTAAGGAACGCCGGTGTCGCCGACGTCCAGCACGCCGCCTTTGTTCAGCAGCAACAGGGTCGCCACGGAAGCCACCGGCGATACCACCGCTCCCGTCAGGCCGGTGAAGGTTTGCTTGTAGCGGCCGACGAAATCGCGCAGGAAGAGGCGCCATGCGAGGCCCCGGCTCGACCACGCCTCGACCGCCATCATGCGCCACACCCGCGGGCCCCAGCCGGTGTGATAGCCGGGTTCATAGACCGTGGTGCGGCACGCCGCCGGGTTCATCCGGGATTTCCCAACTGAGTGAGCCGGTAGTTGTCAAACCAGATCGTGCCCTTGCCCGACGTGCCAGTCAATGGACGCCGCAGAAAGACGGCCAAGAGGTCCGTCTGCTGGGGCACGGTGAAGGTAGTGACCAGGTAGGTCCAGCCATTGGTTCCGGTGAGCGGTTCACTGTGGTGAATGAAGGCCCGGTATCCCCGTCGCAGATCGCGCACCTCAAGTTGCACGGGACCTTCGAGATCCTCGGTTTTCACCATGCCCGCCAGCTCATACGTGGCCCCGGGCTGCACCGTCACCGCCTGATAGATGTCCAGATCCTGGCCCGGCTGCACCACGACCTTCATCGAAACCTTGCCGTCGGCGGTGTCGTCCGAAGGCTCTACCGCGAACGACTCAATCTTGCGCCAGTGTTCGGTGTAGCCCGCCTCGGACTCGAAACTGGCGTTCAGCAGGAGGTTGCCCGGTGCCGGCACATCGAGCCGGTACAACTCGATGGCGTCAAAAAACGCCACCGGCGAGCCGGTTCCAGCCGATTCCACCTCCAGGCGCACTTCCACCGTGTCCACCGGCGTACGGAATTCAAAGGAAACAGGCGTCCACCACGTGTCGCCGCTGAAGACCTCACTGGCCGCGCGCAGCAAGCCAGGCTGTGCCGGGGCCTGCACCGCAAGCACGGCCGAGCCGTCCAGCGAAGCGGTCCGGACATAGCCGCGCAGCCAGTACATGCCGCCCGCCTGGACCTGTACGGCCTGGGTCACGGCGCCGGTCGCCGTGGCCGGCACAAGCGCCAATGCCGGGGACTGATCAACGCCTTCATTGTCGCCGAGCAGACTCAGCCCCTCGGACGGGGTCCAGGCAGTCACCCCGTCCTCGGCGACCTCGCTGAAGGTGCCGTTGGTCAACAGGCTGGAACTCGATGCCAGGCGCCGTCCCTCGAGCGTGGCGAGAGGAACCGGGCGCGCGGCTTGCACCTCCAGGTTCGCCGGCGCATCTCCGCTGGCTCCAACCGCTTCCGCGTCACCCTGCGAGCAGCCGGAGAGGGCACCAGCCAAGACGGCCAGCCCGCATGTGGAAAAAAGGCGCCAGAAGCCGTTCATACAGTCTTTCCTCCTAAGCCGTGTGGGCCGATACCATGCTGTCCATAGGCTGTCCATAGGTATAACGCGCATGCATGCGGCCCGGGGGACGCACAAATCCCCCGAAGACTGTCCCGGCGCGCGATTATACAGCGGGTAGCGGGTTACCGCAAACCCTTGGCGGCAAAATGCGTTAACTGGAACGCTCCCAAGGGATGTGACATCATGGGCGCCGTCATGCTTGAGCAGGAGAACCATAGCGCGGCACCCAGCCTCGAGGCCCCCCAGGTGATCGTCGGGACCGCTGTCCGGCGTCCGGTCCGGGTCCTTGCGGTATCGCCCACGCCCACACATCCCCCGTCGATGGGGAACCGTATCCGGGTGCTGACCCTCCTGCAGCATCTGCGGTCGCGGGGGTGCGAGGTCCACTTCCTGCACGTCAACCGCGAGCGGGGCGATGACGATGCGATGCGTGCCCACTGGGGGGATCGCTTTCACCCTTTTACCTATACCGCACCGCGTCGCCCGAAGCTGCGCCCGTGGTACGCGCCGTACTGGGCCGGCCGTGTCGCGCGCGCCTGGTGCCACGGCGAACGGCTGAGCCGCCACAACCTGGGTCTCGACGACTGGTATGATCGCCGGCTCGATGGCGTCCTGCGTGACCTGCACGCGTGCCACTCCTTCGACGTTGTCTTGGTGACCTATGCCTTCATGTCCCGCGCGTTTGCCGTCCTGCCTCAGAATGTGCTGAAACTGCTGGACACCCAGGACATCTTCGGTAATCGCTACAAGCTGTTTGTGGGCGCGGGGATGTCGCCGACCTTCTTCTCGTGCGGCGTGCACGACGAAATCCGTGGCATCGAACGCGCCGACGCGGTCCTCGCGATTCAGGAGGAGGAGGCGCGTTACTTTCGCGGCCTCACCTCGACGCCCGTGCTGCGAACGGGTCACGCCGTGCCCATCACGGATCACGGGCCACCGCCCGAGGCGCCCAACGTGCTGTTTGTAGGCTCCCGGAACTCCATCAATCACCAGGCGATGCGCCGTTTCCTTCGTGACGTGTGGCCGAAGGTGTTACACGAGGTGCCGGAGGCCACGCTGACGCTGGTTGGGAGCATCTGCGAGCACCCCTTCGATGCGGCGGGGGTCATCAAGCTCGGCGAGGTTGGCAGTCTCGACGAGGTCTATGCCCGGGCGCGGTGCGTTATCAACACCCGCCACATCGGGAGCGGCCTGTCCATCAAGTCCATCGAGGCCATGGCCCACGGCCGGCCCCTGGTGGCCACACCGGCGGGTGCGATGGGGTTGTCCGACGGACAGGAGACGGCCTACCTGCTTGCCTCAAGCGACGCGGGCATTGCCGAGGCCGTGGTGCGCGTGCTTAGAGACGACACCTTGGCCACGCAGCTCGCTGCGGCAGCGCGGGCCTACGCTTGCGCTTACAATGAACGGTGTTTCGCGGAGCTGGACGCGTTCTTGACGCATCACCTGAAAAAGGGAGATTGACGTGCCCGGCGCGCCCTACAGCGTGGTCGTCTCCACACCCGTCTGGAAGGTAAACGGAGTCAACACCTTCGCGGCCAATCTCGTCCGCGGCCTCTTGGAAAAAGGTGTTGCGGCCCATCTGCTGGTGACCCATCCGCCGCCGTTCACGCGCGATGCGCTGCCGTGGCCGGACGACCTGCCGACGCGCGCCCTGCCGGTGCCGCGATGTCTGACGTGGCCGTGCCGGTGGCGTGCGCTGGCGGACTACCTGCATGCCTGCGCGCCCTGCATCTACCTTCCCAACAACGATTACCGGCACAGTTGCGCGTTGCCCGGTCTGCACGAAGATGTGGCCGTCGTGGGCATTCTGCACAGTGACAGCGAGGAACACTACGGCGATCTCGACCGCATGGGCGCGTATTGGGATGCCGTGGTAGCGGTCAGCGCGGCCATCGAACAGGAGGCGGCGCACAGACAACCCGGCCTGCGGGACCGACTGCACGCCGTGGCCTACGGCATTGCTGTGCCGCCGGATTGTCCCGCGAGACCGTCGCGGCCGGGCCGATCCCTGCGCATTCTCTACGCGGGGCGCCTGGATCAGCACCAGAAACGGGTGCTGGACCTGCCGCGCATCGCCGATGCGTTGCGGGCACGTGGCGTGCCGTTCGAGTTGTCAATTTACGGCGATGGCCCCGAGGATGCCCGGCTGCGGTCTGCGGTGCGAGCCGCGGCAAGCGGGCGGCAGATTGCGTTGCACGGGGCGGTGCCGAATACTGAACTGCTCCGCGTTTACCGCGACTACGATGTCTTTCTGCTTCCGTCGGCCTTTGAGGGGCTGCCCGTGACCCTCCTCGAAGCCATGGCGCACGGATGCGTTCCGGTCGTATCGGATATTCGCAGCGGGATTCCCGAGGTCGTATGCGACGGGGAAAACGGCTGTCTGGCCCCGCCGGGCGATGTCGCGGCCTTCGCGTCGACCCTGGCTGAACTCGATGCGGACCCGGACCGGCGCGAGCGCATGGCCCGGGCGGCCCATGCGGCCGTTCGTGGGCGCTACAGCGTCGAAGCGATGACGGACCGCTACCTCAACGTGTTCGACACGGCGTGGGCGGCGCGGCCGGGGCTTTCCTGGCGCCGCGCGCATCCGGATATCGTGCCGCCGCCTTTCCTGAAACCCCTGTGGCGCTGCCGGATGCCCGGCGTCTTCCGGCTGCGGCGGCCCTGACATGCCGCAGCGTCAGCATCATCGAGGCAAACACCCGCAAGACGATGCGCTGTTCGACGCCGGTCAACTCCCGGGGCTGCGGGCGGCGATCGCGGACTATTCGCTCCTGCTGACCCGGGGATACGCCGAGAAGAGCGCCCTGGAGCTGGTGGGGAACCGCTACGCCCTCGTCGCGCGCCAACGGCAGGCGGTTGCGCGCGTCGCCTGTTCCGATCAGGCGCGGCTTCATAGGGCTGCCAACAGGCTGACCCCGGCGGAGGTCCGGGGGGCTGTGGTGCACATCGACGGCTACAACCTGCTCATTACGGTGGAAAGCGCGTTGGCGGGCGGCATCCTGCTGTGGGGGTGTGACGGCGCGATCCGGGATCTGGCGAGCATCCACGGAACCTACAAGAGGGTGGAGGAAACCGTTCCGGCGATCGAGGCGATAGGCAGCCACCTGCACCAGATGGCGCCCGGCGGGGTCACGTGGTACCTGGACGCGCCGGTCTCGAACAGCGGACGTCTTCGCGGCCTCCTGCTTGAACGCTCCGCGGCCCATGGCTGGGCGTGGCAGGTCGAACTCGTGCCTGACCCCGACCCAATCCTGCGCCACTCGCCGGACCCGGTGGTGACCTCCGACAGCGGCATTCTGGACGGCGGCGCCCGATGGCTCGCCTTCGCCGAAAGCCTGTTTGGACAGAGGTCCGTTCTGCCTGCCATACTGGATCTCCGGCCCGTGTGACACGGCACAGTGAAGGAGACCGCATGCCATGAAAACCGCGACCGCAATCCTCCTGTTCTTCGTACTGGGTGTTGCCATGGCGTCTGGCGCCGAGTCCGGATTGACGGACGGACAGGCGGCGGCCCTGCGCGCGATCGCGCGCGGCGAATCATTAGCGTGGCCGGAAATCACCGGCGAACAGGCCCCCGGCCGCCACGAGAAGGCTGAAGAGGCCCAGCGGGTG